>CAZDFJ010000014.1:0-54398 GCA_964504875.1 uncultured Burkholderiales bacterium | reverse complement strand
ATCTTAGGGCATTTTTTTTAATCTGTCAATATAAATGATACCTTTTTTTCCATAAATAGTACTTTTTTGAAGGAAATGAACTGTAGAGCGCATCAGATTTTTTAAGATTGACGATAGGAGTAAAATGAAAATCACAGTATCATACTCGCTTTGTGATTTGTATCATTTTTTTCAATCATGTTTTCACAAACAACCAAATTGATATTATGCCGATTCGCACACTCCAAAAACATCACACGATCTGCCTTATCTTGCATCGCTTTAATTTCTGCACGCAATTTTTTGTATGTGGAGACAGTGAGATCGCCCATAAACACACTATTTTGTTTCCATAACAAATAGCGATTGAGCAAATCGTGATATAACACACAGCGTTCTGATGGCACATCATAACAGACTAGTAAAAACATCGTTTGCCTCTCTTTTCTTATAATTCATTAATTTCTTTGCAAATAAGCCTCATAGGGTTTCATATCTAAAACATGGGCTTCAATTTTAAAAGCCTCTCGCAAAATCAGCTGTTTATAACCGACTAAATCGCCTAATCTTTGCTGATCTAATTGTTCTGAAAACGCTTCCAATACCAGACGGCGCCCTTTTTCTGTCAACAAACAGGCTCCCGCATGCTGTTCAAAATCGGCCTCTGTAATTTGGCGTTTTCGAATCAATTTAAAAATCAAACGATCGGTCAGAACGGGCTTAAACACTTCGGCCAAATCCAACGCCAAAGAAGCCCGGACTTGTTGTGGCGAATGGACAAAACTTAAGGTGACATCCAGATGGGTTTTACTCAATTCATGCCGACACGTCACATACACTAAACTATTCAAAAATGAAATCAAGGCATTGATCGCATCGCCGGGAGGACGCCGCGTGCGCTTTGTTATATTCAGCCGCGGATCAATTTCTCCCCAGGCGGCATAATAATATTGGCGCGCTTGACCTTCATAACCCATTAAAATTTCTGGCGTTTTTGCGCTTTCGATCTGCGTTAAAGCGTGTTCCATGCCTTGGATCCAATCGCTTAATTGCATGTTGCCACGATATTGATAATATTTTAAATTATTCACACAATTTTTGAGGCCAGCCATAATCAAAAGTCGGGCAACAGACAAACGGGTTTCTAAATTGAGAATTTTTTCGGCCTGTTTAAGATGCACTTTGCCCGAAGCATGAGGATTGGCGGGTTCAAGCGATCCCGAAAAATAACCGTAATAATCCAAAAAAGAGACCCGAACCCCGGCTTTGCCTAAAAAAGTGATCAGATCACTGTTTAAATCTGTTACCCCTGCGACAACAATTTGTTTAAGCGTTTCCACAGGCACCGCGCGTCTTATTTTTTGGGTCGGACAATAAATCGAAATCGTATTGTCTTTGCGCGATAAGCGCACGCCCCGTGTTAAAAACAAAGTTTCCATGTTTTATTTTTCCTTAAAAATCACTATCTTCTGTGCTTTCTTGCCAACAGAGCATCCGAAAAGAACAACCGCAGCACACAGGACGTTGGACTGGCGGGGGCGGGGTCTCTTGTTTAACAATCGCGGCAATTTCGTCATAGGCGGCACTCAAACGCGCCAAACCGCTTTCGTCTAACAAGACCGTTTTGGTTTGACGCAAACTGGGATAACGCAGCAGGCCTTTCCAGTCTTTTTTTGTGTAATAATGCATGACTGCCAAATAAAATAAGAGCTGTAATTCCGACGCGGCTTCATGTGACCGTGAGCGTTTAATCTCGCTTAAAGTATAACTTTCCCAGTCTAATTGATCGGGTTGAATACCATAACCAGTGGGAGAATCGATATTTTTATAACTCAATTCATGTAATAATAAACCAGCTTGCATATATTTATTTAAATGAAAATAACATAATCGCTGATAATGTGCCCAAGTCCGGGTAGGACACAGTGCGACATATTGAAAAAACAAGCCATGCAAAGAAAGAGATTCTACTTTTTGTATAAAATCATCAATTAGATTCTTCATTTTTTATTTATAAGCTATAAAAAATAGTTTAAAAAAAAAGTTTCATTTTAAAAAATGATACTTTCTTGATTCGCATCGCCATAATGATGACAGGCCACTGGAATTATTCCAGTTTGATCATACAAAGACATTAACATTTCACGTAAATCTGGTGGATAAAAATTTTGTCCTAATAACTGTTTAAGTAATTTTTTATATTTTTGACTTAATAATTCTTTTGTTTGACCAGAAATCACTGACGTGCCTGTCGGAAAAAGCGCATTGACTTCAATTTGTTGCAAATTTTGATTTAAACAGTCAGAACGCGTCTGATTAAAAACATATATTTTTGTTGTGTCATCATAATGACATTTTGTCGGATTAAGATGACGCATAAACCAATACGCATCCATACTAATTGGCTTAGCATTTTTGAATTGAACCATGACGGTCGGGTTAAAACCACGTACATCATGCAAAGTCTGATCAAATTGTTTTAAATAATGCAAGACACGCGCCCCGTCACGCTCCCATTTTTCTGCATCAATATAAACTTTATCCAAAACAGAATATTTTTGCGAAAGCTGCAAAAGATTTAACGCCCCCTGAAAAGTTTCATAGAGCGGTTTTCTGGCCCGCCGACTGAGCATTGACCAATACGCATAGGCGAGTCCGCCCGCGCGCGCAACCGAAAGTTGACGCAATGGTCTTTTCTGACCTGCAATTTCAACAAGCGTCTGAATATCCTGTACGCCACTCAGTTTTTGCACTCTGATTAAAGCGGTTAATTCTTGATTTTTTAATGGAACAATAATTTTTCCCGAGATGTTCCCGCCTCGTGCGACCCGCCCGACCCGTTGAAAAAAACTCGCCATATCTAATCCAGGTTGCATAATGGCCGCGCGCACTTCATAATTGACGCCCATCTCAATAGACGACGTTCCTAAAATGACCCGATGACGCGGCGCAGGGGTTCGGCCCGCATCAAATGCGGCAGAACCTAAAGAAAACTGTCCATGTCGATCCTGGGAATTAATCATAAATACTTCATCAACACCAATATTTTGCTGTTTAAAAAAAGCATAGAGATCAGCTTCATACTCCGCCATCATTTTGAGAGAATCAAATATAATCAAACAACGATTACCGTATTCAGCCAGTAAGTGCGGTAAGTGATTTCGAATCAGATCCATAAAACTTGGTTGATCTTCCCATTCGATGAGCACATCGCCATGCAAATAACGATCAGGTTTTTCTAAACTCAAATCTTCAGTTAAATCAACAAAATACTTTGGATTAACGAGCAAATGCTGTGCGATTTCCGCCAGATTACTCGGCGTGGCAGAAAGTAAATTTAAAAAGGGAAAGTGTTCAGGATGAGCTTCTGATAAGGCGGCTACTAAGACCATCCATAATGTTACAAAACCAACGGCACGCTCATTAAGTGTATGCATTTCATCAAACACAAAATGATTCACATATTGCAACAATTCTGCTAGATCAATGCGAATAAATTCATAATTGGCCTTCCCAAAACAGATGGATACAAATGTTTCGAGCGGCATTACAATCATGCCCCCATCTTGTTTTGTTTTTCGTGTGACGAGCCATTTTTTACGTTGCGCCCATACTTTTTCTCCCGCTTCGGACGCATTTTTGGCCTGTTCACCATCCCAAACTTCTACAGGCACCGCTTTTTTTTCTGCACTCTGGGCAATATCATTGGCTAAAGCCACCGTCGGCACAATAAAAAAAATCAGTTGCCCCGCTTTGGCCATTTCCAAAAAAGCATACGTTTTCCCTGAACCGGTCGGCGCATTTAAAATCCGAATGGGTTGAGACGCCTCAAAAAGTTGCTTCTGCGCTAAAGACAAAGTGGTGTGGGGCGCATTTTTCACACCATGCGCACGAATCGTTAACATTTTGACTATCCTCATGCATTATTTATTTCAATTTGTAAGAAAATCATCCACATATAAAATACTGTCTTTTTTATAACGGGCGATATCTTGTTTTCGGTTTGTTGTTCGGCGCACAAATCCTTCCAATAGATTAGCAATCATCAAATAATTTTGCTCTGGAATCACCAAATCAATTTTGTCTTCAGCACCAAACAAACGCATATTACTAAATTGTTTTTCAAGCCGTTTCAAAACAACGCGACCTCGTTGACTTTTAGTCCGTAATGATAACAAAATTTCTTTTTTCTTCTCTGGATAAGGGACATAGTAAAGATCTGGACGGAAGCTCGGTAAAATCACAACCTTGTCAAGTACTCGAGCCAAGTTAAAGTGCAGTAAACTCCCATCTTTCTTCCATAAAACGATATATGCGGAATCTGTCCCAGCAATCACGTCTATTGGAATACCTTGCACATGATTTAACAAATTAAAAGCATGATAATTGGATAAATCCAATTCTTCATATTGAAAAACCACTTCTCGTTTTTGTAACATGGCCAAGAGAAAACAGCGGGCGATACTGGAAGATAATCTCAATTTGAGCGGGGCTTTGACCCATGCCTGCCCGAGAAAATAAGCAATGGCATCATGAGATTCAAGGGGGTTTAATTTCAACACTTTTGCATGAGAAGGATAATCCACATCTTTGCATAAATTGGCATACAGCGTGAAATCTTTTCGACATGTTTTCGGTTGTGGAATCGCTAAGCCTTCTTCTTCTAACCATTGCTCATAATGTTCAAGCGTCCATTGTGTTTGTGAACTTAAACGAACATTTTTTTCAAGACAAATTAAGCGATTATAAATTTTACGATCAAGCATTTCGATAATACTTTTTGTTTCTCCCTGTAAAGCTAATAGCATGACAGCGCTCCAAAAAACATAAAAACATATTCAGTCAAACCAACAACATAAAAATTTTTTTGTAAAAAATCAACGCAAATTAATGGAAGGGGCACTAATTACTGCCACCTTTGCATAAAAGCTAAAATCTGTATTGCTACGTGAATAATTTTCACTTACACTTGATTGGATTATATGAAATTCGTTAAAGATACTTACTTTATTTGGAAAAAATATGCTTCGTCTCAAAATTGAACTACCTAAAGATACTTACCATACTGTTATTCGCTCACGGGATGAGGTCGCAAATGTACTCATTCATGCTATGGTCAAACACGGTTTTCAGGTTGAAAAGAATACAGCAGCTAAGTGGGGATTTGGTGTCTTATCCACTCCAACCGATAAAACAAAAAATTTAAGACGGATCGGGCGTGTTTATGTAGGCAGTTCCGATCCTAAAATTGCAGAAATTTTATCTAAAATTGAGCCAAAAGATTTAATCGAACCGAATGCAATGCCTGGCTGTGGTTTAAATTTAAGTATGGCAGAAATCACTAAACAAACGACTTCTCTTGAAACAGAAGGGATTGGTTTTTATTGTATTTCACCGATTCGACCAGCGCATTTACCGCAAACAGAATACGAATTACCTGCTTTTGGACAACCCTTTAATGACGCGTTAAATCTTGCGATGCAACATCGTTTTAATCGTGAATTTCATTTGAGTTTTGCCCCCGACTCTCTTTATGTTCGGGCAAAAGGCGGAAATGTGACAGCAAGAATGGCACATAATCGCAAATCGCCACAAGGCGTCCTCACCAAACCAGGATTAATTACGCCCTTCGTGCTAACAGGCCCAAAAGAGG
This sequence comes from uncultured Burkholderiales bacterium, assembly GCA_964504875.1. GTDB lineage: Bacteria > Pseudomonadota > Gammaproteobacteria > Burkholderiales > CAZDFJ01 > CAZDFJ01. The sequence continues at coordinate 48,766 of CAZDFJ010000014.1, read as the reverse complement.
AAATTGATATTGCTTATTTCAGTGGTTTGGGCATTAATACTGGACGCGGATTTGGCTGTATCGAGGTGTCACTATGAGTTTACAATCAAGCATTATTAATTTTTTCAAAGACAATGGAATTTTGACGCAAGCCTTTTCACCACTTCAAAAGGTTTTATCTGAGCCTTTTTTGACAGAAGATCCAGAAATGGAAAATAAAAGCCGCCGCTTGCCTCCACGCGGATTAAAATGGACCCGCATTTCTGGAAAAGGCGGACAAAAATATCCACATTATTTTGATATTTCGCTTTATCGTCATTGTCAAGAAGTCGCTCTTTTCGCAAGCATACTTTTGTACTATGCTTATTCGAGTGATCGTCTGACCTATTTTGATGTCACTGACGAAACGTCTTTAATTCATGCCACGCGCCAATTAATTGCTATTGCTTTTGCACATGATGCGGATAAATATTACGAAGCAGAACGTTCCAGCAGCCCTAGTTTAAAAATGGTAAGCCAAGTGTATGACGATCTAAAAATGGAGACATGGACAGATTGGACACCACATACGCTTTTTACTGCTGTCAATTATGTAGAACTTCGAGGTAATGCGACTGCTATTTTTGGTACGACTCTTTCTAAACTCCAATATGAATTAGCACAAATGGTCTCGCGAGCAGATCGGCTTGTTTCTGTGGCGGCCAAAGAAGGCGTGGATGCATTTATCGATAAATATAATCAGATACGAGAAAATTTGCATATTGAATATGGATTTTTGCGGCATCCCATCCGTCTTGTGCAAATTCGTGAAAACCCAGCCCTATTACACGCCCTTAAAAACATTATTTATCGTCGCTCTTTTGAGGAACATCGCTTTTATCCCTTTATTTTAAATATACAAGGGGAAACCTTGTCCGCTTCTGTATTAGAACGCTTTGATTGGCAACTTGCATTAAATGATTTACAAGCGCGTTTAATCGAAAACACCCAGCCAACTTTGGTCCGGGCCGCCATGACGGGCGATATGACTCTCAGAAATGTGCATGCAAAAGAAGATTTAGACATCATTATTGAAGAAAATGAAGCCCTTCAAGGCATTAGTATTCATACACAAGATTGGCCGCAAATTTCTTCTATTTTTACTGACTGGGCTATCGAGCAAAACGGTCTAAAACTGACTCAGGAGCCAGAAGGCAAACTCTTTTTCGTGATTCAACGCGACAAAAACGCCTCTTCCGTCAGCAACGAATATCTCTTAGTTCTAAAAATTATTATTGCCCTACGCGGAAAAATAGAAGATTTTGAAGCCGCTTTATCGTTTGAGCAAAAATGCCACATTTTACTCACACGCCAGGATCAACGGATTCAAAAGTACTTGGACGAGCATGGGATCACTTTCAGTACACTGAAAAATGATTCTAAACAAAGCCTTCTTGCCATTTTGACGGTAACTTTATTAATCACGCAAAACTTTGATTCTGAAGAAGAAATTTTTCAAGCTTTATATCAAACTGGTTATCCGGAACAGCAAGAAAATCCTTTAGGAATCGTCCGCGTATTACAATCGATTGCGCAACAATTAGGCATCACTTTCAAATGCGATGTCGAAGAAAGCCATGATTTACCTTACCAAGCGATTGTTTCCAGTAAAAAAGGACATTGTTTACTGTGTGGTGTCCCCACTGATAAAAAATTGGATGGCCGAACTTTTCCCAAAAATGGCTATATTAAATCTTCTGCATTTGGAAACCGTATTGGTTATCGGAAAGAATTATATCGCTCTGTTGGCGAAAATTATATTTGCGAAAGCTGTGTCACAAAACAGACCGCTCTGTTGGAATTAGCGCAAAGAAAAGACGTTTTTTTGAATGGAACGCCGCTAATTATTGCCACCCCAATTCGTCATATTTTATATGAAAAATTGAATAAAGAGAAAATTCATAATCTCACATTAAGACAATTTCATAAAGAAGATGGCTTCTTTGACGTGTCACCTTGGCAGACTGATTTTACAGATCTGGTTCCCTTCTTCTTTGAAGAACGCCCGAATGATCCCATCGAAATGGTCGACAAATTACTCCAATCAGCGCGCTATGCGTTATGGAGTGGGGAACCCATTCATATTTTTATTTCGGCACAACATACCATTCAGGCTGCATGGTATTGCGAAATTATTCCTGAAATGATTCGGCCTCTTATTTTTGATAACGGACGACAGTTACTGCATCCAGAACGCACTTATCCGTTAGTCCCTGATGAAACGGGGGGGCTGCGTCGGGATCAACTGCCGATGTTGGTCGACCGCCTCAAATTAATTCAGTATATTTTACGAAATCCATCGTCAGATAAATATACCGTTTTACAAGCGATGCCGCACTTCGGTTGGTGGCCCGAGGCGTGGCTTTTTCAAAAATCAGAGGATCACACCAAAACGGCTGATACTTATCTTTCTCTTGCACAGGAAATTTTTTCTATGGACTTTGATACACGACTTAAAGAACTTGCCCAGACAGGTTTAGAACTTCAGGGCTATGGCCGAAATTATGACTCACATAGCGAAGTCACTTTTTCGTTTGATAAAGTTTTAGAAGCCTATGACCAATATCAACAAATTTACTTTAGACAAGAAGAAACAAATGCACAACCCTATGAAGAAAGCCTCATGAGTCATGCGTGCAACTACTTACAACTCTATTTAGAGCGGCGTTACAATTATGTCAATGGCAAAAAATGCTACTCTTTTGCTGAAAATGCGATCCAACTTCTTTTAGATTACATGCAAAAAGGCGAATTAGATCCCCAATCGCGCCGTTTTATTCGTTCCGCTTATGCAGGTTTTTTTAATCGATTACGCTTTACCAAAAAATCAACAGATGACAATAATGAATAAACAAAAAGCTATCTCTTAATTTGAGATCAATTATCCATCTTTGTATAGGACGCCGGACTCCATGGAAAAGTTATTTAACGAATTACAGACAGATTATGTTCAAAACTACACGCTCAGTAAGGATCCTTTTAATATTCCAGTGCTACCTAAAGCACAATGTATCGTGATTCCATTAATTCGAGAAGTCGTTGCACCGATCGTTGTTCGTAACAATGATTCTGATACAATTACTGGCATGGTTTTTGATAAGCACACACATGCACGTATGATCGCTTCTAAAACCAAAAGCGTTGAACGCCGGCGCGGGGCCCAAATTCTCCGGGCACTCACATTAGGAGGCGCCACCGCGGCCAATAAAGCTTATATTCCTGAAGGGATGAAACCCTCTGATGTTTTTGATTTGAATACTTTTGTTTTTGGCGATGCGGCCAATAGTAAAAGCAATGTTTATCCTGTTCACTCTGCTGTGTTATATAGCGATGCGATCTCAATTTTACCACTCGCCCGAATCCAAGATGACGTTTTTCGGACAGGCGGTATCGCCGAAGATGGCGGCAATTATGACACTGAAACCAAAAAATCGAGCAATAATATTTTTATCACACGAAGTGTTTACCCCGGCACTTTATTTGTGCAATCTCTTGTTTTATTAGGCAATCGAATAACTCAAGCCACATTGAATCATTTATTATTGTCGATTGGGTTATCTGGCAGTTATGGGGGGACTACCGCGACAACAGGAACCAATATTCGTACTCGTGTTGCAGGGATTTTCTGGGGAAGTTTTGAACGAGACATCAATGCACCAAGCCAAATGCTGAAGCTTTTTGAACAAAAAAAAGCTCATTCTCTGCAAGAAGCGATCACCATTTTAAGCAACAAGTTTGGCACATGCTACCCACATTCCATTAATGACAAAGAAGTCAATACGCATATTGAACAATTGATTCACAATTTTGAATCCAATCAGACTGAATTAATCACAGAATATCGTGACGCAACTACTGAAATAATTAAGCTTTTTGACAATTGGTTTAGTACCAAAGCCAATGAGACTAAAACCAAGAAAAAAACTAAATAAGTGAGGGGAATATGCACGAAGCGATTCCAATTGAGGCAGAATTGCTTAGCCCAATGTATTATCACGGCATTTATATTCCTGATGGTTCTGCCACCCATCCGAATATTATTACGGATACAGCACTTGTTTTCGCGCTACACCATACATTGATGGGCAGACCTTTTGTTCGCCCTGATTCAACATACCCTGATTATTTAGGTGATTTAAAAAAAATTCCTTGGCGGGCATCATTACTGATGGGCAAAACTAATCAGATGCTCGCAGGAATTCGTCATACAGTCGATGTTGAACGAGAAGGTGGCTATCAAGACCAATTGCAAAAGGGAATGGGTTCAGGGAATTATAAAAAACAATTTTTTGTCAATGAAGTCGCTATTGGGGCGAAATATACGGGATTACTTTACGGGCCCAATCCCTTTAAAGCAACCGGACAAACCGAACTGATTATTCGTGTGGGGGTAGGGAAAACGGGTTTGCTCAAACTGACAGAAAAAATCGACGTGACTCAATTTTGTTTAAACTGTGCCACAGCTAAATTATTTGATCCAAAACCATCTTTAAAAGAAGCGTATCGAATCCTCGATACTATTCGTGTGAGTCAACCTTTATCATTGGAATCAAGCCAAGCCATTTTAGAAAAATGGATCGTTTCAGTACAATGATAATGTTTGTTGAATGCTGAGTTTTTACTCGGCAATGTTTAAACCCAGCTAAATTTTGCCCGAACAGGTTGATTGCTGCTCGGGCTTTTTTTTAAGCTAATTTTTTATAACGATAATGCCGGAATTTCATACGGATAGACCACAGCGGTTCCTAACTTCGCTACCACAACGCCCGCAGCCTGATTTGCGATTTGAATCGCCGTTTTCAAATCACATTGGCTAGCCAACATCACGCCCAAAGTCGCAATTACCGTATCTCCCGCCCCACTGACATCATAAACTTCTTGAGCTTCTGTCGGATACGTTAAGACGTCTTCTTGCGTAAATAAACTCATGCCTTCTTCGCTCCGCGTGAGCAAAATTCCCCGCAAATTCAATGTTTGCTGCAAAGATTTTGCTTTTGCTTCTAAACTGGCTTCTGAATCCCACGTTCCAATGACTTCTCTTAACTCAGCTCGGTTTGGTGTAATAAAACTTGCCCCCGCATAACGCGTATAATCTTTTCCTTTCGGATCAATCAATACAATTTTATTTGCAGCGCGGGCAAGCTCAATCATCTTGACAATATGGGTTAATCCACCCTTACCATAGTCAGATAGAATAATCACGTCATGTTCGGCCACAAGTTGTGTATATTCTGTCAGTAAATTGAGCAAAACTTCATGGCGGGGCGGGGTTTCAAAATCAACACGTAATAATTGCTGTTGGCGACTGACAACCCGCAGTTTAATGGTTGTGTGTAAATTTTCATCACGATGCAACGCCGTATGAATTGATTCTTTTTCGAGTAATTTTTTTAAAACCTCTCCCGCCTCATCTTGACCTGCGACCGAAAGTAAACTGACTTTTGCCCCCAATGCTGCCGCATTCCGCGCGACGTTCGCCGCTCCCCCTGGCCGATCTTCTGTTTTATTAACAAGCACAACAGGAACGGGCGCTTCTGGCGAAATACGATCGACATTCCCAAACCAATAACGATCTAACATACAATCGCCAACAACCAATACACGGGCTTTACATAAACGTTCTTTTAATGATTCCATTGATCACGCTGACCTTCTTAACGACGCCCAATCGGATAATACTGAAAACCATTTTGACGCACTTCTTCTGGCTGATATAAATTTCGCCCATCAAAAATCACAGGATGATTCAAATTTTGTTTTAATTTATCAAAATTCGGAATACGAAATTCTTGCCATTCTGTTACGATCAACAAAGCATCCGCGCCCTTTATCGCATCATATTGTGTATATGCTAATTGAAGACGAGGATCATCCCCATAAATACGGCGTGTTTCATCCATGGCGACTGGATCATAAGCACTGACTGTTGCGCCATGTTCCCACAACATTTCAATTAAAACACGGCTAGAGGCTTCACGCATATCATCAGTATTGGGTTTAAACGCCAGTCCCCAAATCGCAAAACGTTTTCCACGAATATCATGATCAAAATGTTTTAATACTTTATGACCGAGTAAACGTTTTTGGTCGGCATTCACTGATTCCACTGCATTTAAAACTTTCAGAGATTGGCCGTTTTCTTCGGCTGTACGACAAAGAGCTTGCACATCTTTAGGAAAACAAGAGCCCCCATACCCACAACCTGGATATAAAAAATGATATCCAATACGGGGATCAGAACCAATACCGAGCCGAACTTGCTCAATATCCGCATCCAGTTTTTCTGCTAAAACGGCTAATTCATTCATAAATGAAATGCGCGTGGCTAACATCGCATTCGCTGCATATTTTGTCAATTCAGCTGAACGAATATCCATCATAATGAGACGTTCATGATTCCGCTGAAAAGGCGCATATAAAGTTCGCATCACACGAGCCGTTTCTTCGTTGTCGACACCAACTACAATCCGGTCAGGGCGCATAAAATCTTGTATTGCCGCGCCTTCTTTTAGAAATTCTGGGTTGGATACGATGCTGAATGTAAGATCACTATGTCGATCTGTTAAAACTTTCTGAACGGCTTCGCGGACCCGATCAGCGGTTCCAACAGGGACAGTAGATTTATCAACAATAATTTTGGATTCGTTCATGTGACGGGCAATATTTTCGGCAGCCCCCAAGACATATTGCAAATCAGCTGAACCGTCCTCGTCAGGAGGCGTGCCAACTGCAATAAATTGGATTTGACCATGCGCCACACTTTCCTCAATATTGGTTGTAAAATGTAAACGCCCCGCCGCCACATTCCGTTGCACCATCGCTTCTAAACCAGGTTCATAAATCGGAATGCCCCCTTGTTTGAGGGTGTCAATTTTTCGTTGATCCAAATCAAGACACAGCACGTCATTACCAACTTCGGCTAAACATGTGCCTGTGACTAACCCTACATACCCCGTCCCAATAATTGTAATTTTCATAACAATACGACTTCTTTATAATTAATGTCTTTTTTTATTTATCATCACGTGTTAAGTGATATTCAATATAAGCTTGGTCGCGCAATTGACGCACCCATTCTTGATAGGCTTCGTCAATTTTTCGTTCGCGAATCGCTTGTTTTGCTAAAATTTGGCGCCGCTCTTTAGAAACGTCTTCTTTTTTACGTTCTAAAACTTGAATTAAATGCCATCCAAATTGGGATCGAACCGGTTCGCTCAGCTCCCCCACTTTTAATTGATTCATCGCTTTTTCAAAATCAGAAACAGTATCTCCCGGAGAAATCCAACCCAAATTCCCCCCTTTCGCAGCAGAGCCTTCATCGTTTGAATGAATTTTTGCAATTTCCGCAAAATTTGCCCCGCGTTCAATACGATCTCGCAATTGCACTAATTTAGTTTTTGCTTCTGTTTCAGAAAGCACTTCTGTTGGCCGAATCAAAATATGACGCGTGCGCGTTTTTTCAACGAGCATCGGCGCATTTTTATTTCGTAAATCAACTAATTGAATGACATGAAAACCATTCGGACTACGAATAACGCCACTTAAATCACCTTTATGCATCGTTTTTAAGGATGTCACAAAAATCGGGGGCAAATAAGCTTCGTTTTTCCATTCGAGCATCCCGCCATTCATCGCTTCAGGAGCATCAGAATAGGCGGCGCTCACATCTGCTAAAGATTGCCCAGATTTTAAGGCTTGAATGGCGGTTTCAATTTTTTTACGTTTTGCTTGAATTTGTTCAGGAGAAGCTTGCTCAGGAATAGCAACAAAAAGATGGCCTAACAGATAATCATTTTGAGAAAGCGTCGCTTCTTGTGTTTTCAGGAAATTTTCAACTTCTCCATCCGTCATTACAAGCTTGCTATCTACTTCCCGCTCCCGCAATCGACTTAAAATAATTTCTTGCCGAATTTGGTCCCGAAACGCCTTCACATTAATTTGATCTTTTTCTAATTTTTTGAAAAATTGCGGCAAAGTCAGTTTATTATCACTGGCAACGCGTTCTAAGACGCGATCCACTTGGGCATCATCTACGCGAATCCCTGTTTGATCCGCTGATTGTAATTGAATACGTTCAATAATCATTCGTTCTAAAACTTGACGTTTCAAATTTTCGTCGTCAAGATTCGCATTCGCATTTCTCTTTTTTAATTGCGTCAAAACTTGTTGAAAACGGTTATCAAGCTCAACCTGCGTAATGACATCATTATTGACAATCACTAAAACACGATCAAGGCTTTGAATGGACATTTTTGCAGTCGAGGTTGCGGCAGCAGCTGGCACCGCAGGCAATGTTCCCCCGATCAATCCAGCAAGACAGAAGGCAGAAATAAATTGAAAATGGCGCATAATTGATAATGAGAGGATAAACTGCTAGACAGTAAATTGTAGGTTATTTTTAAGACAAACCTTTTGACATTGAAAGTCAATGCGATCTTTTTGAGAAAAAATTCCTCAGCGCATTAAACTAAATGAGCTTATCTTTTGTCTGAATATTTTGTTTTTCACTGACGACGCCTTGCTTTTTTTTTTAAAGCAACGTCTCAATGCCACATATTGCAGTACGTGAGATTATACCATATCACAAAAAAAACAATGTAAGAGAAAAAAATAAACGACATTTTTTAGAAAAGTTTAAAAAGAATATCATCAATATGAGAAATGGTCTGAGTGAATAAGACGATTTCAAAAAATTTTTGATTGAAATCAAACAACATCAACAAATTAGCTATGGCTTTTTATGCGTGTTTCACAAAAAATTCTTTCACACAAATATAGTTTTGATTCTTTATTTTTTTTGATAAAATTCCCAAGATTTTTTTAGAAAAAAACTAGCACTCTCATAGGGAGAGTGCTAAAATAAGCATATCATCATTATGAGCGAGGCTTAACTCCATGACTAGCAACACCAGCTTAACATTATCACTCTCACCAACCGCTGGCAGTTTAGAACAATATATCCAATCGGTACATCGTATTCCGATGTTATCCGAAGAGGAAGAACAAGAACTCGCCACCCGTTTACGTGAAAATGAAGATGTTGAAGCGGCTCGACGCTTAGTACTTTCTCACTTGCGTGTAGTGGTGACCATTGCCCGTAGTTACTTAGGGTACGGTTTGCCCCATTCTGATTTAATTCAAGAGGGAAATGTCGGTTTGATGAAAGCCGTTCGTCGTTTTGATCCAAAACGTGGGGTGCGTTTATTTTCTTTTGCGGTACACTGGATTAAAGCAGAAATTCACGAGTTTATTATTCGTAACTGGCGTATCGTCAAAATTGCGACGACCAAAGCACAACGCAAATTGTTTTTTAACTTACGGAGTTTTAAAACAGAAAGCGATAACACGTATCTCAATAACGATGAAATTCAAGCATTAGCTACGCAACTTGGCGTGAACCGTGAAGACGTTATTGAAATGGAAACCCGTTTGCGGGGACAGAGTATGTCTCTGGATTCCACACCCGCAGATGATGAGACTGAAACAGAATTTACCCCCATCAAATATTTGGCGCATCCAAGTTTGCAACCTGACGAGCAGCTTGAACAAGCCCAACTTGATACGCTTTACTCTGAAAAACTAAAAGAAGCATTACTCAATTTAGATGAACGGAGTCGCGACATTATTGCAGCACGTTGGTTACAAGAAGAAAATCAAGCAACCTTACATGAGCTCGCTGCAAAATATAATGTTTCCGCAGAACGGATCCGTCAAATTGAACAAAAGGCGATGCAAACCCTCCGTACGACGCTGGCCAAAGTAGAAGCTTAAACATTGAAAAAGCCACCTTAAGGTGGCTTTTTTTTTGACTTCAATCCAACAACAGGCTAAATAGCTTATTTCGCGCCTGCCAAAACCCATTTCACAATGGTTTCAATATCTTTATCAGGCACGGTCGCATTTGCTGGCATTGGGACGTTACCCCATGTTCCTACGCCGCCACCTTTTACTTTCTTAGACAGTTTTGCAACAGCTGATGCGTCACCTTTATATTTTTTGGCCACGTCTTTATATGCGGGTCCAACCAATTTTTTATCTATACTATGGCAAGCCAAACATCCGCTTTTTTGCGCTAAAGCTTCGGCAGCTGAAGCAGCATGGGTCACATTCGCGGCCATCAAACTTACACCACTTAATACTGTCACGGCGACAACTTTTGCAATCGCTTTTTTCATCGTTTTTTCTCTCTGTCAAAAATCGAACACATTTTTCGCAAAAAAAGTATTCATTATAAATGCTATATAAGCTAATGATAATAGACTAGCTTTTTCTTTTTTTCAAGTGCTTTTTTGTCGCACCCATTTGGACCATTTTTTCCCTACCTAAACATAAGAAATAAAATAGTCAAGATTGCTAAAAATTGGGCTTATCTAAAATAACGTTTATTCAAAAAAAAAGACGACTTTATTTTTTATAAAAAGCTTTTTCCAAAAAGCGTAATGGCCCCAAAAATCCCAAATAAGACGGCGGCGGCATAACGCACATAATCAAGTGGGATAATCTTGAGTAATTTTTCACCCAAAAAGACAGCAGGAACATTCGCAATTAAAATCCCTAATGTTGTACCCATAACGACAAAAGGCAATGCCTCTGCCCCGTATTTTGCCGCTAATCCAACGGTAGCTAATTGTGTTTTATCACCCATTTCAGCAATAAAAAATAAAATAGCCGTTGTTAAAAATGCACCATATTTGCTAGCTTGATTCTCTTCCACATCATCCATTTTGTCTGGAATCAGGACCCATCCTGCAAACCCCAAAAAGGTCAATCCAACAATCCACCGCATCGTATCTGGTGTGAAAAAATGCGCGAGCCATTGTCCGATCCATGCCGCCGCAAAATGATTCACTATTGTGGAAACAAAAATCCCAGCAATAATGGCCATCGCTTGACGACGAAAACGCGCGGCTAAAAAGAGAGATAACAGTTGTGTTTTATCGCCTATTTCAGCAATGGCAACCAATGCCGTCGAACTTAAAAAAGATTCAAGTAAAATCATGATTATTTATTAGCTTGTAAACTATTTTTCAAAATGATCAAAACCCGTTATGGTTTCTGATAAATCAATCGGAATGTTTTGACTCGTATAAAGTAGGTATTCGGGCGCTTCTGTAATCTGACCAATCGGAGTTAAGGGCAAGAAAAGTTCTTCGCCTAACGCTAAAATTCGATCGTGATTTTCGGGAGAAGCCGTAAAACAAAGCTCATAATCATCCCCGCCTGAAAAATAACGAATCTCATTTTGTGCTAATGGATGCATTGGGATTTTGTCCCAATAAATCTGCGCTCCGACACAAGATTGTTCTAAAATGTGCCCTAAATCTGCAAGAATACCATCAGAAATATCAATTGCACTATTAGCTAATCCCCGTAAACTCAGCGCATTACCTAATCCTACACGCGGTTCTGGCATATCTAAATCAATTAAACATTGATCGGCGATTTCAGAAGTTAATTGAATTTCTTGATTTTTCCAAGCAACAGCCAAAGCCGCGCCTCCAACCCGTCCTGATACCCAAATTTCATCGCCCACTTGTGCGCCCCGACGTTTTAATGCGCGGGCAGACATGACTTCTCCCATAATTTGGATCCCAATTGTTAAAGGTCCTCGCGTTGTATCGCCCCCGATTAACTCGACTTGAAAACGATCCGCAATATCAAACAATCCTTGTGTAAAATATTTTAGCCATTGCTGATCAATTTCTGGCAAAGAGACTGCGAGCGTAAACCACCGAGGCAACGCCCCCATTGCGGCCATATCTGATAAATTGACAGCCAGAGCTTTATGTCCTAAACGATAGGGATCCACATCTGAAAAAAAATGACGGTTTTCAACTAATGTGTCACTTGATACGGCAAGGACATGTCCTGTGCTCACTTCAATCAGCGCCGCATCATCTCCTATTCCAAGGAGCGTATGATGGGTGGGTCGATAAAAATAACGTTCAATTAATTCAAATTCAGCAGTACGCGATTTAGCATGAAAGGGCATAATGATTATTCAACGCAACTTAAAAATAAACAAGAAACTACAATTATATGCGATAGAATTGAAATTTTTCAAAAAATTGAGAACTTCTCTTTTTTTTTCAAAATCAATATCACTATATTAAAAAAATTAGTTGAAAAACTTCTTTTTCTTTTTTTATTTTTCTTTTTTTATCATTTGGTCAGTATAAAATGACGTTACCTCAGCTTTCTATTAAACGTTATGTTTTTGCTTTTATGCTCAATGCAGTCTTAGTACTTTTTGGGTTGATTAGCTATCAACGTCTTGGGGTCGATCGCTTTCCATATATTGAATTTCCTGTGATTTCTATCACAACGACGCTCAAAGGGGCCCATCCTAATTCTGTTGATTCGAGCATTACTAATCCGATTGAATCCTCGGTCAATAGTGTTCCTGGTATTGAACATATTCAATCCACTTCTTCTAATGGTGCGTCTGTTATTTCTGTCACGTTCAACTTGGACAAAAATATTGATGTGGCTTTCAACGAAGTCCAAGCAAAAGTTAATCAGGTTTTGCGAGTCTTACCTGACGAAGTCGATCCGCCTATTGTGGCGAAAGTCGAAACCAATGCCCAACCTATTTTATGGCTGGCATTAAGTGGCGATCGAACCCTACAACAACTTAATCTTTATGCTAAAAATGTGCTCAAAAAGAAACTCGAAACCATTGACGGCGTTGGCGAGGTACGTCTTGGTGGACGACGCGATCGGACAATTCGAGTACAACTTGATCCCATGAAAATGGCTGCTTTTGGCATCACAACCAAAGATATTACAGATGCTTTTAGACGAGAACATGTCCAATTACCTGGCGGTTTTGTTGTCAATAAAACCACAGAATACTTAATGAAACTTGATCTTGAATTCCATCAAATTGATGCCCTGAAAACCCTGATTATTTTGCAACGAAACGGGTTGCCTATTCGTCTCAAAGATATAGGCGATGTCACTGATGATCTTGCGGATTTTCGTCAACTGGCCCGGTTTAAAGGCGCGCCCAGTGTGGGTATTGGCATTGTCAAAATTTCGAATGCAAATACGGTCGCCATTGTTGACGCCATCCAAGCGAAACTGGATAAAGAAATTATTCCGACACTTCCGGCTGGCCTAACAATTCAAGTGGCGTCCAACACGGCGTTATTTATTCAGGATATGGTTGACGCGCTTAAAGAACATCTTTTTGAAGGCACATTATTAACAGCGATTGTGGTCTGGATTTTCTTACGCAGCGTTCGCTCAACAATTATTATTTCTCTTGCAATTCCAGTGTCATTATTAGGCGCAGTGGCGGTGCTCTATTTTGGCGGCTTTACTTTTAATACAATGACATTGCTCGCATTATTGTTATTAATTGGCGTCGTTGTTGATGATGCCATTGTTGTGCTAGAAAATATTTATCGTCACCGCGAAGATCTTGATCCAGATCCAATTACGTCCGCGATTAATGGCTCGCAAGAAGTTGTTTTTGCTGTTTTAGCCGCGACGATGTCACTGGTAGCGATTTTTGCACCTGTTATTTTTATGGATGGTATTATTGGAAAATTCTTTAAGTCTTTTGCAGTGGTCGTCACCTTTGGTGTATTAGTATCCCTTTTTGTGTCACTTACACTGACCCCAATGCTTTGCTCCCGTTTTTTGACTATGAACAAAAAACATGGGGCCATTTATCATCTATTAGATCGCTTTTTCGATGGCCTGGATCATTTTTATCATCATTTATTACAAATCAGTTTGCATCATCGCTGGAAAGTGATTGTCATGACATTGATGATGGTTGGCTCAAGTGGTTATTTTTTTAGTCACATTGGCAAAGAGTTTGCCCCCGAAGAAGATGAAGGACGTTTTTTAATTTCCCTCCGCACGCCTTTGGGTTCAAGCATTGAATATACGAATGCACGATTACAAGAAGTTGAAAATATTGTAAAAAAACATAAGGAGGTCGCAGCTTATTTCGCCTCAATTGGTTCTGGACAAGCGAGTCAAGTAAACCAAGCTTCAATGTCAGTTCGTCTTGTTCCAATGGACCAACGCACAGTTAGTCAATCAACATTATTAAAACAATTACGTCAAGAATTAAGTACCTTAGCCGGGGTTAAGGCGTTTCCGGCACCGGTTCCACTTATCGGCGGCCAACGCGGTGAACCGCTACAATTTGTGCTGACTGGACCAAATCTCAACGACCTCGAAAAATATGCGCAACAATTACATCAAAATCTTCAGATAAAAGGTGTTTTTGGGCGAATAGACATGGATTTACAATTAGATTTACCCCAATTAACGCTAAAAATTGATCGAGAACGGGCCGCTGTTTTTGGGTTAGAGACAGATCAAATTGCTGAAACATACAATGTGTTAACTGGCGGAAAAGACATTGCAAAATACAATGATGATCCTGGTGATGGCGAACGCTATGATATTCGTATTAAAGCCCACGATTATGCTTTTAAGCAACCGACGGATTTAGCAAACGTCTATTTACGTAACAAAAGTGGTGATTTAATTCGATTAGACAATGTGGCGCGTTTTGAAGAGAATGCTGGCCCAGCCGTGATTAGTCGCTATGATTTACAATATTCTGTGACATATTATGCCACGCCAACCATTCCGTTGGGCGAAGCCGCCACTGTTCTAAAAAATACAGCTGAAACCATTTTACCAGTTGGCTATAAAACCCGTCTTATCGGGCAAGCCGAAGAATTTGGAAAAACAGTTTATTATATGGGGTTTGCTTTTGGTTTAGCTTTAATTTTGCTCTATATGGTCTTAGCGAGCCAATTTAATTCTTTTATTCAACCTGTGATTATTATGCTTGCCCAACCCCTCGCTATTATTGGCGGGATTTTTGGCCTATGGGTTGGGGGACAAACCCTTAATATTTACTCTATGATTGGGCTTGTTTTACTTGTTGGATTGGTGGCAAAAAATTCTATTTTGCTTGTCGATTTGACGAATCAATATCGACTTCACAAAAAGATGTCTATTAATGAAGCCTTGAAAGCCGCGTGTCCTATTCGGTTACGCCCTGTGATTATGACTTCGATGACGCTTATTCTGGCGTTACTCCCTGCTGCATTAGGATTAGGGGCGGGGGCCGGGACAAATAAACCGTTGGCTATTGCAGTGATTGGGGGCATGATTTCGAGCACATTGTTAACCCTCATCGTCGTTCCTTCTGTTTATTCTTTAATTGAACATCGATTAGAGCGTTGGTCTCGTCGTCATTCTCTAACAATTTCTGATTAAAATTCCTTAAAAATCATTCTATTTATAGAGAAAAATCCTACTCAATCGAGTAGGATTTTCATTTTTATGTCATATAAATATACATATTTTTTAATTAATGCATCTCAATTAAACTTTATTAAAATTATGATAAATATTATTATCTAAATATATAAATATTTTAATACAAAACAAAAAAATTATAATAAAATACCCAAATATAAAAAATATAATTTGTCTTAGGAAGGATGATGAAAAAATATCTAATCGGAAAAAAGCTAACGCGCTTACCCTATCTTGTCTTTTTGATTGGGCTTAGTTTTACAATGACTTTTTATTGGCAACTAGAGCGCAAAGTAGAACGCAATAATGAATTACTTTTTTCTGACCAAGTTCGACAAATTGAATTCACTATGACACATTACTTAAATGCGTACCGTGAAGTTTTATATGGCTTGCAAGCGTTCTTACAGCATTGTAAACAAGACATTTCTCGAGAAGATTTTCATAATTATTTACAAAATTTTAAAACAAACGAAAATTATTCTAGTTTTCGTTCTATTGCTTTTTTACGCCGGGTCACAGAAGAAAATTATGATCAAGTTTTAAATCAGCTCAAAACTGAAAAGAAGCTCTTATATCCAGATTTTTTTGAGCTCGATCCAAAAACCAAACAAAAAAGATTGATTCAAGACAAAACAAGTGAAAAAATAATTTTTGAATATCCTGAACCATCTAATCCAATGGAACAAAAAGCAATTGGTTTTAACGTCTTGAGTGAGCCAAAACGCGCTGCCGCCATTATGCATGCCCGTTTAGTCAATGTGCCCACCGCCACCGCACCACTTGTTTTTGTTTATGATAAAAAGCAAGAAAATTTAAATAATGCTTTTCTTATTTTTTTACCTGTTTATAAAAATAAAGTATTATTAGGCATGGTCGGGGCCGGTTTTAATGTCAATAAGTTATTTGATCGTATTTTTACACAGCAACCCGCACTCAAAAAAGTTTCACTTCGGATTACAGATATTGGTAGTTATTACAACAGTCGCAAAGAAACCATTCCAACAATTATTTTTAACAATAATTTAGATAATATAGGAACGGGGTTACATCAACAATTTACCATTACTTTTGCAGAGCGGAAGTGGCAAATAGATGTCACAGAATTAACCCCTTCTAACGAAAAATTTAACGCGTCTATTCCCATAATTTTACTGATGGTTGGCACAATTATTAGTTTAATTTTGGCTTTTATTTCGTTTATTATCGTACGGGAACTAAACCGAAATAATGCATTACTGGCAGAAACGCAAAAAAAATATATCGCCAGTCTTGAAGCAGAATCAACACTCAATAGTGTGATTAATTCATTAGATCAAGTCATTTGGTTAATGTCTACCCATCGCCCCCATTATCTTTTTATTAGTCCGGCGGCAGAACGACTTTTTGCCAAACCTTTAGAATATATGTATACCCATCCGAATTTTTTATTCGAAATGATTCATCCTAATGATAAAGAACGGATTATTCCACAAGCTTTTTCTTCCTCAAATTTACATAAAAATCAAGAACTAACCTATCGAATTTTATTAGATGATGGCACGATCAAATGGATTACTGAATCAAGACAAGTCGTCTATGATGACAGCGGAATTGAACATTACATTGGAAAAATTAATGATATTACATTACAAAAAACAATTGAAAATCGTTTTTCTTTTGAACAATATGATCAATTTACTTATTTTCTACAACAATCACAAGATGCCATTTTTATTTTAGAACATGATCGTTTGACTGAATGCAATACTGCATTTACCGTGCTTGTTGGGAAAAAACGCCAACATATTATGAACCAGTCTCTTATTGAATTTACGCTCAAATCCAGTGTGACATTAGATCGACTAAAAATACGTTATGATGATTTGCTTGCGCAAACAATTCAAAAAGGACATCTTCGTTTTGATTGGACATTTCTCTCCGCAGGACAAGAAATTCCATGCGATGTGAGTCTCACCAAAATCAGTAGCCAACCTAATAAACATTACTTAATTGGTATTTGTCGAGACATGCGCACGACTAAACAAAACTTCAATTTACTGAAACAAAATGCGGACGAATACCGCAATATTTTTAACATCATTCCTGAGAGTCTTTTTATTCGCGATAGTGAATCTCTCGAAATCATTGAAGTCAATGAACAAGCCTGCCAAATGTACGGTTATTCTGCGCCAGAATGGATGCATCTGACTTTGAAAAAAATGAGTGCTTTACATTCTAAAGAAGACTTTTCACGGGCAGAAGCAGTCTTACAAAACGCACTTAATGGGCAGCCACAACAATTTGAATGGCTTGCACGAAAGAAAAATAACAACACATTTCACGTTGAAATTAATGTCAATCGGATTGAAATTCGCAACAAAATATGTTTGCTTTTTGTTGTTCGCGATATTTCTCGTCAAAAATATGTTGAAAAAACGCTACAACAAGCAAAAGAAATGGCAGAGCAAGCCAATCGCGCGAAAACACATTTTCTGGCAAATATGAGCTATGACTTACGTAAACCATTACATGCTATTTTAGGCATGGCTGATTTACTTTCACACAAGAACATGAATGAAGAGCAAACTGAATTTAATAATATTATTAAAGAATCTGGAAATAATTTATTAAAAATGATTTCCAATATTTTAGAATTTACGCAAATAGATGCAGGAGATATTGAATTTTCTTTTACCTGTTTTTCCTTGCAAGATTTTATGAACGAAATTATGGATCGTTACACGCAACTTGCTTCAGAAAAAAATATTCGCCTTCAATATATTTATGCGCCCACTGTTCCTACTAATATTTACAGTGATTTGAAAAGACTCCAACAAATTTTACAAAATCTTATTGAAAATGCGTTAAAATTCACAACTGAAGGACATATCACGATTTCTTTGGATATTCAATGTAAGCAAGAAAATTCACAATTACAAAAGACTGATTTGCATTTTATAATTAGTGATACAGGTGTAGGCATTGAGAAAGAACAGCTTGAAAACATAAACAATTTTTTTAAACAAGGAGAAAAAACAACGCAATATACTTACGGCGGAATCAATTTAGGATTGGCAATCACAACCCAACTTGTACAACTTATGCAAGGGAAAATCTGGGTAGAAAGTACTCCTAGACAAGGCAGTCACTTTCATTTTACAATGCCGTGCCGGACAACAGATCCAGGAAAAACGTTTTTTCTCTAAATTAAAAATTCATTGAGTTAATTGTTCCCACATGTATAAAATTCTCGTTGTTGAAGATAATCTCATTAATCAAAAAGTGGTTGTCCGCTTTTTGGAAAAAACGAAAAAATACGAAGTCCGTATTGCAAATAATGGACAAGAGGCCATCGAAAAATTACAGCAAGAATCTTTTGATTTAATTTTAATGGATTTACAAATGCCAATCATGGGCGGATATGAAGCAACACGCCATATTCGCGACAAACAAAGCCAAGGACTCTTGCCGTATATCCCTATTATTGCCTTAACCGCGCACGCACTTCAAAGTGATCGAGAAGCCTGTTTAGCCATTGGTATGAACGATTATTTAACCAAACCGATTGATCCAATATTACTGTATGATACAATCGAAAAAACATTGCTTCCTTCTAACTTCGCCTAGCTATTCATTTTCTTTTTGTTCGGTTTTATTTAAATTAAATTCTGCGGCAGCAATGGGTTTCCCAAAAAGATAGCCTTGTCCATAATCGACTCCCAAATCTCGTAGTAAATTCGCAATTTCTCGATTTTCTACCCATTCGGCAATAACTTTTAGGCCATACAAACGTCCCATCTCAACTAATGCTTTAACAAAAACTTGATCATTTTGGTCTGTTAAAATATTACGAATAAAACAACCATCAATTTTAAGATAATCAATATTAAGTTGTTTAATATAATAAAAAGACGAATAACCCACACCAAAATCATCTAATGCAAAACGACAACCTACATTCTGTAATCGACGAATAAAATGCCGGACGCGTTCAATATTGGAAAAAACAGCCGTTTCCGTAATTTCGAAAATAATTTGATTGGGATTCACTGTACTAGTATGCAGGATTTCTTCTAATTCATTTAAGAGCGAAATATCCTCAAATGACTTTCCAGACAAGTTAATAGAAATAGAAATATGTTCCGCATTCAAATGAAGCGCCTTAATTTGTTCTAAACAAGTCCGGACGACCCATCGGTCTACTTTACTGATCAACCCAAATGCTTCTGCGTTTTTAATTAACAATTCTGGAGGCAAAATATTATTGTTTTCATCTAAAAGACGTATCAAAGTTTCATAATGAGTCACTTTATTTGTCATTAAATTAACAATAGGTTGAAAATAAATACGAAAACGCCCTTCTTGTAAACCTTGCCGAATTAATTCTAGACTATTAAAACGAACATTTAATTCTTGTCGATGCGCTTCATCTAGATCATTATAGATATGATAACGATTGCGTCCCACTGTCCGCGCATAATTCAGGGCAATATCCGCGTTATTAATTAAATCGGTTGGCGAGTGTTGCGCAATATGAGATAAATTAAAAATAGTACATCCTGCCGTCACAGTGACCACATGCGGCCGGACGCCAAAATAAATCTTTTCTGATTCAATACTGTTTAACACACGTTGAATACGAATATCAATCGTATCACGCTCAACACAACATAACATCACTACAAAAAGATCATTGCCAAGACGCGCAATCGTATCATGTTCATGATGCAGAACTGTTTTGAGACGGTTTGCAACATGAATAAGTGTCCGGTCACCTTCTCGATACCCATAAGTATTATTAATAAATTGGAGACCGTCCACATCAATTAAAATTAAAATGTCGACAAATTTGACAATATTTTCTGGCAACGCACGAAAATGATCAGATTCTTGATATTGTTTCCCAACCAGTGTTAAATATTGTTCAATATCATAACGATTAAATAATCCTGTTAAAGAATCATATTGATATAAATTTTTTTCTTGAAATTGAGCTTTCTGTTGCTGTTTAACAATCGCTTTATTATACGCAGACTCAAGCCTTTCTTCGGATAGAGGTTTCACCAAATAATCAGCCGCCCCTTGCCGAATAGCCTCCACAGCATAATCAACGTCGTCTAAACAAGTTGCGACAATAATGACAGGAGGATGAGGCAATTCTGTATTAATCCGATGAATCACTTCAATTCCAGAAATATCTGGCAAATCCAAATCGCATAACACTAAAACGGGTTGAACCTCGTGAACAATTTTTAATCCCTCTTCGCCATTTCTTGCTATGTGGACCACAAAATTAAGCTTTTCAAGCACGAGTCTTCCCATTAAGGACTCAATCGGGCTATCTTCAATGAGAACGGCAATTAGACTGTCTGTGTTCATAAAATTAACTTAGCATTAAAAAGACTATGGATTGACCGGAAGAAAGAACTCACGATAAATCGTCAATTGCTGATTATTATGCAAAATATAAGAGTTTTTCTGGAAATAAAGGCGCACACTCAACATTTCTGAACGATTATCGATCATCCGAAAATGACGAAATGACCCATTAGACGAAGTTTCATTTAAGTCATAAATATCCGTGGCAACCCGTGCAGAATGGACTTGATTGTCATTATAATTAGCTGCATTATAGAAATCAAAAGTAGGGGCCGCAGGCTGAATTGGTTGAATTTTATAATTCCAAAAACGACGCACTTCATGACGTTTAAAATCAATTTTATACGTAACGGGATACATCACTACATGAAAATGATAAATTGGCGAATTTACAATATCAGACTGGATGCCTTCTTCTTTAAATACTCCCGCCCCCGCATCATACGTTTTGTATAAATTCTCAATTTCAATTTGATTATAACGATCAGTTGTTCCTGCGACAAGACTAGGTAACGATTTGATTTTAAAACGATTACGTGGAAAAATACCCGCTGGATCTGCTGTGCTATTATCTTCATAGGCGTCAAATCCAGGGGATCCCAAATTATAAACGACCACAAAATCAGTCAGCGCAGCCTTTACACCATTTCCGGAAACATTGATCTTACACGAAGGCTGTTTCAAACAAGTTTTTGTCAAATCAGTAAAATCAGGATAATCCCATTGTTTTTCATCATAACGCCCCCCGTCTCGGGTCATGAGAAATTCAAGATAGAAATTGCCATACTGATCAGTACGAACTCGCACACTATTCGGCAGGGCCAACTGTAAGTCACGCTCTAACCACCGAAAAACCGTATCTTCCGCGTCAGTGTATTCTGCATGACGAATGCTTTCGATATAGTTATTCATGGGTAAACGAATAAAAACCCATACCGCAGCTGATAAAATGCTAATCAGTGTAATCACTGTTATCATCTCAATGAGCGTAAAACCCTGCTGTCCCGTTCGCTTAGACATTTCTTCCCTTAAATCATTCAACCATTTTTACAAAAGCATTACGCGCCTAAATTAGGCACATATGGCGCATAACGTGTTCGATAAGTGTCCAATTCAATACAAGGCGGTACAAGTTCTTTTGTGCCATCTAAGACGTCTGCTTCTGTACAAAATGAAGCATGTCCCACGCGAACACGAATATGTAATACTTCATTGCGAGGAATTCCGTTCCAATCTGTATCAGGACGCTCAACTAAAATCCGAACAATATAATTTTTTAAACCAATGACGGGCGTATTAGAAGGGTCTCGATATCCATTTGTCGCCGCATTCATTGTAAAATTATTATAATCTTTGACTTCATCAAATTGGCGATCAGTCGTATACCGGGATTCAAGCCCCCCATCTTGTTGATCAGGACCTAATAAAGGCGCATCTGGATTCCGTGTTGATCCATCACTTTGTAAGACTTCATCACAAGTAGCGGGGGGACCGGCTTGCATTTTACTTTTAGCGGGATCGGGATCGCTCGGGTTGTAAAATCCTTTAGTATCATCTGGATCACAATACGTAAATGACTTATTTGTTACTTCTTGCATTAATCCCTGCGCAATTGAAAGGGCTTGTTTTTGAATAAGAGGATTCCCACTTTCCCGACTACTTATTTGCATAATATTCAGTACGCCAACAATGGCAGTACTCACCAACATAATAAAAATGACAAGTTCTACTAAAGTAAAACCATGTTGTTTCTTGGATTTAAACGTCTGTTGGGCACTTTTTATTTGAATCATCACATTTTATTCAAGATTAATAATTATTTGTACTCAGTGAAATAAACCCAGTTTCATTTTCAACAAGTAAGTGATATTTATATTGTGCATTATTCGCTCCGGAGGTAGTTCCTGCAATTTCAATATCAAGGGCCACGCGACAAGTAGCCGGGGCATTGATTGTTTCTCCGTCAATTTGTGGATCAATTACCGGACAATCTCGCGGCGTAAAGGCGGGAACATCGGTTCCATCCGTCAAACGAGGACGTCCTTGTGCATCAAAATAAAACGTAAATCCTGCTGTGGAATCATTCACTTTAATAGAGGCGATATCTTGCGGAGCGGAAAGCGAAAATTCTTTGTCTCCTACTGGAGAGGCAACAGGTTGGGTACAAGCCGCATCATAACAAAGTTTAAAATTTTTCCGATTTGCAATATCCATATTTCCCAAATCAGGATTAATGACCACATAAATTTTATCACTTGGATTTGTATTTGTTTTTGTGTGATCGGCATTGTCTGGATTGTTTTGACGTCGGGCAATAGCCAGTTTATGCGCATATTGAAAAAGTGACTCAACTTGGTTAAGGTAACCGCGACTTTCAAATGTGGGTCGATGAAAAAAACGGGGATAAGCAACGGCGGCAATGATACCTATAATCACAATAACCGTGACCATCTCAACCAGTGTAAATCCTTTTTGGGACAATTGCTGACGCACCTGATTCAACATCATAACTGACTGCTTCCGTCAAGAAATCACGAAGTATTAATTTTAATAGAAAACAACTATCTGTCCCGAGAAGGACCATAGCAAAATATAATATTGTTTTTATTACAATCTCTTAATTTTAATCACTAAAAAAGTACTATTAAAATATAAAAAAAAAGAAAAAACCAATTTTAAGCTTTTTTAGTTTTTTGTTTTTATTTACTTTTTTAGGACAACTATCTCTTTTTTACACTTCAATTATTTTTAAAAAAGGTATCTCATTATGCCATACTCTTTCCGAAAAGGGATACGGATTCACTAAAAAATATTGTTCTTCTTTGTGTTTTATTCTTTCAAAAAAAGACGAAGCGCACTTAGGTTCTTTCTATTTTCATATTCCTAAAAGTATTGTTCTAATTTTCTCTCTTCATTTTTTTAAAAGATTTAAATTGTATCGCCCGTCCATTTTGGATTGAAGTTTAAATGGCTTGAATTCAAAGACATTTTTTGTTATCATTCGTACCGCTGAACTTCGTTTTTTCAAAATGAGTCATTCTCTTTATATATGACATTTCTATGTGCGGTTTTTTCTGTATCGAAATAGCACGAGACGCTTAAACAAAGTTCTCATGAAATATATTCCCTAAAATCATATTAGATACAGTCTGATTTTGTTGATTTCCTAGGTAGAATATAGCCGTTTCTTTAGTAGACTTGAATACAAAAAACTAAATCATGATCATCGTCTCCAAAACACTATTTTTTTCTGACGTTATGCTTTTAAAAATATTCGGACAAGCCCGCTTCTCGTGCTAATTGATCGAACGTTTTTTAAAATCATATCAAAATCATAGGTAAAGAATATACTTGTCTATCTGATGGAACGTGATACAATTTCGAATCTTTTCTTGACGCTTAAGCGGCTTGTAAAAGACAGATCCTCTGTACAAGAGGAAAATAAAGCAAGTGTGAGTTTCTCAAAATCTCACTATTTACATTTATACACACACCTGTTTAGCCTAAAAGGGTCTTTATCTTCATTATTAAGATAAAGCAAATGCAGGTGGAGGCTCAACCCTATTTGGAGAAGTTAAATATGGCAGTCACAATGCGCGATATGCTCGAAGCGGGCGTACACTTTGGGCATCAAACACGTTTTTGGAATCCTAAAATGTCTGAATTCATTTTCGGACAACGGAATAAAATTCACATCATTAATTTGGAAAAAACCCTTCCAATGTTTTTGAATGCACAAAAAGTTGTGCGTCAAATTGCAGCAAATGGTGGAAACGTTTTATTTGTGGGAACAAAACGTCAAGCGCGTGATCTCGTTGCTGAAGAAGCAGTCCGTGCTGGTATGCCTTATGTCAACCACCGTTGGTTAGGTGGAATGTTGACAAACTTCAAAACAGTCAAACAATCCATCAAACGCCTTCGCGAAATGCAAGCAAAAATCGAATCTGGCGAAATCGAAAAAATGGCGAAAAAAGAAGCTTTATTATATCGCCGTGAATGTGAAAAACTCGATCGCAGCTTTGGTGGGATTAAAGAATTAAACAGCTTACCTGATGCAATTTTTATTGTTGATGTTGGCTACCAAAAAATTGCTGTTACTGAAGCAAACAAATTAGGTATCCCTGTTATTGGTGTTGTTGATACAAACAACTCTCCAGCAGGAATTGACTATATTGTGCCAGGTAATGATGATTCCAGCCGTGCAATTAAACTTTACACAGCAGGAATGGCAGATGCAGTCTTAGAAGGCCGCAACCAAAGCATTAACGAAATCGTGAAAGAAGAATTTGTAGAAGTAAAAGAAGGCGATGCGCAAGACGCAGAGGCATAATCTTTTATTATTCAACATCTATTAAAAAAAGGGCGGCCTAATGGTGCCCTTTTTTTTAAATGTATTGATTACATAATAATTAAGTTGACTCATTGTAGAGAGATGACATTTTGTTGGCTTTCTCGTCTAAGAAAAACAGTATGCTTTTCTTTTATCGACAGATAATGAGAAAACTGGCAAAATAAGAGAGGCATTGAGACACATTTGTCTCAAATCGCAAGCGGCCAATCTGAACCGCGAAAAATCCTCTTTTTTGCCCCACCGTTATTGATTACGTTTAATTTTTGAAACTTTAGGATAAAAAAATGGCAGAGATTTCAGCAAGCATGGTCAAAGAATTACGTGAAATGACCGGTTTAGGTATGATGGAATGTAAAAAAGCATTAGTTGAAGCAGACGGCGACCTCAAAAAAGCTGAAGAATTATTACGTATTAAGAGCGGCGCAAAAGCAAGTAAAGCAGCAACCCGTGTTGCAGCAGAAGGGATTGTCAGTGCCTACTTAAACGATTCCAAAACTGAAGGGGCATTAGTTGAATTAAACTGCGAAACAGATTTCGTTGCCAAAAATGAAGACTTTATTGCTTTTGGTAAAACATTAGCGCAACGCGTTGTTGAAACAAAACCAGCTGATTTAGCTGCATTAGTTGAAAGCGCAGAAGAAGAACGCAAAGCTTTAGTCATGAAATTAGGTGAAAACATCAATGTTCGCCGTTTCGAACGTTTCGAAACAGCAGGAAAATTAGCTGTTTATTCCCATGGCTCTAAAATTGGCGTATTAGTCAACGTTTCCGAAGTTGGCAGCGCAGACGCAGAAGTTTTAGGGAAAGACATTGCAATGCATATCGCTGCAAGCAAACCCGTCTGTGTTAGCAAAGCAGATGTTCCTGCTGATTTGATTGAAAACGAACGTAAAATTTATACAGCACAAGCCGCTGAATCTGGTAAACCCGCTGAAATCATTGAAAAAATGGTGATTGGACGCATTAACAAATACTTAGCAGAAGTGACATTATTAGGTCAACCTTTTGTTAAAAACCCAGATATCACTGTTGAAAAATTATTAGCAGAAAAAGGCGCCACAATTGCAGCATTCACTATGTTTAAAGTAGGTGAAGGCATTGAGAAAAAAGTCACTGACTTTGCTGCAGAAGTTCGTGCCCAAGCTGGGATGTAATCAATCATGAGTGCATTACAAACACCACGTTATAAACGCATTTTACTGAAGCTCAGCGGCGAGGCCTTAATGGGTGAAGAAAAAGGCGGCGCAAATATCGACAATGAAACAGTAAAACGTTTTGTCAACGAAGTGGCAGAAGTGGTGAAATTAGGTGTACAAGTTGGCGTTGTTGTTGGTGGTGGGAACATTTTCCGAGGCGTGTCCCTGAATCAAATCGGGATGGAGCGCGCCATGGCGGATTATGTAGGCATGCTGGCCACAATGATTAATGCCCTCGTTTTACAAGATGCATTTCGTCAATCCGGTGTACATGCTCGCGTCCAATCCGCGTTAAATATGCAACAAATATCTGAATCTTATATTCGTGGTAAAACCATGCGTTATTTAGAAGAAGATACGGTTGTTATTTTCGGAGCGGGGACGGGCAATCCATTTTTTACAACAGATACCGCCGCTGCATTACGGGGCGTTGAAATTAGTGCGGATATCGTTTTAAAAGCAACTAAAGTGGATGGGGTTTACACAGACGATCCTAAAATTAATCCGGACGCAATGCGCTACAAAACATTGACCTTTGATGAAGCGTTAACACGAAACTTACATGTCATGGACGCAACCGCGCTTGCGCTTTGTCGTGACCAAAAAATGCCTTTATGTGTCTTTAGTATTTTTAAAGAGGGGGCATTAAAACGTGTCGTTTTAGGCGAAGATGAAGGCACGCATGTTACGCCCTAATTCCTTTTGATTGAGAAGGCGCACTGTGTGCGCCTTCTTTTTCTGTTCAACTTTTTTCTGTCATAATTATTCTCTTATAGAATAAACATATGCTTTCTTTTATTAAATTAGGATAAAAAACCATGATTGCTGAAACTAAAAAGAATGCAGATCATAAAATGCAAAAAACGATTGAAACACTTAAAACTGACTTGGGCAAAGTACGAACAGGGCGGGCACATACTGGTTTATTAGATCACATCTTGATCGATTATTATGGAAGTCCTATGCCCATTAATCAAGTCGCGAATATTTCCATGTTAGATGCGCGCACATTAAGTGTGTCTCCTTGGGAAAAAAATATGGTTTCCAAAGTCGAAAAAGCCATTCGCGAATCTGATTTAGGTTTAAACCCTGCAACAATGGGTGATTTAATTCGTATTCCTATGCCGCCGCTCACAGAAGAACGCCGTAAAGACTTAATCAAAGTGGTACGGGGTGAAGCAGAAAGCGCACGTGTGGCTATCCGAAATGTTCGCCGTGATGCCAACACCCACTTAAAAGACGCCTTAAAAGCAAAAGAAATTAGTGAAGACGAAGAACGTCGTGCACAAGATGATATTCAAAAATTAACAGATAAATATATTGTCGAAGTCGACAAAGTCTTAAAAACAAAAGAAGAAGACTTAATGGCTATTTAAGCTACAAATAGACTGCAACACTAGGGCAGAATACTTTCTGTCCTCTTTTTCATTCCAAAGTTTGTGTATCCTACTGATACTCTCTATTCCACATTTGATCAATTTATTAATATAATCCGTTATGATTGTTCACTCAACTAACGGGATTGGTTAGAAATATTTATGCCTTTTTCTAGTTCGACTCAATCTATTCCCAATGTTAATAACCAACTGACGCCCCCTCATCATGTCGCCATTGTGATGGATGGCAACGGACGTTGGGCAAAAAAACGTCTTCTTCCTCGCATTGCCGGACATCGTCAAGGGGTAGAGTCTGTCCGCCAAACCATTCAAGCTTGCCTGAAATATCACATTCGCTATTTAACACTTTTCGCTTTTAGTAGCGAAAATTGGCGACGGCCTGCTGAAGAAGTCTCGTTACTTATGGAATTATTTTTATCTGCATTACGCCGCGAAATCAAATCATTACATAAAAATAAAATTCGTTTTCGGGTAATTGGTGATATTACCGCATTTAATCCAAAGTTACAGGCCCTCATTCGCGAATCAGAAGCCTTGACCGAAAATAATACTGTATTAACTTTGAGTATTGCAGCCAATTATGGGGGACGATGGGACATTTTGAACGCCTTTCGGACGCTCGCAAAACAGCCAGGTATGACACTAGAACGGTTACAAAATTTGACCGAAGACGAATTTAAACAAACGCTTTCACTCGCATATGCGCCCGAGCCAGATTTATTTATTCGGACCGGTGGCGAACAGCGAACAAGTAATTTTTTATTGTGGCAACTTGCTTATACAGAATATTATTTTACTGACACATTATGGCCGGATTTTAATGAGAATAGCTTGCTTGAAGCGATTCATTCTTATCAGCAACGGGAACGTCGTTTTGGCAGAACGAGTGAACAAATTTCTTCATAAAGCCTAATTTTATAGGTTTATCAATATGTTACTTAATGGGCAAGTCATTAGTCACTTTGGCAAATTTTACGAAATCGAGAACGAAAATACCGCTGAAATTTTACAAGCAACCATAAAAGGGAAAAAAACAGGGCTTGTCTGTGGAGATTATGTGCAATACGAGCCTTTGCCTGATGGGCAAGCGCGTATTATGAAAATCTTACCCCGCCATACTTTATTACATCGCACTGATTTACTTCGTCAAAAACTCATCGCGGCCAATGTCACTCAAGTATTAATTGTGATCGCAAGCGAGCCTTCTTTTTATGAAGAGCTACTCAGTCGGACCTTATTAGCGGCCACTCATCTCAATATCAAAGCAGGGATTATTGTTAATAAAGCGGATTTGGCAGGCACAACGACGGTACTTGAACAAATTCAACCGTATGTACAATTAGGTTATGCAGCTTTGAGTCTTTCCACAATAACAGGGGAAGGTATTGCGACTCTTCGTGATTTTTTATGCGACAATACAAGTGTTTTAATTGGTCAATCTGGCATGGGGAAATCCAGTATTATTAATTTGCTTTTGCCTGAACAAGCCAAAATTCGGACACAAGAAATTTCAACAGCGCTTGACTCAGGAAAACATACGACCACACACGCAAAACTGTATCATCTTCGCACTCTTTCCCCCACCAGTCATCTCATTGATCTTCCTGGCTTACAAGAATTTGGACTCTTACATTTGACCCAAAAAGATTTGGAGCACGCTTTTATTGAATTTCACCCTTTTTTAGGGCAGTGTCGCTATCACAATTGTGTACATAAACATGAACCACAATGTGTACTCAAAGAAGCAGTTGAACAAGAAAAAATTTCACCCGCACGTTTCCAACTGTATCACAAAATACTCAGTGAAATTGAATTTGCTCAACAAAATAAATTCTAAGTTTTATTATTTTATAGACTATACCTTTGATTATAAAATACTTTTCTGATTGAAGGTTGTCTATTTTTTTTATTTTCGTTTTTTATTATTGGCTAGAATTAATTTCTTTCCAAAAATTACCATTTTCTAACCACAAAAAATAGACTATTTGATACAATGA
Organism: uncultured Burkholderiales bacterium; assembly: GCA_964504875.1. Classification (GTDB taxonomy): domain Bacteria; phylum Pseudomonadota; class Gammaproteobacteria; order Burkholderiales; family CAZDFJ01; genus CAZDFJ01. The sequence goes on along the minus strand of CAZDFJ010000014.1, from coordinate 19,149 downwards.
TCTCTCAATCTGGGTCATTTTTATTACTTATTACAGTAGGGTTGCAATGTCTATTCGGGTTAAAATTTCACTCTTTTTCTTAGTCATTCTCTTTTTGAGTGGCATCGCTTTTTTCAAAATTCAATCTTTTTTTATTGACAATGCAATGCGAGAAGTCATGGCCGCTTCTAATACGGCGCAGCGGATTGTTCAAAGGTGGATAGATAACAAAAAATTTGCTGTAGAATCTGTTAGCACTGAAGTAAAATCGGGACAGGATCTTTATAAAACACTGACCATTCCAAAGAATTCTGCAAATATGGAACTTATGTTTTTAGGTACAGAAAATAAAGAAATGTACTATCATCTTGCAGACAAAAAACCGCCCTCTCATTATGACCCCACTTCACGTCCTTGGTATCAGCTCGCAACTACAGAACAAAAAACAGTTGTCACCGCCCCATATATTGCCGCAAGTAGTCAGAAACTGGTTGTGACTTTTGCCACACCAATTATTATGAATAATGGTGTAAAAGCAGTTATTGGCGGCGATGTTAATTTAGATACGTTAGTACAAGATTTGTTGGCGATTCGCTTGCCTGGAGACGGCATTGCTTTTCTTATCGATGAAAAAGGGCGCATGATTGCGCATCGAGATAATAATTTCATTCTAAAACCCGCTTCAGATTGGCTAAAAGAGTTAGATCTAGCTAATATGCCGCATTTATTACAGCAAACTGCCCAAGGCATTACAACCACATTAGATACAGGAAATTATTTAACACTCAGCAAAGTAGAAGGCACAACATGGTATTTAGGTACAATTGTTTATAAAAATCAATTACTTGTTAAACTAAATTATTTACTTTATATTATTTTAGCATTCAGTACGATTCTATTTATTGCAATGGGCGGCGTCGCTTATGTTGGCACAAATCGCCTTTTGAACAGTTTGACGAATCTAGTCGCTGTCTTAGAAGATATGACGAAAGGCCAAGCGGATTTGACTCGGGAAATCCCCATTTTAGCCAAGGATGAAGTCGGGAAAACAGCACAGGCATTTAATTTGTTTTTAAACCGATTACGCTCCATGTTTTTAGAAGTCCGTGAAACATCGCAACATATTGTCACAGAAATTGAACAAACTAATCAAACAATTCAATTGCTTTCTGGGCATAGCTCCACACAAAATATGCTTGCTCAAACCACAGCCCAAACGACAGAACAAATCGCCCTCTCAGTAGAAAATATTGTGCAAGCAACACGTGAAACAGAACATTTTCTGATGCAAACGGATCAAATCTCAAAAAGCTCCGCAAATTCTGTCTTAATTGTTGCAGACGGAATGTATCAAATTTTGAATTCCTTTCAAGGCGTCACGCAGGTCATGGATAGCCTGAATCTACGTTCACATCAAATTACAGATATTATTTCAGTCATTCGTGATATTGCAGATCAAACTAATCTACTCGCGCTCAACGCCTCTATTGAAGCCGCACGCGCCGGCGAAGCGGGTCGAGGCTTCGCAGTTGTTGCTGATGAAGTCCGTAAGCTTTCTGAAAAAACAGCGCAATCTACTTTACAAATTAGCCAACTGATTAATAACATTCAGCAAGAAATTCAACATGCTTTTACGGGTATGAATGAAACCCAAATGTTATTGGAGACCGGACGGGAAAGTTCTGCAAATGCGAAAAAGCAAATGGATCAAGTAGAATTACAAGTGACAGAAGGCATTAAAAAAATGCGGGAAATTGCCGCGGCCACAGAAGAGCAAGTGGATTCCACGCATAATTTGTCACATGTTTCAGAAGATCTCAACTCCATTTCGTCAGAAGCGAGTCATACAATTTCACAGGCCACAGAGACAATGCAACATTTGGCTCAATCTGCGCATCGGCTTCGCGAAATGATGGCCCGCTTTATTTTATAATTTAGAATCCCATTTTTTTATTTCTCCCCAAAAGTGCCGCTTGGGGAGAAAAGTTTTACGCATAATTTTCTTGTTCTTGTACATTTTTTGCCAAAAAAGGCAAAATAACTTCTATCCGCGCCTCGCGCACTTTTTCTTTAATTTGTGCCGGCGAAGCCGCATAGGCTTGGGCAATTTTCCCAACTGGAAAAGCTAAAACTTTTTTCAAAAGCATTGCAAGATAATCACGTTGATCATACGGTACATTTTCCCAATTTAACCGTCCTTGACAATCACATAACCCCATATCTAATAAATTTTGAAAACGCTCAGGTTTTCGAAACGCATCACATCGGGTGAAAAAATCAATAATTTTGCCGGGCCGCATTTCAAGGGCATGATGCATGGTAGAATGTTCTCGCACGGCCATCACCGCAAATTCGCTGATTTCTTTAGGCACTTTCAGACGCGCACATAATTGTTTGACCGGATTGATCCCACGGGCATCATGTTGAGGATGACTCGGCAAAAATTCTTTTGGTGTCAAAGCTTTCCCTAAATCATGAATTAAACATCCCACGCGCACTGTCAGATTAAATTCATATGAAGCCGCTTTATCAATCACCATCATTGTATGTAAACCAGTGTCTATTTCTGGATGATAATCTGCACGTTGGGGCACACCAAAAAGACGGTTTACTTCTGGAAATAAAATCGCTAAAGCGCCACATAGACGCAATGTTTCAAAAAAACGGGAAGGTTTTTTTTCAAGCAACGCCCGAGACACTTCTTGCCACACACGTTCTGCAACCAAAGCATGTACTTCGCCTTCTTCTACCATTTTTTGCATTAAGGCAATTGTCTCAGGGGCAACGTGAAAATCTGGAAAGCGGGCTGCAAATCGCGCCACTCGTAAAATTCGCACAGGATCTTCACTAAAAGCATCACTTACGTGTCGTAATACTTTGTTTTGTAAGTCTTTTTTTCCATCAAATGGATCAATAATTTCATGCGATTCCAGATGAAAAGCCATCGCATTAATAGTTAAATCGCGCCTTTTTAAATCTTCTTCAAGTGTCACCTCTGGATTCGCATAAAATTCAAAACCATGATAGCCCAAATGCGTTTTGCGTTCTGTGCGGGCTAAAGCATATTCCTCATGCGTTTTTGGATGTAAAAAGACAGGAAAATCTTTACCAATAGGCTTAAATCCGGCTTGAATCATTTCCGTCGGTGTACTCCCTACAACTACATAATCTCGATCTTGTGGCGAACAATTTAATACACGATCTCTCACTGCTCCACCCACTTCATAAATTTTCATAAAAATGCCCTTTTTTTTATTTAAACTATAAAAAACTATCGTACATATTCTTTTTTGTGCAAAAATAAAATTACTTATTCTAAAATTTAGTATAAAATAAGTGAGAAATAATTGAATGATGCATTCTAAAAAAAAAAGAATGCACCCTATTTTTTTATTTATCAGATTGTTCAGATTGAACATATGGCAAACGAACAATAACTGTTGTTCCTTTTTCTGGAATAGAATCAACAAAAATATCTCCATGATGTGCACGAATAATACTTCGAGCGATGGCAAGGCCTAACCCAGTCCCGTCTGCTCGAGTCGTCATAAAGGGCTCAAAAGCCCGTTCTAGCACATTGGGAGGCATGCCACATCCTGAATCTTGTATATAAAGATGAACAAAGGGAGCATGGGGAGCAGGACTGACATTAATTGAAATCATGCCTTCTTTAGGTGTGGCATATAACGCATTTTCTAATAAATTAAGTAATGCGCTCAATATGTTTTTATGATCTCCGTTAATCAAAATGTCTGGTCGCAAGGTCTCTATCATACAAAAAAACTGAATGTGCGCCTGCTGCATTTGTGGTTCAATTGTCTGTTTTGCTTCTATTACTAGATCACGAAGAGAAAGTAAGTGCCAATCTTGTTCTTGTGCTGATTCCCCACGCACAAATAACAACATATCTTGTACAAGTCTTTCTAAGTGTCTTAAGCGTTGTAAAGATTTTTGGGCAAAACGTTGTCGATCTGATTCAGAAAGTTTTTCTTTAGCAAGATGCGCTGTATAAAGTAATGCGGTCGCGAGGGGTGTACGCAATTGATGCGCAAGAGCAGCGCTCATTTCACCCATTGCAGAAAGACGCTGATGTAACGCAAGTTGACGTTGCATTAAAAAAGTCTGCGTCATATTTTGTAATAAAATAATACAACCCCCTTCAGAATCAAAAGCACTAGATTTAACATTAAATCTTAATCTTTCTGGTGTTTGATATTCTTTTTTCACTTCCCATTCATCGGGAGAGTCTGTTGCAATAAAAATATGAGAAAAAATATCATCCCATTGATTTGTAAATAATTGTTTGCCAAAAAGATTTTCCGCTTCGCGGTTATATTCAATAATATGATTTTCTTTATCAATCACAACAACCGCGCTGGGCAAGGCCGCAATTAATAAACTCAACCGATTTGAAAGGGTTTCTTTCTCCAGAAGTTGATATTTTAATGCTTTGTTTGTCGTCTCAAGTTCGTTGGTCAATCGCTCGACTTGTTGTTGTAATTGTTGATAACTACCAGTTAATTGTGCAGAAACTTGATTAAATAGAGAAAAGGCTTCTTCCAATTGGGCCGGATGAAGTGGCTCTTGTGGTATGGGTGAATTGTTTGACATATTTTTTTAGATTTTATAATTTCAAAATTGTTGATATGTTAAACTATACTTAGTGTTAAGAAAATGTTAGTTTCAAAACAAAAGTATTAGTTTTTTACCTAAGGAAAATTCGTGTTTCTCTTTAATTATAAAAGCAAACAACAAATTGCTAATCTATATGAAGAAGTTCAACAATATAAACAAGAAGTTGTGAAACTAAAAATAGAAAAAGAAGAACTTTTAGGACAAATAGAAGCACTTTCTGAAGAGTTACGGACATATCGGCGCACACAAAACATTGCTAAAGGTATTTTTTCAAATTTATTTACATTTAGTGATTCGCTTGTAGAGCTTCAAACTTCTCTTGCTGATGTCACACATCAAATGGATGAAGAACGCCGCTCAGTGATGACCACCTCAAAACTTTCAGGAGAAGCCAGCTCTCTAATTTATGAAATTGCAAATAACTTAAAAAAACTCTCTGAAGATGCCTTAGCTGCAACAGCGATTATTAATAATTTAAATGTTAAAACAGAACAAATTGACGCAATTGTTCGTCTAATCAGTGATATTGCTGAACAAACGAATTTGCTTGCATTGAACGCGGCCATTGAGGCGGCGCGCGCGGGCGAACAAGGCCGGGGCTTTGCAATTGTTGCCGATGAAGTCCGAAAACTTGCAGAACGCACTTCGCTCTCTACAAAAAATGTAGGGAACTTAGTTGGTACCATTCAAGGTGAAGTGCTTCTTACTAAAGAAAATATGCACAGTTGGGCAGAACAATCTCAACATTTTAGCGAAAAAGGAGACCATGCTACAGTTTCACTTTCAAACTTGCTCACCCATAACGCAACAATGGAGCGAGTTATCAATTTAGTCAGTTTGCGTAGCTTTATTGAAGTGGCTAAAATCGATCATATTATATACAAATTTAATGTATATAAAATATTTATGGGGCTTTCTGTAGTCAAAGCAGAAAGTACAATCTTTGTAGATCATTGCCATTGCCGTTTAGGTAAATGGTACTACGAAGGCGAAGGCGCAAAGTTTTTTCAGCTTATTCCTGGATATAAAGAATTAGAAAAACCGCATGCAGCGGTTCATGAAAATGGCATTGCCGCCATCGAAGCCTTTGAACGCAACGAACACGAAAAGGGACTAATCTTACTCCAGCGTATGGAGTTAGCGAGCCTAGAAGTATTAAAAATATTAAACAATATTGCAAATTTTGTTCAAGAAAATCCCGAACAAATCTCTTTACATAATGATAAAAAGATATAATAATCCTAAACTAAATAAAAATTTTTCACCTTATGGTGAACAGTCCATACTTATTTTTGCAACGGATTTTTGAGGTTACTGACTAATGAAAAAAAACTATCCTATCTTAGATGTAGAGCATTGCTATCGAGATAGTGCGGTTTTAATTTCAAAAACAGATTTAAAAGGCATTATTACGTATGCTAATCAAGATTTTATTGAGATTAGTGGCTATACCTATGAGGAACTCCACGGGAAAAACCACAATTTAGTGCGTCATCCTGATATGCCGCCTGTTGCCTTTGAAGGGTTATGGGACACCATTAAACAAAAAAAAATCTGGAATGGAATCGTCAAAAATCGCTGTAAAGATGGCAAATATTATTGGGTTGAGGCCAATGTCGCCCCTATGTTTGACACGAATGATCAACTTTCTGGATACATTTCGGTTCGGACCAAACCCAGTCCAGAACGCATTCGGGCTGCTGAAAAGCTCTATCAACAACTTAACACAAATTCTACCAATAGCTCTGTCCTTTCTAAAATCAGTGGTCTTTTTAATTTAACAATTAGACAAAAGCTGATTGCTTCTTTTATGCTGCTTGCGGCACTTCCTGGAATCACAATGTTACTTGGCATGAATACTGCTGTCACTGCAGTAGCAAATTTCATTGCGATTGCGGTTATTGCGCCATTGCTGACACGTTCTATCACTATTCCACTTAATGATTTAATTCATACAATGATGCTTATTCAAGGAGATGGTAATTTAGCAAGGCGAACAGTATTGTATGCCGATGACGAAATTGGCCAAGCATCAAAGAGTTTTAACGCATTAATTCTTACATTACGTGGTATTACAAAAGAGGTCATTTCTCATACGACGTTGGTATCATCTACCGCACAAGAACTCGAAATTGCCGCTAAAAAAGTCATGGAAAATTCCGAAAGACAACATCAAGCGAGTTTGGAAGCGCATTCTGTGGTAGAGCATGTCGTTGATGGCATTACATCAATTTCTGAAAATGCAAATGGTGTCCGGAATATTGCGCATGAGAGCGAGCAGCGTACTCAAGAAGGTAACAAAAGTATGCGCGTCCTCTCTGAAGAAATTACACGTGTCGAACAAACCGTCCATGCAATTACAGAATTAATTAATACTTTTGTGGCAAGCACCAATCGCATTTCAAATATGACACAGCAAGTTAAAGATATTGCTGATCAAACAAATCTTTTAGCGCTCAATGCCACGATTGAAGCCGCACGCGCCGGGGAACAAGGCCGCGGCTTTGCGGTTGTTGCAGACGAAGTCCGTAATCTTGCCACAAAATCAGCGGCTTCGGCACGAGAAATTGATGAAGTGACGGATAATATTATTCAACAATCAGCAACCGTAAAAGATGCTATTAATGTGAGCTTAAAACATCTGGAAAGCAGCGTACAACGGGTGACACAATTAGACGAAGTCCTGATTCGCTCGATGGAATCCGTGAATACAGTGAGCCATGGTATGGATAATATTGCGACAATTACTAACGAACAAGCACATGCATCAAGTGGAATTGTGCATAATGTGGAACATATTACACAAATGGCGGCTGAAAATGTTGTTGCTGTCAATCAAACAGCAGTAGCCGTTCAAAAATTATTGGAAGTGGCTGAAGCATTGAGAAGATCGGTCGCTCATTTTCACATTACTAAAAGTAATTGAATTCCAAACTTCTTATAAAAAAGACGCTTTATTTAACTTTTATTATTTAAACGTTAATTTTTTCAATGTTCTTAAAAAAATAAGCTTTTCTTGCAAGATCAACGCGATTTACGTAAATCTATGTTAGAATTTCACAAGGTGGAAAATAAAAAAGAACAGAGCAAGGACAAGTACAGATTTACTGATTTTGTGTATAATAAGCAAGGCTCTTGAAAAAACTACGCTTCTTTTAAGAAGAAATACTAGAATTGCAAAAAGATTAATCAAGCGAATTGTTTTCTTAATAAAGAATTGATAATATTCAAGAACGTTGTGAATGTGATAGATCACTTGAACATAACGTCACTGAACTATGATAAAATCAACACTTTTACTGGCTATGTCTTGATAGCAATATTGTTGATGTAAAAATAAAGCTGTCATATTTTTTATTCAATACATAATCAATTTGTATCTTAATATATCTCATATTAAGAGGATTATGACAAAAAAAATGAGCGTGTTTTTATCATTCTCAATGAGAAGCTTCAAGCTTCGAGAAAATATCGGACAGGCTACTTGTGCCTAGATCAGAATACACATCGGTCGACTTTGTTTTTGAAAGCGAGAATCAATCAATAAACTTTCCAAAACAATCAATCATGCAAAAAAAATAATAGGTCGCTTAAATTTTCAGGACTGCTACTATGTCGGAACTGCTAAAAAACGTCGATGCGCGGACAAAACTTGCAGGTACAAATAAATTAGAAATATTATTATTTACACTTGGAATAGACGCTTATACAAAACGCCGCGAAACTTTTGGAATCAATGTCTTTAAAGTACGCGAGGTCATGCGTATTCCTGAAATTACGCGGGCTCCAGAAATGCCTTCGGCTGTAGAAGGGATGGTGAGTCTGCGCGGGCATCTTGTTCCCGTGGTTGATTTAGCCCGTTATGTTGGCGTGGAAACAGTTCACGAAGTCAAGCCCCAAATTATGATTGTGACTGAATATAACGGACACACTCAAGGTTTTCTTGTTGAAGCCGTGGATACAATTTTGCGTCTGGATTGGTCTTCTATGCGCGTTCCTCCTGATATGTTGGTTACACGTATGGGGGGAATGGTGACTGCGGTAACTGAATTAGCAGATAATCGTCTCGTTATGATGCTTGATGTTGAAAAAGTGCTTTCTGAAACAAGTCATTATGATGACGAATTTATGTATAAAGGCATTAAGCCTGCAGATTTAAGCGATAAAACTGTCTTTTTTGCAGACGATTCTGCCGTTGCACGAAAACAAATTCAAAAAACATTAGAATTATTAAATGTAAAATTCATTTCCGCCGCGAATGGCCGACAGGCGTGGGAAGAATTACAACGGATAGCAGGGTATGCCGCAACAGCGCAAGTCCCCGTCTCAGAAATGATTCATCTTGTTTTAACAGATGTGGAAATGCCTGAAATGGATGGTTATATGCTGACAAAAAGCATTAAATCTGATCCACGTTTTGCGGGAATTCCTGTTATTATGCATTCCTCATTAAGTGGTATGTCTAACCAACACTTAGGAAAATCTGTTGGGGTGGATGAATATGTGTGTAAATTCCAACCAAATGTGTTAGCAGACACCCTGACACGTTTGTTGACACATACTAAAAATAAAGCATAATAAATAACCATACCTTTTTTTGAGTACAATATTATTTAAGACGCAAGGCTATCCATCACTTTATTTTTTAACTTTATTAAAAGATAATTTGACTTATTAATCGTGACTTTTCATGTAAAATAGGCCATGTATTTTATGGAACGCTATCCAAGAAAAATGTTTTTGAGCGCATTATTTCCAAAAAAAGGGTAGAACTGAATAAGAAAATTAAAACCGCATCGTGACATCTTAAAAAGATAGCAAGCGTGTTTTGTTTGATAGGGCATGTTTCATTGTTGTACAAAATAAACATTAATTTTTGTAATTATTTTCATGGCGCAAAATAATTCAAAGTGATAGAAATAAAACAGTTTACTCGTTTAAGGCAGGTTAACTTAAAATGGAAATTCTGCTATTCTCTTTAGGGACGGATGAAACATTCGGTATTAATGTTTTTAAAGTCAGAGAAGTTTCAAAGACACCTCAAGTTACAAAGACACCGAACATGCCCAGTGGTGTAGAGGGTGTGATTTCACTTCGGGGGAATATTATTCCTGTGATTTCTCTGGCGAAAATTATCGCGCTTGAGGGAGCACCTGATGACACCGGACATACTATGATTGTGACAGAATACAGTCGTCACACTCAAGGCTTTCTTGTTCATGATGTGGATCGAATTATTCGCGTTGAATGGGACAAAGTCAAAGCCCCTGAATCAATGCTTGCAAACGCAGATGATTTTATTACAGCAATTACCGAACTTCCAGATGGCAAGCTTGTTTCCATTTTGGATGTAGAACAGATTTTATCAAGTGCAATTGGCGAACAGGTTATTCCAGAACTTTCTCCGATACAATCAGACAATGATATCTCTGTCTTTTTTGTGGATGACTCTGCTGTTGCACGTAAAGAAATTATTACTGTGTTAGATAAATTAGGAGTAAAATTTGTCCAGGCGACAAATGGATTGGAAGCATGGGACAAATTACAAAGTTTGGCGAGCCGTTCTAGTCAGGATGGTTCGCGATTGAAAGATCAAATCAAACTGATTTTAGCAGATGCGGAAATGCCTGAAATGGATGGATATGTCTTAACAAAAAATATTAAATCAGACCAACGTTTCTCAGGTATTCCAGTTATAATGCACTCGTCGCTTTCGTCAGAGGCGAACCGTGCAATGGGACAGAGTGTAGGAGTAGATAGTTATGTGGCTAAATTCGATCCTGTCGTTTTAGCAGAAACATTGAGACCTTACTTACTACGCTAATTTGATTAACTTCATTTTTTCGTGATTCAGAGCCGATGAAATATTAATCACGGAGTCATCTATGCCTGACAAAAATATGAAATTTTTAATTGTGGATGACTTTTCCACGATGCGACGCATCGTTCGCAATTTATTAAAAGAACTTGGATTCGTAAATGCAGATGAAGCAGAAGATGGGGCAATTGCATTAAATAAACTTCGCAATGGCCATTATGATTTTGTGATCAGTGATTGGAATATGCCAAATATGACCGGTTTGGAGTTGTTACAAGCCGTTCGTGCAGACGCCTCCCTGAAGAAATTACCAGTATTAATGGTTACTGCTGAAGCGAAAAAAGAAAATATCATTGCTGCTGCGCAAGCTGGGGCAAATGGATATATTGTTAAACCTTTTACTGCAGCTATCTTGGAAGAAAAGCTAAACAAGATTTTCCAAAAATTTGAAGGTTAATGAAGGGGGCACGCTTTGTGAGTGCAGTGGATAAAAGTGGGGATTCAGATGAATTAGAAGCACTATTTGATAGTATTGTACAAGCAACAAACACAGCGACAGTTGCAAGTGTCCGTCAAGCTAATCAAAATTCGTCTGAAGGAACCAGTAACGCAAATAAGGTATTTTCGAAGATTGGACAAATGACCCGGCGATTGCATGATACTTTACGTGAACTAGGATATGACAAGTCTTTGGAAAAAGCAGTTTCCTCTATCCCAGATACACGTGATCGTCTGAACTATATCGCGACACTAACAGAACAGGCAGCTGTTCGTGCCTTGAGTGCAACGGAAATTGCTAAACCTATTCAAGAACAGCTTGAAATTGAAGCAGACAAGCTTTCTCGTGGGTGGGAACGCTTGTTTAATCGTGAGCTCAGTGTGGATGAATTCAAACGTCTTGTTGAAGAAACACGAAGTTATCTTGGACGCATCCCACAGCAAACTCAAGCAACTAATGCACAATTGCTTGAAATTATGATGGCACAGGATTTTCAAGATTTAACTGGACAAGTGATCAAAAAGATCGTTGATGTTGCACAAGATCTAGAACAGCAACTTGTTCAATTGCTTCTTGAAAGTACCCCTCCAGAAATGAAAAACGATATTTGTAATAGTTTGTTGAATGGGCCGGTCATTAATGCGGATGGTAGAACGGATATTGTGACCGATCAAAGTCAAGTGGATGATTTGCTTGAAAGCTTAGGTTTCTGATATTCAACGTGTTTTTATTTGTTCTGAATTTTGCTGAGGTTATCTCACATGTTTCTATTTGATATAGAAACAGTGGATTTATAGGAAGTGCGGGTGACATCTTTGTTAACTCGCGTCAATAACGATTTTCAAGAAGAAACGAAAAAAATGCATAAGGTTAGGAGCCGTCCATGAGCGATTTTGCCGGAATGGAAGAGCTTCTACAGGATTTCCTGTTAGAAGCCTCGGAGTTGTTATCCGATGTCGATAATAAGCTCGTCGAGCTTGAACGTCGTCCAGATGATAAATCATTACTCCATGATATCTTCCGCAGTTTCCATACTATTAAGGGCGGGGCTGGCTTTTTAAACGCAACAGAATTAGTCACGCTTTGTCATCGGACCGAAACGCTCTTTGATAAATTGCGTAATGCAGAGTTGGTCCTCTCGCCTGAAATCATGGATGTGATTATGGCGGCTACAGGGAAAGTGCGTGACATGTTTGGAACGCTTTCTCAAGCACGTCAACCTGAACCTGCCGATCCTGCATTAATTCATGCATTAGAAGCTGCGGCTGCTGGAGAAGCACCGAATTTGCATGGAGCTAAAACTCCTGCGCCTGCTGCCCCACCCCCTGTAGCCTCCACCGCAGTGACCCCTGCCCCTGTGACAGTACCCGTTCATGTACCCACGCCTAATGTTCCTACCGCTGGACAAGGGAGCATGGTAGAACCTGAATGGAATACACTCTATAATGTTCTTTTAGATAAACCAAGCGCGGCGCCTCAATCTGCGAGTATTCCTCCTACACAACAGGTTGTGACACCCACGCCAAATGTTCCTGCCCCTGTCGCACAAACCGCACCCACAGTTACCCCCACGCCGCAGTCTGCCCCTTCTAGTTCACCTGCTGCTTCTACGCCAGCTGTTTCTAACAACTCAAGTGCGCCTTCTGTTAAGCCACAAATGCAACAAGCCGTTGTCAAAGAAACAACAATCCGGATTGACACGACTCGTCTTGACCAAGTATTAAATCTTTCTGGGGAAATTGGCTTAACTAAAAATCGCTTAACGTGCCTACGTGTCGATATTTTACAGGGTAAAACTGATCCAGAAACATTAAAAGCCTTAGACGAAGCTGTCAGTCAACTTGATTTGCTCGTGGGCGATTTACAAAATGCGGTAATGAAAACACGGATGCAGCCAATTGGGCGGTTGTTCCAAAAATATCCTCGTTTAGCTCGAGATTTAGCCCGACAACTTGGTAAAGAAGTCGAACTGATTCTTTCTGGGGAAGAGACCGAGCTGGACAAAACAATGATTGAAGATCTGAATGATCCAATTGTTCACTTGGTACGAAATTCTGTTGATCATGGTTTAGAACTACCTGATGAGCGAGAAGCGATTGGCAAATCTCGTAAAGGAACCGTCCGGCTTAGTGCGACTCAAATTGGCGATCATATCATGATCGAAATTGCAGACGATGGCAAGGGGATGCGCCCTGACGTGATTCGTCGTAAGGCCATTGAAAAAGGCTTAATTGATCTTGAAACAGCAAATGGTCTAGACGATCGCCAAAGTTTGAATTTAATTTTCCTTCCTGGATTCTCCACAAAAGACGAAATTTCTAGTGTCTCTGGTCGTGGGGTAGGGATGGATGTTGTTCGTACAAATATTACTAAATTAAATGGTCGAATTGATATTAGTTCAGTTCACGGCGAAGGCACTACAATTAGTATTGCTTTACCTCTGACCCTTGCTATTTTACCAGTTTTAGTGGTTTTATTAGGTAAACAACCCTTTGCTGTGCCCCTTTCTATGGTGCGCGAAATTATTCCTATTAATGTCAAAGATGTGCAACAAGTTTCTGGAAAAGCAACGATGGTTGTGCGCGATGAAGTGTTACCGATTCGTTCTTTAGCGAGTTTGTTAGATTGGGCTGAAGATAGCGTGCCATGTTTTGGTGTGCTCATGCAGGCCGCTGAAACTTCGTTTATTCTGGCCATTGATGGCTTTGTTGGTCGGGATGATGTCGTGATTAAACCATTAATGGACATCAAACCTAAAGGCATTGCCGGCGCGACGCTTTCGGGAGATGGTTCTGTCGTCTTAGTGCTTGATATGGAAGAGTTACTGTCTAATAATACCCCACAAACACGGGCGGCGCTTTTTGCTCGTACATGATCTCATTTTAAAATAAAAACTTAAAACATCGGCTCTGTTTTAAGCCCACTGACAATAGTGGGCTTTTTTTTTAGGCGCATTTTTCCTATAACTTATTTTACAACCGGTTTTTGTCGTGATATTTGTGTAAAATAATGGATGCTTTTAGATTAATTTATTCTCTATTATTAGCTTTGACTCCACAAATAATGACGATGAAACCCAAAATACCGCTTGATCTGTTCTTAAAACAAAAAGCTTTTGATTTTTTAAGTCGCCGTGAGCACAGTGAACAAGAACTCAAACAAAAATTAACGCGTTACTTAGAAAACGAAAATGATTTTTCTATTTTAGAAGAAGTATTATTATTCTTACAAACAAAAGGTTATGTTTCAAATGCGCGTTTTTGTGAAAGCTATTTGCGCGCTAAATCAACACGTTATGGTACCTATTATTTAAAACAAAATTTACGTCTCAAAGGAGTCCATGACACTGAAATAGAGTCAAAACTTGAACCTTATCTTGAAACAGAAAGATGGCGCGCTCAACAAATTTGGGAGCGACGTTTTCACGCACAAGACCCAGAAGATGTCAAGCAATATACAAAACAAGTGCGTTTTTTGCAGGGACGCGGCTTTAGCCTCGATATTATTCGTCAGATTGTTAAATTGAAAAAGCCAATCTAAAAAAGTTGGGCTATAATTTGAGGATCTGGTTTTGTTCAATATGGATTAAAAATGCTATGAAAAGTAAGGAAATTCGTCAAAGTTTTCTCGATTTCTTTGCGACACGAGGTCACACTCCTGTTGCATCTAGTTCACTGATCCCTGGCAGCGATCCTACATTGCTGTTTACGAACGCGGGGATGGTCCAGTTTAAAAACGTTTTCTTAGGTCGAGAGTCTCGCCCTTATGTGCGTGCTGCTAGTTCACAACGTTGCTTGCGGGCGGGTGGTAAACATAATGATTTAGAAAACGTGGGTTATACCGCACGCCATCATACCTTTTTTGAAATGCTCGGTAATTTTAGTTTTGGGAATTATTTCAAACGAGAAGCTATTCATTATGCATGGGATTATCTAACTGGCGTTTTAAAATTACCTAAAGAAAAATTATGGGTGACCGTGTACGCCGAAGATCGGGAAGCCGCTGAAATCTGGTTAAATGAAATTGGCATTCCTCATGACCGTTTAACCCCTATTGCCACCAGCGATAATTTCTGGCAAATGGGTGATACAGGTCCATGCGGTCCCTGTAGTGAAATTTTCTATGATCACGGCCCTGAAGTCGCGGGCGGCCCTCCAGGTACCCCTGATGCCGATGGCGATCGCTATATTGAGATTTGGAATCTCGTATTTATGCAATATAACCGTGACGAACAAGGGATTTTACATCCGCTACCTAAACCTTCTGTTGATACCGGCATGGGGTTAGAACGGATTTCCGCCGTCATGCAAGGCGTGCATAGCAATTATGATACAGATTTATTCCAAATTTTAATTAAAGCTTCAGCCGCCGCCACAGGCGTGAATGACCTCGGCTTAAATTCTCTTAAAGTTATTGCAGATCATATTCGTGCCTGTAGCTTTATGATTGCAGATGGCATTATTCCGAGCAATGAAGGGCGTGGTTATGTGTTACGTCGGATTGCGCGGCGAGGGATTCGTCATGGTTATAAACTTGGACAAAAAACGCCTTTCTTCTATAAATTGGTTGCGGCTCTGATTGAAGCAATGGGCGAAGCCTATCCTGAACTCATTTCTGGGCGGGAACACATTGAACAAGTCATTTTACAAGAAGAAAAACGCTTTGCTGAAACACTTGATCATGGGATGGCAATTTTAGAAGCCGCCCTCGAAGCAAATCCGAATGAATTGGCAGGCGAAACTGTTTTCAAATTATATGATACCTATGGTTTCCCATTTGATTTGACCGCTGATATTGCCCGCGAACGAGATGTGCAACTGGATCAAGCAGGTTTTGACGTTGCGATGGAACAACAACGCGCCCGGGCACGTTCTGCTTCCCATTTCACGATGCAAGGAACGCTTAATTATAGCGGCCCAACAACAGAATTTAAAGGATATGATTCTTTACAGCTAGAATCTCGCATCACAGCCATTTATAAAAATGGAGAAGCGGTTGATCGTGTGCGGACAGGGGATCATGCCGTTGTGATTTTAGAAAGAACACCATTTTATGCTGAATCTGGTGGGCAAATTGGCGATCAAGGGCTGATTAGCGCTATGGCAAACCAGTTCCGTGTTGAAAATACGCAAAAAGTTCGGGCAGATGTTTTTGGACATGATGGCGTGATTTTACACGGTGAACTACGCGTGCATGATTTTGTTCACAGTGCTGTCAACAGCGAACAACGCAGTAAAACAGCATTAAATCATTCTGCCACTCATTTATTACATGCTGCTTTGCGCCAAACCTTAGGCACACATGTTAATCAAAAAGGTTCACATGTTGATGCCGATCGTTTACGCTTTGATTTTTCCCATTCTGGCGCAGTCACACGCGAACAGATCGTTGAGGTTGAACGTCTCGTCAATGAACAAATTCGTCATAATTTAAGCGTTGAATGTCGTCAAATGGCATATGACCAAGCCCTTAAACAAGGTGCGATGGCTTTATTTGATGAAAAATACGGCGACATGGTGCGTGTGGTAAGTATGGGCGCCTATTCTGTTGAACTATGCGGCGGAACGCATATCAATCGAACAGGGGACATTGGTCTCTTTAAGATTATTTCTGAAAGTGGGGTCGCCGCAGGAGTTCGTCGGATTGAAGCGATTACTGGCGAAAATGCGATGCGTTATTTGCAGTTCCAAGAAGCCCGCTTATTGCATTTGGCTGAGTCACTCAAAACCCATGTTGATGAAATTCCGCGTCGAATTGAATCACTTTTAGAACAAAATCGTCATGCAGAACGTGAATTAGAACAACTGAAAGCCAAACTCGCTTTAATGAGTATTAATGACCTTGTGCATAAAGCGATCAAAGTACAAGATGTTTCCGTGTTAGTCGCGCGTTTAGATGCTTTTGATAATAAAGCCTTACGGGAATCTTTAGATAATATCAAAGCGAGAATGCATCCAAGCGTGGTTTTATTTGCTTCTGTCCAAGAAGACAATAAAGTCTCATTAGTCGCTGGGGTGACAAAAGATATCACAGATAAAATCAAGGCGGGCGAACTGGTCAATATGGTGGCGCAACAGGTCGGTGGAAAAGGGGGAGGCCGGCCTGATATGGCTCAAGCCGGGGGCACAAAACCCGAACAGCTTGATCAGGCTTTAGCCAGTGTTTTACCTTGGGTCACGAATAAGTTAGGCTAATTTATTCAAAATTGTTTTTAATAAAAAAGCGCATCGATTTAGATGTGCTTTTTTTTTGATTTACTTCTGCTTTTTCTCTTCAGCGTTTATCTCTCAATCTTGAAAGACTTCAATATCTTTTTTGACCTGATTTTTTACCTCTTCCAATTTCTCAGCATCAAAATAAATTATTTTATAAATATTTATGACAAGCTTGTAAAGTCGATATGTTAGAAACTTTTTGGTTACAATAAAATTTATTCAGCGTCATACAAAAAAAAGAAACGTTTTTTTGACAAGATTGTTATCCACAAATTACGTAACTTTTTCAGCTAGAATAAAACTTATTGAAAAAAATTATTTAAATTTTAAACAGCTCATTTATTCATGATAAGATAAACTGTTTTAATCATAGCGCGCTTTCTATTTTTTGTTTCAGTGTTCATTCAGTGTTTATTAAAAATAATCGGGAAAAAAGCATGTCTCAAAAACAGATTTACATTTGTCTTGCTTCTGGTCAGCAATTACAAAACTACATTCCAGCCCAAGTGTTTAATCCGACTCATGTTTTTATTTTGACTTCTAATAGCAACGCTATTTTACAAAACGCTAAAATCTTAGCTTCTGTTTTTAATAAAAAGGGGATTCCCACTGAATTAGTCAATAATATGCCTTCAGTCAATATGGATACGCTTTTTGGTTTTCTTCACAATTTTAAAGAACAATATCTAGCAACTATCGAAAATGATACGTCCATTATTATAAACGTAACAGGTGGCACAAAACCGATGAGTTTGGCTTGCTATGAATTTTTTAAGGCACATTTTCAAGCGGCTAAAATTATTTACAATGATCATGAAAATAATAAAGTTGAATATTTATCTCCTCTAAAACAACCTGCTCAACCATTTGATTATGATACGGTTGATTTAACCACTTATTTTAAATTGCATGGTTTAACCATTTTAGAAATTGCCTCAGATGATCCAATCTGGCAAAAACGCGCCCAAGCACGTAAAGACCTCTCTTTAATGCTGTCTAAAAATATTGTTTTTGCCGAAGAAATCCGTTCTTTTTTTGGCAAAACTGGACTCACTGAATATAAACTGTCTTCAAAAAATAAAAACAAAAAGCTCATTCAGTTATGTGAACAACATCAGTTATTTAAATACTCTTTTGATAAAAATACGATTCAGTTTCCCTATGGAGGCGAGGCGCAGTTTTATTTGACTGGTGGATGGCTGGAAGAATATACATGGCTTTGTCTCAATGATATTGGCATTAAAAACGCAAAATGTGGTGTTAAAATTAACTGGGAAGATAGTCTTCGCGCAAAAGATATTTCCATTAATGAATTAGATATTACGTTTTTGTATCATAACCAGATTTTCATTTTGGAGTGTAAAACAGGCAGACTGGATGGCATTCATTTGCAAAACACATTAAACAAACTCGAAACGATTGGACGTTATGTGGGTGGGACTTTCCATGGACTTGGACTGGTGATGCTGAGCGAAGTAAAAGATGTCCTAAAAGAACGAGCAGAACGCTTCCGAATCAAAACATTTGATCATGTTCAATTACTGCCACAATTAACTGCTCAATTAGAAGGCTGGATCAAAAGAACAAAAAAATAAAGCATAGCAGTTTTATCAAGGTGAACGCATCTAAATAGAGGCCATTCCCTTAAGCCAATTCAATCAAAAATATGTTATTTTATTCTTATTTTTCAAGAGACTACAAAAATGATTAAAAAACCACACGAATATTCAAAACGCATTTTACTGGCTGTTTCTGGCATGTCTCCACAAATCGTGAGTGAAACACTCTATGCCCTTACACAGCAAGAACCGCCTTTCATTCCAACAGAAATCCGGGTCATTACAACCACAACAGGTAAACAAAAAATTGTGCAGGGGCTATTTGAAGACGGTTATTTTACCAAATTATGTGCTGAATATGCCTTACCACACATTGACTTCACGCCTGATCATATCGAAGTGATTCAAGACGAGACAGGGCTTGATCTGAACGACATTAAAACA
>CAZDFJ010000013.1:0-57377 GCA_964504875.1 uncultured Burkholderiales bacterium | reverse complement strand
TCGAAATGGGCATTAAATTTAATGCTTGCGAAATTAAAGACAATGAAATTCATGTGACTTTCACGAATGTTGACACCAATGAACCCAAAACATTAACGTTTGATAAATTGATCGTCGCAATCGGACGCAGCCCTTACACTGGATCACTCGGATTAGAAAATATTCCCAATGTGAAAGTCGACAAAAAAGGCTATATTGAAGTAGATGGCCATTGTGGCACAGGCTTGAAAGGCTTATATGCTATTGGTGACGTTGTACGTGGTCCTATGCTAGCACATAAAGCTTCAGAAGAAGGCGTGATGGTTGCTGAATTAATTGCAGGTCAAGCTGGCCATATCAATTTAGACACTGTACCTTGGGTTATTTATACTGCCCCAGAAATTGCTTGGGTCGGTAAAACAGAACAAGAACTCAAAAAAGCAGGTATCGAATACCGTAAAGGGTCTTTCCCTTTTGCAGCTAATGGCCGTGCCTTCGCGTTTGGCGAAACAGATGGATTTGTTAAATTCTTGGCGGATGCAAAAACTGATCGCATTTTAGGCGTTCATATGGTTGGACCGTATGTTTCTGAATTAATTACAGAAGCCGTGGTTGCCATGGAATTTAATGCAAGCAGTGAAGATATTGCGCGCATTATTCATGCTCACCCAACCATTTCTGAAGTGATTCATGAAGCCGCTTTAGATGTGGACAAACGCGCTTTACATAAATAATATTTTTTAGTATTTTTTATGTATCAAAGCAAATGCCCCCTCAACAAGGGGGCATTTTTTATGCTTATGCTTCTTCGTCAGGTTTTTGACCTAATTCTTGCATCAACCGTTGTTGAATATTCACTTTGCCATCTTCTGTTTCGGGTTGCGCAACACGTACATAAGAACCATCACTTTGCATCAACCAAGAACGTTGATTGTCATTTAAATAACCACGTAAGCCTTCTTCTACAACGCGTTGTTTGAGTTGTTCATCCAAGATCGGGAAGCACGTTTCAACACGACGGAAGAAATTACGATCCATCCAATCCGCACTGGATAAATAAACATCCCCAAATTCACTATCTGGATATTTCTTCGCATTTCTAAAATAGAAAATACGATGATGTTCTAAGAAACGACCAATAATCGAACGCACGCGAATATTTTCGGAAAGCTCTGGTACACCGGGACGGAGGCAACAAATACCACGCACAATTAAGTCAATTTGAATACCCGCTTGGGAGGCTTCATACAACTTTTTAATAATTTTTGGCTCAACCAATGAATTCATTTTTGCCACGATACGCGCTGGCAAGCCTTCATTCGCATTGGCAATTTCACGATCAATCGCAGCCATCAAACCAGAATGAATCGTAAACGGAGATTGTAATAATTTCTGTAAATCACGCGCCCGAACACCGCTTGTAATTTGATTGAAGATGGATGCTACATCTGCCCCAATTTCTTCATTGGATGTAAACATGCCATAATCTGCATAAATTTTCGCCGTTTTCGGATGATAATTGCCTGTACCTAAGTGGACATAGCGACGCAATTGTCCGTCTTCATCACGACGGACCACCATCAACATTTTTGCATGCGTCTTATGATTGGCCACGCCATACACCACTTGCACGCCTTCATATTCCAAACGGGACGCTAAACTCAAGTTGGCTTCTTCATCAAAACGCGCTAATAACTCCACGACAACAGTGACTTCTTTGCCTTTTTGGGCCGCTTGAATTAATGCATCAATCAAGACAGAATCAATTCCGGTGCGATAGACTGTTTGTTTAATGGCCAGAACTCGCGGATCATGCGCCGCTTTTTGAATAAAATCAACGACAGGTTGAAATGACTCATAAGGATGATGAACTAAAACATCTTGTGTTCGAATCACCTTAAAAAAATCTGTATTGGGATCAGCATAAAAAACACTCGGCATGCCAGCGATAAAAGGCTCAAACTTTAGATCTGCACGATCCACTTGATCAGGAATCCCCATTAATCGGGCTAAATTCACTGGACCTTCAACACGATAGATATATTCAGGCGCAACTTTAAATTCTTCGACTAAACTGTTCATTACTTCCGCAGGACAGTTATCGGCCACTTCAAGACGCATAATTTCATCGCTTAAATTACGATGAGACAATTCATCTTCTAGAACACTTCGTAAATCTTCTTCTGAATTATCTGTACTGGCTTCATCCACAAACAAGTCACTATTCCGAGTCACACGGAATTGATAACAGCCATGCACTTTCCGTCCAGGGAAGAATTCCGTAATAAATTCATGCATAACTGATGATAAAAAGACAAAAGAATCTTCAATTTCAGAAAGTTCTTGTGGTAAACGAATCACACGCGGCAGAATACGAGGCGCCCGGACAATGACTCGTTCTAAATTAAAACCGAAATCATCTTTATCACTTTTATCAAACTGAACAATAAAGTTCAAACTTTTATTAAAAACACGTGGGAAAGGATGACGCGGATCCAATTTAATTGGCGTTAAAACTGGTTTCACTTCACGAATAAAGAAATTCCGTAACCATTCACGTTGTTGTGGATTCCATTCTGCACGTCTCAAAAAGACAATTTTTTCTTCGCGTAACGCTGGTAAAATATCTTTATTTAATAATTGGTACTGGGTCGTACTCAATTCATGCGCTTTTTGACTCACCAAGCGAAATTTTTCTCGTGGAGTCATATGATCGAGCCCAACAGGGGCATCTGGGTTCTCGCGCAATTGCTGTTTTAAGTCAACCAAACGGACTTCAAAAAACTCATCCATGTTACTGCTAACAATACATAAAAAACGCAAACGTTCCAAAAGAGGCACATTGACATCTTCCGCTTGCGCTAAAACACGATGATTAAAAGCGAGGAGACTTAATTCACGATTGAAAAATTCAGAGACAGAGGTGCTTGTTGGTGTCGATGCTGGTTGCTCAGAATGAGATTGGGAAAGTGCAGTGTGTGACGGTTTTCTACGGCTCATAAAATGCCCCTTTATTCTTTGTTAATAAATGAAAACAGCATGAGACTTATTGTGGTACATATCCTGCTGGTGTTTCTGCGCCTGATCCGAAAAAGTAACCTTCCAATTGTTCAACTAAGTAGCGACGGGCGCGTGGATCTGCTAAATTTAAACGGTTTTCATTAATTAACATTGTTTGATGTTTGAGCCAGTTTTGCCAGGCTTCTTTAGAGACGTTATCTAATAAACGTTGTCCTAAATCACCAGGTAAAGGTGCAAAATCCAGTCCTTCTGCTTCACGTCCTAATTTGATACATTTGACAATTTTTCCCATGGTTACTCCTTATTATTCAGTTAATCGAGCCCATTTTTTATTTTATTTTAAGTAGTGAAATATTATTTTCTATTGCTTTTAAACTGATTTTCTACCCTATTGGTTTTTTTCAAATATATTTCACCGCCGAGATTTTGGTTTTTCTAAAAAAATAATTTTTATAAGGAAACCTACCTTAGTTTGATATTGTGAAATTAAGAGTGATCTCACAATAGATTTATTCAGTTCTCCCTTCTAATATTAAACGTTGTTGCAATTTTTCACAATACAAAAGAATCAACTTTGATAAAAAATCATTACTTTTTTTGATGAATCATCAAAGATGTAAAGTTCTAATGAACTAATGAATTTTTTTACCCTAAAATTAGGAAAATATTTCAACAAGTTAAACACGACTATTGCAGTCTATTCATAGATAAAAAAGAAACAGTATTTTTTGAAAATATTTGCTGGACCGCTTTTTTTGCATAAAAATTATTCACTATCTACAATTTTTGCTTACAATAAGCACAGGATTTAACTGAAATTGCGATAAACCTCTTTACCATAAAATAAAACTTTTTATTAATTGAATGTATCAAAAGGAAAAATAATGGCATTAAAATATTTCGATGCACAATATTATTTACAAATGAATAGCGATGTCAAAACAGCTATTACAAATGGTCAATTTGCAAACGCAGAAGAACATTATTTGAAATATGGAGAAAAAGAAGGCCGAAATCCAAATGCCTTTTTTAATACTAATTATTATGTCAATAACAATGCAGATGTCAAAGCTGCGGTGACGGCTAACCCAAATTTTTCTGCTTATCAACATTTTTTGGATTTTGGACAAAATGAATTACGCAATCCAAATCCTATGATTGATTTAAGTTATTATTTGCAAAAAAATAATGACATTGCATCTGCCGTTTACCGAAATGATGTGCATCCATTTGATCATCTGATGACAAGTGGACAATATGAAATGCGAATTACTACACCTTATTTCTCAGCAACAAATTATATTTCCGCTTCTACTCAAGGAGATTTAAAATCTACTGTCGAATCTAAGGCAATTAGTTCTTTAGAGCATTTTCTTCGTTATGGTGTTTCTGAAAACCGCAATTGGGGAAATGGTGTCAGTTATAGCGATTTCATTCAAGACACTACTTTCAGTCAAGCCATTTTTACAAAAGATGTCGGAACAGCCTTGGCCCGTGTTGCAGCAGTGGAGCCTTTTTTACCTACATTTACGGCTTCAACAAGTGATTATGTTGCGCCAAGTACACTCTCTATTCCTCTTGATTTTACCCCCGCCACCGGAACAAAATTGCACGTTCCGGACAGTGTCACAATTCCAAGTGGGACAGTATTACCTTCTACATTTGACTCCACTGTTACCTCTGTTTCATTAACAAGTTCTACACCAGCTGATAATGCGACCAGTATTAACCCTACAAACAATATTGTCTTGACATTTAATGAAAATATTCAAATTGGCTCAGGAAAAATAACTATTGTAAAAGGTAGTCCTACTGGCACAACCACAACCTCTACATCTACCACAAGCAATATTTCAATTGATGTGACAGATACTAGCCAAGTATCTATTTCCCAAAATACATTAACAATCAATCCAAGCATTGATCTTGATAATGCAACTAATTATAGTATTAAAATTGATTCTACTGCCATTAAGAGTGCTACTTCTACCTCACGTACTTTTTCCGGAATTAGTGATACGACAACCCTGAATTTTAGCACGAGTGGTTTCTCAAAAACTGTGAGCAACGGTACTTTATCGTTAGTAGGGGATGCTTCTAGCCCCGTTACTGTCAATTTGGTCACAAACACAGTTGACAATACAGCGCTTTCTTCCACAAGCTTAATTACTAAAGTAGATGCCTCTCAATTAAGTAAATATGGTGTTACCATTGTTGGAACAGCCAATGCTGATTTATTCACTGGAACCAATAATAATGACAGTTTATATGGCGGAGATGGAGCGGATACATTAGTCGGAGGACAAGGCACAGATTTATTAACAGGTCAAGGTGGCGCAGATCGTTTTGTTTTGAATCAACAAACAAGTGGAAATCTTAAAATTATTCAAGATTTTAATCGTACTGCTGGGGACAAAATTCAAATTGTTTCTGCGAATTTTACAACTGGCACCTCTTTTACTGCGACAACAGATACCAACTTTTTCAAAACAGTCGCTTCAGAGGCTGATCTAACTGGAGGGAATTTAAACGCTTCCATTGAGACCGCTGCTTTTGTCTATGTCCAAAATACAAAATATTTATATTATAACAATGATGGGGCGGTTGCTGGTGGGATGATTCCGATTGCTCAAGTAGTTGGCGTCACTGATTTAGCAGCGACGGATTTTGTTATTGAAGCTTTAGCCACAACTAAGTAATAAAAAAAGGGCAACTAAAATTTGCCCTTTTTATTCCCGATGATACGGATGATTAATCAAAATGGTGTAAGCCCGATAAATTTGTTCGATCAATAAAACCCTGACTAAACCATGGGGTAAAGTCATTTTTGACAAAGCGAGACAATTTCTAAATGGCATTTTCAAGTCAGCATGTAATCCATCTGCGCTGCCAATAATCAAATTTAAGTTCAAACTTTCTTGTCGTAAAGTGTCTATTTTTTTTGCAAAATTCACTGTAGAAATTAACTCACCATGCTCGTCCAGCGGCCAATTCACTGCCTGTGGTAACAAGGCTTGTTCAATTTTTTGTTTTTCTGTCAGTAAAATTGCATCAATATTTTTATTCTGATGCCTGCCTTCCGGCTTAATTTCAACAAATTCAATGTTCCAATCTTTAGGAAAACGTTTTTTGTAATCCAAAAAAGCGTGATTCACCCACTCTGGTTGTTTATGACTAACCGTTATAATTCTGATTTTCATGAATAATTAAGAAGAGATCTCAGCAAATCGGGCGCGTAAGCGTATATCATTGCCAATCATTTTTGACTCGAAAAAAGTACACGTGGGACATTGTGCTAAAATGTGTTGAGGGGGTAATGCAAAGAGCCCGCGCGCCTCATGACCTAAAATTCGCGGAGCAAAATAAATTATCAATTCATCAATTATATTTGCTTCTAAAAAAGCGGCATTTAACCCTGCGCCCGCTTCTACAAATATTTCATTGAGTTGATGCGTTTTGGCTAATCGCATCAAAATTGTTTTTAAATCATCTTGACTTTGTTCAAGAATAAAATCAGGATAGGCCTGTGGATCAAGGCGTCCTCGTCGATCTAGTACAATACGCTTGGGCTGTCGCGTTGTCGAAACATGCCGTACATTTAATTGTGGTTGATCCGCCATAATTGTCCCACTGCCAGTCAATACTGCGCAAGACTGAGCCCGCCAATGATGCACATCTTGTCGGGCGGCTTCTCCCGTAATCCATTGACTTTGACCATTGAGTAAGGCAGTTTTTCCATCTAAACTACTGGCAATTTTGAGGCGAACATAGGGTAGCCCTGTTTGCATCCGTTTAATAAAACCACGATTCAACGCTTCCGCTTCAAGTTTGAGTACAGAGTGGGTGATTTCGATACCAGCTGCATATAATTTAGCCAGCCCCCGCCCAGAAACAAGCGGATTCGGATCGGTCATTGCCACTACCACACGTTTAATACCTGATGCGATTAATGCATCGGCACAGGGTGGCGTCCGGCCATGATGACTACAGGGCTCCAATGTCACATAAGCTGTTGCCCCTTTAGCTTGCGCACCCGCCTCTCGAAGCGCAAAAACCTCGGCATGAGGCTCTCCTGCTTTCGCATGAAATCCTGATCCCACCAGCTGTTGCTGATCATTCACAATCACACACCCAACCCGCGGATTAGGTGTGGTTGTATAAAGCCCCTGCTCAGCTAATGCCAACGCTTGCCGCATCCAAGTTTCATCTTGCGGCAAGCGCGGAGAAGCGAAAAAATTAGGCACGTTTACCATAAACTGGAAAGGATGCACATAATGCTTTTGCACTTTCAGCTGTTTTTGCAATAACAGCTGCATCTTCTGGATGATCTAAAACATCAGCAATCAAATTAGCCAAAATTTCGGCTTCTTTTTCACCAAAACCGCGTGTGGTCATCGCAGGTGTTCCAATCCGAATACCGCTAGTCACAAATGGACTTTG
The DNA here is from genome assembly GCA_964504875.1 of uncultured Burkholderiales bacterium. Classification (GTDB taxonomy): domain Bacteria; phylum Pseudomonadota; class Gammaproteobacteria; order Burkholderiales; family CAZDFJ01; genus CAZDFJ01. The sequence continues at coordinate 49,937 of CAZDFJ010000013.1, read as the reverse complement.
TGGATCATTTGGAATAGAATTTTTATTAACAGTAATATGTGCTTTTCCTAATACATCTTGTGCAATTTTACCTGTTAAGCCTTTCGGTTGCAAATCCACCAAGAAAACATGGGAATCTGTCCCGCCAGAAATAATACGTAAACCCCGTTCTTGTAAAACACGCGTCATCACTTGGGCATTTTTAATCACTTGCGCTTGAGAAGCTTTAAATTCTGCACTCATTGCTTCTTTAAAAGCAATCGCTTTCGCCGCAATCACATGCATCAGCGGCCCACCTTGTAACCCTGGGAACACCATAGAGTTTAATTTTTTCTCAAATTCAGCTTTCGCTAAAATTAAACCACCGCGTGGTCCTCGTAAGGTTTTGTGCGTTGTTGTTGTCACAACATCTGCAATACCAATTGGACTTGGGTAGACCCCTGCTGCAATTAAACCAGCATAATGTGCCATATCAACAAATAAATAAGCCCCCACGCTATCTGCAATTTCACGGAATTTCTGCCAGTCAATAACACGAGAATAGGCAGAAGCCCCTGCAACGATCATTTTTGGCTTGTGTTCGTTTGCTAATTTTTGAATGCCTTCATAATCAATTTCTTCTTTGTCGTTTAAGCCATAAGTAATAGCATTAAAAACTTTACCAGAGAAATTTACTGTTGCCCCATGGGTCAAATGACCACCATGTGCTAAAGACATCCCTAAAATTGTGTCACCCGGTTGTAACAAAGCAAAGTACACGGCGGCATTGGCTTGCGAACCAGAATGCGGTTGAACATTAGCATATTCTGCACCGAATAATTCTTTTGCGCGCTCTACGGCTAATGCTTCTGCAACATCAACATGCTCACAACCGCCATAATATCGTTTGCCAGCATACCCTTCAGCATATTTATTCGTTAACACACTACCCTGTGCGGCCATCACGAGAGGACTCGCATAGTTTTCTGAAGCGATTAATTCGATATGATCTTCTTGACGCGTCAATTCTGCATCAAGTGCTTGGGCTAATTCAGGATCAAATTCAGCAAGAGTTAAGTTTGGATCAAACATGATAAGACGGTTCCAAGGAGACAAATCATCAGTCATTAAAAGCGAAAAATTCTGGTTTTCACACCAATATGAATTCGCTTGGTTACAGTACAGGGACAATATCCATTTAACAAAATGGTTGTGTGCATCCGCCAATTTTTTTTAATATAATCATATTAAATATATTTACGCATTATTTTAAGAAAAATGGCTTTCTTATTTTTTCATCGCGTTTTTCGAGTTTGACGAAAAAAAACGGATTCTGTTCAAAATAAACAAATAAATAAAGCCCTTAAGCTTAGACAAAAAGCATACGGGCTTTATTTAAAAAATAGATGAGGTATTATTTTATGCATCATCATCGCTTCCGTCAAGTGTTATTCTCTTTTCGCTCTTTTAGTTAATCGGTGTCAATGGCTAATGTCGTTTCTATAAGTTTTTTCAGAATAATTGGCTCTAATGGCTTATCACAAATAGCCGAAACACCCGCCTGTTGTACTGATGCTAAACGTCCTTCATCCCTTTCACTTGAAATCATAAAAACAGGAACAGCAGTTTGATGGCTTTGAAAACGAATATATTCAATTAATTCCTGTCCATTCATTTCTGGCATATTATAATCTGTAAAGATTAAATCAAAATACATGGATTCAACAAAACCGACCGCTTCTCGCCCATTAATCGCTTCATAAATTTCTTCTATTCCAATATTTTTCAGGACAGAAGTAATATAGTTTCGGGCTGTCAAACTATCATCCACAACCAGTACTTTTAATGTCTCAACATCTACGTGATCTGAATTCAAACGTAAAGCATCTGGATTGACAAAGTCTAATGTTGCTAATAAGGCCCGATTTAATTGTTTGGATTGAACAGGTTTAGGCAAAATCGCAATGGCCCCTGCTTGCCGAATCGGATCTAAATAACGTGGATTGGTTTCGCTTGATACCAAAATAAATGGGATCTCTCGCATCCCATTATCTTCGCGCATGTAATAGACGAGTTCTGTCCCTGTCATGTCTGGTAAATATAATGAACTAATGACTACATCTGGTGTGGTATTGCTCATCCATTGAAGCGCATGATTGCCATCATGAAAACACTCTATCCGTTGAATCCCCAAAAGATTGAGGTAATGTGTAATAAACTTTGCTTGTACATGAGAAGGCTCTACAAGACAAACAAATAGATACTCAATATTAAATTCATTCATATAAATTGACTACTTATAATGAAGATTATTTTTTTTTATTGTTATTCACTTATAGGAGAATAGATCATATTTTAATGCATTGATTTCATAGATCTTTACTTGAAATATGGCTATATTATCATATTATTTTTTGCCTAGAGGATCTGTAGTTTTAGTAAAGATAAGAATTTATCATTATTTTTATACTAATATAACAATATTAATATGATATTTTATCTTTCAGCTTACTTTTTCTTCCAACTTCTTGCATTAAACAAATGATTTTTAATCACTTCTATGCCTTTCTCTCCTCCTCTAGACGCTTATACAATATTATCTTAATATCTCTCGTGTGATAATTTATATCATATGATCTAGATTCATACTGATATCTTTCACAAATGTTTTTCCAATATTCATTGATTTGGAACCACCTCACCACCATACAACATAACATTTTTACTTTAATAAAGAAAAAATATTTAATGAGAATATTTCAAATATTTTTAGATATTCTATCATATCAGATATCACTATCTTATTTTAATTAATTGATTTGAAGAAATAAATATGTCAAATTTTAATACAAAAATGCAAAAAGTACTGAATGCATTATCTAATATTGTTCAACCAAATTGTCTCTTCACTGATCCAGTCGATTGTTTTGCTTACGCTTATGATAATTCACGTCAATACTTTCCGCCAGACGGAGTTGTATTTGCAAAGACGACGCAAGAAATCCAGCAAATTGTCAAACTTTGTCATGATTACGAAATTCCCTTAACTGCTCGCGGACGCGGGACAGGAACTGCAGGAGGAAGTCTTCCTGAGCAAGGCGGGATAGCCCTTTCTTTAGAAAAAATGCGACAAATTATTGAATTTAATCCACAAAATCGTTATGTGATCGCTGAGCCAGGCGTATTAAATCAAGAAGTCCAAAATTTAGTCAAACCTGAAGGTTTTTTTTGGGCGCCTGATCCTTCTAGCCAAGCCTATTGTTCAATTGGCGGAAATTTGGCAACTTGTGCCGGCGGCCCCCATGCTGTTAAATATGGCGTTACCCGAGATCACGTCTTAGGCTTAAAAGCAGTAACCGGAACAGGAGAATTAATTCAAACAGGATGCTATACCACAAAAGGTGTCGTGGGCTACGATTTAACACGCTTAATGATTGGCTCTGAAGGAACACTAGGCATTATTACAGAAGCAACGCTTAAATTAACCCCGCTTCCTGCAAAACGGGCGGGGATTACCGCACATTATCATAGTCTTGAAGCCTGTGCCGAAGCAGTGGTTCAAATAATGAATCAACCGGCTTGTCCCAGTGCGTTGGAATTATTAGATACCGCCTCATTAGATTTATTACGCAGTCGCTATGACAATTTAATTCCTGATAATGCAGCCGCCATGCTCATGATTGAAGTAGACGGCTCTGCTCGAGAAATTAGTGAAACACAAGAAGCGATTTTAACGGCCCTTCAACATTCTGGCCTGATTGAAGCCAAGGCCGTTTCAGATGATCAAAGTCTCTGGGCAGCACGCAAAGCCCTGTCTCCTCTTTTGCGCGATATTGCCCCAAAAAAAATCAATGAAGATATTGCAGTTCCGATTGCAGCCCTCCCTGAACTTTTTCATCAATTAAAAAAACTCAGTACACACTATCAAATTGCCAACGTCAATTTTGGCCATGCAGGAAATGGCAACATCCATGTGAATTTACTCATTGACCCTGAAGATCCTATACAGCTTCAAAAAGCAGAAGCGTGTCTCGATGAAATTTTTACGGTCGTATTGAACCTGAATGGTACGCTTTCAGGAGAGCATGGAGTGGGTATGGCCAAACGGCCTTTTGTCTCCCGTGAAATTGATGCTCCAACAATTCACTTAATGAAACAAATTAAAGCCGTTTTTGATCCGAAAAATATCCTCAATCCTGGAAAGTTATTTGAATAGGGCAGAAAAAAAGCCCTCAAATCAAAATTGAGGGCAGGGAAATTATGCTTTTTTATAATACTCATTATTTTTTAATAAAATTAATTACTTAAACGCTTTTGTTTCTGGAAAATCTTGTTCAGAAAGACGCTTAATCATATTTTTGGCAGTATTTGTTTCATCCAATTGCGGAATACCTGTTCCACTTAATTTGATCCCAATAATTTTCTTTTCAAGAAATTGTCCTTGTGGCGAAAAACTGGCTTCTAAGATGGCACTATAGCTGCGTTCTCCTGTTGTATTAAACGTACGATAGCCTAAAAAATTTCCGAGCGAATACGCAATAAGTTTTTCTTTATAACGCTCCATTGCCCGTAAAACATGCGGCCCATGACCAATGACTAAATCGGCCCCCGCATCCACCACAGCATGCGCAAATTTAATACTATTTCCCCGATTTTCTTGATGAAAAATTTCATCTTGATCAAGAGTATGCTGTGCTTGTGCGCCCTCTGCCCCCACATGCATTGAAACAATCACAATTTTGGCATTTCGTTTTGCTTCACGCACAAGTTGCACAGCACGAGGAATATCCTGAACAGTATTATGATGTTTTAAGTAACTAAATCCAATAAACGCAATAGGGGTATTTTTTACTTTTTTATAAACTATTTCGCCCTTTTCACCAATAGCTGTCAGTCCAACTGATTTAATAGATTGTACTGTCTCTTTAAATCCTGCGGGGCCAAAATCTCGCGAATGATTATTTGCTACATTTAACACATTAAAACCGACATCTTTTAATAAAGTCGCATAACTAGGCGGCATCCGAAACGCAAAAACCAATCCAGAGGTTTTTTTATTATTTTCGTCCTCTTGTTCTTTACGTTTTGGAAATTTTGGACTATTTTCTTGTGTTGTTAATGTGCCTTCAAAATTCCCAAAAATGATGTCTCCATTCCCCAAAACAGGTTTGACTTGAGCAAAAAGCTGTCTTTCTTCCCCGCTTGGAATTAACTTATCGTATGGAAAATTTGTGCCTAAAACTATATCGCCCACTGCTTGGATTTTAATCACGTCCTCCCCATCCGCAGCAGAACTAACCATAGGAAATGTCATACTCAGACTACTGAATCCTACCCACAATAAGATTGCTTTCATGTTACCCTTTTCCCCCTTTTTTTTGTGCCAAAAAACTATTTTGTCTCCCTTAATTTATCACATTTTTTATGAAAAAAAACTTTTTTTTTTAAGTCATCAATATGATTTATCGTGATTATTCTTTTTTTTTTTATTAAGATATGAAAGATTTCTTTAATTTTGTTCTTCTTTATAACTCTTTTTTTCTTTTGTTATGTTAGTTCACCCTCAAATTGATCCAATTGCATTCGAAATTGGTATGGTCAGTGTTCGCTGGTACGGATTGATGTATTTTTTCGGATTTTTAGGCGTCTTATCTTTAGGCCGTCTTCAAGTACGTCGCCATCCTCATGAACATTGGGAATATCAAGATATTGATGATATTTTATTTTATGGTATTTTAGGTGTCATTTTAGGCGGCCGCCTTGGTTACGTCTTATTTTATCAACCTGAGTATTTCATTCATGCCCCACTTGATATTTTCAAAGTGTGGCAGGGCGGCATGTCTTTTCATGGTGGATTTATTGGTGTAGCCATTGCGATGTATTTTTACTCTAAAAAATCAGGCAAACACTGGCTTAAAGTAACTGACTTTGTTGCTCCTTTAGTTCCATTCGGTTTGGCATTAGGTCGCTTAGGAAATTTTATTAATGCAGAGCTATGGGGGAGACCCACTGATTTACCATGGGGAATTGTTTTTCCCAATGTTGATAATCTTCCACGTCATCCTTCACAATTATATGAATTTGGACTCGAAGGCATTCTGCTTTTTTTGATCATGTGGAGTGCTTCTCAAAATATTAAGGAAAAAGGCAAGATTTCTGCCACATTTTTAATTTTTTATGGTTTATTTCGTTTTGGTGTAGAATTTACCCGTGAGCCAGATAGTTTTTTAGGCTTATTATGGTTTAATTTATCCATGGGACAATGGTTGAGTATTCCCATGATTCTTTGTGGTTTTTGGTTACTAAATTGGTCTCGTAATCATATTAGAGAATTGTCCTAAAAAGAAAAGCCCCCTTTAATGGGGGCTTTTTTTGCCACAGGAATAAATTAGATTATTTAATCTATCTCTTTAAATTGCGTCCAAACCAGCAAAATCGCCCCCCCCGAAATAGCCATATCCGCTACGTTAAATGAGGGAAAATGCATGCCCCACGCATGAAAATCAAGAAAATCAATCACATATCCCCAAATAATGCGATCGATCAGATTTCCAATGGCTCCACCCAAAATAGCAGCCAATGCACAACGCAACCACCATGTGAGAGAATAACGTACGGCCTCTTGGGGCGTATCTTTTTGGAATAATAATAAATAATTTAACCAAATAATCGCAAGGATAGCAAAAGCGACAAACAAATATTTTTGCCAACCTGCTTCATTGTGCAAAAAACTAAAAGCAGCACCATAGTTATGCACATGCGTCAAATTAAAAAAGGGCAAAACGATCAGATTTTCATAAAATCCAAGCGTTTTAATAACCCACCATTTAGTTGCTTGATCAAGCACAATAATACTGATACTAAACCATAGCCAAATCAGTGCATGCCGATTAAAAGTCTTCCAACTAGGCATAATTCCGTACTTCACCTTCGCCAAAAAGATTATCGTGACAGCGGCCACAAATTGTTGGATGATCAGCATGTGTTCCAACATCATCGCGATGATGCCAACAACGATCACATTTTTGCGCTTCGCTTGCTTGTGCGCTGACAATTAATTTGTCTTCTTGATCTGAGCTCAACAAAACTGTTGCTTTAGATGTCAGGAAAACAAATTTCAAATCCTCTCCAAACGAATTGAGAAAATCGAAATCTGCTTGATTATTCACAAGTAGTTCTACTTCTGCGGCTAATGCGGAACCAATTTGCCCATTCACACGTAATGCTTCTAATACTTTTTGGACCTGAGAACGAACTTGGCGCACTTGCTCCCAGCGGCTCATCAATACATCTTGATCTGTCAATTCAGGTGACACATACCATGTCCCTGTAAAAATGGTTACTTGATTCGGAAAAATTAGTTCAGCAATTTCTTCAGCAGTAAAACTTAAAATAGGGGCAATCAAGTACGTCAAAGTACGAACAATGTGATACAACGCATTTTGCGCCGCACGACGGGCCTTAGAATCGACATGACTAGTATATAATCTGTCTTTCAAAATATCTAAATAAAACGCCCCCAATTCTTCTGAGCAAAAACCTTGTACTTTTTGAACCACCTGAAGAAAATCATAATCATGATAAGCCGTGGCACATTCTGCTTGTAATTGCTGTGTCAAGGCTAAAGCATAGCGATCAATTTCTAACCATTCTGACACTGGTAAAGCGTGTTTTTCAATATCAAAATCAGACGTGTTAGCTAACAGAAAGCGCAATGTGTTACGTAAACGACGATAGCCATCAACAACGTATTTTAAAATTTCATCCGAAATAGATAACTCCCCAGAGTAATCTGTCGAAGCGACCCATAAACGTAGAATATCCGCACCTAATGTATTTAAAATCTTTTGGGGCGCAACAACATTCCCCTTGGATTTACTCATTTTGCGCCCTTGCCCATCCACCACAAAACCATGCGTTAATAGCCCTTTATACGGCGCCCGCCCATCAATTGCACAACCCGTTAACATAGAAGATTGAAACCATCCCCGATGTTGATCTGAACCCTCTAAATATAAATCAGCGGGATAGCTCAATTCTTCACGTTGGCGTAACACACATGCATGCGTCACCCCAGAATCAAACCACACATCCAATGTATCTTTTAATTTCATATAATCAGCAGGATTAATCCCCTCTGCTGATAATAAATTCATTAATTCTGGTTCATTTTCTGGAACCAAATCAAACCATGCTTCAATCCCCCCTTGTTCAATACGTTTTGCAACAAAGTCTAACAAGGCAGGGGTATTTGGATGTAACGTCAAAGTTTCTTTATGGGCAAAAAATGCCAATGGAATACCCCAATTACGTTGACGAGAAATACACCAATCTGGACGATTTTTAATCATGGATTCCAAACGGGCCCGACCCCATGAAGGATAAAAAGCGGTATCATCTACTGCTTTTAATGCGTGCTCACGCAAGCCGTTGACATCCATTCCCACAAACCATTGGCGAGTGGCGCGGAAAATAATCGGGGTTTTATGTCGCCAACAATGCGGATAGCTATGTTTTAATTTTTTATAACATAAAAGAAGATTCTTTTCGGTTAATAAATTTACAACTGTTTGGTTCGCATCCCAAACAGTTTGCCCCCCAACCACAGGAGTAGAGGCATAAAAACGCCCATCATCCCCAACTGGATTATCAATCGGTAAATGATAATGTTGTCCAACAACATAGTCCTCTAACCCATGAGCAGGGGCCGTATGTACCAATCCTGTTCCTGCCTCTAATGTCACATGGGTTCCGCAAATGACTGGCACAATCCGATCATAAAATGGATGATTTAAACGAAGATGTTCTAATTCCTGTCCTAGACATGTTCCGAGAATTTCATATTCAAGCGCATAACGTTTTATGGCCTCTTCTCGCAGTTCTTTTGCCAAAATAAGAACGCCTTTTTCTGTTTTGACAAATTCATATTCAAATTCAGGATGAACACTGACTGCTTGGTTAGCGGGCAAAGTCCACGGGGTCGTTGTCCAAATGACTGCAAAAACTGATTCAGTTAAATTTGCAAAAGACACAGGCAATTTTGTGTTATCCACGACCTGAAATGCCACATCAATTGCAGGTGAGTTTTTATCTTCGTATTCTACTTCGGCCTCTGCTAACGCAGATCCACATTCTGTACACCAATGGACAGGTTTACTTCCTGCATAAAGATGCCCTTTTTCAAGAATCTTTCCAAGAACACGCACGGCATCGGCTTCAAACTGATGATTTAATGTCAAATAAGGGTTATCCCAATCCCCTAACACACCTAAGCGAATAAAATCAGCTTTTTGACGCGCAATTTGTTCATGCGCATACGCCCGACAACGTTGCCGAAATTCTGTAGGAGTAATTTTATCACCTGCTTTGCCAAATTGTTTTTCTACTTGTAATTCAATTGGCAAACCGTGACAATCCCAACCAGGAACATAAGGTGCATCAAACCCCGCTAAAGCTCTACTTTTGACAATCATATCTTTTAAAACTTTATTTACAACATGCCCAATGTGAATATCTCCATTAGCATAGGGAGGACCATCATGCAAAATAAAATGAGGGCGGCCGGCACTGGCTTCACGAATCGCTTGATATATTTTTTTTGATTGCCATTTTTCAAGCATTTTTGGTTCACGTTTTGCTAAATCACCCCGCATTGGAAAAGGCGTATCAGGTAGATTGAGTGTATTTTTGTAGTCTGTCATAATCAATTTAAATACAATATAGTTTGAAAGAAATAAGTCGGATAATTTCTTGATTTTAAAACATAAAAAACTTGTTTTAATTCAAGAATAATCAGCTTAAGGTTTTATTTTTTTCTATTTCTCATGGAGGAAGTACATACAAAAGATAAAATTATTACCATTTTTTATGATAAAAAAAATTTTAGTGTGATATTTTTCTTGGGTCTGTGCATTTAATTTGCAAAAAAAAAAGAAAAACATATTTCAGAATTATACAACAGAGCACTTTATTGCATCCAACTAAAAAAACTACGATTTAACCAGATTGCTTTTATTCTGAGATAAATTCATTTTTTCCTAATTTTAGTTACAGCATTTTTCTTTAAGAGAAGATTTTTTTTCTTGGAGAGAAAAATAAATACAACGTAAGATTTAGGCTAATGTTGATTATCAACACCACTCAAAAGAAAACATTAAAGTTTCGAATGCGATCGAATAAAACATCCGTATATTATTTATATTTAGACTTTCATGCCTAAACATAAGATAACTCAAGAAAAATACACAAAAGTAAATTAAATTCTAACAGATTTTATTAAGATATTTCATACTTTGTGCATTGCAAAAACATTGATCAAACAAAATGTTTTTATGTTGAAGATTCAAAAACTAACCTGAGTTGATTTTGTCTCAAAAAATCCCCTAAAATTTTAATTTTTAAACAAAATTGCAACGAATCTTGACTAGAATGCCATCTAACATGTAAAATCTCGTTATTTTGCGAACAGGCTTTAGGTTGCGGTGGACCCAGCAATTTATAGAGTACTCGGTGTACAAATTATTTTCACACTGCTTTGTGTAGGAATAATTAATCTCGTCACCCAAGACACACTCATGGCACAATCTGCCTTTTATGGTGGAGCAATTGCATTGGTTAATGCTTTTGTTGCGATGCGGCGTGTACAGAAGGCACAAACATTATTGCGCTATGGCAAGCGATTTGCAACGGCTGTCCTTTACAGTGGTGCGGCAATTCGGTTCGTCTTAACCTTAATTTTGTTTGTTGTCGGCTTTGGCGTCTTAAAACTACAGGTATTCCCTGTTCTCATTGTCTTTGCAATCTCTCAACTTGCTTACGGTTGGAGTTTTAGAAAAAAATTTAAGGATCAAAAAGCATGAGTGCAAGTCACAACCCTACCCCAACAGAGTATATACAGCACCATCTATTGAACTGGAAAGTCGGTTCTGGTTTTTGGACTTGGAACCTTGACACAATCCTGTTTGGTGCAATAGCCGCATTGATCATCATGATCGTTGGCGCGCGCGTCGCAAATAACTTGAAACCTTCAACTGAAGCCCCTACAGGTTTACAGAGCTTTCTAGAAGTTGTCCTTGAATTTGTAGACCAAAAAGTAAAAGATAGTTTCCATTATACCAATCCATTGGTCGGGCCTTTGGCATTCACGATCTTTACTTGGATTTTTATGATGAATTCTTTTGACTTGTTACCAGTGGATTTATTAGCAACGATTGGTGCTTTAACTGGTCACGAATTACACGCTAAAGTTGTACCGACAACTGATTTAAATACCACTTTTGCAATGTCTTTTTCTATTTTTGCTTTGTTAATTTATTACAGCATTAAAGCAAAAGGCTTTGGCGGTTTCATTTCTGAATTCTTACTTCACCCATTTGGTAAGTATTTAATGCCAGTCAATTTTTTAATGAAATGCGTTGAAGAAATTTCTAAACCAGTTTCATTAGGAATGCGGCTTTTTGGTAACATGTACGCAGGGGAATTAATTTTCTTGTTGATTGCATTATTACCTTTCTGGGCACAACCACTTTTATCTGCTCCTTGGGCAATTTTCCACATTTTAGTGATTACATTACAAGCCTTTATTTTCATGGTTTTAACAATTGTTTACATGTCTTTGGCTTACCAAGAACATCACTAAGATTGTTCATATTTGCTTCTCCCGTTCTGCGGGAGAAGTAACTCAAATAGAAGATAAAAATCTCCTATTTATGAAAAACAAAAATAACCCATAGAAATAGGGGTTATCTTGAAAAAATCAATAGAATTGTCTCAAAAATCATCTTAAATTGTTGTATAATTAAGTTTTTGTTTTGTTTCTTTTTTTTTATTAACTTTGTTGATTAGGAGTCTTCATGGAAGTCGCAGCATTACTAACACAAATTAACAGCATGACTGCTATCGCTGTTGGCTTAATTTTAGCCGCTGCTGGTTTAGGTTCTGCTTTAGGCTGGGCATTGATTTGTTCTAAAACATTAGAAGGGATTGCACGTCAACCTGAAATGGAAAGCAAATTAATGACTAGCATGTTCCTTTTCGGCGGTTTGATGGAAGCGTTCCCAATGATCGTTTTGGGTCTCTCAATGTGGTTCGTTTTGGCAAACCCATTCATTGCTGCCGCAAAACTCGCTGGCTAATTGGCAAAGAAACATTTCGGGCGTAAGACAAGTTTAATTCCTTACGCCTTGTACCAAGTTAACCAATTTTCCATGTTTGAGTTTGAGGAACAAGACAGTGAACGTTAATGCCACCATTATCGGCCAGATGATAACTTTTTTCATCCTCATCTGGTTTGTAATGAAATATGTTTGGAAACCAATTAGTGCGATGATGGCTGAGCGTTCCAAACGAATTGCTGATGGCTTAGCAGCAAGTGAACGTGGTTTAAACCAACAAAAACTTGCGGAAAAAGAGGCAGAGAAAATCCTGCACGAAGCTAAGATTAAAGCAGCTGAAGTTGTCGCTCAAGCTGAAAAACGCGCATCTGAAATTGTTGAAGAATCTAAAGGCCATGCACGTGAGGAAGGCGAACGTTTGGTTTCTGGAGCAAAAGCAGAAATCGAACAAGAAATTTTCCGTGCACGTGAAGCTTTGCGTCAACAAATTTCTGATTTAGCGGTTGCAGGGGCAGAGAAGATTTTACGTAAAGAAATCGACGCGAAAGCTCACGCAGAACTGCTCAATGCGCTTAAGCAAGAATTATAAAATTATTTAATTACAAGTTAGAGGGATTATGGCTGAATTAGTCACAATCGCGAGACCTTATGCAGAAGCGATTTTTTCGCTAGCAAAAGAGCAAAATTCGCTCTCACAATGGTCAGCGATGTTCGAATTACTCGTAGCCGTTGTGACCAACGAAGATGTCAAGCCGCTGCTAAACAATCCCAATGTAAATCGCCCTGAAGTAGTTGATCTCGTCAAACAAATCTGCAAAGAGAAATTAACCCCCGAGGGGATCAATCTACTTCAAGTCTTAAGCGAAAATGGTCGTCTCAATTTATTGCCTGAAATTGGCCAGTTATTTGAGCAACTGAAAGCAGTCCATGAGGGAAGCCGTGAGGCGGAGATTCGGAGTGCATTCCCGTTGAACGAAGAACAAACTAAATTGATTGTCTCTAGATTAGAAGACCGTTTCAAATGTAAAATCTCGCCACACGTTGTGGTCGATGCAGACTTGATCGGCGGGGTGATTATCCAAGTTGGCGATGAGGTATATGATGCCTCTGTTCGCAGTAAACTGCAACACATGGCGGTCGCGCTTAAAAGTTAGGAAAGATTATGCAACTGAATCCGTCTGAAATTAGCGAACTTATTAAAAGTAAAATTCAGAATTTAGAATCCAATTCTGAATTACGTACAAAGGGTACGGTTATCTCCGTTACTGATGGTATTGTTCGTATCCACGGTTTACATGATGTGATGCAAGGGGAAATGTTAGAGTTCCCCGGTAATACATATGGTTTAGCGTTAAACTTAGAACGTGACTCTGTCGGGTCAGTGATCTTAGGGGGATATGAACATATTTCCGAAGGTGACACTGTTTCTTGTACAGGTCGTATTTTAGAAGTTCCTGTTGGTGAAGGCTTAATTGGACGTGTTGTTGACTCTTTAGGTCAACCTATTGATGGTAAAGGTCCAGTCAAAGCGGAACGTAACGAACCAATTGAAAAAATCGCACCTGGTGTGATTGCACGTAAATCTGTTTCTCAACCAGTTCAAACTGGTTTGAAATCTGTTGACGTGATGGTTCCAATTGGGCGTGGACAACGTGAGTTGATTATTGGTGACCGCCAAACTGGTAAAACAGCGGTAGCGATTGATGCCATTATCAACCAAAAAGGAACTGGTGTTATTTGTATTTATGTCGCTGTTGGACAAAAAGCTTCTTCGATCAACAACGTTGTTCGTAAATTAGAAGAACATGGCGCAATGGGTCACACCATTATTGTTGCTGCGACAGCCTCTGATTCTGCTGCGATGCAATATATTGCACCATATTCTGGTTGTGCGATGGGTGAATATTTCCGTGACATCGGACAAGATGCATTGATTGTTTATGATGATTTATCTAAACAAGCGGTAGCATATCGTCAAGTGTCCTTGTTGCTCCGTCGTCCTCCTGGTCGTGAAGCTTATCCTGGTGACGTGTTCTATTTACACTCTCGCTTGTTAGAGCGTGCTGCACGTATTAATGAAGAAGAAGTAGAAAAATTAACTGGCGGAAAAGTAAAAGGTCAAACAGGTTCTTTAACTGCTTTACCAATTATTGAAACGCAAGCCGGTGACGTTTCTGCATTCGTTCCAACCAACGTAATTTCTATTACGGATGGTCAGATCTTCTTGGAAACAGATTTATTTAACTCTGGTATTCGTCCTGCGATTAATGCTGGTTTATCTGTTTCACGTGTGGGTGGTGCGGCACAAACGAAAATCGTTAAGAAATTGGGTGGTGGCGTGCGTTTAGCATTAGCACAATACCGTGAGTTAGCAGCGTTTGCGCAATTTGCTTCTGATTTGGACGAAGCGACCCGTAACCAGTTGGAACATGGTCGTTTAGTGACAGAATTAATGAAGCAAAAACAATACTCACCCATGAGTGTTTCTGAAATGTCTGTCTTATTATATGCAATTGAAAAAGGTTTCTTTGCTGGCGTAGATGTCAAAAAAGCATTGGCCTTTGAAGCTGCAATGATCTCCTACATGAAGAGCCAACAAGCTAGCTTGATGAAGAAAATCGAAGACAAGAAAGAATTGACTTCTGATGTTGATCAAGAATTAGCTGCTGCGCTGAAATCCTTCAAATCCAGTGCTGTGTACTAAGATTATTAGACGAGCCTAGAATGGAGGATTGCTAGAATGGCTGCAGGGAAAGAGATTCGCAATAAAATCCGTAGTGTGCAAAATACGCAAAAAATTACCAAAGCGATGGAAATGGTAGCGGCTTCAAAAATGCGTAAAGCACAAGAACGGATGCGTGCGGCGCGCCCTTATGCGGAAAAAATTCGTAAAGTGGCAGCTCATTTAAGCCAAGCTCACCCAGAGTATAAGCACCCCTCAATGGAGAAACGGGATAATATCAAACGTGTTGGTATTATCGTTGTTTCAACAGATAAAGGGTTATGCGGTGGCTTAAATACAAACATCTTGCGTTTGACTACATCACTGTTAAAAGAATACGAAGCAAAAGGCATCCAAGCGGACATTTGTACGATTGGGAATAAAGCTTTTGGTTTTATTCAACGTAATGGTGGAAATGTCGTTGCGCATGAAGTTGGCTTAGGCGATACCCCACATTTAGAAAGAATTGTTGGACCAGTTAAAGTATTACTTGATGCTTATTTGGAAGGAAAAATTGACCGTGTGCTTCTGTGTTATAACAAGTTTATTAACACAATGAAACAAGAACCTTTAGCGGAACAATTACTTCCTTTGACAGGCGAGAAAATGGAAGATCGTCATGCACAGTGGGATTACTTATATGAACCTGATGCAAAATCTGTCATTGATGACCTTGTCACCCGTTATATTGAAGCGTTGGTTTATCAAGCTGTGGTTGAAAACATTGCTTGTGAACAAAGTGCGCGGATGGTAGCGATGAAAGCAGCGTCAGATAATGCGGGTAGCCTGATTGAAGAATTGAAACTGGTTTACAATAAGACCCGTCAAGCGGCGATTACGAAAGAACTTTCAGAAATCGTGGCTGGTGCCGCAGCAGTGTAAGAAATATAAGACAGAATTGCATAAAAAAGCATTAAGGATTAGTCAATAATGAGCGAAGGTAAAATCGTACAGATTATTGGCGCGGTTGTGGACGTGGAATTTCCACGGGACAAATTGCCCAAGGTCTATGACGCTTTAAAATTGGTCGACGGAAACGTGACCTTTGAAGTCCAGCAACAGCTCGGTGACGGTGTCGTGCGTACCATTGCAATGGGATCAAGTGACGGTTTACGTCGCGGAATGAAAGTTGCAGGGACAGGAGCGCCTATTAGTGTTCCAGTCGGACGTAAAACACTTGGACGTATTATGAACGTCTTAGGTGATGCCGTTGACGAAGCAGGTCCAGTTGAAACAGAAGAAAAATGGTCTATTCACCGTGAAGCGCCAAAATTCGACGAACTTTCTGCAAACGTTGAGATTCTCGAAACTGGTATTAAGGTGATTGACTTGCTTTGCCCATTTGCGAAAGGGGGTAAAGTTGGTCTGTTCGGTGGTGCGGGTGTGGGTAAAACCGTTAATATGATGGAACTTATCCGTAACATCGCGATTGAACATAGTGGGTTCTCCGTGTTTGCTGGTGTGGGTGAACGGACTCGTGAAGGGAACGACTTCTACCACGAAATGAAAGACTCCAACGTTTTGGATAAAGTGGCGTTGGTTTACGGGCAAATGAATGAACCTCCTGGCAACCGTTTGCGTGTTGCTTTGACAGGGTTGACTTTAGCGGAATATTTCCGTGATCAAGAAAACGCTGACGTGTTGTTCTTCGTTGATAACATCTACCGTTACACCTTGGCTGGTACCGAAGTGTCTGCGTTGTTAGGACGTATGCCATCTGCGGTGGGTTACCAACCAACATTGGCGGAAGAAATGGGTCGTTTGCAAGAACGGATTACCTCCACTAAAAACGGTTCTATTACTTCTATTCAAGCGGTTTATGTGCCTGCGGATGACTTGACCGACCCATCCCCAGCAACAACATTTGCTCACTTGGATGCAACCGTTGTTCTTTCACGTCAAGTGGCGGAGTTAGGGATTTACCCAGCGGTGGATCCATTAGATTCTACCTCACGTCAGCTTGATCCACTTGTTGTGGGTGAAGAACATTACTCTGTGGCTCGTGGTGTACAAAGTACATTACAACGCTATAAAGAATTGCGTGATATTATTGCAATTTTGGGTATGGACGAGTTGGCTCCAGAAGACAAACTCGTTGTGGCTCGTGCACGTAAGATTCAACGTTTCTTGTCACAGCCCTTCTTCGTTGCGGAAGTCTTTACTGGTTCACCAGGAAAATATGTATCATTAAAAGATACATTGAAAGGCTTCAAAGGTATTTTAAATGGCGAATACGACCATCTTCCAGAGCAAGCATTCTATATGGTTGGTGGCATTGAAGAAGCCGTTGAAAAAGCGAAGAAACTCTAAGATAATTTAGTTTTTATATTATTACAGAGTCAATGATATGCAAAAGGGGCGTAGAAAATGTAATTACGATTACACTACGTCCTTTTTTGTTTAAAAGGAGAAGTGGCTATGGCAATGACCATGCAAGTTGACGTTGTCAGTGCAGAAGAATTAATTTATTCTGGTGTGGCTGAGTTTGTGGCAGCTCCTGCAGAAATGGGGGAAGTTGGCGTGTATGCCCGTCATGCACCAATGTTAACTCGCCTCAAACCAGGTTCAGTTCGTGTCAAAGTAGCAAATTCAAGCGACGAAGAAATTGTTTATGTTTCTGGTGGTTTAATTGAAATTCAACCACATATGATTACTGTTTTGGCCGACACTGCAATTCGTGGCAAAGACTTAGACGAAGCCAAAGCAAATGAAACAAAACGTCGGGCAGAAGAAGCCATGCGCAATCAAGCAAGTAAGCTTGATTATGCAAGAGCCCAAGCAGAGCTCGCACAAGCAATTGCACAACTTCAAGTAATTGAAAGAATTCGCAAGAAAAGAGGTCATTAATTTTTTGCTTGCAATATAAAACGCCCTGTTGAAAAAACAGGGCGTTTTTTTTATCCCTACAAAATAAAAACATTCAGTTATAATGACTTATATTGTCAATAAAATTGATAATTTTTTTAACTGTATATAGTGCTATTTATATTGTGATATTTGGCGCTATTTATCTCTTTATCAATAATTACTGATTTTTTATATTAAACCGAATATAATTTATTTCTATATTAAAATTTTATGATTAGTCTTTGAATTCTTTTCTCAAAATTGGATCGCGTTATATGATGAATCTTAGTCTTAGAGTCAAGCTCTTTATTATGACAAGTTTAATTGCCGTTATTGGATTTGGTAGTGCAATTACGCTTGTGAGTTCATTACAAGAAAAAAATGCAAAACAAAAAGCATTAGCCTTAACAAAAAGTATCGCTAATGAATTTGGATTTCAAGTCAAAGCAGAGCTTGAGCTTTCATTAGATGCAGCCCGTACAATGGCTTATTCATTTGAAGGATTAAAAGTAGATAATGTTGGATTAGATAGACAATTAGTTAATACACAACTTAAAAGAGTTCTCGAAAGGAACCCTCACTTTTTTGGGACATGGACCTGTTGGGAGCCCAATGCTTTTGACAATAATGATGCTAATTTCGCAGGAAAAGAAGGCTACGATAAGACTGGCCGATTAATTCCTTACTGGAGTCGTCCAGATGGTCAAACGCACTATGAGCCCATTGTCGATTATGACAAGCCTGAATCTGACTTCTACATGTTGCCTAAAAAAACACATCAAGAAACCATTCTCGATCCTTTTTATTATCCTGTTGCAGGCAAACAAGTCTTAATGACAAGTGTTGTTGTCCCTATTTTGGATAAAAATGAACAATTTATGGGAGTGGCAGGCGTTGATTTAGACATGCAAAGCGTCCAAAAACTCGTAGGACAATTTAAATTGCCTTACGGCGAAATGATGTTAATTTCTAATAAAGGAATCATTGCCGCGAATAAAGATCCACAGAATATCTTTAAAAATATTGGAGATCTTTACCCTGAACTCAAGTCACTACCCGCAACTATTTCTGCTAAACAAACCTTCGATCTTTTGGACGAGAAAACGCAAACATATTTTGTTGCTGTTCCAGTTCAATTTGGTACAACCCAAACTCCTTGGGCATTTTTAATTCATGTCCCATTTCAAGATATGCTAGCGGATGTCCATAAAACACATACTATTTCTGTTATTGCAAGTATTGTCGCCATCCTTGCATTAGGTATTTTAATTTTACTTGTTTTACATTATACAATTCATAAGCCCTTGGATAAATTAGAAAAAGGGATTGTAGCAATCACAAATACAGGCCGTTTTAAACAAAAACTTGATGTACAATCAAATGACGAAATTGGACGGATTCTACTTGCTTTTAATCAACTTGTTACTTCTATTGATAATGCGATTAGTAACATTAAATTAGTCACACAAGGTTTTTCTCAAGGAAATTTACAAGTTCGAATCGCAGATCAGTTTAATGGCGATTTGGAAGAACTTAAACAGAACATCAATTGCTCTATCGAAAATTTAAGTCAAACGTTATCTAGCGTCGTCACCAATATTCAGCAAGTTGCCGTTTCTGCAAACCAAACATCTAATGCGATTGGGCAAGTCGCAGAAGGCTCAACACAACAACTTGAAACAATTGAGCATATTGTTGAAGCGATTGATCATAATGTTGCCTTACTTAAAAATGCTCGAACGGGTCTCCAAAATGCAGGAAAAAACACTTCTCTTTCTACAGAAAGCAGTCAACGAGGCGAAAAACAAATCCAACGATTAGTCGATATTGCCCAAAATATTGTAGACAACAGTACAAAAATTAACCAAATGACCTCAATTATTGGGGAAATTGCCGAAAAAACAAACTTATTAGCATTAAATGCAGCAATTGAATCGGCTCGTGCTGGGGAATCAGGACGTGGTTTTGCAGTTGTAGCAGATGAAGTCCGCAAACTGGCAGAAAATTCGGCTTCTCAAGTTAATAGCATCACGCAACTTGTGAGCGAAGGCGTACAACAAGCTCATGAAAGTTTAAATGTCGTACAAGAAGTATACGCCGCTATCCAAGAAATTAATGATTATGTCGTTCAAAACCACAGTATTTTTACAGAATTACAAACACAAATTGGGCAACAATCAGAAAGTATGCAACATTTAAATCAACAAGCTAGTGTGCTCAGAAACATTGCAGAAACTAATTCATCAAGTGCAATGGAAGTCAGCTCTACTGTCCAGAATCTTTCTGATCTTGCAAAAGATACACGTTCTTCTGTTGAAAATTTCAAAATCTAAGCACAAAAAAAGCTCTCTCTAAAACTAGAGAGAGCTTATTATTACTTATTTACATCCGAGCAATCACATCTTACTAGATAGCACGTTTGACCATTAATTCTTTGATCTTACCAATCGCTAATGTTGGGTTCAATCCTTTCGGACATACATCAACACAATTCATAATGGTATGACAACGGAATAAACGATAGGGATCATTTAAGTCATCTAAACGTTGACGCGTTGAAGTATCGCGCGTATCTGCAATCCAACGATATGCTTGTAATAATCCTGCAGGGCCAACGAATTTATCTGGATTCCACCAGAATGAAGGGCATGATGTCGAGCAGCATGCACATAAAATACATTCGTATAAACCATCCAATTCAGCACGTTGCTCTGGAGATTGTAAACGTTCAATTTCTGGCTCAGGATCGTCAGCAATTAAATAGGGTTTAATTGAACGATATTGATTGTAAAACTGCGTCATATCTACTACGAGGTCACGAATAATTGGCAACCCAGGCAAAGGACGTAATTCTACTGGCTCTTTTAAATCTTTTAAGTGTGTTAAACACGCTAAACCATTACGGCCATTGATATTCATCGCATCGGAACCACAGACACCTTCACGACAAGAACGACGGAAGCTGAGGGTTTCATCTTGTGATTTAATTAACACAAGTGCGTCAAGTAACATTTTTTTATCGCCTACATCAATGTCAAACTCTTGCATGTAAGGATTAGCGTCAATTTCTGGATTATAGCGATAAACGGAAAATCGCATCGAAAAGCACTCCTCGCATCAGGCGCGAAGATCTGACTTCGCGCACGAATGATCGGTTAATCTCGAGTTCGTTTACAATAAAATTAGTACGTTCTTTCTTTTGGTGGGAATGGATCCACGTACATTGTTTTTTCACGAATCGGCTTGTAAGTCAAACGTTGACCATCACGGAAATACATTGTGTGTTTCCGCCAATCAGCATCATTACGCTTGTTAAAGTCATCACGGGCATGTGCACCACGACTTTCTGTACGCGCTTCTGCTGAAATAATCGTTGCCAATGCTACTTCTACCATGTTTTCAAGCTCAAGGGCTTCAACACGGGCAGTATTATAAACTTTAGAATGATCACTTAATACAACATCTTTCATGCGTTCAGCAATCTGACGGACTTTTTCCACGCCTTCTTTCAATTTTTCTGGGAAGCGGAACACGCCACAATGTAATTGCATTGTTTGACGTAAGTCATCTTTTAGATTTTCAACAGATTCGCCTTTCTTCCCTTTTGTGCTTTCCCAACGTGATAAACGGCTCATTGCCATATCGATTGCATCTTGGGTCACTTTACGAGGAATCAGATTTTCATTTAAGTAATTAATCGCATCATTTGCTGCGGCGCGACCGAAAACAACCAAATCAAGCAAGGAGTTTCCACCTAAACGATTTGCACCATGCACAGACACACACGCACACTCGCCCATTGCGTATAAGCCTGGGACTTCAATATCGTGATTGTCTTTGCCATCAGAACTAATAACACGTCCGTGTTTATCTGTTGGAATCCCACCCATCATATAATGTACGGTAGGCACAACAGGAATTGGATCATTAATTGGATCCACACCTGCGAACTGAATCGCAATTTCACGAATCCCTGGTAAACGTGATTTAATCAGTTCAGGTCCCAAATGATCTAATTTTAATAAAACATGATCTTTATTTGGGCCAACACCCCGTCCTTCGATAATTTCAAGTTGCATTGCACGCGCAACAACGTCACGACCTGCCAAATCTTTTGCATTTGGAGCATAACGTTCCATGAAACGTTCGCCTTTATCATTGATCAGGTAACCACCCTCACCACGAACCCCTTCTGTAATCAACACCCCTGCACCCGCTACACCTGTTGGATGGAATTGCCAAAATTCCATGTCTTCCGCAGGAATACCAGCACGTAACACCATCCCAACACCATCACCTGTGTTGATAAATGCATTCGTAGAATGTTGGAAAATACGGCCGCCACCCCCTGTTGCTAACATGGTTGTGCGGGATTCTAGAATAATCGGTTCACCTGTTTCAATACAGATCGCAACTACACCAACAACCACACCTTCTTGATCACGGATTAAATCAACCGCATAATACTCATCAAAAAAGTAAGTTTTTGCTGCAACATTACGTTGATATAAAGTATGCAATAATGCATGACCAGTACGGTCAGCGGCCGCACAGGTCCGTGTTGCTTGTGGTCCACCAAAATTTTGGGATTGACCACCAAATGGACGTTGATAAATACGACCATTATCTAAACGTGAAAATGGCAATCCAAAATGTTCTAATTCATAGACAATTTCTGGACCGCATCGGCACATATATTCAATCGCATCTTGGTCACCGATATAGTCTGATCCTTTGACGGTATCATACATATGCCAGTGCCAATTATCATCATTCACATTTCCTAATGCTGCTGTAATCCCACCTTGTGCGGCAATTGTATGTGAACGTGTTGGGAAAACTTTAGATACAACAGCTACTTTTAAATTCGCATGAGCCAATTGCAGTGCGGCGCGCAACCCTGCACCACCCGCTCCAACAATCACGGCATCAAAAGATCGTTTTTCTATCGCCATCTAATTAGACACTCCACAAAATTTGTACTGTCCAAGCCATATAGACAAAGAGCGCAATGATTAAGCCAGCTTGTAAAACCAAGCGAAGTCCAGTTGGTTTGATATAATCCATAAAAATATCACGGACACCAACCCAAGCATGCAAATACAAACTCGCAAAAAAGAGAACTGACGCTAATTTCATCCAAGTATGACTAAAAATTCCGCGCCAAGCATCATGGTTGAGTGGCTGGTGACTCAGAAGCATCAAAATTACAATGACAGTATAGGCTAACATGACAACAGCAGTAGCACGTTGCATGATCCAATCACGTAAACCGTAATTTGCGCCAGTAACGATACGATCTACCATATAAATGCCCCAATTCCCAAAGTTAATACTAAACTGACACCTACAACCATTTTACTTGTAGTTTGTGTAGTTACTTTATCAATTCCTTTGTGAAAATCTAGGAACAAATAACGCACACCCGCACATGCGTGATGCATAAACGCCCATGACAAGCCAAAGAGAATCAATTTGATAAGCGGATTGGCAAAAAAGTCTTTGAAACTACCAAACACTTCTGCTGATCCTAATGTAGCCTGTAAACAGTAAAGCAAAAATGGAATTAAAAGAAACAAGCCCGCACCACTAACACGATGCAGAATGGAAACAATCGCCTGAATTGGCATGCGGATCTTATTTAATTCCAAATGCTTTGGGCGAGGTTTCGCAATACGTTTTTCCATAATACGACGATCCGAAAAAGAAGATTTGGGGAATAATCACCCTAAACACGACCGATTTTATTAAGCAAAAATAAAGAAGGCTTGGGCTTTCTTTTTTTAAATTCAAAAAGTAATTTTGAATTTCGCTAATAAAATCGGTTCACCCTTCGCAAAAAGCCAAACTTTCAATTATAACTGAAATTAGCTTTTTTATGTGACTTATGCGCCTTCTTTCAATGCAGCTTCACGAACTGCCCCAGCAACACGTTCAAGCAAACGTGGATCAAATGGTTTCGGAATGATGTATTCTTTACCAAATTCTAATTTTTCTAATTTGTAAGCCGCTAATACTTCAGCTGGCACAGGTTCACGTGCTAATTCTGCAAGTGCATTCACACACGCAATTAACATTCCATCTGTAATTTGTTTTGCACGGGCATCTAATGCACCACGGAAAATAAATGGAAAGCCTAAAACATTATTGACTTGATTAGGATAATCGCTGCGACCAGTTGCCATGATTAAATCATCGCGAACAGAATGGGCCAAATCTGGGCGAATTTCTGGATCTGGGTTAGCCATTGCAAAAATAATAGGATTTGGTGCCATTAATTTTACAACTTCTGGTTTTAATAAATCTTTACCAGAGACACCTATGAAAACATCCGCACCTGTCATCGCATCTTCTAATGTACGAATATCTAATTCAGTTGCATATTCTTGCTTGTATTTATTTAAGTCAGTACGATCTTTACGAATAACGCCTTTGCTATCAACTAAGATCATATTTTCTTTTTTCGCGCCCATTTTGAGCAACAAACGCATTCCTGCTAAACCCGCTGCCCCTGCACCTAAGCAAACCAATCGCATTTCTTCAATTTTTTTGCCTTGAAGTTCTAATGCATTGACTAAACCCGCACACATAATTGCTGCCGTACCATGTTGATCATCATGGAATACTGGAATATCTAAGCGTTCTTTTAAAATGCGTTCAATTTCAAAGCAATGTGGCGCTGCGATATCTTCTAAATTGATCCCACCGAAAGTTGGAGCAATATTGGCAACAGTTTCAATAAACGCTTCCATGCTAGGCGCTTTTACTTCAATGTCAAAAACATCAACATCCGCAAAACGTTTAAATAAAACGCCTTTTCCTTCCATAACAGGTTTACTTGCTAAAGGTCCTAAGTTACCTAAACCTAAAATGGCGGTTCCATCACTGATCACAGCAACCAAGTTGCCTTTGTTAGTATAGCGATAGGCATTTTCTGGGTTTTTTGCGATTTCACGAACAGGTTCAGCCACACCAGGAGAGTATGCCAAGCTCAAATCGTCTTGAGTTTGACAAGCTTTTGGTGATACGACAGAGACTTTACCAGGACAACGATTACCATTTGCATCAAATTCATGATACTGTAACGCGCGTTCTCTTAAATCACTCATTAAAACTTACTCCAAATTTATAGAATAGATCGCAAGAAAAATAAAAATCCCTCATTTCAAATGCAATAAGGGAAGCTCATCCTGTTTACTTTTTCTCTCATCATTTAGAAAGTGTTTAGAAACAGGAAAATGCCCTTTTTTATACCATATCTCCTACTAAGCATAAAAAAGAGGCAATCTGAAAAACATTTTTGCAAGATATAGATTTTATTATTGTTATGTTGTCTCTGCAAAGCGCAAACTTAAAAATATTTTATTATAGTTATGACTATTTGACTATTGGGTAGGGCAATAAATTTAGCGAAAAATTCACTTTCGCGCCCTATTTTAAACGCTTGCTATTTTAAGAATTGACTGCTAGAATTTGAATCGAATATTAAAAATATTCAAAAATTAGATTTAATTAAAAATTTAACAAGAAAAAATTAAAAATATTGGAATGTTATACCATCTTTTAAAGCAAGAATCAAAAATTCTCAAGTGCTAAAGGTATACAACATATCCAATTAAGATGGAACATGTTTACCGTCATCTGTTTGAGTAAACAACACATATCCAATCATACTTCGATCCAAATATATCCTTATTCCAAAGGAGCGCTGTCATTATTTCAAGGTGATTGGGGAATATTAAGAAATATCTGTGTGGATTTTCAACCACAGGAAAATAGTATCATATTTTTTCCTCTATAATGTAGCGATTTTCTTTTTCCCAACCTGATCAGAAAACTTTATTTGACATCATCTCACTTTCAAATGCTTTCTTACTTTTGAGATAAACACCCCGCAATTTTAACCTGAAATGAGTCAGACTTGGATCTTGTGATAATCAGTTGAAAGACAGGCATTTCTTTTAAGATCAAGCTGTAACTATTGGATTTCTGTTATAATATAAAGAAATAATATATTTATATTGATGTTTGCCAAAATGTTGAATGTCGGTGGAGGGGATTGGTAAGCGGGTTGCGTTGCCGTACCAATCACAGATGATCAATTAAACCAATGGTTTACTTATGAAACAACGTATTCTCACAACAGCATTTATCCTTCCTTTTTTTATCGTTGCCATGTTTTTGTTTTCCGAATTGCAATGGCGTATTTTTTCGGCCGTCCTAGTCGTTATGGCTGCACGGGAATGGACACGTATTAGTGATTTTCCAAAAAAAATTAAATGGGTTTATCTGGGATTAACAACGCTCATTTGTGGTATGTTTCTGACGAGTTGGCAATTCTTTGGACAAACAACTTTTCTGGGCATTACCCTCACCAATTGGTTATACGGGAGTGCCCTTTTCTTTTGGATGGGGTGTGTTCCAATTTGGTTACGCAATTCCACTTGGCGAGCACACCGTACACGTATTATGGCCCTAGTTGGGTGGATTGTACTTATTCCTTGCTGGATTGCCATGATTGAATTACATGAAGCAAGTCCCTGGCTTCTCATTGGACTGATGGGAATTGTATGGGTCGCAGATAGCGCTGCTTATTTATTTGGTAAGCGTTTTGGACGTCATAAACTGGCTCCAAAAATTAGTCCCGGTAAAACATGGGAAGGCGTTTTCGGGGCATTTCTCGGAGTTGTTTTATATGCAGGGGTCTTGAGTGCATTTGGATATTTTAGTATTTCAATGACAATTATTAATATGATTGTTGGCGTAACAATTCTATGGGCACTCACTGGATTAAGTATTGTTGGCGACTTATTTGAATCAATGATGAAACGTCAAGTGGGTCTGAAGGATAGTGGTCGACTCTTACCTGGGCATGGCGGATTATTAGATCGTATTGATAGTTTGACAGCTATGTTACCTATCGCTGCACTTGCACTTTCAGCAAAGGTTCTTGTTTGAAAATGATGCGTTGTTTAACCATTTTAGGCTCCACTGGCACGATTGGTGTCAATACATTACGGGTTGTTGCGCAATATCCAGATTTATTTTCTGTTTTTGCGCTCACTGCCAACCAAAATCTTGAACGATTATTTCAACAATGTGTTACATTCCGTCCTCGTTATGCTGTCATTCTTAACGAACAAAAAGCACAGCAGCTACAAGGACGGTTGCAGGCACAAAAAATAGACACTGTTGTTTTAAGTGGTGAACATCATTTGATTGAAGTCGCTTCTGACAATAAAGTGGATATGGTGATGGCAGGAATTGTAGGTGCAGCTGGATTACGGCCATCCCTCGCCGCAGCCCAAGCAGGAAAACGCGTTTTGCTTGCCAATAAAGAAAGCCTTGTGATGTCTGGTCAACTTTTTATGGATGCAGTTCGGCATAATAATGCTGAACTTTTACCCATAGATAGCGAACACAATGCAATTTTTCAGTGTCTTCCTCCATCTTTTCAGACACAAGCTCACATCCAACATGTGCGTAAATTATTACTGACTTCATCAGGTGGCCCCTTTCGCACACTCCCTCAAGAACAATTTTCTTCTATCACTGTAGAACAAGCTTGTGCGCATCCGAATTGGGTTATGGGGAAAAAGATTTCTGTTGATTCGGCTACAATGATGAATAAAGGCCTTGAAGTGATCGAGGCATTTTGGCTTTTTGCCATTCCTGCCAATCAAATTGAAGTTGTGGTTCATCCGCAAAGTATTGTGCATTCTATGGTTGAATACGAGGATGGTTCGGTACTGGCACAGCTGGCTTCTCCTGATATGCGTATTCCTATTGCATATGGATTAGCTTATCCGCATCGTCTCGACGCTGGCGTGCCCGCATTAAATTTTTATCAAATGAAAGACCTCACTTTTGAGGCCCCTGATTTATCACGTTTTCCTTGTCTTAAACTAGCCTATCACGCACTCAAAGTCGGACAAACTGCCCCCGTTATTCTCAATGCAAGCAACGAAATTGCAGTAGAAGCCTTTTTATCTCATCAAATAAAATTTACTGATATTCCTGTTATAATTGAGGCGGCATTGAATACACTCACCTTAGATGAACCTCATTCACTCGAAATTATTCTTGCAGCCGATTTGAAAGCCCGTCAATTTAGTTTAGAATATATTCGCCAACTCCAGTAGTCTGGACGTTTTATATTGAATTACTCACCTAAGGAATCTTACAAATCATGAGTGAAATAGACCGTATTCGGTGGCGTTGCCGTCGTGGCACATTAGAAATGGATTTGTTACTAACCCGTTTTGTTGAAAAAGAATATCCCAATCTTTCTAATGAAGAAAAACAATATTTCTCTGAATTACTCGATTATCCAGATACTGACCTGATGAATCTCTTGGTTGGTGCAACAAGTTGTCTTGATCAAAATATTCACGCTATCATCGAAAAAGTCCGAAGTTTACACGGAATCTCGATTCGTTAGGATCGCTCAAAATTTATGCCAAAACGTTATTTTGCACTGGATACTGAAACGACAGGACGATCAGATTCGACGGATCGAATTGTTGAAATTGCGGGCGTCGAAATTATTGATAGACGTATTACAGGCGAATATTTTCATTATTATATTAATCCAGAGTGTGAAGTTCCTGAAGAAGTTGTAAAAATTCATGGGTTAACTTATGAATTTTTGAAAGACAAACCCCGCTTTGAAGACCTTGCTGACTTGTTGAAAAAAAAGATGCAAGGAAGCACATTAATTATTCACAACGCGCGTTTTGATATTGGTTTTTTAAATGCAGAATTCAGTCGTATATCGGACAATCCTGTTTCTGCACAGAATTATTGTGATGATGTTATCGATACTTTATTACTTTCTCGTGAACTTCGCCCAGGAAAAAAACATAGTTTAGATGCACTCTGTTCGGCTTACAATATTGATAAATCACAACGTTTGCAACATGGTGCATTGATTGATTCCGAGCTTCTTGCACAAGTTTATCTCGCCTTGACTCGACGTCAAAATTCACTGGAAGATCACTTAACTCAGCCCGCAGAAGAAGCGATTCAGACAGCAAAAAATTTTGAAATGATTCATGACGTTGCATTAAAACAACTATTCAGTCGTCATTCAATAGAAAATCTTAGCATTTGCGGCGCAAATCAAGAAGAATTAGAAGCGCATACACAGTATTTGGCAGAATTAGAGAAAAAAAATAAACAGCGCTCTATTTGGTCAAAAATATTTTCTTAAAAATATGCTAAACTTATTAAGAATAATTCCGATATAGTTGCCAAAGCAAGTTACTAAAAAAATACTATTATCTTAAACGTATTACCACAAATCTTTTTGTTTAATTTCAAACTAACTTTAGCACGGCTATACGAAGGATTTTGAAAGAAACAAAGAAAATAATTCAGCTAGGAGAATAATTATGGCTTTATATATTAATACTAACATCTCTTCCATTCAAGGTCGCGCTAACGTTGATCGCAACCAATCTGCATTGCAGGGTACTCTACAAAAATTATCATCTGGATTGCGTATTAATTCATCAAAAGACGATGCATCAGGGATGTCTGTTGTTGAAACATTAAATTCTCGTATTCGTGGTACCGAAATGGGTATTCGTAACGCGAATGATGGGATTTCCGTTGCACAAACTGCTGAAGGCGCGATGGGACAAATCGTTGGCAACTTACAACGTATCCGTGAGATTACAGTTCAATCTGGTAATGCTTCTATTCAACCAGGTGAACGTTCTAAACTCCAAATGGAATTAGACCAATTAACGCAAGAAATTTCACGTATCGTAAGAACCTCTGAATTTAACGGCCAATTACTCCTCTCCGGTGGTAATAACTTAACATTCCAAGTGGGTGCTTCTGCTGATGTAAGCAACCAAATTTCCTTTAGTGGCGCAAGCTTATCTGGTGCATTAAGCGGTATTTTAGGAAGCAATATTGATATCACTGCAACTGGTACATTTAACTTAAGTGCGATTAATAGTAACGTTTCTGGTGGTGTCACTGCAGCTTTATCACAACTTGATTTGGCAATTGGTTCTGTTGTTTCTGAACGGGCTCGTTTTGGTGCAATCCAAAACCGTTTTGACGCAGTGATTTCTAACATGAAAAACTACAGCGAAAACTTGCAAGCTGCACGTAGCCGTATTCAAGATACCGACTTTGCTGCTGAAACAGCTAACTTAACACGCAACCAAATCTTACAACAAGCAAGTACTGCTATGTTGGCTCAAGCTAACCAAATCACACAAGGTGCATTGTCCTTGTTGAAATAATCCTTTTAGGAATGATTTCTGGTTTAGAGTCTATATTGTTGTGTCAGAGAAGGCGGGGATTCCCGCCTTTTTTATTGTTACAATAAAAAATATTGACATTAGACCTATAAATACGGTAGATTTGTAATACGTATTTAAATAATTTTTTGTTTTTTTTATATTATTTCTTTTCCCTCCGCACCGCAAAAAATGGCTTATTTTTATCTACAACACGATCGACTTACGACCACGCACTCATTTTTCCTAATTTAAGTCAGTAGGAAAAAGATGAAGCGTTTTATTCTTTCAAGATAAAAATATAGCTGTCCGTTTTTTCTGATTATTTTCACCCTTTTTAAATTTTTTGTAAGCCCCTTTTCAGCCTGTTTGTCTTTTTCAAAAAATGGGATAAACACGACAGCAAGAAAAAAAAGATTTATAATAAATTCGCTTTTGCTTTTAATAGCATGATTCATGCGTCATTTTTAATATTCAACAAAGTGCTATATATTATATTCATTTGCCAATAAGGAAAAATAATGACCGAACAAACACCTCGTACATTGTATGATAAATTATGGGATCGTCACGTTGTTCATACTGACGAAAGCGGCACCGCCTTGTTATATATTGATAGACACTTAGTTCATGAAGTGACGAGTCCACAAGCTTTTGATGGCTTACGGATGCACCATCGCCAACCTTGGCGTTTAAACTCTATTGTCGCCGTTGCAGATCATAATGTACCGACAATTGATCGTGACAAAGGCATTGCAGATCCTACTTCCCGCACACAAGTTGAAACTTTAGACAAAAATTGTCATGAATTTAATGTTCAATACTTTAATATGTCTGATATCCGTCAAGGCATTGTGCACGTTGTCGGACCAGAACAAGGCGCAACTTTACCCGGTATGACCGTTGTCTGTGGTGATTCCCATACAAGTACACACGGTGCATTTGCAGCGTTAGCATTTGGAATTGGGACATCAGAAGTCGAACATGTATTAGCAACACAATGTTTAGTTGCTAAAAAATCAAAATCTTTATTAATTCAAATTAACGGCAAATTACGCGCAGGCGTCACTTCCAAAGATATTATTTTGGCAATTATTGGAAAAATTGGAACCGCCGGCGGGACAGGCTATGCAATTGAATTTGCTGGCAATATTGTAAGAGATTTTAGTATAGAAGCACGAATGAGTATGTGCAATATGGCCATTGAAGCGGGTGCACGGGCAGGGTTAGTGGCAGTCGATGAAAAAACCATTGAATACTTACAAGGCCGACCTTTTGCACCAAAAGGCGACGATTGGGAAAAAGCAATCAGTTATTGGGAAGAATTACACTCTGATGAAGAAGCTGTCTTTGATAAAGTCATTGAAATTGATGCTTCAAATATTTATCCTCAAGTGACATGGGGCACTAGCCCAGAAATGGTTGTAAGCATCCATGATAAAGTCCCTGATCCTGAAAATGAAGCTGATCCAGTCAAAAAAGCAGCTATGATTAAAGCCTTAAAATACATGGGGTTAACACCAAATAGTCCAATTCAATCTATTTCAGTTGACAAAATTTTTATTGGCTCTTGTACAAATTCTCGAATCGAAGACTTACGTTTGGCCGCTAACATTGTTAAGGGCCAAAAAATTGCATCCAACATTAAAGAAGCTTTAGTTGTTCCTGGTTCTGGATTAGTAAAAAAACAAGCAGAAGCAGAAGGATTAGATCAAATTTTTATTGCAGCGGGTTTTGAATGGCGTGAGCCCGGATGTTCTATGTGCTTAGCCATGAATGCTGATCGTTTAGAATCTGGCGAACGTTGTGCCTCTACTTCAAATCGTAATTTTGAAGGACGGCAGGGGGCGGGAGGCCGGACTCATTTAGTGAGTCCAATTACTGCGGCGGCCACAGCCATTGCGGGAACGTTCAGCCACTTTTAATTTTTATATTTTACAATAAACTAAAAACTATGGAAAAATTCGAGACTTTTACTGCAATTGTTGCGCCCTTGGATCGCCCGAATGTTGACACAGATGCGATTATTCCTAAGCAATTTTTAAAGTCAATTCATCGCACAGGATTTGGGGTCAATTTGTTTGACGAATGGCGTTATTTGGATGTGGGCGAGCCTGGAATGGATAACAGCAAGCGCCCAATTAATACTGAATTTGTATTAAATCAACCGCAATATCAAGGAGCAAAGATATTATTGACGCGAGAAAATTTTGGTTGTGGTTCCAGCCGCGAACATGCCCCATGGGCCTTATCTGATTATGGCTTTCGCGTCATTTTGGCACCAAGCTATGCGGATATTTTCTTCAATAATAGCTTTAAAAATGGTTTATTACCTATTATTTTAGATGCGACACAAATTCAAAACTTATTTGATGCCGTCGCCCACACTGAAGGCTATCAATTAACAATTGATTTAGCCAATCAGAAAATTATTACGCCTGACCAAAATAGCATTGACTTTGAGGTTGATCCTTTCAGAAAATATTGCTTGTTGAATGGGTTAGATGAAATTGGCTTAACATTACAGCAAGCTGATAAAATCAAAGCATATGAAGAAAAACGCAAAGTATTAGAACCTTGGATTTTTGCCTAAATAAAAAAAACTAAAAAAAGGGAAGATTTTGAAAATCTTCCCTTTTAGCGCGATTGAATTTAGATAGTAAATTTTTTTACCATACTTTGTAATTGTGTTGACAGTTGATCAACTTGTCGAGCACTTTGTGTCGCATCATGCATGGCTTTATTATTTTCTTCTGACATAAAAGAAATTTTTTGTACACGACGTGTCACAGTATTACTCACTTGGCTTTGTTCACGCAAAGCCAATGAAATGCGATTCACAATATCTACAATTTGACTAATACTTGTTTTAACATTTGTGATCACTGCACTGGCTTTTTGAGCACATTGCAATCCTTCTTCTACCTGATCTAAATCTGCCAACATACTGACAGTGGTTTGTTGTGTACTCTGTCTCACTTTATCAATTGTTTTAGAGATCTCAAGCGTCGCGCGGGCTGTTTTTTCTGCAAGTTCTCGTACATCATCCGCCACCACCGCAAAACCCCGCCCGTTTTCTCCGGCTCGAGCCGCTTCGATAGAAGCGTTGAGTGCTAATAAATTTGTTTGGTCTGCAATTGATTTAATCACATTCACAATTTTGGTAATTTCATCAGAATGGGTTTCAAACTCTTCAATGGCATGCGCTGTTTCTTTCACTGAGTCAGCAATTTGATTAATTTTATCCAAGGCCTCCATAATCACCTGCGTCCCTTGTTCTGAAATTTCCATTGATTGGGTCGATAAATTTCGCGCATGCGTCGCACTTTCCGCAACTTGATTAATACTAATCGCCATTTCTTCAATATTAGAAGAAACCACTTGCGCGGCATCTGTTTGCGTTTGTGAAGATAAACCAACACGTTCTGAATACTCTGTTAAATCTTTTGAAGCAACTGTCAATAATTCAGTATTTTGATTAATGCTACTTACAATCGCATAAATATTTTTTTGCATCCGCTTCATTTGGGCTAATAAACTTTCTTTATCACCCGGTTCTGTCTGAATATTAATATTTAAATGACCTGATGCAATCTCTTGAACTACATCAACAGCATATTGCAATTCCCCACCTAATGGGTCTAAAATAGAACGTCTTAATAAAATTAGTAAAAAAGTTCCAACAAATAATGCCATTAAAAAAGACGAAATAATCAGAATATAGCTATTTTTAATTTTATTATTTGTTTCACGCTCTTCTTGTTCTAAATATTTTTTTTCTTTTTCTTTAAGATCCAAAATAATTTTTTTTATTTTTCGCCAAACAGGTGTTTCTTTTTGATTCAGTAATTTAATTGCCTCTGTTTGATTGGATTTAGCAAGCTGCATAATGACGTTTAAATTTTCTTTTTGAATAAGTCTAATTGGCGTAATAGACTGTACTAAAATTTTTAATTCATCATGATACATCATATTTTCAACGGTACTAAATTCTTTATCGAAAGCCTGACTAGCCTTATCAAAATTTTTATATGCTTGAGGATTCGTTGGATCTAAAATAATATTCCGAATAGCCTGTCCTTGTTGCAATCCTTGTGCATAAATCTCATTAATTGCATTAGCTAAAACAAGTTCTTTACTATGTAAATTATTAAACTGTTCATGTAATGCATAGGTCGCTCGAACTGTGATAATAATCGCAACAATAAATAACAAAAATAGAATTCCACCCACTGTTGATATTTTCTTACTAATACTCATTTTCATGAACATATTCTCGTTTCCCTTAAAACACGCCGACTTTAGCTTTTCATATTGTACACGTTCTATGCCGTTTGATCGAACCGATCCGAATGAAAATTAAATCTAAACGATATATTTATATAATTTTTATATCTAAAATATTTATTTTTTATAGAAATTAGTTATAATCCGAAG
Source organism: uncultured Burkholderiales bacterium (assembly GCA_964504875.1). GTDB lineage: Bacteria > Pseudomonadota > Gammaproteobacteria > Burkholderiales > CAZDFJ01 > CAZDFJ01. The sequence continues at coordinate 15,603 of CAZDFJ010000013.1, read as the reverse complement.
AATTTATTTTTATTTAATTCAATACAAAAAATGAAAACCTCAATAATAAAAGAATCGACAGGAAAAGTTTATCTAATTGGTGCGGGACCAGGGGATCCTGAATTACTCACGCTTAAAGCAATTAAAGTTTTAAAGCGCGCAGAAGTGGTTCTTGTAGATGATCTTGTTAATGATGAAATACTCCAATATCTCTCACCCCACGCACGTTGCATTGAAGTCGGAAAACGAGGCGGATGTCGTTCTACTCCGCAAGCTTTTATTCATCAATTAATGATTCATTATGCTCGTCAAGGACAAAATGTTGTTCGCTTAAAAGGCGGAGATCCTTTTATGTTTGGACGAGGTGGAGAGGAAATACAAATTCTCCATCAAGCAGGCATTGAAACTGAAGTCATTAACGGTATTACTGCTGGAATTGCGGCCCCCTCTACTTTAGGAATTCCTGTTACCCATCGTGGATTTTGCCATGGAGTAAGTTTTATTACAGGACATTATGCGCATCAAGAAGAGAGTTTAAACTGGAAAGCGCTTGTGGACTCAGGATTAACATTAGTCATTTATATGGGCATGAAAAATTTAGGGCAGATTTGTGATCAACTTAAAAAGGCAGGAATGGCTGTTGATATGCCTGTTGCTGTTGTTCAAAATGGAACGCTTGCTGGGTCTCAGCATGTAATCAGTACGCTTTCTCACATTGAATCTGTTGTCACGCAAGCGCAACTGGGCAGTCCTTCTATTATTATTATTGGTCAAGTTGTCACGCTAGCTTTAGCGCAGGTAATGACTTTTTCAGAAGAAAACATTCACGTTGCATAAATTTCTCACAAGAAGCTTGACAAGCTACTAGGCTTTATGGTTTAATACGTTCTCATTGATTGCCACTGATTGTAGCAATAAAAAAAGGCCAGGTAGCTCAGTTGGTAGAGCAGAGGACTGAAAATCCTTGTGTCGGCGGTTCGATTCCGCCCCAGGCCACCAAATTTAAAAACCTCATATCGAAAGATGTGAGGTTTTTTCATTTACATGGGATAAAAAACAATTTACAAAGCTTTATCTGTAAATTTAAACCCTTGTGCCCCCATGACCTTTGCGGTATTTGGGTAATAAATATGTGTGTAATACAAACTCACTTTTTCACAATAAGAAGGCGTGCCTTCTTGTCCATTTTTTTTCAAAAAGGCTTTAAAATCAGTTTCGTATTGTAAAACGCCGTTCTTTACTTTCTCTGAATCATATTTTTCTGGCATCACAAAGCTGTCATATGGAACACGGGGTTTGAGCGCCGCCTCTTTTGAGGCAACCGATGGCACGCCGATCGTAGTTCCAACGGCCACAAACGTTTTAGGCGGTAAATCCAATAGCGCGGTGATTTTTTCCGGAAATTTGCGAACCGCACCTATTGCAGTTGTCCCATATCCAAACGATTCGGCCGCCATTTGTAACGCATTTAACATAATCCCTGCATCTACAGCGCCAACCATTATGCCTTCAGCAGATTGTTCAATAATTTGTTTTGCATCTTTTTCATGTACCGCAATATCAGTTCGATTAAAATCAATAATAATCGCTATAAAGACATCTGCTTGAGCAATATGCGCCTGTCCTCCACATATTTTGGCAATTTCTGCTAATTTATTTTTATCCCGTGTATAAACTAAACTAATTTGTTGTCCATTAATTGAAGTTGGCGCACGTTGAGCCGCCTTAAAAATAATCTCTAAATCTTCTGGCTTAACTTCCTCTCCTGTAAATTCACGAATGGATCTTCTTGCCAACAATTGCGCAACGATTTGATTTGACATCTGGATTCCCTCAAGTATGTGATACACAAAACATTTCATATTCAAAATGAATATAGATTTTATTGTATCAATAATTAATAGGTTTATATACGTTTTGCAATATAAAAAAAAAGCATTGGTTTAATCCAATGCTTTTTTATTCTTACTTTATTTAAAGCCAAATTTTGTTTATTTTATTATTTGGCGTAAATACCACTTCCTAAGAAACCATTAAAATTTGGAATCTTTTTAATATAAGCAGACTTTTCCTCAATCTTTTTGGTTTGAGGATGAGGCCATTTATAATCAATCCACATTTCATTTTTGGAACTGACGCCCGCTGCCATTTCTTTAATTAAATATTTTCCGTCAGGCGTTTTAGTTTGCATTAAATTTTTACCAACTAATGCAGGCTGAGCCCCATGCGCGACATTCGTACCGTTCATATCATACGCAAAAATATATAAATCTTTTTTGTGGAATTCATTATTAGGTTGACTGAAGTATTTGAAAGCCTTTTCAGTACCATTCTTTTTGATATAATCAATAGCACTATTGACCATTTGCACTGCTTCGTCTTTTGTTCCACGATCAGCAGCTTGTACGGATAAACTGGCCATGCTTAATAAAACGCTTGCACATGTTGCAAATAAAAATTGTTTCGCCTTCATCAAAGAACCTCCTCTTTAAACTAAGCATCTTACCCATAAAAATTCTGTTTACACAGAATTCAATATTATATACCACGCGTTTTAAACTGTGATACTTGCTGTTTCAATGTTTCTGCAATTTGGCGTAACCCTTCAATTTCATGCACCACTTGCATCACATCATGATTATTTTTTTCTGCCATATGCGCAATTGTTTCAATATTACTTGCAATTTGTCCAGCCGCTTCGGATTGTTGACGAACAGACAATGAAATATTTTCAATACCATGATTGGCTTTACTTGAATAATTTTCAGCATTATTTAATACATCTTCCACACTCTTTGCCGCATTTTGACTATCAAAAATATATTGTTTCCCTTCATCTAAAGCTTCTTGAACCAAATCCGATTGTTTTTCTAATTTTTGTGTGACGGATTCAATTTGGTTTGCAGATAAGGCTGATTTTTCAGCAAGCTTTCGGACTTCATCTGCTACCACTGCAAAACCGCGGCCGGATTCGCCCGCGCGCGCCGCCTCAATCGCGGCATTTAAGGCTAACAAATTTGTTTGTTCCGCAATATCTTTCACTTCTTGCGTCATCTGATTAATTTGCCCCATATCTTGCATTAATGCACTGATAGTATCCCCTATTTGATGAATAATAGACGTTTCTACCAATTTCATTTTTTCTAACAAGGCGGTCAAATTTTCTAAACCAGAACGCGTATGTACCACACTATCTTGTGAAATTTCACGAACTTCTCTTGCATTATGTGATACTGCATGAATACTAGAAGTGACTTCTTCAACAGCAGCGGCCGTAGACATGGACGACTCAGACTGTTCTTGCGAACTATTTTTAATTTCATTGCTATAACCAACTAATTGTTGTGTCACAACATTCACCGTTTGAACGTTTTTTAACACATTAAAAATAATAGAATCAAAGTTATCTAATAGTTGATTAAAGCTTGCTGCCATTTGACTGACTTCATCATTACCATGAAAATGCAACCGTAATGTCAAATCTCCAGTTTTTTCAATATCTGACATGACGTATCGCAATTTATGGATTGGACGAATAATATTTTGTGCAATATTCAAACCAATAAATAGTAATATTATTGCCCCGACACCAATTTCTATTATAGTAGAAAATAATGCTTTACGAAAGTTCTGATTGACATCATCCATATAAATTCCAGAGGCGACTATCCAGCCCCAATCTGGAAAAGCTTGAACATATGCAATTTTCGCAACCGGTTGATCCGTACCACTATTGGGCTTTGGCCATAAGTACTCTACAAAACCCGGTTTATTTTCTCGGGCCAGTTGAATAATTTCCCGCATAAACGCCTTGCCCGTGGGATCTTTCAAATCAATAATATTTTTTCCTATTAATTCTGGTTTGATTGGATGCATGACCATTGAACCATTATAATCATATAAACTATAATAATCTTGTCCATTATTGTAACGCATTTTAGCTAATGCTTTTTTTGCCAAAGTTTGTGCTTGCTCTTGAGAAAGCAACTTCTCATCTGTTAATTGTTTATAATGTTGTACCACATTAATTGCAAGCTCTGTAGAATTACGGGCTTCATTTTTTTGTGAATCAAATAAATTTTCATGCAAAATGGTTAACTGAAAAATAGAAAGGACTATTAATCCTAGCACCGCCATAATAACTAGCACATATAATTTTCTTCTAATACTAAATTGATTGAGCCATTTACTCATTTTCATTTTTTCCCCTTTTATTCCCTTCTTTTTATTTATATTTTAATAGACAAAAATTGTCCTTGTGTCATACGTGGAATCCCTGCTAAATCATAATGAGACATTACATTAGAAAAACCATTTTCTTTCAACAAAGTTTGTACAGCTTGATGTTGATTATAGCCGTGTTCTAACAAAATCTTTCCTGATGGCTGTAAATATTGTTTTGCATTTTGAATGATACAACGCAAGTCATCTAATCCGTCCTCACCACTTGTTAAAGCGCTTCTTGGTTCAAAACGCACATCGCCAACAAGAAGGTGTGGATCCGTCTCTGAAATATAGGGCGGATTTGAGACGATCCAATTAAATTTGGAGACAGGAGTCGCCGCCGGCTTTTTTTCAAAAATATCAAACCAATTACTCTGTAACCATGTTACTGAAGCATTCAATTTTTTTGCATTTTCTTTTGCAATTTCAAGCGCTTGAAGTGATTGATCCACTGCCACAATTTGTGCATGGGGACATTCCAAAGCTAATGTCGTCGCAACACATCCTGATCCTGTACCTAAATCCAAGACAGAAAATAATTTATTTTCTTGGACTTCAGCCAAAATTAATTCAATCATTAATTCTGTTTCAGGGCGAGGAATTAAAACATTTTTATTTACATAAAAATTTCTGCCAAAGAATTCCCGAGAAGCAACAAGATAAGCAATGGGTTCACCTGCAAGGCGTCGTGTGACTAAATCCTGAATTTGATTGGATTCTTCTAGCGTGAGAATTTGTTCTGGATGGGCATCAATGTAATAACGTGGTTTGTTTAGTACAAAAGTGATCAATAAACGTGCTTCAAGACGAGCTACTTGTACATCCAATTCGAGTGATGTGCTATGCAAAAATGCGTTTGTAATTTCTTTAAATAATAAATGAATATTCATATCAAATCGTTCACTGTTTTGATTAGATTGTACCATATTCACATAAAAAAAAAGATAAAATGCCTATTTCGAACTAATTTTTCAAAAATTACATCTATTTTCTTTCATTTTATATCCCAAGAAAAAGCAAAAGCATTATTCAAATCATCAAAAAGACTCCGGAGAAAAAATAAGAGCAAGATTTATTCCAAAGAGGATGAGAAAAAAGATCTCATCCTTGATCATTGCATAAATAAAAGTCCAAGGCATTACATAGAAATTCTAAAAAATTCAACAGATTGAGAAAGCTCTTTAATTTGTTCACGTAACGCCTCAGAAGAAGCCGCCGCTTCTTCTACCAAAGCGGCATTTTGTTGTGTATTTTCATCTAATTTATCAATTGTGACTTTAATATCATTAATATTATGGCTTTGATCAGCAGAAGCATGCGCAATATCGCCAACTCGTGCAGTCACTTCTTGAACAGATTTCACAATTTCTTCCATCGTTTTTCCCGCTTCTTCTACAAAATGGGAACCCTTATTCACGTTAGAAACGGATTCTGTAATTAACGCATTAATTTCCCGCGCGGCACTGGCTGAACGCTGGGCCAAATTCCGGACTTCATCTGCAACGACAGCAAATCCTCTTCCTGCCTCCCCTGCGCGCGCCGCTTCAACCGAAGCGTTCAACGCCAAAATATTTGTTTGGAAGGCAATGCTATCAATAACATCAATAATTTCAGAAATTTTGTGGGCACTTTTATTAATTTCTCCCATCGTTTTGACAACATTTTGAACCACATTCCCGCCTTGTTCCGCAATTTTTGAGGTTCTTGTCGCAAAATCACTTGCTTGTTTAGCATTATCCGCATTTTCAGACACTGTTGCTGTTAAGTAAGTAATATTATGTGTGGCTTTTTCCAATTCAATCGCTTGTTGCTCAGTACGATGTGATAAATCAATATTTCCTGTCGCAATTTCCGTAGAAGCGGTGCGAATTGTCCGTGTTGCATCACTAATCCCCTGAACTAAGCCAGTTAAACTTTCTACCATCGTGTTAGTATTATCTTTGAGATGTTTAAAAATGCCCCCGTATTCTTTTTGAATTCGCACATTTAAATTGCCATGAGCAATTTGACTTTGAAATTCTGAAATACTGGTTAACACGTCATCAATTACAGTAATAAGATTATTTACATGTTGACTAATTAATAACATATTACCCTTCTTATTACTCAAATCGACTTTCTTTTTCAAACTGCCTTCCCCAGCCGCTTGAATCACATCTCGAATTTCCTCTTGCGTTGTAATTTCTGGAGTTTGATCAGTCCATTCAACGCTATAAGCAATAATCTCATTTTGATCATTAAAAATAGGCGTCAATGTAAAATTTAAAAAGAAACGAGAAAGTTTAATCATACGTTGATACGGTGTTCTTAATTCAGATAATCGATATCGTACTTCACTCCCTGATCGATGATACATATCGATATTAGAACCTAAAACTCCATCTGCTCTAAAATTCGATACGACTTTTTGTAATTCCTGTTCATAACGAATAAAGAAAGTTCGAGAACTTTGATTAATATAAATAATTTTCCCAGATAAATCTGCAATCATAAAATTTGTGGACGCATTTTCTAAAGACATCCGCATAATTGTTGATTCTTCTACTAAAGTACGCATTTCTAGAATATGCTTTGCGAGAACAGATTGCATCTCCTGTAATGCGATAAAAATACTAGAAAATTCATTTTGGCGAACAAGCGGCATTGCAGTCTGATATTGTCCCAGTCCAATTGCTTGAAAAATCATCTTTAATTGAGCAATCGGTTCAGTAATGGCACGAATAAGCGAATATCCTAAAAAGAGACTCACACATACAAAAGTAAAAATACTTATTAAAATAGTATTACGAATTTCCTCATAATGATTCTCACCTTTTAAATATTCTTCTCGCGTTTCCTTCTGAATTTGTTTTAATAACAAATCACCTTGGCCTTTTAGATCTTTATAAACAGGATTAATCTTTAAAAGCAACAAGTTATTGACTTCTAAGAAAGCTTCTGATTCAAGAAGTTGTCGTGCCTGATTAATATCATGCTGGTAGGACTCATATGTTTTCCAAAAATCTTGATAATATTTTTTATAAATATCAGATTGATCAGATTGTTGATCAAGTTTAACGCGTGTTTCTTCTATTTGCCTTGTATTTTCCTCAACTTCATTCAAATGCATGGATAATGGATGATCGTGCGCCTGAAAAAAAATGCTCTCTTTTCGATGTTGCAGCGATAACATAATTTGCGTTCGATTATCATTCATCAGTAATAATGCTGCATTCATCTCATTTGAGACAGAAAGACGTTGATGATGAAAATTATCAATAGTATGATTTAATTGTTTAATTTCATTGAATTCAAAAAAACTCACGCCTACTGCCAAAATTGTCATTAAGCTAATAATCGTGATTATTTTTTGCTTAAGTGTCATATTAATTACTCCCCCTTTTTTTAAACCATTTAAACGTCTTTTTGGCCTTCCATTACAAAGATGGGCTCCCCTTGCGTGACAAGCGTGCCTGATCTCCCTACAATTTTTCCATGCAAATCAATTTCACAATAGGACAATTTTACATCTTTAATTAAGCGGACATATTCTTTTAAAGAAATTAATTCATAGCCTTGATTTTTCCAACCGGCTAATAACTTTTCAAAAACGGATAATAAGCGCATCCCTTCTAATTCTGCATGGAGCGTAAAAACGTGTCCTAACGGGGGAATAGTCTGTGTCAATGATAAAAGATGTTCCGCAACATTATGAACCGTAATACCATTTAACCCAATTAATTCATCCAAAGTAGGTAATGTTGTCGGAATTTGTGGACATGAAAAAATTTCGCCCTTATGAACCGGAATAAAAGGTGTCGTTCCCCGTGAATCACTACAAATCTGAAAACCAAAACGTTCTAAATAACGTAATGCATGTAAATTTAATTGCCATCCCGCTGCACCATGCGTTTTTGGCGTAATTTTAAAAATATCTTCAAAACGCGCACGGGCTAAATGAAATTGCTCTAATGTCCATTCTTCACTCTTTTTCGCAACATAATCTTGCCATAAAACATGATCCCAACAATGTACCCCCACTTCAAATCCCTGTTCTTTCACTGAGCGCATTAAATGTTTTGTTTTTTTGCCAATATCCGGCGCAGGTAACAATGTGCCATACATTAAAGTTTTCAAGCCATAATGTTCTAAAACAGATGTTCTTGATACTTTATTGAGAAAGCCGGGGCGAAAAACCCGTTTAATTGCTTTACCCGTATTATCTGGTCCTAAACTAAAAAGAAAAGTCGCATTCGCTTGATATTTTTCAAGTAATGCCATTAAACGAGGCACCCCTTCAATCGTACCACGTAATGTATCAACATCTATTTTTAGTACCATCGTTGGTTTTATATAAGTTTTTTTCATAAAATATATAAATCTCTTTAAATAATTTAAATAAATGAAAATTAATTCAAAATAAAATAAAATTATTATATCAATTTTAATTATTTTTTTATAAAAACTAAATAATAAGTTTTTTATTTAGTTTAGTTAATATTTATTAATATAATTCAGCTAATATACGAAAAAATAGCTTTTTGAGTGCAGTTCCTCAGAAAAGATTTTTTATAAAAAAGAAGGGGCTAAAAAAATAAACGCACGACAAAAAATGTCGTGCGCCTTTTTTTCATAATTTTTTTTAATGCTTTAAAAATTATACAGAAAATGAAGATCCACATCCGCAGGTTGTGGTTGCATTTGGATTTTTAATCACAAATTGGGATCCTTCCAATCCTTCTGTATAATCAATTTCTGCCCCCACTAAATATTGATAGCTCATTGGATCAATTAATAATTGCACCCCATCTTTTTCCATGATCGTATCATCTTCGTTGGCAATTTCATCAAAAGTAAATCCGTATTGAAAACCAGAGCAACCCCCGCCACTGACAAATACACGTAATTTTAAATCAGGATTACCTTCTTCTTCAATTAATGCGGCCACTTTACGGACGGCGTTATCTGTAAAAATTAATGGTCCTTCTGTTTGTACGATTTCTGAGCTCATTGCTTTTTCCTATGCGCTATGGCTGAATAATAAAAAACATAAACAATATATCAAATTAATGATGCTTCTTCAAATGATTCTATTCTAAATAAGTTGACTGATTTTCTCAACTATCTATCCCTAAAAAATCATTTTATTTTTGAAAAATTTTATCTAATTTTCCACAAAGAGAGTTTTAACTTTTGTTCAAAAAAAAAGACTAGCATGTTTAGAAACGAACTTTTAGAATAAAGAACAGGAGAAAAGATATTGATTCTTTTATGATGGGAGCAAAAATGGCAAATATCACGATTGGTTTTTGTTTTTTATTATTATATCAACTTTTTGGCGAAGTGATTGTACATGTTCTATCGCTGCCCGTACCAGGTGCAGTCGTTGGATTATTACTTTTGTTTTTCACTTTACTTTGGAAAGGCCCACACTTACTTGAACGACTTCAAAAGGTTTCAAATGGATTATTAAATAATCTTTCTCTCTTATTTGTACCCAGTACAGTCGGAATTATGGTCTATTTTCATTATATTGCGCAGCAATGGCTTCCTATTTTTATGGCCGTTATTATTGGCGCACTGATCACTATTGTTGTCACGGGCTTAACTTTACAATTTCTTATTCAACGCGAAGATAAAAAACAACATTCTAAGGAAGAACATTTTTAATGAATTATTCTCTTTTTTCTATATGGCAGGCTTTAACACAAACACCGTTACTTTGGTTAAGTATGACACTATTATGTTATGAAATCGCACAATGGCTCTATCGCAAAGGTAAACACCATGCATTACTTAATCCGACGCTTGTGAGTTCAGTATTGATTATCCTACTTTTAAGTGCCACGCATAGTCATTATGACACTTATTTTAAAAATAATGCCTTGATCTTCTTTTTATTGAGTCCTGCGACTGTTGCACTGGCTATTCCACTTTATCATCATTTAGAACAACTAAAAAGATATTGGAAAGCGGTCATTATTAGCCTATTTATTGGAACATTCACAGCCGTTTTTTCGGCTATTGGTATTGGTTGGGCACTGGGTGGAAGCCGTGAGGTTTTAGTTTCTCTTGCCACAAAATCTGTCACAACACCTATTGCCATCGGTATTGCCGAAAAAATTGGGGGCGTCCCTCCATTAGCGGTAGTCATGGTTATTATGACAGGATTGACTGGAGCTATTTTGGGCAAACGCGTTTTAGATCTTTGTCGCGTACAAGATCCTCGGGCGCAAGGTTTTGGCCTAGGAATGGCCTCACATGGTATTGGTACAGCTCGCGCTTTTCAAATTAATAATCTTGCTGGATCATTTGGTGGACTTGCTATGGCCCTTACTGGCATTTTAACCGCCCTTATCGTCCCTTTTCTACTTTCTTTTTTCTAATCAAAGCCATTAATTAAATTATGATTGCATCGCTTTTTCCTGCATTTAATACAGACGATTTTATTGCGCGTTATCAACAATTTAAACAGCGTTATCCTTTTGAAAATATTGAAAATAAAACCGCCCCCTCTGCCCTTTTATATTCATTACATCAAATGAGTATGATTAATACTGCGTGGGATGACGCGATGCGTCAAAGATTTGTCGAGATTGCACTTTTTATCTTAAAACAAGATCTTACTTATTTCGACTATATTGCTGATATTGTCGAATTTAATGTAAAAGCTATCGTGATGCGTTATTCGAATCAACTCTGTGTTTCACGCGTACTAGATATGTGGCTTGCTTTACAAAAATTTCACGAAAATTTTCCAACGTATGGCCCCATTTTAGAAAGTTGTATCCAATTTCATTTTTATACAGGTGATCTTCAACAAGCCGCTTTTTATATTGAGCAATTAAAACAGATCAACGTCACGCAAGCTAGAATTTATCAGCAAGAGTGGGATTTATTTTTTACACATTACACAAAAAAAACAGCGCAACCTTTTTCGTTTAAATTTACGATTGGAATTTTAACCTATGGTAATCATGCAGATACGCTAGAAGCGTGCCTTGCTTCTGTTCGAGAACGCGCTTTTTATCAAGAGCGCATACAACTTTTTGTGGGAAATAATGGTTCAACCGATCAAACATCTCGTGTCGCACAAAAATATAAAGTTGATTATTATTTAGAAGCCCCAACCAATCTCGGCCTAGATCTATACACTTCTTTATTTGCAAAATCTGAGGCAGAATTTTTAATTGAATTAGACGATGACGTGGTCGAACTCCCTTGGCATTTTGATAAGATCTTTGAGGACTATTTTTATTTCTTTAACGATTATGGTTATCTTGGCCTAAACGTTATCGAAAATGACTTTATTGGCACAGAACATTCCAAGCCAGAGGCATCACAATATATTGAAGACATTCGTTCTGGTCTTATTGTAGAAAATGGCCCAACTGGGGGATGGTGTGCTTGTGTACGCCATTTAGATTATTTAAATATCAATGGCTTATATGGCATTCAACTCACCGGTCCCAATGGAAAATTTTTAAGCAGTGAAGAATCACAATTCACTAAAAAAATGCAACTTCGCATGAAAAAAAGTGGGATTATTCAAGATCATCGTTGCTTACATGGTGTGAAATCGATGCAGGCTTATCAGGAATGGTTAAAACAACAATCATAAAAAGACTGATTCAAAAAACGCACATCTCATGTTAATATTTTACTTTAATCATTGATTTTTTTTATTTTTTGGAATGGGTATGTCTTCTTCTGATCCACATTCTTCTTTTTTGGGATTACCTAAATTACCCGCGCGTTACGCCAATATTATTCTGCCTTTTTTTCTATCATTACTTATGACTTGTATTGTCTCTCTCGTCAGCACTTTACGAGGCGTTGGTTGGACAGAAAAATTTTTCGCAGTCTGGCCAAGCGCTTGGGTACTTTCTTGGGTCATTGCTTTTCCTGTTTTATTAATTGTACTTCCTGTCGTCAGAAAAATTACAATGGCACTCGTGCGTACATCCTAATTTTCTTCTTCAAAAAAGGCTTGTGTAATTTTCACAAGCCTTGATTTGTTACCAATAATTCACTGATTTTTCCGCGCTTCTTGCCTTTTGAATTAATATTTCTTGAAGCCGTCACTCTTTGAATATTAAATTCAGAATATAAAATATCAAAAAAATCATTCTGTGGATCAACCGCTTTGACATCTGAATTACTCAAAATCCAATAGATACCCAAATGATCCAGCTCCCGACAAAAATCAGCTAATTTTTTTTGTGCCACATCATTAAAATCAATATGGGCATAAGCATTAAAATTGGCAGTCACAGTCAAAGGCTTATACGGCGGATCAAAATAAAATAAAGTGTTGGGCGCGATATAACGTTTTGTTTCCGTAAAATCACCACACAAAATTTCGACGCGCTGCAAGATCGCACTCACTCTTTGAATATTCTCAGCATCACAAATTGTAGGCTTTTGATAACTGCCTATTGGAACATTAAATTGATTTTTACGGTTCACACGATATAACCCATTAAAACATGTTTTATTTAAAAAAATAAATAAACTCGCTTGAATGAATGCATCACTATTTCTTTGATTATAAAGCCTTCTTTTCTCTAAAAAATATGTTTTTTTTGTTGTTTCATCCAAACATAAAAAAAATTCTTCTTCATATTGTTTGAGTAAGACAATCATTTTTTCAGGGTGCTTTTTAACACATTGATAAACATTAATTAAATCTGCATTTACATCATTGATAATCATTTTTTTTATATTTGGCATATGTTGTGCTAAATATAAAAAAACGGCGCCCCCCCCAACAAAAGGCTCAATAAAAGTGATGTCTTGTTCTTTTAAGTGCGTTGGGATCGCTTGTAAAATAGAAGGCAGCAGTTGAGATTTTCCGCCCGCCCATTTAATGAATGGTTTTGCTTTCATATGCTTTTGTTGAGACATGAATAAAAAACAACGCGGTTTATTAAAATAACTAAAATAAAAATGAATCACACGACACTTTTCCGAACAAGAATTGTAATCTAGACTTCTCATTCTCTCAAGAAAAACCATTTTTCAGGAAAAATCATGCCCCGCCCAACATTTTTTATAACAGACGTTTTTACAGACAAAAAATATGGTGGTAATCCACTGGCTACTTTTATAGACTGCGAAAAGCTCTCTAGCCATGACATGCAAAATATTGCCAAAGAAATTAATTTTTCAGAAACAACGTTTATTCTGTCACGTGAAGCAACCGAAAACGGCTATCCCGTACGTATTTTCACCCCGCGGGCAGAAATTGATTTTGCAGGTCATCCAACCTTAGGCACGGCTTACGTCATTCGTCATTTGTTAAAATTAACTGCTGCTAACGAAATACGATTACATCTTAATATTGGAACGATTCCCGTTCATTTTTCTGAACAGAATTCATTTTTATGGATGCAACAAATGTCCCCGATTTTTGGGGAACAGGCACAGATCCATGACATCGCCCCCATTTTAGGTCTCTCTCCAGCAGATTTTAATCCGAATTTTTCAATTCAAGAAGTTTCAACTGGCCTACCCACATTAATTATCCCCCTTGCTCATCAAGCGGCGCTCAAACAGATTCATATTCATAAAACACTTTATTTTTCTTGGGCAGCGTCCTCTTGGGCAAAACTGATTCTCGCCTTTTGTCCTAGCGGTTATGAAGCCAATCAAGCTTTATCCGCACGTGTGTTTGGTGATTTTTACGGTATTCCAGAAGATCCTGCAACAGGCAGCAGTAATGGGGCACTGGCTGCTTATTTATCGCAGCATGCTTTCTTTGAAAAAAAAGAGATAGATCTACTTGTTGGACAAGGCTACGAAATCAATCGGCCTTCTACATTAGCATTAAAAACAGAATGCACGCCAAACATACTGAAAGTTTTTGTGGGAGGAAATGTTGTAACAATTGCACAAGGGATATGGGGATAAAAATTACTCTACAAAAAACGCGCTTAGAGAATCGTTTTGAATAGAAAGAAATAAAAAATAAGATAAATTTACTTATCGATCTTTGTCTTATTTTAGACTATATTATTAATAATTGATATATTTTAACCACAATTGACAAAGAGTGCTTTAGACATGACCAAAAAATCCGTTGGCATTTTACTGTTTAATCAAATTGAAGTCCTTGATTTTTGCGGCCCCTTTGAGGTCTTTTCAGTCACGCGTTTAGATGAAAGTCGACGGCAAGAAACCACTTCCCCTTTTAAAATTTCGCTCATTGCGCACACCAATGATCCTATCATCACGACAGGCGGCATGCGTGTTTTACCAGACTACACACTAGAAACATGTCCTGCTTTAGATATACTCATTGTTCCGGGTGGCTGGGGAACTCGAACAGAAATGTACAACAAAATATTAATTTCATGGATTGCCCAACAAGCTTCCACGCTGGACGCCCTCGCATCCGTCTGTACAGGGGCCCTATTATTAGGACAAGCAGGATTACTGCAAAACAAAGAAGCCACAACCCATTGGAAATCTTTAGATTGGATGCAATCTTTATTTCCACAGACGATTGTTCGGCATGATCTTCATTTTGTTCAAGACGGGAATCTTTTTACTTCTGCGGGCATTTCAGCAGGGATTGATATGAGTCTTAAAATCGTTTCGTATTATTTTGGCGAAACGGTGGCGCGCGCGGCGGCTAAACATATGGAATATGCCTTTCCAGAAAAAAATACGCGCCGCATTTGACTTAAATGACAAAAAATAAATTTTTTTAGAAAAAAATAGATTCGGTACCTACAGCACACTTAATTGGATTAAATGCAATGACTTGATAGGTGGCCACTTTTTCACGGTAAAACGGATCTTCCGCAAGAATTTCATCTAACTGATGACGATCTAATCCTTTTGCAAGAATCACGCCCCCTGTCCTTGGAATTTGAGGACCCGAAGCAACGAAATGTCCAGCGGCATAATGACGATCTAAATAGGTTCGATGCGCTTCAAGATGCGTTTCGATTTCAGATAATGGTTGAATATAATGCAAAATAACAATAAACAAGGGACTTTCTCTCCAATAATCTTATTTGTTATTAAATATAAAAATATAAAATATTTAAATAATTTGCATTAAATTTTACCATAAGTCCGCTTCACCTTGCAGCCGGTGTTCTTTCCATTTTGCAATCGCTTCTTCAGATTCCCAATATGAAATAGTTATACCCATGTTGCGCAACCAGTTTGCCGCCATATGCCGATCACGAAGAAAAAATAACAGCATAATAAGGGGTCTGGAGATTTTTGGAATCAAAAAACATATTGAAAAATTATTGAGATCGGCGGATATTTTTAAGATATAGAAAAAAAGCGGCTGATTAATCAGCCGCTTTCTTCTTTGAGTTGGCGGAGCGGACGGGACTCGAACCCGCGACCCCCGGCGTGACAGGCCGGTATTCTAACCAACTGAACTACCGCTCCAAATAC
>CAZDFJ010000012.1:0-64607 GCA_964504875.1 uncultured Burkholderiales bacterium | reverse complement strand
CTGTAGCTCAGTTGGTAGAGTCCCGGATTGTGATTCCGGTTGTCGTCGGTTCGAGCCCGATCAGCCACCCCACTTCATCTTAGTTTTCTACTTCTTTTCTTTATACTCTTATACATTTTCCTCAATTTTTCCTACTGAAATTACTCTGTTTCCTATTTCTCTATTTATTTCTAAAACTGAATTTTATCTTCCTTTCGTTGTCTATACCTCATTTTTTTCTATTTTCTATAACCAAATCTTACATCGATAATTTAAAATAGAACTTTTTAATTAGTTCTTTTTTTTTATATCTGCTATTGACAGATCACCCCTACTTCATTTATTTTTATTATTTTCAATAATAAATTAACAAAAAATACTAAAATATAATTGTGATATCGATAAAAAATATATATTTATTATATATTTTTTATATTATAAAAAGTTTTATATTTTATTTTTACTTTTTTACCCCATGATTTGAATTAAGTATTTTATTTATTTTTTGATTCTATGATATTGGATTAATTAATAAAGAATAGTATAGTCACACATTTATCAGTATTAACAAGTATTTGTTATTTTCTATCATTAATCCAAATAAAAAATGAGCCTATTATGGAATACTCAGACATTCTAATGAACGCGTCTTTTTCCTTACAAGAAAAAATACAAAAATTACATCGATTAATGTCTAAAAAATTTAGAGGGATCGACCGTATTGCCATTGTTTTATACGATGAACAGACAGATTATCTAAAAACATTTATTGATAGTACGCTTTATCCTGAAACTTCGCATTCCGTTTCCATTGAAAAATTAAAACAATATCAATTAAAATTAAGTGATTCGCATTCTCTCAGTCAATTGGTGGCTTCAGGAAAACCGCGAATCTTAAATGATCTTGCCAAATATCATTCTCAAAATTCAAGAAAACATTCTCAATATATTAAGCAACATTATCTTTCCAGTTTTACAATGCCTATTTTCAGTCAAGGCCATTTAGTTGGTATTCTTTTTGTTAATTCTCGTCTCAAAAATTTTTTTTCGACTGAAAGACTACATTTTATTGAGTCATCATTACACTTAATTGCATTAATGATCACGAATGAATTAAACGGCATTCGAACACTCAAGGCCGCCATTCGGACAGCGTCCCATATGGCATTGCAACGCGATTTTGAAACAGGCTTACATTTAGATAGAATGGCTAATTTTGCGCGTATTATTGCCCAAGCGCTCGCTCCAAAATATGAACTCACAGATGAATATATCGAGCATATTTTTCTTTTTTCCCCTTTACATGACATCGGTAAAATTGCCATTCCTGACCACATTTTACTCAAGCCCGGTAAATTTGAAGAGCCCGAATTTGAAGTCATGAAAACGCATGCGATTAAAGGGGAAGAGATTGTTCGGCTTATGCTTGAAAATTTTAATATCCGATCGCTCCCTCATATCGAAATGCTTTATCATATTATCCGACATCATCATGAAGCAATGGATGGTTCAGGTTATCCTGATGGTCTTTCTGGAATGGAAATTCCACTAGCAGCGAGAATTGTGACAATTGCAGATGTCTTTGATGCCTTAACTTCCCGCCGACCGTACAAAGAAGCGTGGACAAATGAAAAGGCTTTCTCACTTTTAATGGAATTGGCGGGTAAAAAATTCGACGCAGAATGCGTCCATGCCTTACTTGAAAAAAAAGAAGACGTAGAAAAAATTCAAGCACAATTTGCTGATGATATTTTGCATATTCCAGTCATGAACATCGTTAAATAACCTCCTTATTTTATCAGTTTATACAAATAAATTAAGATTAATATTTCATTTTAGTTATAATATGAAACATGATTAATTTAGTGTGAAGATTAAGACCATGACTTTTGAAAATGAAGAATCCATTTTATTTGCTATTTTGACAGATTGCCATCTTTCGTTTAAACAGCGCATCCGCAAAGTACACCAACTTATTCGTCTTCACTTCGAATATATCGATCGGATTGCGATTGCACTTTACGATGAAAATACTGATATTTTAAAGACATTTGCAGACAGTACGATGATTAATTTGGAAGAAAATTTACATTATTATCAAGCAAAACTCAGTCAGTCTTCATCTTTGACTGAACTAATGCGGGCCAGACAACCGCGGGTTATCAATCAACTTCACACATTTGATTCTTCAGAAAAAAAACATACTCAACATATTACAACGCATTATCAAGCAAGTTATACTTTGCCTCTTTATCAACAAGGTCATTTTTTTGGCTTTGTTTTTTTTAATTCTACACAATCTAATGTTTTCACTAAAAAAATACTTTACTATCTTAATCTCTTTGGACATCTTATCGGTTTTGCACTTTCTAATGAAATGCAACGCGTTCATACTTTACAAGCCGCGGTCAAATCCGCATCAAATATGGCATTACAACGTGATTTTGAAACAGGATGTCATATTGAACGCACAGCCCATTTTTCCCGATTAATCGCCATGGGTGTGGCAGAACATTTTGGGCTTTCTGATGAGTTAATTGAATATATTTTTCTTTTTGCGCCTTTACATGATATTGGTAAAATTGCCATTCCTGATCATATTTTACTTAAGCCCGGTAAATTTGAGCCTCATGAATATGAAATTATGAAAACCCATACCACAAAAGGGGCGGAATTAATTACAGATATGTTACACAATTTTAAGATGAATTATTTTATACATAGTAAAATACTTTATGATATTGTACGCTCTCATCACGAAACTTTAGATGGGACAGGCTATCCTGATCAACTGAAAGGTGAGGAAATTCCACTTGTGGCGCGAATTATTAGCATTGCTGATATTTTTGATGCTTTAACTTCAGCCCGTCCTTATAAAGATCCATGGAGTAACCAAGAAGCTTTTGATTTAATTAGAAATTTAGCGGGCAAAAAATTAGATCCAATTTGTGTGAATGCTTTTTTACAATGCTCAGAAAAAATATTAGAAATACAACAGCAATTTGTTGATGGCGAAAATCATCGTTAAATTCCCAATAAATTTTTATTATCTTCAATCATAAAGTCTGCTTTTCATAGAGAAATTTTATCATTTTTTTTCTTTGTCTCATTCTAAGGAATAAATCTATATTATTTTTGTTTTTTTAACTTAATAAAATCCTCGTTCTGCCGACAATAATTGTTTGTTATTTATCAAAAACTAATAAGATTTGAGGAAAAGTTTATCAAAAAGGATAAATTAGTCTATTTTATCTATTCCTTTTGTGATACGATAAGAACTAGTTTTCACTCTTCTTCTAGAAAAATATGTTACATTCAGATTCAGAGTTCGATTTATTTTTTGCCTTGTCTGCTAATTTGATCTGCTTGATTGATGATGATAATTATTTTATTAAAATTAATCCTGCATTCAAAAAACTTTTAGGATATGACGAACAAACATTATTGAGTCATCCTTTCATTGAATTTGTTCATCCAGATGACAAAGCTATTTCAAGACAACGCGCAAACGAAGTCCGACACGGCAAAGAATGTATTGATTTTGAAAATCGTTATATTTGCAAAAATGGGTCGTGGCGATGGTTTTCTTGGCGTGCAATGTATAGCCCAGAAAAAAAAATGATGTTTGCCCTCGCACATGACATCACAACACGTATTGAAAGTCAAAATGCCCTTCGCGAAAGTGAAACGCGATTTGAATCTCTTGCGAACGCCGCCCCCGTGATGATTTGGGTGAGCGATACAAATCAAGAGTTCCGATGGGTTAATCAACGTTGGTTGGAATATACGGGAAGAAGTCTCAATAATGAACTTTCTGTCAGTTGGTTAGAAAATATCCACCCACATGATTTGAGACGTTGTACACAAATTTATTCTCAAGCTTTTGAACAAAAAGCGCCTTTTTCATTTGAGTGTCGGCTTCGTAATAAAAATGGTCAATATGGTTGGATTTTGACAAATGGCATTCCCCGTCATAATCGTGCTGGAGAATTTGTAGGGTACGTGGGCACGGGCGTTGAAATTACAAATCAAAAAACCCTCCAAGAAAATCTACTGAAAAGCGAACAACAATATCGAACGTATGTAATGAGTTCACCCATTGGCATTTTTATTTTAGACAAATATTGTCATTTTATTGATGCTAATCCGCAAATGGCAAAAATGACAGGTTTTTCATTAGAAACACTTAAAACAATGAATTTGGAACAAATTCTCATTTCAAATACATTTGATGAAGTTTTACGCATTTTTGTAAACGCCTATCATTCTGAGCATTCCACAGGACATGCTTGTTGTATTCATGCTGAACAATATGAATATACGCTTGAACTGAATGTTGTTCGTTATGCGAGTGATCAATATCTTGTTTTTTGTCAAGATATCACTGAAAGTTTACAAATTCGTCAAGAATTAGTGACTGCGAAAGAAGCCGCCGAAACTGCCAATAAAGCAAAAAGTGAATTTGTTGCCAATACAAGTCATGAATTACGCACTCCTTTAAATGCCATTATTGGTTTGCTTGAGCTTTTACAACGCACTACATTAGATGCGAAACAACAAGAATATACACGGCTTTTAACTTCTGCTTCAGAAAATTTACTTTCTATTATTAATGAAATTTTAGATTTTTCAAAAATCGAAGCCCGTCAACTTGAACTCATTCGTGAGCCATTTAAATTGCAAGAATGTATTCAAGATACGTTAAGTTTATTTGAACTCCGTGCAAAACAAAAAAATATTCTCTTCAAAAGTTTTTTAGAATCAGAAATTAATCATTACATCCTTTTGGGTGATCCACAAAAGCTTAAACAAATTATTACCAATCTTTTAGGAAATGCCATTAAATTTACTGAAAAAGGTTTTATTTCCTTTTCGGTACAAATTGATAAGGATTATTCAGATTCGCATCTTTTACTACATTTTACGGTGACAGATACAGGAATCGGCATTCGTGAAGATAAACAAGATCTGATCTTTAACGCGTTTTCACAAGTAGATGGGTCATACAAAAGACAACATGGCGGAACAGGTTTAGGTTTAACCATTTGTAAACAACTGATTTCATTAATGCATGGGAAAATTTGGGTCGAAAGCCGCCTCAATTATGGTAGTCGTTTTCACTTTACAATTCCATATGAATTTAAAGCCGAAAGTCTCCCCACATTAAAAGAACAACCCTCTTCTATTGAACCTTCCGTGCCCCCCGCTCCCCCGCCAATTTTAGTCGATCCGAGCCAATTCCATATTTTACTTGTCGAAGATAATCCGGTTAATCAATGGGTTGCAACACAATTACTTACTCAAGAAGGGTTTCAAGTTTCGCGAGCAAATAATGGTGCCGAAGCAGTGGAGCAAATTAAAAATTACTATAATGGCGATCCCTCTTGTCATTTTGATTTTGTCTTAATGGATGTGCAAATGCCTGTGATGGATGGCTTAGAAGCGACACGATTGATTCGCGACTATGAAAAAACTTTTTATCCAACACAACACTTAACCATGATTGCCCTGACGGCGCATGCATTTGAAGAAGAAATTACAAAATGTTTAGAGGCTGGATTAGATGCACATATGGGGAAACCAATCCGTGTTGAAGCGCTTATTGATTTTCTTCGCCAAATGATTGTAAAAAAACAAATCACAAACTTAACGCTTGCCTCCTAAGGAATTTATCTTTGATTCGCAGATAAAATACGCCAAAAATTCTTGTTTTCAGCTAAAATAAAAGGTTGCTTCTCTTGCTTTTGCACAATTTCTCTTCAATATAAAAGCTAAAAGAAGCAAACAATTCAAATTCAAAGAACATTTGACTTGAGAAAAGATTTTTCTAAAAATAGAGATCCCTTTTCTTGAGTAAAAATTTTTTTTGTTTGCACAATAATAAAATATTTCATTATTTTTATAAGATCAAGACTATGAAAATTTTAGTTTTACCCGGCGATGGGATCGGACCAGAGGTGACAGCACAAGCTGTAAAAGTACTCGAAGCATTAAAAAATGATGGCTTAAAACTTGAGCTTGAATTTGGTGCAATTGGTGGTGCAGGCTACGATCAAAGTGGCGATCCTTTACCCCACGAAACGCTCAAATTAGCCCGCGAAGCTGATGCAATTTTGTTGGGGGCTGTCGGCGGACCACAATATGATGTCCTGCCCCGTGAAAAACGCCCAGAAAAAGGCTTATTAAATATCCGGCGCGAATTGGGTTTATTTGCAAATTTACGTCCTGCTGTTTTATTCCCAGAATTAGCAGAAGCTTCTGCACTGAAACCTGAAGTTGTATCAGGTTTAGATATCATGATTGTCCGCGAATTGACTGGTGATATTTATTTCGGTCAACCACGTGGCATCCGTACGCTTGAAGATGGTCAGCGTCAAGGTTACAATACCATGTGTTATACTGAAGCGGAAATTGAACGCGTTGCACATGTGGCCTTCCAAACCGCTCAAAAACGCCAAAAACGTTTATGCTCTGTAGATAAAGCAAACGTTCTTGAAACAAGTGAACTTTGGCGTGAAATCATGATCAAAGTGGGACAAGAATATCCAGATGTTGAATTATCTCATATGTATGTTGATAATGCTGCCATGCAGTTAGTTCGCCGTCCAAAACAATTTGATGTGATTGTAACTGGTAATATCTTTGGTGATATTCTTTCCGACGAAGCTTCCATGTTAACGGGCTCTATCGGAATGTTGGCTTCTGCTTCTTTAGATATTAATAATAAAGGGATGTATGAACCAATTCATGGTTCTGCTCCAGATATTGCGGGCCAAAATATTGCGAACCCGATTGCAACTATTTTATCTGCTGCAATGATGTTACGTTATACATTTGATAACACTGAGGCGGCAAATCGCATTGAAGATGCTGTCCGTTCTGTTTTGGCAGAAGGTTATCGGACTGGTGATATTTATGTATTAGGTACAGATAAATTAGGTACAGCCGAAATGGGCGATGCCATTGTTGATGCACTTTAATATTGTTTTTTAATTTTGTTTAGTTTAGGTTGATTGAGTAAAATTATGTCAAAAAAATATAATGTCGCCGTTGTTGGAGCTACAGGTGCGGTTGGGGAAACCATGCTTCAAATTTTAGAGCAACGTAATTTCCCTGTGGATCAAATTTTTCCATTAGCTTCTAGCCGTTCTGCTGGATCTACTGTGACATTCCGCGGTCAAGAAATCGTTGTCCAAGATTTAGCGACATTTGATTTTAGCCAAACACCTATTGGATTATTTTCTGCTGGAGGCGATGTTTCTGCAATTTATGCGCCTAAAGCAGCGGCCGCAGGTTGTGTTGTGATTGATAATACTGCGCATTTTCGCTATGACGATGATATTCCATTAGTTGTGCCTGAAGTCAATCCACATCGCATTGCTGATTATAAAACACGTGGAATTATTGCCAATCCTAATTGTTCAACAATTCAAATGCTTGTGGCATTAAAACCGATTCAAGACGCTGTCGGAATTGCACGCATTAATGTTGCGACATATCAAGCTGTTTCTGGCACAGGAAAAGACGCGATTGAAGAATTAGCACGTCAATCTGCTGAATTATTAAGCGGACACGCTCCTGTTGAAAGTCATGTATATCCTAAACAAATCGCATTCAATGTTTTACCGCACATTGATGTCTTCTTAGATAATGGCTACACCAAAGAAGAAATGAAAATGGTTTGGGAAACCAAGAAAATTATGGAAGATAACAGCATTGAAGTTAACCCCACTGCTGTTCGTGTTCCTGTTTTCTATGGACATTCTGAAGCAGTGCATATTGAAACCCGTCAGAAAATTACAGCTGACGAAGCGCGCGCTTTATTAGAAAAAGCACCTGGTATTGTGGTTTATGACGATCGCAAACCCGGTGGCTATCCTACCCCTGCTTTAGAAGCAGTCGGAACAGATCCAACTTTTGTGGGACGGATTCGCGAAGATATTTCTCATCCAAATGGTTTAAATTTATGGGTGGTCAGCGATAATGTCCGGAAAGGGGCGGCATTAAATAGCGTGCAAATTGCTGAAATTTTGATTGAAAAATATCTGTAATCATTTTGTTTTTGATTATTAATTAATCATCACAAAAAAGTCGACTCCCTCATTTTTGAGGGAGTTTTTTATTTAATTTTTTAAATCTAATAAGGGGATCATTTGGGCTGTAATTACTTGATTTCTGCCATTCCGTTTTGCATAATACAATGCTTGATCAGCTTGTTCTATTAATTCTACAGCCGTTTTACCATGCCCAGGATACGTTGCAATTCCTAAAGAAAGCGTATTTTTTAAATCAAAATCCCCAAAATGGACAACCAAATCTTGAAAAGCGACGCGTAATCGTTCAGCAAATTTTTCAATAAATGTTAATCCCATCTTAGGAAAGAAAATAAGAAACTCTTCTCCACCATAACGACACGCAAAACCTTTGGCCCCTGTTTGTTCTTTTAATAAGCCCCCCAAACGTTGCAGCACAACGTCTCCTGCCTGATGCCCATATGTGTCATTCAGCTTTTTAAAGTGATCTATATCTAATAAAACAAGCCCTAATGGATATCCTTCTCGTTTTGCTTTGAGTAATTCAACCTCTAGCATTTCGTCTAAATAACGACGATTAAATAATCCCGTTAAGGCATCACGAATCGCTTGCTCTTGTAATTGATGTTGTAATTTTTTGATTTCATCTAATTGTTGCGAAAGATGTTCATTTGCATCGCGTAACGCTTCTTCCATATCGCGCCGCTCAGAAATATCAATAAGTCCTACAACAATAATTTGCTCATGATTCAGCTCTGTTAATGATAAAGTTACGATCGCCCAAAAATGCTCACCATTCAGGCGGCGCATTTGCACTTCGACATTATGCACAACTTGATGTATTTTCAGTTGTTCCATGATATGTATTTTTTTCTCGGGCGAAGCACAAAATGGTTCTATTGTTTTCCCAATTAAGGCGTGGATATTGATTCCCAAAATTTTGCCAGCAGGTTCATTCACGTAATAAATACGTTCATCGACAACACGAACTAAAAAGAGCGGAGACGGAATCGCATCAACGATCACACGGAAATGGGCTTCGCTTTTCTTAAGGGCTTCTTCTGCCAATTTTCTTGAAGTAATATCATTATATGTTCTAACGGAGCCCCCATCAGGTAAAGGATTATGAAAAAGCTCGATCCATTGAATGAGATGATCTTCTTGAATTTCAGTTTCTCTATCTGATTTAAATATTTGATAAAATTCATGCGAATAACGATAATTTCGCTCAAAATGCGAACGCACCTTACTGAAAGAGATATCTAGATCTGATCCATCAATTTTTTGAAGCCATGCTTCAATCACTTTCTCGCCTTCTCTTCCATTATAAAGTTCATGATTTTCAAAACGAAACATTTGCTGGAATTTCTTGTTATAGGTCACAATGCTCATTTCTGCATCTAAAACAAGCATGGCCTGTTCCATGTTTTCTAATACATTTTCGAGTAAAGTTTGTGAAGCTTGCAAAGCCTGCTCAAAAACTTTGCGCTCACTCATATCACTAAATGCAATTAAAATAGCGGGCGCATTTTCAAACTCTGTCAACCGAGCAGAAAAATGCGCCCAAAATATATCACCCTCTTTTGTTTGCAAGGTCAGTTCTAATTCTGAAATACCTGATTGTGTTGAAACCGCTTGCATAATTCTTTTTTGTATGGCTTCATCTGGAATCATTTCTTGCCATAAATAATTTTTTGGCTTATTCGCTTCAGATAAAACAACTTTAAGATGTTGTTCTGCCTGATGATTGAGATAAACAACCTGTCCATTCTGTAAATACGCAATGACAATTGGAAAAGGAACCATTTCTAATAAAAAACGGTATTTTTCTTTATTTTTTGTTAAAGCTTCCTGAATCTTATGTTTTTCTGTAATATCAATCCCTAAAGACATGGCAGCAAAAACTTCGCCTTTATCATTTTTTAATATCGTATTTTCCCATTCAAATAAAAGCACACGACCATCTTTTGTAATATTGTAATTAATTGAATGACCCAGTTGACATTGTAAATCTGGTTGCTGAATAATTTTTTCCAAAACCTGAGTGACTTTTAGTTGGTCACTAGCTGGAATAATTTGCATGATAGATTGGCGCTCCATCTCTTCTTTCTTCCAGCCAAAAATTTGCTCAGCATAACGATTTGAATCAATAATATTAAAATCTTTATCCCAAACCAGTAAGACTAACGGCGCATATTCATAAATGGCCCGATATTTTTCTTCATTTGTTTTCAGAATATTTTCCGCTTGCTCACGCCGCACAATTTGTTGAGATAATTTGCGCGTCATTGTGAGTGCATACCCCAAAAGAGATAATAAAATTAATGCACCTAACCCAATTGAGCTAACCATTACATAATCTATTTTCTGACTTTTGACATAATAATCATAAAAAAAGTGTTCATCGACGAGCCCTTTTTCTGGGAACATCCCTAAAGATCCATAAATATCAGCAATATGTTGCCAACGTCTTGTGTTCATGTAACCAATTTCAACCAAATCGGGTTGAATCAAGTTCATCATTTGGTTATATTCAAACCATAATTGATCATGATTCAGTCGTTGACTATATTTTTTCAAAATGACTTGAATCGTCTCTTCAGGATGGTTTAATGCATAATTCCACCCTTTAAAACTGGCTTCTCGAAAACCTGCAACTTGTTCCGGATGATTTTTAATTTGTAATTCAGTCGTAAATAAATTATCACCATAAAAATCAATTCCCACAGCTCTTGGATTAAACACGACATAATCAATCCCAGCCTCTTCTAACAAAAACGGTTCCGTCGTTGAATAAGCAGAAATCGCCTGAATTTTGTCGTCAATAAGATCTCGAATATCAAATTGATGGGTCACGAGTTCAAGAGATTTAGGATCAATTTTTTCACGTTTTAAGTAAGCAAAAAGCTCATCTGAAAGGGGCTCCACCATGACTTTTTTGCCAATTAAATCTTTCAAAGTCCGGCCTTTGGCTTCTTTTTGTTTCATCAAAAAAACAAGCGGAGAATGCTGATACACCACGCCTAACACAACAACAGGCGCATTGCGCTCTCGATATAATAATAAACTGCTTGTTCCTATTCCAAAGTCAGCCTCTCCATTGATCACCCTTTGGACAGGATCAATACCTGGTTGTGCTTCAATAATATTAACAGTTAATCCTTTTTCTCGATAAAACCCTTTTTCTTGCGCCATATAATAACCCGCAAACTGAAACTGATGCTTCCATTTCAGTTGAAGCGTGATTTTTTTCAGGGTAACATTCTCTTCACCATTATTTTCACTTCTATTTTCTGCATAAATATGAGTAGAAAATAGCGTAATAATAATGCTGCTGAAAAAACAGAATTTCCCGCAAACATTAATTAAGTTTTTTAAACGAGAGAAAAGAGTCCAAATGCAAGTAAAGATATTCATTAATTTTTAGAAATATAATAAAGTCATACAACAACTAAGCACTTTCCTGTTCCTACATAATAGCTTTAACATTATTTTTAATATTTTATACTATTTTTAGTAATTTTAAATTTTTTTTGAAAAAAGACAAAAAAATAACACGAGCTCTGAATAAATTATAATCCATATCCGCTGTTTGTTAAATTTTTTATAGGGCTCTATTTTTAACATCTAAGAGACGCTTTTCGGCAGCATCTATTAAACTTGGAAAACTGATTCCATTTTGCGGGTATGTCACAACACTTATAGACAAATGTAATGACAATTCAAAAGAACCAAAATAAATAGGTTCTTTTTCAAGTTGAGCTTGAATATTTTTTGCCAGTCGTTCTGCTTCAGAAGATACCATATTCGTGCAAACCACTAAAAATTGGGTACTATCATAACGAAAGATTTTCTGTGTCCCTAAAAACATTGCTTGTAAAAAACGACTGACATATTGCAGAATATTATTTCCGACCATTTCGCCATATACTTTATTGTATTGCTTCAATTGTTCGATATCAATAAAAATCAAACTCATAGACTGTCCATTTGCCTGCATATTTTGTATTTCAATGTCAATTTGCTGATCTAAACAAACCCGATTAAACACACCTGTCAATTCATCCAAAATGGATTTATTATCCAATCGTGCTTGTAAATGTTGAATTTCGGCAAAGTGATGGGCTAATGAGATATTCATTTGTTCTAATAATTCTGCTTTTTCTTGTTCAGTTGTTATGTCTAATATACCAAGAATAATATATTGTTTTTTACGAATGACAATCGTTCGCCCCCGATAGAGTACAATTCGCTTTTCACCATTAACTAAAGTCAGTTGAATTTGCCCAGTGAATTGATTCAAATCTTGAAAAGACTGATTAAAAAGGCGTGTAAAGTTCAGATATTTCACATTAGAATCACAACTTAAACCAAAAGCATGCGTTGTAGCCGTGTTCACAAAGCAAAGATTTTGCGGGCTTTCCTCCTCAAACATCAAAAGAGGACAAGGTATGTCATTCATATATTGTTCATATTGTTGTTCAACATGATACAGTTCATTGATTAATTGATGTTCAGCCGTCACATCAGCATATGTTCTCAAGAAAAGATGATTCCCTAAAGAATAATGATTGATTTTAATCATTATTTTGTGCGTTGTCCCATCATGCTTTTTATGAAAATCTTCTCTAAAAGCTTGCACAAATACGTTACTAAACGGATCGATATTGAATAATTGTTCTTTGATTTTTTTATGCGCGTTGGCATGATGTATCGTGCGCTTTAGCCAACTTTGAATGAGCATTTCGCCATGAGTCGGTGACGTCAATTCTTGATCAGTAAATTGAAATAATTTTTGAAAATTTGCATTATGCATAATGACATTCAATTTGTCATCAAAGAGCACCACAGCTTGTTGCGTTGACTCAAAAATATGACTTAATAAAAACTGAATATCATTTGATTTTTTTCGAAAAATTTCTTTTTGATCAATAGGAACAAATAAAAAAAGAGAAATTAATTTTTCTGCATCCCATAATTTAATAATAGAAAGAGAAGTCTGAAAGACTTTTTCTGGTGCCGCTTTCGTAATCAATTCAACATCATCTTGATAAATTTTTTCGCCTTTTTCTGTGAGAAAACATTGAATTTTCTCTACTGTGGCCAATTGATTGAAAAACATTTCCCATTCATACTGTTTTGTATTATCAGGAAGTAATCCAAGTTTTTCACGCGCGGCATTATTATAAAAACAAAATTGACTTTCATTATTTTCTATCATAAATAATGGAAAAGGAATCCATTCTAAAAGCTGCTGATAATGACTTTTCGAATGTTCTAATAAATCTTGTGTTGCCGATTGGGTTGTGACTTCTTTACCCAAAGAAATTCCGATAATAAATTTTCCGTGCTTGTCCCAAAGTGTTGTATTTTCCCATTCACATACAATAATTTCCCCACTTTTAGTCAGATTATGGTTCACTAAATTCTTAGATTCATGCGTTTGGTCTTTTACAAATAAGCTTCTGAGTGTTTGTGTAATATTTTCTTTTTCATGTTCTGGAATTAAAGTCCATAATTTTTTATTTAATATCTCTTCTTTTTTCCAACCAAACATTTTTTCAGCCTGCTGATTCCAATCAAGAATTTGGTATTCTTTATTCCAAACAACCAAAGAGACGGGCGCTCCATTATAAATAAAATTATATTTTTCATTATTAAGTCGCAAGGCCGACTCAACTGCAGTACAACGTGAAATTTGTTTTTTTAATTGATAACGAATATAAAATACAATTAAACCAATGAACAAAAGGCTTCCACTTATTATGCCAATAATACTGGAATTAACTTGAAGTAATGTATAGATAAAATAATCTTTTTCATCATACAAAAAGTGAGCATCCAGCGTTTGCCCTTGTGGATACATTAACAATGAAGCATAAACCTCTGCAATGCGTTGCCATCGTCTTATTGAGGTGTACCCAACTTCAATCAAATCTGGTTGTAAAAGCGAGATAATTTGATTATATTCAAACAGCAATCTTTCATAAGTTAACTGTTGTGAATTATACTTTTTGAGAATCACTTGAATCGTTTCTTCAGGATGTTTTAATGCATAATTCCAACCTGCTAAACTTGCCTCTCGAAAATCAGACACTAATTTTGGATTGTGTTGTATATATTCTTCAGTGGTAAATAAATTATCGCCATAAAAATCAATGCCCGCAGAACGTGGCGTAAACATGACGTAATCAATATTTGCTTTTTCCAGTTTAAAAGGCGTTGTTGTTGAATAAGTTGAGATCACATCTATTTTTCCCTGGATTAGATCATCAAGACTCAAAGGATGATCCACAATGGTGATCTTGTGCTGATCAATTTTTTCTGCTTTTAAATACGCAAAAAGTTCATCCGACATGGGTTCAACCATCACTTTTTTACCCACAATATCTTTTAAACTTAACTGTTGCCCTTTTTCTTTTTTCATCAAAAAAACAAGAGGCGAATGCTGAAAAATAACAGACAAAATAACAGGTTTTTGAATACCTTTATATAAAAGTAAGCTACTTGTCCCCACACCAAATTGCGCTTTGCCTCTCATCACAGCATGTACTGGATCTTGAAAGGATTGCGCCTCCATAAAAGTGACATCTAATTTTTTTTGCTGATAAAAACCTTTTTCTTTGGCCATATAATAACCAGCAAATTGAAATTGATGTTTCCATTTTAATTGTAACGTAATGGGCTGACTTTCATTTTGTTCTGGAATCAAAAGATCCAAAAAGGTCGCATGCACTGCAGATAAAGAACACAACCATAAAGTAAAAATTTTTATAATAAGAGATAAATTTATTTTGTGAATTAATTGATTCATTGCAAAAACCATGAGACAGATATATTTTGAGATTAATAATAAGAGATTATATATTATGTAACTTTACGAATTATTTTTTAGATGAAAATATAGATTCACACGCGAGCCAGATAAGCTTTCATTATGACCTCGTTTGCCTAATTAAATCGAGTCATGATTAGAATTTTTAGGGCGCAAAAAGTGAAGCACAGCCATTTCAATACAAAAGCTTTTAATAAACGCTCCCAACCAGATTAATCTGTTACAAACGTGGGTAAGCAAATGATTTCTATTTAAAATTGACACAAAAATCCAAATAGAAGTATAAGCCGATTTATCAATTACATAAAGATAATACGTTATCCACAATTTATTTTTCATCATGCATCGCTTTTTTAAAAGAAATTACGAAAATATATGCATTTTTCTTGAGTATAAAATGAAAATTCAACACGATGATACGGCACAAAAATAATGGTTTTTTCTCGGATTCAATCAAAGAATAAGCATTTCATGTTAGAATGTCTTACTTTGCCTGATTGTGAAATAAAATAGTATTTCTTACACTTCTACGCCAAAACTGTTATTTTTATTGTAACATTTTTACATTAATCTACATTGAAAGATCAAGCAGGGCGTGTAAATGAATTATATAATGTCAAATCAGAGTACATGAAATACTATGATGTCAAACTTGACTGATTAAAAAACAATTCGTTAAAATCAAGTAGGATCTCATAGACGAGCTGTTTTTGGGCGTTTGCCAGTCAGAATCTATCCCAAAACAGCGCAAAAAAATAACGTCTCATGTATTATGATGAATATGCACAAAAACGCACTGGAAAAGGCGTTTCCTCAAGCAACATGATCAACTGATATTTTATTCTGGTGTTCATTCGATTTATTGCCATTAGCATTAGGTTATTCTGTGAAAAAGACGATACAAACATGGTTCTGGACGGGCGTTTTCTTTAGTACGCCACTTTTGACGATGACAGCTGTTCATGCCGCTGGGCTGGGCCGCCTTAATGTCATTTCGACTGTTGGGCAACCACTACAAGCCGAGGTTGAACTCATTGATGTCAATCCAGAAGACGCCAAATCGATCAAAGCAAAAGTGGGCTCAAAAGAAGCCTATAATGCAGCGGGTTTGAAAAATGGAAATTTAGATGATGTCAACATTGAAGTCAAGCAAAAAACCAATGGAACACATTATTTAAGTATTTCCAGTAACAAACCAGTTAATGAATCCTTCCTTAATTTATTGATTGAGGCAGAATCCTCTAGTGGCAAAAAATTAACACGCGATTATAGTGTCTTACTTGACCCCAATACTCAAAATAGTAAAAAGAAACGCGTGACACAACAAGCTGTGAACGACGAGGAAAACGAGCCCGAAACAACCAGTAAAAAAACACAAGCGCGCAAAACTAAAAAAACGTCCACACAAACAAATAAAGGCGAAGCCTATCGCGTGAAATCTGGAGACACATTGAGCCAGATTGCATTACAAAATAAAGCGGTTGAATTATCTTTAGATCAAATGCTTGTTGTATTATACGAAAACAATCGCAATGCTTTTGTAAATAACAATATGAATAATCTCAAATCGGGTGTGATTATTCGTATTCCTAAAGAAGGTGAGGTGAAAAAGCCCTCTCGCCAAGCTGCAAAACGAGAAGTTCGTTTACAAGCAGAAGATTGGCATGGTTATCGCCAAAAGGTGGCGAGCAGTGTTCTGACTAAAAGAGATGCACAAAAAGGAACCCCGCAAGAAAGCCTCAGTGATCGGGGGCGTATCACGCCTAAAGTCACGGATGCACAAAATAAACCTAAGGGCGATATTTTAAAGTTATCTGGTCCTGGCGCGGGACAGGGCAAAAATGATCCGCAACAAGTCAATGCTTTGCAAGAGGATAATGTTGTTAAAGAAAAAGCCTTACGCGAAGCTAATGAACGGATTCAGCTGTTGCAACGCAATTTAGAAGAAATGCGAAAATTATTGGTTTTACGTAATCAAGAACTCGCCAAAATGCAAGAGCAGGCCAAACCACATCATGAGACATCCTCAGCGCCAGCTGATCAACCAGAAAAGCAGCCCGAAGCAAACAAAGATTTTATTAGCAAATTAACCTCGGATCCAATTTATCTTGGCGGGGGCGCTGCCGCAATTTTAGCAGGACTAGGCTTATTTTTCTTATTACGAAAACGGAAAAAAGAAAAAGAAGAAGCCGAACGAAAACGAAAAGAAGCGCAACGAAAACGGCAATCAGAATTAAAAGATGACTTTGAAAATGATTTTGATAAACCAAATCGTATGGCAGATGAAGGGTTTAAACCTGTCGCGTTAGGAAAAGAAGCGCGGAAACTCGATATCCTCACAGAAGTGGACATTTTGTGCAGCAATAGTCATTATAATGAGGCTATCCAAAAATTAAAAGATGAAATTGCGCGGAGCCCCCGTAATTTCCGCCTGTATCATAAACTTCTTGAATTATATAAAGACTATCAAAAAGATACCGCCTCTTTTGAACGCGAAGCCCGTGTCTTATTAGAAATGTTGAATAATCATCGGGATGATCCTAACTGGAAAATTGCCGCAAAAATGGGGCAAGTTTTTGATCCATTAAATCCATTATATCAAGATGATTTTTCTGCACCCAACGCTATTAGTAACGCCTTGCAAGCAGAAGATAAATTTGATAAAACGATAGAAATTAATAGTAAAGATTTCGCAGATTTATCATCACTAGATAATGACATAAGCATTGAAGCTGTTGCGCTCCCTGATTTTGATGCGAGTCAATCAAAAGGAAAAAAAGTAGCCCCTCCGGCCACTAACAATGATTTTGATGATTTGACTTTATCTAATTTTGCAGGTACGCCGGCTCCGCAGCCCGTTTCAAAAGCACCAGCCGCCGCTTCTTCTGATGATTTTGATTTCGAAGATTTATTACGGGATACACCAGACTCTTCCGGAAGTACTCAAACTAATGCAAAAACTGAAAATACAGATTTTTCTTCAGATTTTGATGATTTAGACAGTATTGTTTCTGATCCAAAACCAAAAGTGGATGTAACAAAAAAAGAAGATCTTTCTACTTCTTCATTCGAGAGCACACTTGAAGCGTTTTCCAAACCAGAAAAAACAACGCCTTCATTAGATGATACAATGAATAGCGTTTATAATGATCTGAAAGATGCGCCTCTTCATCCTGAACAGACTCCTGAAGTTGATACTATTTTAGGGGATATGCATCAAGCATTACAAGGTAATAGCGATCATGATGACTTTGCGGATATTCCTGAATTCAACACCCCGCTTGATATGACCGTTAATCAGAGCAAAAATACGCCATTCAATGAAAATAATTTAGATCTGAACGCAGATGATTTTGATTTCTCAGGAGAAAAGAAACCTGATGTGGCCGCAACAATTAATACGTCCGAATTTAATAATAATCTGATGATTGCGGCAGGAGATATTGACATGCGCGAATATGAAAATGCGAAAAAATTGCTTCTGCCCATCTTAGAATATGGTACACAAGATCAAAAAGAAATGGCGCAAGAATTAATGGATAAAATTCCAAGCAAAAATAAATAACAAGATCAGGATATTTCCACCTTCCTGTGGGAATATCCAAATAAATTGCGTTTTTCATTTCTTCTTAAATTATTCTAAAGTCAGCCGTTTTTTCATGGGAGCAGTCATCACAATATTGCCTGATGGGCCAATTACTAACACATTTTGTAAATGCAAATCAGAAGTGCGCGTAAGCCAATGCGCCATACCTTCAATAAACAACGGTTTTGTCATAGCATCTGAAAGAATACCGGCATTTTTTTGCTTCGGAATTAAGACTGTCACTGATTGCATGGTTTGAGCAGGGAACCCGGTTCGTGGATCTAATAGATGACAATAACGTTTTGTCCCAACCATAAAATAACGCTGATAATCACCTGATGTCCCGATTGCCTCCCCATCATAAAGCGGTAAGGTTCCAATAACCCCTGAACGACGCGGATGTTGAATGCCCACGCGCCAAGGGCGATCGCCATGCGACCCTAATGCTAGAATATTTCCCCCAATATTAATTAAGGCATTCTCAATTTGTAAGCGTTTCAAAATTTGAGCGGCTAAATCCAACGCATACCCTTTCGCTACCCCTCCAAAATCCAAACGGACAGCAGGATTTGTCGTCTTCGCAAAAAAATGGCCTTCTGTTTCAATTAATTGAATGGATCGCATACTTGGATGTTGTTTTTGCCAATATTGAATTTCTTCTGTCACAGGAATCTTTGACTGAAATGTATCATTTTGAAACCCCCACACACGAATAAGTTGCCCTATCGCAGGATTAAATAACCCGTTAGATTGCGTCTCAAAATGCTTCGAAAATTGTATCAATAATGCTAATTCGGGAGAGATTTCTATAGGTAATTGACTTTGGGCAAAATGCTCATTGACACGGGAAAGTGCGCTGGGTTGCCATGCGTGCAGCGCATGATGCAACCGGTCAAATTCTTGTAGCACGCGAGACATTGCTTTTTGAGCCGTCACTTCACTTTCACCATAAATACTAATCTCAACTAAAGTCCCAAAAACAAAGCTCTGTTGGTGATAAAGGCGTTGTGAGGGCGCACAACCCATTAATAAACAAAAGACTAACAGAAAAAAATGCCTGATGATATTTTGTTTTTTCACATTTCATCCGCAAAA
The DNA here is from genome assembly GCA_964504875.1 of uncultured Burkholderiales bacterium. Taxonomy (GTDB): domain Bacteria; phylum Pseudomonadota; class Gammaproteobacteria; order Burkholderiales; family CAZDFJ01; genus CAZDFJ01. The sequence continues at coordinate 45,079 of CAZDFJ010000012.1, read as the reverse complement.
AAAAACCGATTCGCATTGTGACTTCTTTGCAAATCGGTTTGACTAGAAAAATATCTGTAATTTATGCTACTGTATTGACAGTATTTCCTAAATGAGCCGGTAAAGCATTCCGGTTATTAGGACTATTTTGTTGAATTTGAGCTTGTTGTACTTGTAAATCTTGAATCATCTGCATAGCCCGTTCTTTTTCCATGTCCAGTGATTTACGTAGCACCCCCACTCCTACATTATTTTCAAGAGTTTGAGAAGTGACCATACTGGAAGCAGAACTAATTGATGAAATGTCCATTTTATTTTTCTGTCTAAATTTAGACAGCCTCTCTGCTTATTGAAAACAGGTTATTATTTACACATTAAATAACAACTTTATGATTTCATTATACAAAAACTACTTTAACAGTCAAGATTATTCAGCTTTTTTGCTTATTTCAATACGCTCAAACCACCCATATAAGGACGTAAAACTTCTGGAATAGTGACACTTCCATCTTGGTTTTGATAATTTTCTAAAATCGCAACAAGAGTGCGTCCAACTGCTAATCCTGAACCATTCAAAGTATGAACTAATTCGTTTTTCTTGGCCTTTTCATTACGAAAACGAGCTTGTAAACGACGGGCTTGAAAAGCCTCAAAATTACTGCAAGAAGAAATTTCACGGTAAGTATTTTGGGCGGGGAGCCAGACTTCTAAGTCATATGTTTTAGCAGAAGAAAAGCCAATATCTCCTGTACATAATGCCATTTTACGATAAGGTAATGCCAATTTGCGCAAAATCGCTTCGGCATGACCTGTTAACTCTTCTAAAACTTGATATGATTTTTCAGGGGAAACAATTTGAACGAGTTCTACTTTATCAAATTGATGTTGACGAATCATGCCGCGCACATCCCGACCATAAGATCCGGCTTCTCTTCTAAAACAGGGGGTATGCGCTACAAATTTAAGGGGCAGTTCTGCTTCTTTCAGAATTTCATCCCGCACTAAATTAGTGACAGGAACTTCGGCTGTTGGAATTAAATACAACTCATCTTCTGGCATGAAAAATAAATCTTCATGAAATTTAGGTAATTGCCCCGTCCCTTGCATACTTTCACGATTGACTAAATAAGGGACATAGACCTCAGTATAACCATGTTCTTGGGTATGGGTATCTAACATAAATTGCGCGAGAGCTCGATGTAATCGTGCAATATTTCCTTTTAAAACACTAAAACGCGCTTTTGAAATTTTAGCCGCACGCCCAAAATCTAACAATTCTAATTTCTCACCTACTGCGACATGATCTTGAATTTCAAAATCAAAAGTACGAGGCTGTCCCCAACGAGAAACTTCTTGATTTTCAGAATCATCTTTGCCAAGAGGCGTACTTTCATGGGGTAAATTAGGAATAACTAAAAGTAAGTCTTTTTGCGTTTGTTGAATTTCATTTAATTCTTGTTCTTTTTTTGCTAAGTCGACATTAATTTGCGTCACTTCTTGCATCAATGCGCTCGCGTCTTCCCCTTTTGATTTTGCCTGTCCTACTTGCTTAGACAAACTATTTCGTCTAGATTGCAATTCTTGTGTCACGACTTGAATAGCTTTACGTGTTTGTTCTAATTCTGCAAATTTTTCTGTATCAAATTCAAAACCGCGCGCCGCTAAGCGTTCTTTGACTAATTCAATTTGAGTCCGAATTAATTGAATATCGAGCATTTTTTTACCTTAAAAATTATTTCAAAAGCAATAAAAGTATCACTGATTGATAAAACGATTACAGTTGTCAATCTGCGTAGTCTAACATGTTTTAAAATAAAACCCAAAACGTTCTCTTTTCTCATAAAAAAAGCAAGTCAAAGATGACTTGCCTTTTTTTTGCAGGACCGGCAGCGGCTTATTAATTTGTTTTAAAAAATTGAATCGCTTTATTTAATTCTACGGCTTGTGTTCTTAAAAGATCCGTTGAAGCCATAGATTCTTGTACTAAAGAAGCATTTTGTTGTGTGGCCTTATCCAACGCAACCATTGCATGACTGACTTGTTCAATACCATCGCTTTGTTCGCTCGATGCTGTACTAATTTCTGATATGAGCTGCGTCACATCCTTAATCGAGTTAACAGCACGATTCATTGTCAAGCCTGTTTTTTCAACTTGTGTCAAGCCTGATTCGACTTTCAGCACACTTTCATTAATTAATGCTTTAATTTCTTTTGCGGCACTGGCTGAACGTTGCGCTAAATTTCGTACTTCAGAAGCTACGACAGAAAAACCGCGCCCATCTTCTCCGGCCCGCGCTGCTTCCACAGCCGCATTGAGCGCTAAAATATTCGTCTGGAAAGAAATGCTATCAATAATAGCAATAATATCGACAATCTTCTGTGAACTATGATTAATTTCGCTCATAATTTGAATCAGAGAACGAATTTCATCGCCCCCTTGTAAAGCCACGCCAGAAGCTTGTTGGGCGACTTGGTTGGCTAAATGCGCATTTTCTGCATTTTGTTTCACTGTTGCAGAAAGCTCTTCTACGCTTGAAGCCGTTTCTTCTAAATTGGCGGCCTGTTTTTCTGTTCGCGTGGATAAGTCAACATTACCTGTTGCTATTTCATCCGCTGCCTGATCAATCAAATGAGTTGCATCACCAATCTGTTGAATCAAATTAATCAATGTCGATAACGAATGATTAATACTCATTTTTAATTCACCAAATTGCCCCGTATAATTGGACGTAATTTGCAGACAAAGATCGCCTTGAGAAACTCGCCGCATCGTTTGGCCAACTTCTATGAAAATACGATCAATTGATGCAAGTAACTCATTGATATCATTACAAATTTCACGAACTGCCCCTGTTTTTTGTTCAAGACTAATCCGCTTCGTTAAGTCACCTTGTAAGGCAGATTGCACAATTGATTTCATCTCTACTTGTGTAGAAATATCCTGTGTAATATCTCGCATTTCTAAGACGGTTCCTAAACGAATATCACTTTCATCAAAAATCGGGGTAATATGATGATTAAAATGCGCGCCACCCATTTCAATTGTCGCACGATGGGTGCCACGTAATTGATTTAACAATTGGTTAATTACCGTTGGGTTTTTATGAAAACAATCAATATTGCTTCCTAAAACTTTATCTGGATCAAAATCTGGATTGTAAACTTGAATATTAGGCGCATATTTTCGGAATAAATTATACACCGCTTTATTTTGATAAATAATAATCCCTTCGTCATTGGCTAATAAAATGCCTGTATAAACATTATCTAAAGCAATTTTTAGTGCCATGGCGCGCTCAGCATTTCGGCGCATTTCCACCAAATCACAACCCGATTTTGTAAAAAATGCTTTCTGAATTTCCAAAAGCTGGCCTACTTCGTCATAACTATCAATGACAATAGAATGAATTTTACCCTGCATTAATTCATGTAAATTATGGGTTGCATATTGCAAACGGCGCGTGATATGTCCGCTAAACAACAAAGTCAAACCAATACCAAAGAATAAACCAATGCCAATCACAACACTAAAAACAAATCGTTTTTGGGTATATTCTTCTAAGCCCTTTTGATATTCTTCATGGCCTACATTATTTTGTAATGATTTTAATTGACTCAACGTTTCCAATAACGCAGAAAAAAGCGGGGGTAACGAGTCATGCATAATTTTTTGGGCGGCGACTAAATCATTATTCTGCAATAATTGTAAAGCACGCAAGCATTCTTCATTCACTTGAGGCGCACGTTGTTTATATGTTTCAAATAATTTAGATTCTTCTTGTGTCAAATATGTAGATGCATACAACTTGAAATTAGTATCCACCAATTTTAAGGCTTGGTTAAAATGGGAAATATCTGTTTGAGCGACTTGCTCTTGTGATGATCCTTGTTGCTCTTTTAAACCTTTTAGATGCAACAATGATGTTTGCATCAAGAGACTACCCTTTTCTATTTCTGAAATATAATAACTCGCTAAAAGACGATCTTCATAGACGGTTTTCATGGATTGATTGGAATGATCCATTCCCGATAATCCGAGATAGCCCAGCAATATCATTAAAAATGCGATTAATCCTGTAACCAAAATAAAACGCGTTTTTATCCGCATATCCCGAAACCAATGCTTTACTTTTTCCATGGGAGAATAAAGTGTTTTCGCATTGGTGTCTCGTAATTTTTTATAAAACTGGTCAGCAATTTGAATTTGTTCTTGTGTTGGTTTCGTCCGAATAGACATATACCCCACTTTTTGTCCATTTTCAAACAATGGACTTACATTGGCATCAACCCAATAAAACCCTCCACTTTTACACCGATTTTTCACAATTCCAGACCAGTTTTTGTCGGCCTTAAGAACATTCCACATGTCCTCAAACACAATAGGGGGCATATCAGGATGACGTACAAGATTTTGAGGCGCGCCTAATAGTTCTTTTTCCGTAAAACCACTGATCTCAATAAATTCCCGATTCACATAAGTGATCACACCCTTCAAATCAGTTTTGGAAACAATATAACTATTGTCATTTAACATAACCTCGTTATTTGTTACAGGATAGTTCTTACGCATAGAATGATCATCCTTATACCCACTTGTTGTATATAACTGTTTATTTTATTATTTATTCTTGGCGTGCTTCTCGTTTTAAAAGCGCATGCACTTGCTTATCGGGACAAGCTTGTTTATATAAAACTTGATAAACAACTTCTGTAATAGGCATTTCAACATGAAGTGTTCGGGCTAATTGTCTAATTGCCTTAGTGGTGAGCACGCCTTCTGCTGTGTGTCCTAAATGCGCTAAAATTTCATCAAGGGAAAGCCCTTGTGCCAACTGTTGTCCAACTTGTCGATTACGAGAAAGATCACCTGTACATGTTAAGATGAGATCTCCTAATCCTGACAACCCTGTTAAGGTCTCTAATTTTGCCCCAAGCGCTGCACCCAAACGCGACATTTCTGATAATCCCCGCGTGATCAAGGCAGCCCGCGCATTTAAACCAAAATGCATCGCATCATTCATACCTGTCGCAATGGCTAAAATATTTTTGAGGGCCCCCCCCAATTCAACACCTATAACATCTTGACTTGTATAAACCCGAAAACGCTCACTATGCAATAAGGGGGCATATTTTTTTAAAAAATCTGGATTTTCTGAAGCAAGGACAATAGCGGTAGGTAAACCTTGTACGACCTCCTTCGCAAAACTTGGGCCAGAAAGGACGCCACAGGGCGGCGCATTTTTCCCTAAAATTTCTTGCACAATTTGATGGGCAAACAAACTTGTTTTCTCTTCTAATCCTTTACAAGCCCATATAAATGGTAAATTTATAACACTTTTTTTAAAAAAATACAACATTTCTCTAAGTGAATTAATAGGAGTGACAATTAATAAAAAGTCTGAAAATCGACAAATTTCCTCCAAATCTGAAGTATAACGTAACATAGGATTTAAGAGAAATCCAGAAAGATATTTTTTATTTTCTTTATTTAAATCAATTTGTTGCATGAGCTCTGGATCACGTCCCCATAGCATCACTGGATGAAAGGAACTAAACTGATGCGCGAGCGCTGTTCCCCATGCCCCTGCACCCAGTACACCTACCCTAATAGAATCTCTGTTCATAAATTCTGATAAATATATAGATTAAACAAAAAAGTTTTTTTTTGAATATAAAATGTAAAGATTACTAGTATTTTTTTTAAAATTAGGATATTTATATACAAAATTCTTTAATTTCAAAAAGCTGGCATTATACTCATCATTACAACTTATGTAATTGATTTCTTCCATGAAGAATAGAAAGTTCGAAATGATCTGGAAGGTTCTTGCCTAAAGTCAGGACTTTAAACAATTCGCCCATTTCTGAAGGACTGAGTAACTTTTGAACACCATTCACTAATTGAAAATAAAGATAATCTGAATTCGGCTGATTTTTTTGTGCAATTTGATGTTGCTGCAAATACTGTGTAATTTCTCCAGCAATCAAAAATTGCGCTTGTGTGTGAAAACTAAGCGGTATTAATCCCCGTTCATACGCAACATTCGCGATAAACGAAAAATCAACATGCGCTGTCATATCTTGCAATCCAACATACAAAAAAGGATCATCATGTGCAAAATGGCGATAATGACACATCATTGTCCCAGTATTTCGTTCTGGATGATAAAATTCTGACTCATTAAACCCATAGTCAATTAAAAAAATCACCCCTTTTTTCAATATATCTGCCAAACTTTTGACTAAATACCCACTTAATATATTGATTTCACTAATATATGGCATACTTTCTTTCAAATTAGTTTTTTCTGCTAAATAACGCGCTTGCTGAAAAAGATCCGCATTTTTTTCATCAATCTGCTTTGTCATAAAAACAAATTGGTCTTCTCTAAACGAAACGCCTCTTTCATAAATAGCGTTTTCATGCCACTCGATTAACGAAAAAGGCACGGCATCTAACACTTCATTTGCCAGAATAACCCCTTCAAAAGAAGAAGGTAATGTATCTAACCATTGAATTTTTTCAAAACGATCACAAGTTAATTTTTCTTGCAAAAATTGGCGTTGACGGGCTTGCAAATCTGGACTGACTTCCAAAATAAAGTAGGCGTCTAAGGCTAAAGGGTCAAACTGCGCCAAAATATCATAAGCCAATTTACCTGTTCCTGCCCCCAACTCTAAAATACATTTTTTTGATTGATTCAATTGACCAAGAATTTGGCCAATTAAATTAGAAAAAACTTGGCCAAATAAAGGAGAAATTTCTGGCGCAGTGACAAAATCCCCTGCCTGCCCAAATTTTTGGCTCCCTGCCGCATAATAACCCAAACCTTGTTCATACAATGCCATTTGCATAAAAGTTTCAAAGGAAATCCAACGATCTGGAGTCGCATTAATTCGGGCGATGATCTGTGCAACAAGATTTTGACTCTGTGTTAACGCATTGCTATCTGGTTTTGGTAAAGCTTCGTTTTTTTTTGACATAAATAATTTAACAATACAAATTAAATAATAAATTTAACAGGCAATACGACATGAAATTGACTTCCCTGCCCCAATTGACTTTCTACCCACACTTTACCTTTCATTCGCTGAACAAGTCGATACACAATTGCTAATCCTAAACCTGTTCCGCCATATTGGCGCGTCACAGATGTGTCGACTTGATTAAAAACTTCAAAAATACGTTCCAGTTTCTCTTTTTGAATCCCAATTCCTGTATCTTTTACAATAAAGTGTAATAGCATATTCCCTTGATATTGCTCGATATTATCAATCACAACTGAAATATCAATTTGTCCTTGCTTTGTAAATTTTAGTGCATTATCAATAAGATGCACCAAAATATTACGTAGATGTAAAGAATCAACCAAAATTCTATCTGGCAAAAAATCAGCGCAATGATACTCTAATTCTAGATTTTTTTGGATTGCCCGAGAAGTCATATTTTTGACTAATTCACGTACTAAACCCAAAATATTTGTTTCTTGAATATTTAATTGAAACGAAACAGAATCAATTGATGTGAAAACAAAAATATCATCCATTGTTTTCATTAATCCTTGTGTTGATTCATCAATCATCTCCAAAAAATCCATTTGCTCCTCTGTTAAAACAGTATCTTTGAGCAAATAAACCCCACCTACAATGCCATTTAGTGGTGTTCTAATTTCATGACTAATATTGGCTAAAAAATCACTTTTTGCCTGATTTGCTAGCTCCGCTTGCTCTTTTGCAATAGCAAGGGCTTCAGTACGAGAAGAAACACGTTGTTCTAATAATTCTTGATTTTCATGTAGCAGGTGATTGGCTTGACTTAATTTCACCAACATATGATTAAAATATTCAGCCAATTTTGTAATTTCATCACTACCAATATAGTGTGTAATACTTAATTTTTTTGACAAATCTTGTGTTTTACTAATAATATCAATCGTTTTGATAATCGCTGATAGCCTTTTTAAAACAAGATTGTCAAACAATATAACAAAACAAAATAAAATAACTAAAACTGCCGTTCCAAACATGAAAATAGTCTGTTGAAAATCTTGAGTATTTTCATAAATATGCCGATCCATTTCACCGCGAAGCATAAAAATCGGTTGATTAAATGGATTCATATATAAAATATGCGTTAAATACGTTTTCTCATTCAGAGGCCGAATATCCCAATTATTTTGTTTATCTTTTAATTGAATCTCACTCTGAATTAAATTAAGTTCTGGATACGCATTAGCAAAATTAGTCAAGTAACGATAATCAATGAGCTTAAGCGGAATTCGACATAATGAACTCAAATTTTGAAGCCATTGCTCATCCAAATAACGCCCCATTAATAATGCGCCTCGCGGCGTACCTGTTCCATCTGATTTAACAATAGGCGCTGATACAAACATTAAAATTTTGCCATCTTCTAAACGCAAAAAACCAGTTTTTACATCTTGGTTATTTGCCACTTTAAAGTACGGATGTGTTTGATATAACGTCCGCAAATCTTTCGGCACTTGCAGCTCTTTTCCTTGAATTAAGTCATAATTATGGTCATAAATTAAATTTCGTTTCTCGTCCGAAACGAGCATAATATTGACTTTGAGACGTTTATAGGTAGTTAAATCAAAATTTGACACGACAAAACGCGAATTATGATCATGTGCATATTCATACATGTCATCCCATCCTGCCCAATCACTTGCAATATCTAGTAATTGCCTTCGACGTTCATCAATAATATTAAGAATGCGCTCTGTATTAGCTATTGCTTTTTCAGCTTCTAATCTATGATTTCCCTCCAATAAATTGGAGCGCACAATCGAATATTGAATCAACAACAAAACCGAAAAGCTAATAGCTAATAAAATAAGAATTTTGGTACGTAGACTTTTAAACATCTGAATGGGCAAGATTTTAACTAAATATATTTATGATAATAAAATGGCTTGTAATTTTTCTTGATCAAAAAAGTAATGGCAGACCTCTATATTATTACATAATAAAACAGGTACTTTTGCGCCAAACTGCTGTTCAAGTTCATGATTCATCCCATCCAAAAAATGTTCTACTAATGTATATGGGATAGATTTTCCACGCAAATAAGTTTCCAACTCTGTCCGCATGACATCACACAAATGACATGCTTCTCTTCCATAAATGACAAAAGAAAAAGGCTGGTTTTCCATTTACTTTTTGCTCCAACCTGACGGATTTTGAATCCACCACCCTGCTTGAGCACGTTCTACCCAACGTTGAGAGAATGTTGTCCGAATATTTGCTTCCCATTCAGGATGATTATTAGCTCGGGCGATTTCACGATATAAAGCATTCCGATCTTGATTTTCAGCCGCAACCAATGCGTTAACCGCTGCCCGTTTGGGTAATGGAACAGAAGAAATATCTTTGATTGCAATTTTGCCATCACGCGTTAAACCAATTGCACCATTTTCATAAAATTCCTTCAATTCAGCATGGCGTTCTTGCATACTTGTTTTTAATTGTGTAATAGCAGGCGTATTGACATCAATATCTGCGGCCGCTTGCACAATTTGTACAGGCATTGTTACACATATTCCGATTAAAGAAGCCCCTACTAAAAAACGTTTCATCATTATTTTTTTCCGTCCTGTTCGTTTGTTGGAGAAGAATTAGCAGTATTTTTTGTAGCATCACGCTGTTGTTGGATTTCTTGACCTTTTTTGATTTTCCAAATTTCATCAATCAATTTATCTGCGGCGCGTTCGGCCGCAGCAGCAGGAAAATAAACATTAATGGTCACGCATCCGCCCAAAAAAAGAACAGAACTTGCCAGCATTGCTGCAACTAAATTTTTCTTTTGTATCATTATATTTTCATTTGCTAAGCCAATATTATGTTGGCACAAATGCCTCCTGTTTAAATAAAAATAAAGTTATTTCGAGCCTTCCCACTTTTTTTCTACAAGCATCAATAATTTTTGATAACTTTTATCTAGATCCAGACAATCTAAATCATAACTTTCTGCGGCACGCGGTTGATTTCGCAACCATGTTAGCTGACGTTTTGCCAATTGACGGGTTGCAATGATCCCTCTCTCTTGCAAAAGACTATAATCTGTTCGTGTTTGCATAGAATCTAAATAAGTTAAAGCTTGTCGATAACCAACACATCGCATGGATGACATTTCTGCATTCAATTGATATTTTTCTTTTAGAGAAATTACTTCTTCCAAAAATCCGTTTGACAACATTTCCATAAAACGTTGTTCAATCCGCTGATGTAACACGGCCCGTTCTGATGGAACGAGATGAAACATCATCAATGAATGCGGAAAAGCTGAAAAAGCCTCCCGTTTTCCGCGTTGAAGCAGTACTGACATTGGATTTCCAGTAAGAAAATAAATTTCCAATGCCCGCAAAATACGTTGTGTATCAGTAGGATGTAAACGGCTTGCCGTTTCTAGATCATGCTTTTCTAATAGAGCATATAATGTGGATAAGCCTTCTTCATGTAATTGTTGAGTCAGACGACCACGAAGTGTTTCATCACCTTCTGGCAAAGCATCCATTCCATGAAAAAGGGCGTTAAAATACATCATGGTTCCACCAACCAATAGTGGGATACGCCCTTGCGCATGCGCTGTTTTGATTAATGCAAGCGCATCCGTGCAAAATCGCGCAACAGAATAAGTTTCATTTGGTTGAATCAAATCAATCAAGTGATGAGGAGCTTTCTTCAGTGTCTCTGCATCTGGTTTTGCGGTACCAATGTTCATTTCTTGATAAATTAATGCTGAATCAACGCTAATAATTTCTATAGGTAAGACTTGCGCCAATGTCACTGCAAGATGTGTTTTTCCGCTTGCTGTGGGTCCCATTAAGGCAATAACTGGTGGAATGCTCATAAATTATATGTTATAAGAGAAAGAATACTAAATAATTGGACAATTTATTATAAATTGTCTTAACTCAGTGAATTGTACCAAATTATTGAACGTTAATGTTTGGACACGATAGTTTATTCTAATATTTCTAAATTTTTTGAATTGCAGTAAAAAATTTATAATTAAAAAAAATTAATTTTTTCAAGACATTACAAAATATTTTATTTTTTTGTATTATTTTATTAACAGTAATGCTTGATTTTTTTTTAAATTTTGAATAGAATGCAGTTTCTGTAAATCGAAGACAAAGTCTATCGAGTGACAAACAGTTTGAATCATTCCAAAAAAATAATTTTTTCGCGAACAACTGCGAAGACCCTAAAAAAGTAGTTGACAAACGCTAAATTTTAATGGATAATTCAGACTTCTTGCAGCGGAGGGGTTCCCGAGCGGTCAAAGGGGGCAGACTGTAAATCTGTTGGCTTCGCCTTCGAAGGTTCGAATCCTTCTCCCTCCACCAGACACTAGGCACACTTCTCACAGAGTGTGCCTTTATATTGTTGCAAACATGCGGGTGTAGCTCAATGGTAGAGCAGAAGCCTTCCAAGCTTACGATGAGGGTTCGATTCCCTTCACCCGCTCCAAACGAAGAAACGCCTATGTGGCTCAGGGGTAGAGCACTCCCTTGGTAAGGGAGAGGTCGGCGGTTCGATTCCGCCCATAGGCACCATAACTATAAAAGCTCAATTTTAAATCCGGACGCAGCACTATCATTTCAACAGAAGAGTTTAGGTAGTCACACCATGGCAAAAGCAAAATTTGAACGCACAAAACCACACGTCAATGTTGGTACAATTGGTCATGTTGATCATGGTAAAACCACTTTAACCGCAGCAATTACCATGGTTCTTACCAAACAGTTTGGTGGTGAAGCAAAGAAATACGACGAAATTGATTCTGCACCAGAAGAGCGCGCACGTGGTATTACTATTAATACTGCCCATGTTGAGTATGAAACCGACAATCGTCACTATGCTCACGTTGACTGTCCAGGCCATGCGGATTATGTGAAAAACATGATTACAGGTGCGGCCCAAATGGATGGGGCAATTTTAGTGGTTTCTTCTGCAGATGGTCCAATGCCTCAAACTCGCGAACATATTTTGTTAGCGCGTCAAGTTGGTGTGCCTTACATTATTGTCTATTTGAATAAAGCGGACATGGTGGATGACGCTGAGTTGTTAGAACTGGTTGAAATTGAAGTACGTGACTTATTAAGTCAATATGATTTCCCGGGTGACGACACACCGATTATTGTAGGTTCTGCACTGAAAGCATTAGAAGGCGATCAAAGTGATATTGGCGAACCTTCTATTTTCAAGTTAGCAGCCGCGTTAGATTCTTATATTCCGACACCAGAACGTCCCGTTGATGGAACATTCTTGATGCCGATTGAAGATGTATTCTCTATTTCAGGGCGTGGTACCGTTGTAACGGGTCGTATTGAACGTGGTATCCTGAAAGTAGGTGAAGAAGTTGAGATTGTTGGGATTCGTCCAACACAGAAAACAACATGTACTGGGGTCGAAATGTTCCGTAAGCTTCTTGACCAAGGTCAAGCAGGTGACAACGTGGGCGCGCTCCTCCGCGGTACAAAACGGGAAGATGTGGAACGTGGTCAAGTTTTGGCTAAACCAGGTTCTATTACACCTCATACTACATTTAATGCAGAAATTTATGTATTAACTAAAGATGAAGGTGGTCGTCATACGCCGTTCTTTAATGGTTATCGTCCACAGTTTTACTTTCGTACAACTGACGTAACAGGGGCGGTGGACTTACCTGAAGGTGTAGAAATGGTTATGCCAGGAGATAACATCACTGTGACTGTCTCCTTGATTGCACCCATCGCAATGGAAGAAGGCTTGCGTTTCGCGATTCGCGAAGGTGGTCGAACTGTTGGTGCAGGTGTGGTCTCAAAAATTATTCATTAATTAATGAATTTTAACGCTGTCTGATTCAGGACAGCAAGTCTAGGTCAGTAGCTCAATTGGCAGAGCGACGGTCTCCAAAACCGTAGGTTGGGGGTTCGATTCCCTCCTGACCTGCCCTTTTTTTAAATCCGTTTTTATTTTCATTATGACGGAAAAAATCAAAATAGCATTGGCGTTGATTGCGACAGCCTTAGGTATTGTCGCTTTTTATTTTTTCAGTGATCTCATTTTAGCGGCGCGAATTGGTATCTTTGTTGTGAGTCTTGCCATTGCAGGTGGCATCATGGGCTCAACAGAGATGGGCAAGGGCTTCGTCGTTTTTGCACAAAGTGCCTCTGTGGAAGCTAGAAAAGTTGTCTGGCCCACGCGGAAAGAAACTGTTCAGATCACGGGAGTCGTTGTCGCATTAGCATTCACTATGGCCTTGTTCATGTGGACAGTTGATGCAACACTGCTATCTATTGTTAAATTAATTATGGAATAGTCAGTGCGCTTATCATGTGTTTAGGACATGATTTGTAGACTCTAAATAAACGCGGCCGCAAAGCGAAGATGCCAATCATCAAAAATCTTCAGTTGTGAACATGATGCTGCGAAACTCTAGCAACTTTCTAAACTAAACAATACGGCTGGCAACCAAAACTGCTCTACCCGCAGCAAGTCCGACCTGTAAAGGCGGCACTGGAATCGGGATGGGCTCGATTTCAGCTGGGAATGTTACGCCCGCACTTCTTCAAATAGTTTAAGAAGCCGGGAAAAGAACCGTGAATTAATCAATTCACATTCTTCTTACTAGCTACATAAAAAAATTATGAAATGGTACGCGATTCAGGTTTATTCCGGATTTGAGAAAAGTGTTAAACGGAGTTTGGTCGAGCGCATTGGACGATCTACTTTTACAGAGCAGTTCGGCGAGATCCTTATTCCTATTGAAGAAGTTATTGACAATAAAAACGGAAAAAAGCGCATCGTCGAACATAAACTTTATCCTGGCTATGTCTTTCTGGAATTGGAATTAACAGACGACAGTTGGCATCTTGTGAAAAATACACCCAAGGTTTCTGGTTTTTTAGGTGGAAACAAACCCACTCCCTTTGATCCCGCACAAATTGAAAACATCAAGAAACAAATGCAAGAAGGCGCAGAGCGTCCTCGTCCTAAAGTGGCATTTGAGGTGGGTGAGCAAATTCGTGTTATCGAAGGACCGTTTAAAGACTTTAATGGTGTAGTTGACGAAGTTAACTATGATAAAAGCAAATTACGCGTTTCTGTTTCTATTTTTGGGCGCGCAACACCCGTTGAGCTTGATTTTAGTGGTGTAGAGAAAGTATAATAGACACCCGCTCCCAATTTTTGCTGGGTGTCGGTTTGATGGTTGACAATATATAGTCAGCCTTAAGTTTTAAAAAATAGTTTAAACATTATCGGGGAGTAATACACCTGTTTGTATTACGCTAACCCATTATATAGGTATTCACATGGCAAAGAAAATTGTTGGGTACGTTAAACTTCAAGTACCTGCTGGTAAAGCAAATCCTTCTCCTCCTATTGGTCCTGCACTCGGTCAACGTGGCTTGAACATTATGGAATTCTGTAAAGCTTTTAATGCCCAAACTCAAGGTTTGGAAGTTGGCTTACCAATTCCTGTTGTGATTACTGCTTATGCAGATAAAAGCTTCACATTTGTTCTGAAAACGCCTCCTGCTTCTGTTTTAATTAAAAAAGCATTGGGAATCAAATCTGGTAGTGCAAAACCAAATCGTGACAAAGTAGGTAAATTGACACGCGCACAACTTGAAGAAATTGCAAAAACTAAAATGCCAGATTTAACAGCTGCTGATATGGACGCTGCTGTTCGTACAATCGCAGGTAGTGCACGCAGTATGGGTGTTGACACAGAAGGAGTCGCATAACATGGCAAAAGTAACCAAACGTATGCAAGCAATTCGTGCCAAAGTTGATCGTGCTCAAAACTACGCTGTAGCAGATGCCTTACAACTCGCTAAAGAAACAGCCACTGCAAAATTTGATGAGTCTATTGACGTTTCTGTCAATTTAGGGATTGATCCACGTAAATCTGACCAAATGGTTCGTGGTTCTGTAGTCCTTCCACGTGGAACTGGTAAAACTGCACGCGTTGCTGTTTTTACACAAGGTGACAACGTGAAATTGGCACAAGAAGCAGGGGCAGATATTGTTGGTTTAGAAGATTTAGCTGCACAAGTGAAAGCAGGCCAATTAGATTTCGATATCGTCATTGCTTCTCCTGACGTTATGCGTATTGTTGGTCAATTGGGTCAAATTTTAGGGCCACGGGGTTTAATGCCTAATCCTAAAGTTGGAACCGTGACAGCCGATGTAGCTGGTGCCGTGAAAAATGCAAAAGCAGGTCAAGTACAATATCGTGCTGACAAAGGTGGGATCGTGAGCTGCACATTAGGCCGCGCTTCTTTCCCTGTTGACGCATTACAAGAAAACTTGACAGCCTTGATTGCTGCTTTACAAAAAGCAAAACCTGCAACATCCAAAGGCGTTTACTTAAAACGCGTCACAGTTGCAAGTTCAATGGGTGTAGGTATTCGTGTTGATAACGCAGGCGTTCAAGCATTGAACGCAACAGCGTCTTAATTTACACAAACTTCAAGAAGTATATTTGGGCTGTAGTCCAAGACCGCTGGTACGTTTTTAATAAAACGTTTAAAGTCGAAAAATTTATTATTCGCGCCTGCGCAGACGGTGTCCCGACTCCGGTTCACCGATGGGGGTGGCGTTTGGTTTTATACCAAACAAAGCACATTCATCAACACTATATATTTTAGGAACACAACCTTGGGTTTAAGTCTTAACGATAAAAAAGCAATTGTCACTGATATTAGCGCAGAAGTGGCAAATGCCCAAGCGATTGTGATCGCAGAATATCGTGGCGTGACCGTTGATAAAATTACTGGTTTACGCAAGAAAGCACGCGAATCAGGTGTTTATTTACGTGTTTTGAAAAACACATTAGCACAACGTGCTGTAAAAGGAACTGCATTTGAAGGGCTTGCCGCTCAAATGTCTGGACCTTTAGTGTATGCGATCTCTGTTGATCCCGTTGCCGCTGCCAAAGTCATTCATGAGTTCTCTAAAGGTAATGATAAATTCATCGTAAAAGGTGGCGCAATGCGCAACCAAGTGATGAACGTTGCCCAAGTCGAACAACTTGCTTCAATGCCAAGCCGTGAAGAACTCTTAGCACAATTGATGGCGACAATGAATGCACCAATTACGAAATTTGTTCGTACACTCAACGAAGTACCAAGCAAATTCGTTCGTACATTGGCTGCTTTACGCGACAAACAACAAGAACAAGAAGCTGCTTAATTTCAGGGCATCCTGTTTAGCAGATTATTAACCAGAATCTATTTAAATTCTTTTGGAGTTTTTTTAAATGGCTATTACTAAAGCTGAAATTTTAGATGCAATCGCTGCGATGTCTGTTTTAGAATTATCTGAACTCATCAAAGACATGGAAGAAAAATTTGGTGTTTCCGCTGCTGCTGCTGCTGTTGCTGTTGCTGCTGCTCCAGCTGCTGCTGCTCCAGCTGCTGAAGAAAAAACTGAATTTGACGTTATCTTAACTAAAGTTGGTGACAACAAAGTAAACGTTATTAAAGTTGTTCGTCAAATTACAGGTTTAGGCTTGAAAGAAGCAAAAGACCTCGTTGATGGCGCACCAAAACCAGTTAAAGAAGGCGCACCTAAAGCTGAAGCTGAAGCAATTGTTAAACAATTAACAGACGCTGGCGCATCTGCAGAACTCAAATAATCAATTTGAGTAAACTGTCTTTTCCCCTACTTTTACTTATGTATGTGAACAAAACGAACTAGGTAAAAGTGGGGTGTTGTCGCATAAAAAAAAAGAGAAGAATTTCTTGTATTTACAAAAAACAAAAAACAGTCTTGTTATCTTTCAATAGTTAAGTTATTTGATCTGAATTATGTGGAATAACAGGGTTGTTTTTTGTTTTTTTGTTTTTACACGATGTCAATTCGCATCTAAACCCGTTTGAGTACGTTTTTAGGAACAGATTAATGGGCTACTCATTCACAGAAAAAAAACGTATTCGCAAAAATTTTGCGAAACGTAATAATATTCTCAAACTTTTTGATGTTCCCTTTTTGCTTGCAATGCAACTTGACTCTTACCGTCAATTCCTTCAAGCAGAAAAAGCCCCTGAAGAACGCCATAATGTGGGCTTACAGGCAGCATTTCAGTCAATTTTTCCTATTATTAGCCATAGTGGGAATGCCCGACTTGATTTTCTGTATTACACACTCGATGAACCAAAATTTGACGTAACCGAATGTCAATTGCGCGGAGTCAATTTTGCTTCTCCATTGCGTGCGCGTGTTCGTTTGACAATTCTTGACAAGGAAACTGGTAAAGTCAAGGAAGCCAAAGAACAATTGGTTTATATGGGCGATTTGCCCTTAATGACCCCCCATGGTAGCTTTATCATCAATGGGACTGAGCGAGTCATTGTCTCACAATTACATCGTTCTCCTGGTGTTTTCTTTGAGCATGATAAGGGAAAAACCCAAACTTCTGGGAAATATCTTTATTCAGCTCGTGTGATTCCTTACCGTGGTTCATGGCTTGACTTCGAATTTGATCCTAAAGATTATTTATATTTCCGGATCGATCGGCGTCGTAAAATGCCTGTAACAATTTTGTTACGCGCTTTAGGATATGATTCTGAACAGATTCTCGATTTGTTCTTCAAATTTGATAGATTCTATTTGTTTGAAGATCGTATTGAACTTGCTCTTGTTCCAGAACGTCTACAAGGCGAAATTGCACGCTTTGACATTAAAGCACCAGATGGGCGGATCATTGTAGCGCGTGAAAAACGCATTACAAAACGCCATATGAAAGAAATTACCCAACTTGAGATTAACCGCTTGGTTGTTTCAGCAGATATGCTATTGGGTAAAGTGCTAGCACGCAATATTGTTAACACAAATACTGGTGAAATTATCGCCTATGCAAATGAGGAAGTGACTGAAGCGATGTTGGCCCGCTTCGCCTCCAATCAGATCAACGAAATTGATGTGCTTTACACCAATGATATTGATCAAGGGGATTTCATTTCTCAAACAATGCGTGTGGATGATACGATTGATCAACGTTCTGCACAAATTGCGATTTATCGTATGATGCGCCCAGGTGAACCGCCTACGGACGAGGCTGTTGAGGCCTTATTCAATGGCTTGTTCTTCAGTGAAGATCGTTACGATTTATCTGCGGTTGGTCGAATGAAGTTCAATCGCCGTGTGAATCGTGGTCATGATGAAGGTCCTGGCACGCTTGAAACACACGACATTATTGACGTGATTCGTATTTTAGTTGAATTACGTAATGGCCGTGGTGAAGTTGACGATATTGATCATTTGGGCAATCGTCGTGTCCGTTCTGTTGGTGAATTGGCAGAAAACCAATTTCGAGCAGGCTTGGCGCGTCTTGAACGTGCCGTAAAAGAACGCTTATCTCAAGCAGAATCTGAAAACTTGATGCCTAATGATTTGATTAATTCTACAAAACCCGTTTATGCGGCGATTAAAGAATTCTTCGGATCAAGTCAGTTATCTCAATTTATGGATCAAACCAATCCATTATCTGAGATTACACATAAGCGTCGTGTTTCTGCATTAGGGCCAGGTGGGTTAACACGTGAACGCGCCGGTTTTGAAGTCCGTGACGTGCATCACACGCACTATGGACGTGTTTGTCCAATTGAAACCCCTGAAGGTCCAAATATTGGTTTGATTAATTCCTTAGCATTATATGCACGGACAAATCAATACGGATTCTTAGAAACGCCTTATCGTAAAGTCGTGGATTGCTGCGTGACCAATGAAGTGCACTATCTCTCTGCGATTGAAGAAAGTCAATTTGTCATTGCTCAAGCGAATGCGGAGTTAGATGACAGTGGTCGTTTGATTGACGAGTATGTTTCAAGTCGTCACAAGGGTGAGTCTGTTCTGAAAAAACCAGAAGACGTTCAATATATGGACGTGGCTCCATCACAGATTGTGTCTGTTGCTGCATCATTGATTCCATTCTTGGAACATGATGATGCGAACCGTGCGTTAATGGGTTCAAACATGCAACGTCAAGCGGTGCCTTGCTTACGGCCAGAAAAATCACTTGTTGGAACAGGTGTTGAACGTATTGCAGCCGTTGATTCTGGTACAGCCATTAAGGCTTTCCGGGGTGGACGTGTCGAATATGTTGATGCCAGTCGTGTTGTGATTCGCGTGAACGATGACGAGACGATTCCAGGTGAAGTGGGTGTTGATATTTATAATTTAATTAAATATAAACGCTCTAACCAAAATACAAACATTAATCAACGTCCTATTGTACGTGTCGGCGATACGGTCAGTAAAAATGACGTTATTGCGGATGGTGCTTCCACCGATTTAGGGGAATTAGCACTAGGTCAAAACTTGTTTGTTGCGTTTATGCCTTGGAATGGTTACAACTTTGAAGATTCTATTTTGATTTCAGAGCGTGTGGTAGCGGATGATCGTTATACTTCAATTCATATTGAAGAATTATCGACTGTTGCTCGTGATACAAAATTAGGTCCAGAAGAGATTACCTGCGATATTCCAAACTTGAGTGAATCTATGCGTAATCGCCTAGATGAATCAGGGATTGTCTATATCGGTGCAGAAGTACAAGCAGGTGATATTCTCGTTGGGAAAGTGACACCAAAAGGTGAAACACAATTAACACCTGAAGAAAAATTGTTGCGTGCTATCTTTGGTGAAAAAGCTTCTGACGTAAAAGATACGTCCTTACGCGTTCCATCTGGGATGGCGGGAACCGTCATTGATGTACAGGTCTTCACACGTGAAGGTATCGAGCGCGACAAACGTTCTAAACAAATTATTGAAGAAAGTTTGCGGGCTTTCCGTAAAGATATCAATGATCAAATTCGTATTGTTGAAGAAGATACGTATGAACGTGTTCGCCGTTTGTTATTAGGACGTGAAGCGAACGGGGGGCCTGCGCGTTTGGCCAAAGGCAGTATCATTGATGACACTTACTTGAACAGTATTCAACCCCAAGCATGGTTTGAAGTTCGTCCAGTTGATGAAGAAGCAATTAAACAATTGGAGCAATTGCGTTCTAGTTTAGAACAAAAACGGGCAGAATTTCAAATGCTTCTTGAAGCCAAGCGGACGAAATTGACCGAAGGAGATGAATTAGCACCAGGTGTTCAAAAAATGGTGAAAGTCTATCTCGCCGTCAAACGTCGCTTACAGCCAGGTGATAAAATGGCTGGTCGACATGGTAATAAAGGGGTCGTTTCTAAGATCAATCCAATCGAAGATATGCCTTATATGGCAAATGGAACACCAATGGATATTGTATTGAATCCATTAGGGGTGCCTTCTCGGATGAATATTGGTCAAATTTTAGAAACACACTTAGGTTGGGCTGCAAAAGGTTTAGGCGATAAGATTGGAACAATGCTTAAATGGCATCGTGACCAAGCTGTTTCCGAAATTCGTTCCTTCTTGGAAAAAATTTACAATACAACTGGACAAAAAGAATCGCTTGAAAGCTTCACAGATGACGAGATTTTGGAATTGGCCCGTAACCTGAAAAAAGGTGTGCCTTTTGCAAGTCCTGTCTTTGATGGGGCTTCTGAAGAAGAAATTCGAGCGATGTTGCGTTTAGCAGATTTACCAGAGACAGGTCAAATCGTTCTGTACGATGGTCGAACAGGTGAAGCTTTTGATCGTCCTGTGACTGTTGGTTACAAACATATGATGAAATTACATCATTTGGTAGATGATAAAATGCATGCGCGTTCGACAGGTCCTTACAGTCTTGTGACACAACAACCACTTGGCGGTAAAGCACAATTTGGTGGACAACGTTTTGGGGAAATGGAAGTTTGGGCCTTAGAAGCTTATGGTGCAGCGTACACACTCCAAGAAATGTTGACAGTGAAGTCAGATGATGTCAACGGTCGAACAAAGATCTATGAAAACATCGTCAAAGGCGAACAAAAAATTGATGCAGGTATGCCTGAGTCCTTTAATGTGTTAACCAAAGAGATTCGTTCACTCGGGATCGATATTGATCTCGAACGTGATTAACTCATCAAAAAATACTAAAAGTCTTTATCTTTTCTATTCCCTCTGTTTTGGTTAAGTGATTAATCAAGCAGGGGGAACAACTTATCTACCTATGGAATTCAAACGCCATGAGTACAAACTTCGGCAATAGCGTCCTAAAAGATCTGTTTAAACAAGTCACTCCTGAAGAAGAATTTGATGCCATTCGGATTAGTTTAGCCTCCCCAGAAAAAATCCGTACATGGTCCTATGGCGAAGTTAAAAAGCCAGAAACAATTAACTATCGGACATTTAAGCCAGAAACTGGGGGGCTATTTTGTGCGAAAATCTTTGGTCCTGTCAAAGATTATGAGTGTCTTTGTGGTAAATACAAACGTCTGAAACATCGTGGCGTGGTTTGTGAAAAATGTAACGTTGAAGTGACCGTTTCTAAAGTCCGTCGTGAACGGATGGGTCATATTGAACTGGCTAGTCCTGTTGCACATATTTGGTTTTTAAAATCACTTCCCAGTCGTTTGGGAATGGTTTTAGACATGACTTTACGCGATATTGAACGCGTGCTTTATTTTGAAGCCTATGTTGTCACTGATCCTGGCATGACTCCACTTGAACGCGCACAAATTCTTCAAGAAGAAGAATATATCGCAAAAGTTGAAGAATATGGAGACGAATTTGCTGCCTCAATGGGTGCAGAAGGCATTCGTGATTTGTTAAAAACAATGGATTTAGACGAGGAAATACAAGGCCTTCGTGCTGAACTCGAACAAACCAGTTCTGAAACAAAAATCAAAAAAATCGCAAAACGTCTTAAAGTCTTAGAAGCCTTCCAAAAATCTGGTATTAAACCAGAATGGATGATTTTAGAAGTTTTACCTGTCTTACCGCCAGATTTACGCCCTCTCGTGCCATTAGAAGGGGGACGGTTTGCTACTTCAGATTTGAATGATTTATACCGTCGCGTGATTAACCGTAACAATCGTTTGCGTAAACTTTTAGAATTAAAAGCGCCGGAAATTATTGTCCGCAATGAAAAACGAATGTTACAAGAGGCTGTTGATTCCCTCTTAGATAACGGTCGTCGTGGTAAAGCAATGACGGGCGCAAACAAACGTCCTTTAAAATCATTAGCTGATATGATTAAAGGGAAATCAGGGCGTTTCCGTCAAAATCTGTTAGGAAAACGGGTTGATTACTCAGGCCGTTCTGTTATTGTGGTGGGGCCTCAACTGAAATTACATCAGTGCGGTCTGCCAAAGAAAATGGCATTAGAATTATTTAAGCCTTTTATTTTTGAACGCCTTGAAACACGGACATTAGCAGGTACGATCAAAGCTGCGAAAAAATTGGTTGAACAAGAAGCGCCGGAAGTATGGGATATCTTAGAAGAAGTCATTCATGAACATCCTGTCTTGTTAAACCGTGCGCCGACTTTGCACCGTTTAGGGATTCAAGCTTTTGAACCGGTCCTCATTGAAGGGAAAGCGATTCAATTACACCCACTCGTTTGTGCCGCATTTAATGCTGACTTTGACGGGGATCAAATGGCTGTCCATGTGCCGCTTTCTTTAGAGGCACAAATGGAAGCACGGACTTTGATGCTGTCCACAAATAATGTGCTTTCTCCTGCGCATGGCGATCCAATGATCGTGCCTTCCCAAGATATCGTTCTGGGTTTATATTACATGACCCGTGATCGAATTAATGGCCGCGGTGAAGGCTTAATGTTTGCTGATATTAGCGAAGTATGGCGGGCTTATTACAACAAATTTGTTGAATTGCAAACACGAATTCAAGTTCGGATTCGTGAGGTCGTCAAACACGCAGATAATACGAAAAGCGAAAAAATTACTCGCTATCAAACGACTGTTGGCCGCGCTCTTTTATCCGAAATTTTACCAGATGGTTTAGCTTTCGAGCATATCAATAAAGCCCTGAAGAAAAAAGAAATTAGTCGCTTGATTAACGCGTCTTTCCGTCAGTGTGGCATTGGAGCGACTGTTGTTTTTGCCGATAAATTGATGTATACCGGATTCCAATTTGCGACTCGTGGGGGCATTTCTATTGCCATTCGCGATATGTTAATTCCAGCCGCAAAAGTCAATTTACTTGAGCAAGCGGATGACGAGGTCAAGAAAATCCAAGACCAATTTGGTTCAGGGTTGGTGACCGCAGGGGAACGTTACAACAAAATCGTTGATATTTGGAATAAAACTTCCGAGAAAGTCGCGGGCGAAATGATGCGTCATCTTGAGGTAGACCCTTTGGCGGTTAAACCTAAAGAATTAGAAATTGCGCATTTAATCAACAATTATAATATTCTTCCTGAGTCTCGGATGGAATTCTTAGAAGCGATTGGCTTCAAATTCAAAGAATACAGCAAAATTGTTGAAACTGATTTCGAGCAAGACGAGCAGCAATACACTTTATCGCAAGTGAGCTTTAACTCCATCTATATGATGGCCGATTCAGGTGCGCGGGGGTCTGCGGCACAGATTCGTCAGCTTGCTGGGATGCGGGGTCTGATGGCAAAACCAGATGGCTCTATTATTGAAACACCCATTAAAGCGAACTTCCGTGAAGGTCTAAACGTATTACAGTACTTTATTTCTACCCATGGTGCACGGAAAGGGTTAGCAGATACTGCGTTAAAAACTGCAAACTCTGGTTACTTAACACGTCGTTTAGTCGATGTCACACAAGATTTAGTGATTACTGAAGATGATTGCGGTACCACAGATGGCATTGAATTGCGCGCCGTCATTGAAGGGGGTGAAGTGGTTGAAGCCTTACGCGATCGGATCTTAGGTCGTGTAGCAGCGCTTGACATTGTTAACCCGCAAACAGGCGAAACCATTGTAGAAGCAGGCACACTTTTAGACGAAATGATTGTTGATAAAGTCACACAATTAAACGTCGATTTAGTGCGTGTTCGTTCGCCATTGACATGTAATACGCGTTATGGTTTATGCGCAAAATGTTACGGCCGGGATTTAGGTCGTGGACAAATGGTCAATTCTGGGGAAGCGGTCGGGGTCATTGCAGCACAATCCATTGGTGAACCTGGTACACAGTTGACAATGCGGACATTCCATATTGGGGGAGCAGCGTCTGGTGCGGCGGTTGTGAGCCAAATTACCCTGAAATCCAGTGGGATTTTGGAATTTAATGACAGAATGCGTCTTGTTGAAAATGCGCGTCATGAAATGGTTGTCGTCTCTCGCAGTGGTGAAGTGATTATTCGCGATGAATTTACACGTCGGGAACGGGAACGTCATAAAGTACCTTATGGGGCAATTTTACGAACAAACGCAGGTGAACTCGTCAAAGTTGGGGCAATTATTGCAGAATGGGATCCACATACCCGTCCTGTGATTACCGAAGTTGGTGGGGTGATCAAGTTTGAAAACATTGAAGAAGGCGTGACTGTTTCTAAACAAACAGATGAACGAACCGGTCTGTCTACGCTTGTTGTGATTGAGCCAAAACGTCGGGCCGCCACCGCAGCGCAAGCAAAATCAATGCGTCCTCAAGTGAAATTACTTGATCCACATACTGGTCAAGAAATTAAAACTCCAGGAACAGAACAATCTGTGACCATTGCGTTCCAAGTAGGCACCATTATTAGCAGTCGAGATGGACAAGAAGTGCATGTTGGGGATGTACTTGCCCGGATTCCTCAAGAATCAAGTAAAACCCGCGATATTACAGGGGGGCTGCCGCGTGTGGCTGAACTGTTTGAAGCCCGTTCACCAAAAGATGCGGGGATGTTGGCAGAATATGACGGCTATGTCAGCTTTGGGAAAGATACTAAAGGCAAACAACGTTTGATTATTACCGATCCTCAAAATAATGAACATGAATATTTGATTCCAAAAGATCGTCATGTAACCGTTCATGATGGTCAACATGTTCATAAAGGGGAATTAATTGTAGATGGTCCTGTTGATCCACATGATATTTTGCGTTTGAAAGGGGTCGAAGAACTTGCCCGTTATATTGTGGACGAAGTGCAGGAAGTTTACCGTTTACAAGGGGTGCGGATTAATGACAAACACATTGAAGTCATTGTGCGCCAAATGCTCCGTCGCGTTAATATTACTCACCCAGGTAATACACGTTTTATTACAGGCGAACAAGTTGAACGAGCAGAAGTCCTGATCGAAAATGAACGGATGCTAGAACAAGACAAAGAAGAAGCCTTGTATGAATATGTTTTATTGGGGATTACAAAAGCTTCCTTATCAACAGATAGCTTCATTTCTGCTGCTTCTTTCCAAGAAACAACACGCGTGTTAACGGAAGCAGCGATTATGGGTAAACGCGATGACTTACGCGGTCTGAAAGAAAATGTGATTGTCGGTCGTCTCATTCCAGCTGGAACCGGGTTAACGTATCATCGAACACGTCGCCAACGTCGTTTAGATTTGTTTAACGCCGCCGGTGGGCATGGTCATGCATCACAATCTGAAGTGAATTAATTAATATTTAATCACTTCGTATCAATAAAAAGCCCTCTTTTAAGAGGGCTTTTTTTATCCTTGTTACACTTTAAAATCATCTAATTTTACTTTTAGCTGCGTTGCACGGTGACCCAACTCCTCTGCCACAGTATGAATTTCTTCTGCTTTTTTGACACTTACCACAAGATTATCATTTGCAGAATCTAAATTAGATGTCATGATCTGAACAGCATCTTGAATTTCATGTGAACTTTGAACTGATTGTTGTACATTCTCGGAGGTTTTAAAAATCATATCAGACATCGATTGAATCGATGATAAAGCATCCACAGATGATTGAACTAGATCATTATTTTGAGCCGCAGTTTGATTCATACGTTCTGAAGCATCGTTAATGGATTGTACAATATGATCAATTGTTTTTTGCGTGGCTTTTAACGCATCTTGCGTTTGTGCCGCAAGTTTCCTCACTTCATCCGCGACCACCGCAAATCCTTTCCCTGCCTCACCCGCCCGCGCCGCCTCAATCGCCGCATTTAAGGCTAATAAGTTCGTCTTATCTGAAATATCTGAAATCGTAGATAAAACGCGTAAAATATCTTGCGTATCCACAGAAAGATTGGTCAAACTGAGTGCCAAATCACTATTTGCTTGAGCACTTTGTTGAATGACATTCACCATAATATCTAATTCTTTTTTAGACTCAGCAAGACGTTTACTCGCATGTTCAATTTCAGCTTTAACTTGTCCTACCACATTGGTAGAATGTTCAGCTCGATTACGAATCCCCTGTGCATCATTTGCGACATTTGCTAATAAATCTGAACCTTGTTTAACTTGTGCGGATAATTCTTCGGCAGTACTGACAAATTGAGACGCAATGGCTGCATTAGACTCGGAAGCACGATGGGCTTCCATAAAAGTAGATCGTAATAAACGCAATAAATTATTCATACTTTGCGCCATTCGGCCAATTTCATCTTGCGTTTTGGTCGTTACAGATCGGGATAAATCACGATATTGAGAAATATTTTCTAATTCGTGTGAGACATCTACAATTAATTTCACAACGAATTTTGCGCCAATAAAAGAAAACAGGACCGCACTAATTAAAGCAACTGAGCCAATCCCAACTAATTTAATCGCATTTTCTCTCAATAATTCATCTAAGTAGTTAATTTTAATGTCAATTCCGACAACATAATGTGCTCCTTTTGGAGTCGTAAAAGGCATAAAAATAGAACGAAATGAACCATATTTATCTGTGTATTCTGCAAATTTGGGTTGACCTGACTGAAAAGCTTCTGTCACCGCAGGAGAAGCATCATCATAGACTTCAAATAATTTTGAATATTTATCTGCCTTAACTTCTTCCTCCGGCGCCCCGTCTGCAATATAATAAACTTTATTATCTTTGACAGTCATCGCATATGCATACGTTAAATCAACATCTTTAGCGTATCCCCCCAATTTAATAACCACTTTTTTATAGTCTTCAGTACTTATACTTTTAGGATTATGCACCTCATCAAAGTATCCTTCGGGAACAATTCTTGGAACTGCAAAGGCCGCTGCACGTAAACGGGAATCCATTTCCATACGAATATCTTTTGCTTTGCCAATATAATCATTAATTGAAAACGTAATCACAGTAATCACATTAACGACAACAAACCAGATCAAAATTTTTATTTTGAGCGACAACCCTGGTAATAATGAACTAAATTCTCGGTGTGAACTCATATTATGTATTAATACAGTTTAATTTCTCAAACTGTACTCACCTCCCTTCAAAAACGATTACACGAAGTTTAATATGCAATTTTTTTATAATTATTTCATCAAAAAAATCAAAAACCATTTAAAATCAAAACAAAACAGATTTATATTAACATAAATTAATATGCTAATCTTCCTATTTAAAAAAGTAACACCGTTCATTCAGTTTTAAAAATTTATATTTTCTCTATAATTTTTTTGTATTTAATAAGAAATAACTTTTAAATTTGTCTAAATTATATTTTTTCTATCATTTATATTAGTTAAAAACTCAAATTGAATATAGGATGATACTTAATAATTCCCCCCTCTTTGATACATTCTGTATTCAAAATTTTCACCATAAAATACTCTTCAGATAAAGGAATATTAAAAAACATCTTTAATTTTTTTGCCGACACAAAGCCAAAACGTTGATAATATGTAGGAACACCTGCAACAGTGACTAAAGGACAGGTCGTATGTGCTTGTAAATAAGAAAGTGTATGTGTAATTAAGGCCGCCCCCAGCCCTTGATGTTGGTAATTTGGCAAAATTGAAACTAATGCAAGTCCTAGCCCCATATTTTCTTGTTCATTTAAAGACACGGGACTAAACGCAATATGTCCAATAAGATCCTGTCCTTTTTCTAGAACAAATGAATACGCCAACGCATTTTGCTCACGTAATTGTGATATCAGATTTGATTCTATTGGTTGATCAAAAACAACTTGCAACATCTTTTGAATTGAAGGAATGTCATCTTCTTCTTCCAATCGAATTAATAATGAGCTCATTTTTGTCTCCTACGAAATATTTATTATTTCGAGAATAATTTTTTAAATTATTTAAAGCTTCATATATTAGTTTATTCTTCTTTAAAATTGCTTATGTTATAAATTAAGTTAATAGATGAAAATGACAAAAAAATAGTTTTTTATTATCATTTTATAATGGTATTTTTGAAAAATATAAATAGCTTTACTATCCTTTTTACTCGTCAATTAAGATAATTTAACCGGAGTTTTTACAATGAAATATCGCCAATTAGGTACAAGTTCCTTAACAGTTTCAGAAGTTTGTTTAGGTACTATGACTTTTGGAGAACAAAACACAGAAACAGAAGCCCATCTACAACTGAATTATGCGCTTGAACACGGCATTAATTTTATTGATACTGCCGAAATTTATTCTGTGCCAACACGAGCAGAGACATATGGAAAAAGTGAGGAATATATTGGAAATTGGTTGAAAAACCAACAACGAGATAAAATTATTTTAGCCTCTAAAATTGCGGGCCCTAATCGCCATTTACCATGGATACGGGGAGGTGATCTTTCCGTGACACCTGAAAATGTCGAAAAGGCCATTGATGCCAGTCTAAAACGATTACAAACAGATTATCTTGATTTATATCAAATTCACTGGCCAAGTCGTTATGTTCCTATGTTCGGCCAAACAGAATACCTATTAGAAGAAGAAAGCAAAGCAACCCCACCAATAGCCGTGCAAGTACAGTTAGAAGCCCTTTCACGTGCAGTGACAGCTGGAAAAATACGCTTTATTGGTCTCAGTAATGAAACACCTTGGGGAGTCTGCGCTTTTTTAAATGCCGCTGAAAAATATAACTTACCCGCGCCTGTTTCAATACAAAATGCCTATAGCTTAATTAATCGTTCTTTTGAACAAGGGTTAACGGAAACCGTTCGACATACAGGAATAGGCTTAATGGCGTATAGTGTGCTTGCTTTCGGTTGGCTGACCGGAAAATATCTATCCCGGCCCTACCCAGAAAACTCACGTCTTGGATTATTTGAAAGTTTTGGCAAACGCTATGATAAAACCAATACACTTGCTGCAACACAAGCTTATCGTGATTTAGCAAAAAAACATAATCTGTCATTATTACAATTAGCACTCAATTTTGTGCAAAGCCGTTGGTTTGTCAATAGTATGATTATTGGAGCGACTTCTTTAGCACAACTTAAAGAACAACTCGCTATTTACAACACCCCTCTTTCTGCTGAATTACTGGCTGAAATTAATGCAATTCATGAACGATTCCCTAATCCTGCTCCCTAAAACAAAGACAGGATTATAAAAAAAATCCCCCATTTAGGGGGATTCTTTAGGATTACGCGACAACATGTAACAAACCATTTTCCAATTCAGTACGTTTTTCTTTACTGACTAAGACCTCAACTAAATGTAACGCAAAAACCATGGCCGTTGCAGGGCCGCGAGAAGTAATAACAGTCCCATCTTGAACAACTTTTTCAGGCAGTAACGTTACATCAGTCAGATTCATTGACTCTAATGCCCCAGGATAACCAGTCGCTTGTTTTTGGCTTAATAACCCTGCTTTCGCCAAGGCAACGGGCGCCGCACAAATGGCCGCAGTAAATTTTCCGGCCTGATTAAGATCCTGTAAAAGTTGAATAATACGCGCATCATCACGTAAATTAAAAGCCCCCGGTAATCCTCCCGGAAGCACAATCATCTCTAATTCATCTGCGTTGACTGCCTCTAATGTAACATCTGTCAAAACTGTCACATGATGGGCCCCTTTCACTTGTGAATTGTCGCTTAGTGATGCGGTAACCACGTCAATATCTGCTCGACGCAAAATATCAACAATGGTTAATGCTTCAATTTCTTCAAATCCTTCTGCAAATGGAACTAATACTTTTGGCATAATGACCTCTCACTTGTTGTTTTAAACCAAAATCTTGCAATGGATACCGAAAAACAATCACGATCCAATTTTATTTTAATCAAGTTAGCAAAGATTGAATATAATATATCAAAATGAATAGAATTTTGAATGTTAATTTTTCACTGCGATGAGACAAAATTGTAGTGACATCGTATTTTTTTGTTAGCATTGTTGATTAAAATAGCAGAAATATCCATTTTTTTAGATTGTACTCGTTTTACATCATAAATTCTTCTATTATTAATCTCCAAATCGCTTTTTATTATTTATTTAAAATAATATTAAATAATAGGAATTTTTTGCGTAGCGTAGGACATAAAAAGCTATTCAATCATTTTAACAATAATGAGATGTCTATTAATTAGTTAAACCGCACTTACGGTTCTCTCAGATTTTTATTTTTAGTCTGTCAAAAAAAGGAGAGCACACCGCGTTGATCAAGTGAACAACCTAAACGTGTGCGTATATATTATGCTTATGCGATCATTTATGAATTTTTGGATCACTCTTGGACTACTTTCTGCGTATGGATTAACGCACGCGGCCTCGCCTTCTTCACCAGAAGGAGAAGGTTCTCACATTGAAATGGCCAGCGAACAAACAGCCAATGATTCCGAGTTACAACTTTCCCGCACGAATGGGAACAATGCCCCTGTCGATTTAAACCTTTTAAACGATAATCAAGAAATTGTTGTACAAGGCATTGGTTATGGCACAATGAATCATTATGCGGGCTATCCACCAGAACAACGCCGTTTATTGGCCATGCGCGCCTCCAAAGCGGAAGCTTATCGGGCTTTAGCGGAACAACTCTATGGTGTTCGCATTACAGGATCAACGACGGTTTCCTCCATGGTTGCCTATGATGACACTTATCGTGTTAAAATAGATACAATATTGCGTGGAGCACGTATGGTCAGTGGTACCCCTTTGCCTGATGGCAATTATAAAACAATTGTTGAAATCCGCTTAACACGCAAAATGCGGGATGCTTTACTCAATTTGGACAAACGTCTTGAAGCAGATAAAGCATTTATTGATCACACGCGCCCCGCACAAGAACCCCCTGTACCACAAAGACCTGCTGCCGTGTCACCAACTAAAGAACCTAATCATTTTTATTATTCAACAAATTATTAATTTGATTTATTTTAATCTATACTATAGTTTGTAAGAGAATTACGACAGTTTTTTATTATTTTTATTTATGCTATTAAGAGTCTGTGTATGCAACGTTTTTATCGCCACTTCGGATTAGGGATTGCACTTTTATCTAGCATTTTTTCTGTAAATGCAGAAACCATAACAGTAGATGGTTTTGCTTCTACTGCAGGACAATCTGTTCAAAATGCACGGCAACGCGCCTATGAAAGTGCATTACAACAAGCCCTCGATGAATATGCCACGCAAGTCAACGCAACGCTTTTAATTAATAAAGGTCGGGTGGTTGGACAAAGTGCAGACACACAACCTCAATCTTACGTTAAACGTGTTAATATTATTAAAGAATATCCCACAAATGGGAAATATTATATGCGTTTGCAAGTCGATCTTGACTCGATCAAAAATTATACTTGTGATAATCGCCCAGGGGCACAATACCGTAAGAAAGTCGCAGTTCTTAACTTTCCTACAGTGAATACAACTCAAACAGGTGATTTAAACGATTTAGGCCGTGCCCTCCCTGAGGAATTACAACGCATTTTAGAAACACAATATAATTTTTTCGTGGTAAATCAGTCTGATTTACAATTACCTATTGATTATACTGCATCTAATCAATTACATACGAGTGATTTAGGACAACAAGTTCGCGAAATTGCTAATAAGTTGGGTACTCAATTTGTCATTGCAGGCTATGTAATTGATGCGAATGCAGAGCAAG
Organism: uncultured Burkholderiales bacterium; assembly: GCA_964504875.1. Classification (GTDB taxonomy): domain Bacteria; phylum Pseudomonadota; class Gammaproteobacteria; order Burkholderiales; family CAZDFJ01; genus CAZDFJ01. Next base: position 13,296 of record CAZDFJ010000012.1, on the reverse strand, counting down.
CTCGTGTTGATCCGAATTCAAATGATGTAGTCGCAAAATTTGGTGATCATCTCAGACGAAATATTGACTTTCCGCCTATTATTCAATCGGCCCTTTCGCCATTGAATAATCCAAATACGCGCAGTTTTGATATTGAATTTCTCATTTTTGATGGTTTAACAGGAGCAGTAATTGGCCGCCATCGTGTCAGTGATGTAACACAAGCAAATGAAGTGTTGAAAATAAATCAAACTGCGCTAAATAGTAACCGATTTTTCCAAACGCCCATCGGGCAAACTCTTTTTCGTATTTTAAATATTGGTGCGCTTCGAATTAAAAACAGCGTGAGTTGTTTACCTTTTAGTGCACGTATTACGCAAACAAATGGAAAACAAGTTTTTATTGATGCGGGCGCAATTTTAAATATTAAAACAGGTGATAGTTTTATGGCTTATTCTCGTAAACCTATTCTATTGCCCAATATGGATGGACAAACAATTATGGGACGCCCCGAAGAAGAAGTCGGTCGTCTAATTGTCCGTCAGGTTCAGCCATTATTTTCTATTGCTGAATTCACTTCTTCACGTAAAAGTAATACCCCTTTACAAGCTGGAGATATTGTTCGTCTTGAGGAGGTTCATCCAGGTTATATTCCACCGCTTCCTCCAATACAGACACGATCTTCTTATAACTCATCCCCCTCTTTAAAATAATAAAGGTTTCAACCGTGAAAAAAAAGTTCTTTCATTCTGCACTGTATATTCTTGCTGGATTAATATGCAGTACGCACAGCGTGTTAGCGGCTGATCCTCACGCAACGGAAGGCACATCTAGTGGATCTGGGATTGATGTCAAAAAACCAATGATTCAATTGCCCATTAATGAAAAAACCCGAGCAGAAGCCCGCGCGAAAGCGGAAGCGAGCTCAATTAGCTTAGGGGCACAAAAAGCAGAGAATGCGACAAAACCCGCACCGGCGGCAGAAGCGCATAAAAAGGGACCTTATGTCAAAGGCGCGCCCCCTGTGCCCCCTAACTATGCAGCCTTGCCCAGTTATGCCCGACCACGAAATTACTACTATCATAATAATAAAAATACTGTAGCTAAACCTAAAAAAGAAAGTAAACCCGTTGTCAAAGTAGTAAAAGTCCCTCAGAATGATTCATATGCACGTAAAGAGGTTGATCGATTAGACGGCCAAGTTCGCTATTTAAACCAAATGCAACAAAAACAAGCGCAAGATTTGAAGAATTTAAAGCGCCTCGAAGAAGAACGTTATAATTCGACGCTCAATCGCGCTTATAGCTATCCCTAAAGATTCATTTCTTCCCCCAAAAGCTCATTTTGGGGGTTATTTTTCTCTGTCATTGATTCAAATCAAATGGTCGCGCTTCTTTTTTTATTTTAATATTTATTCACAAATCAGTATTTTTATCGCTAACGAATTATAATTTCTTATGACACAACGTAAACGTTCCGTATTTTTAATTTCAGACCGGACTGGTGTCACGGTTGAAATGCTAGGACATAGTCTTTTAACGCAATTTGATCAAATTAAATTTGAGCGAAGAACTTGTCCTTTTGTTGACACAACTGAAAAAGTCCAAGCCATCGTTGCAGAAATTAATCAGGTTGCCCAAGAAGAATCTGAACGTCCTTTAGTTTTCAGCACATTAGTTAACCCTGTCCATCGGAAGCTTTTAATTTCTGCAAATGCAAAAGTGCTGGATTTATTTAAAACTTTTATGGATGATTTAGAAGCAGAATTCAGTCTGCCTGCTAATCATACTATCGGACTTTCTCACGGATTAGCAGATACTGAAAAATATCAATGTCGGATTGAGGCAGTCAATTATTCAATTAATCATGATGATGGCATCACGAGTCATAATCTAAGCCGTGCGGATCTCATTTTATTAGGGGTTTCTCGCTGCGGTAAAACACCCACTTGTTTATATCTCGCATTACAATATGGCATTCGCGCGGCAAATTACCCCCTTATTCCTGAAGATCTAGAACGGATGCGTTTACCTGATTCACTCAAACCTCATCGACATAAATTATATGGACTCTCTATTCAACCAGATCGTTTAGCTGAAATCCGGGAAGAACGTCGCCCTAATAGTAAATATGCGTCTATTTCAAATTGCATTACGGAAGTAGAAGATGCAGAGACACTTTTTAAACGGGAACGCATTCCGTTTATTAACACGACATTTAAATCTATTGAAGAAATCGCCTCTACGATTATTCATCAATCCAAACTCAAACGACGTGTTTACTAAAATACAGCCGAAAAAGGTAAAAAAATGTACTATATTGTAACTGGGGGCGCAGGATTCATTGGCTCAAATATTGTGAAAGCCCTGAATGCTCAAGGAATTGATCGTATTATTGTGGTTGATAATCTCAAACAAGCCGCGAAATTCAAAAATCTTGTACAATGCGAAATTGCAACTTATATTGATAAAAACGAATTTCTCGAGCGTATTCACACAAATCGTTTGCCACAAATTAGTGCTATTTTACACCAAGGCGCGTGCTCTGATACCATGTGTCATGACGGTGTCTATATGATGAAAAATAACTACGACTATACCGTTGAGTTATTTCGTTATTGTCAAACAAAACAAATTCAATTTATTTATGCGTCCTCTGCTGCTGTTTACGGGGGCGGGCATATTTTTACCGAAGATCGGCGTCATGAAAACCCTTTGAATATTTATGGGTATTCTAAATTTTTATTTGATCAATATTACAGACGCTATATGCATCATTCTCAATCGCAAGTCGTTGGCTTGCGTTACTTTAATGTCTACGGCATTAATGAATTTCACAAAGAACGTATGGCTTCTGTGGCCTTTCATAACTTTAACCAATTTCAAGAAAAAGGCTATGTTGAATTATTTGAAGGATCACATGGCTATGAAAATGGCGATCAGCGGCGAGATTTTGTCTCTGTTGAAGACGTCGCTAAAGTCAATATTCATTTCTTACTAAATGCCCCTGACATTAGTGGGATTTATAATGTTGGCACAGGACATAGTCAGCCTTTTAATGATGTTGCCGCCGCAGTCGTCAATACTATACGTCAAACACAAAATGCAGAGAAACTTTCTTTGGAAGCCTTACAAAAAGCTGGTTTGATTCGTTATCGTTCTTTTCCTGAAAGTCTGAAAGGGAAGTATCAAAGCTTTACACAAGCCGATATTAGCGCGCTTCGCCATGAAGGAAATTATCATGAACCCTTTATGACAGTTGAGGAAGGCGTTGAACGCTACGTGATGCAACTCTTCGAGAATTTTTCAGATTATGATAAAGAAAAGGCGATCATTAAAGCGGCGGCCTCCATTTAATCTTTCAATCAATTTTCTTATTATTCTGTACTTTTTTAATCTTTCAAAAATCATATAAAAAGTTTAAAAGAAAGCACAAAAAGTTATAGACATAAATTTAAGCAAACATGTAAAATGTCGATAAAAAAAAAGTAAACAGCTTATAGCTTGTTATTTGGAATACAAACTGGTTTATAACTATAGAGAATAAAATTAATGAGTGAATTTTTATTTACTTCGGAATCAGTTTCCGAAGGCCATCCCGATAAAGTATGTGATCAAATTTCCGATGCTATTTTAGATGCAATCTTAACAGAAGATAAAAACGGCCGGGTTGCCGCAGAAACATTAGCGAATACGGGTCTCGTTGTTTTAGCCGGAGAAATTACCACTACTGCTAATATTGACTATATTCAAATTGCCCGCAATGCGATTCAAAAAATCGGCTATGATAGTTCTGAAGTGGGTTTTGATTATAAAACATGTGCAGTACTCGTGGCTTACGATAAACAATCTCCAGATATTGCCCAAGGCGTAAATGAAGGAGAAGGGATTGATTTAGATCAAGGCGCAGGCGATCAAGGCTTAATGTTTGGTTACGCATGTAACGAAACAGATGTATTAATGCCAATGCCCATTTACTATGCGCATCGTTTAGTACAACGCCAATCTGAAGTGCGTAAAGATGGCCGTTTGCCTTTCTTACGTCCTGATGCAAAATCACAAGTCACGATTCGTTATGTTGATGGCAAACCACACAGTATTGATACAATTGTTTTATCGACACAACATCATCCTGATGTGGATTATAAAACGCTTCAAGAAGCCGTTCTTGAAGAAATCATTAAACCCGTTATTCCAAATGAATTATTAATTAATACAAATTATTTTATTAATCCAACGGGTCGTTTTGTCATTGGTGGTCCTGTCGGGGACAGTGGTTTAACTGGTCGTAAAATTATTGTTGATACTTACGGCGGCGCTGCACATCACGGTGGGGGGGCTTTCTCCGGAAAAGATCCTTCTAAAGTAGATCGTTCCGCTGCTTATGCAGGACGTTATGTTGCAAAAAATATTGTGGCAGCAGGCATTGCTGACCGTTGCGAGGTCCAAGTCGCTTATGCGATTGGAGTCGCAAAACCTGTGAGTTTAATGGTCAATACTTTTGGAACGGGCAAAATCTCGGATGATAAAATTGTTGAGTTAATTCGGACGCATTTTGATTTACGTCCAAAAGGCATTATTCAATCTTTAGATTTACTCCGTCCAATTTATAGCAAAACGGCCGCCTATGGCCATTTTGGACGCGAAGAGCCAGAGTTTACATGGGAACATACAGATAAAGCAGCAGCCTTACGTGATGCTGCGGGTTTATCCTAAGAAGTCTTATTATTTCATATAGTCTTTATTTTATTTATTTTCATTTTGAGAACATTACATGAATCAAGCTGTTTTTTCAGATTATAAAGTAGCGGATATTAATCAATCCAGTTGGGGCCGCAAAGAAATTAAAATTGCCGAAACCGAAATGCCTGGATTAATGGCCTTACGTGAAGAGTTTGGAGCCAATCAACCTTTAAAAGGCGCGCGAATTGCAGGCTGCTTGCATATGACAATTCAGACCGCTGTTTTAATTGAGACCCTTATTGCTTTAGGCGCGGAAGTGCGCTGGAGTTCTTGCAATATTTTCTCAACACAAGATCACGCCGCCGCCGCCATTGCCGCCGCAGGAATTCCTGTTTTCGCATGGAAAGGCGAAACTGAAGAAGAGTACTGGGAATGTGTTGAAAAAACCATTTTTGGCCCAAATGAATGGGTGCCTAACATGGTTTTAGATGATGGTGGCGATTTAACGCAAGTATTGCACGATAAATATCCTCATCTTCTTGAAAATATTCGTGGCATCTCTGAAGAAACAACAACAGGCGTGCATCGTTTATATGACATGATGCGCAAAGGTGAGTTGAAAGCCCCTGCTTTTAACGTCAACGATTCTGTTACAAAATCCAAATTTGACAATTTGTATGGTTGCCGTGAGTCTTTGATGGACGGGATCAAACGTGCAACAGACGTGATGGTTGCAGGAAAAATTGCAGTAGTTTGCGGTTATGGAGATGTTGGTAAAGGATGTGCGCAAGCCTTTCGTGGTTTAGGTGCCACGGTTTGGGTCACTGAAATTGATCCTATTTGCGCCTTACAAGCTTCTATGGAAGGATATCGTGTTGTCACAATGGAACAAGTAGCGGCGATTGCTGATATTTTCGTGACAGCAACTGGCAATGCAAAAGTGATTGATCATAATCATTTATTACAAATGAAAGATCAAGCGATTGTATGTAATATTGGTCATTTTGATTCCGAAATTGACGTCGCTTCTTTAAAACAATACACGTGGGAAAATATTAAACCACAAGTTGACCATGTTATTTTACCTAACGGGAATCGCATTATTCTGTTAGCAGAAGGACGTTTGGTCAATTTAGGTTGTGCAACAGGTCACCCTAGCTTTGTAATGTCTGCCTCCTTCACAAATCAAGTGATGGCACAAATTGAATTATGGAATAACGCAGACAAATATCCTGTTGGTGTTTATGTGTTACCAAAACATTTAGACGAAAAAGTGGCCCGTCTTCACCTCAAACGTATCGGCGTTCATTTAACTGAATTAACAGAAGAACAAGCCGCATATATTGGTGTTGCCAAAAATGGACCTTATAAGCCTGATCATTATCGCTATTAAGACTTTTTTGCCTGAATTTCTTTAAAAATAAAAACCCTTTTCTTAATTGATAAGGGTTTTTATTAATTTCATCTTCCTCATTATTTTTATTTTTTTTAATGTTCTTTTTCGCAATCTATCAAAAAACGTTATAATGTCCTCTTGTTCTACTCTTGCCAATTTTCTATAATGTATTACCATGCCAGCGTTTTAAATAGCAAAAACTCTATCAAATTTAATTATTTTTTGATGGGTTTCCTCTTTTTTATACTTTTTTTTATTACATTTCTTGGCTCAAATTATTGGAAGCACCAAGAAATTAAAAAATTAGCGCTCTCCACACATGAGACGAGCCTGTATCAATTTTCAAAAGCAGAAAAAGAACTAGGTCGAACGCTCACACTATTAACCAACTTGCCTGTTGTCCTCTCACAAGAACAAGTTTTAATTGCTTCACTCGCTCAATCCAAAGATATTGCCCGACAAAAACAAGCGAATCGCCTACTTTTATTTTTTCAAGAACGTTTCGGATTAGATATTATTTGGCTTTTAGACAAAAACGGGACGTGTATTGCTTCGAGTAATGCGACATCACCTCACTCTCTCGTGGGAAGTAATTTCAAAGAGCGCGATTATTTTAAACAATCCATACGCGGGAAGTCAGGACAACAATTTGCCGTAGGTAAAAATACAAAAATCCCCGGTTTATTTTTTTCGGCGCCCCTCAAAAATGAGAAAAATCAACTTATTGGTGTCATCGCGATCAAATTAAATACTGAACATTTGTCACAATTAATTAATATTCCCAATTTAATTGTCACAGATGAATTAGGTGTTATTATTATTTCCGATCCAATACGTTATTTTTTAAAAGCCTTACCGCACGCTCAAATTTTTAATACCGATTCTAATTATCGCTTACAACGCTATCATCAAACGAACTTTGAAGCATTAGATGTCTCAGAAATTTATTCGTCACTCAATTTGCTTTATTTAAAGCAAATTAATAACAATAATATCCCGCTTGTTTGGCTCCGCGCACAACATCAGTCAAAAGGATTATTTTTAAATATTGTCACACCCCTTCCTAATTTTGAGAATATCGAAAATAATGCTTCTAAACTCTTTTGGATCAGCTCAATTGTTGGAATGCTAGGTATTATTGGTTTTTTGATTATTTTATTTTTTGTGAAAAAATTGCACTTAAATTGGATCGAATTACAACTTGTAAATGTCATTGCTAATCGGGGAAGAAACCCTATTTATTGTGTCTTTCCGGCTGATAATTTTCACTTTTACTATGTCAATGATGCGATGTGCCAACATTATCATTATTCACATGATCAACTGGCACAAAAAACACTGCTTGAACTCAGCACACTCCATCATCCTGAAGAGGATTATCATGCCTTATGGGAACGCGTAAAACAAGAACGCAAAATTATTCTTGAAAGTATTCATTGTGTTGGAGAGGAAAAACGAACTGTTGAATTGGCGTTAACTTATGTCTCACACCATGAACAAGAATATTTAATGGGACAAATTCGCGATGTAACACAAGAAAAAGCTTTTCGTAATCATTTAGAAGATTTAGCAACGAAAGATCCTTTGACAAAAATTCTTAATCGCCGCGGTTTTTTCATGCTTCTTGAGGAATACATTATCTTTCACGAAAAAGATATGTTTATTTCTGTGCTCATTTTTGACATTGATTTTTTCAAAAAAGTAAATGACACTTATGGTCATGCAATAGGAGATTTTATCTTACTTGAGACCGCACAACGCGTACAATCCTGTTTGCCGCCAACGGCGCTTTTTTGCCGTTATGGGGGAGAAGAATTTGTGATCGCCTTACCCAGCATCTCCATCCCTCATGCAGCCGCCCTGGCCGAAACAATTCGACAAACCATCGCCGTGACGCCCATGAATACAAATGGTCTGATAGTACCTATTACTATTAGTATTGGTTGTACTTCGTGGAATGAACAAGATGATATTGCCATGCAAAAAACCATTCAACGGGCAGATGAAGCCCTCTATCAGGCAAAATCAGAAGGACGAAATCAAGTGAGAATTAAATACTGAAGCGTATAAAATCTTACAAGGGGTGTCCCTCACCCCTTTATTTTTTTGCAGGTTTTCTTTACATTCAATTGAATTGAAATATGGCAGATTTTATTTTTTCAATGAATGCGCAAAGTGGAGGACTGTCGCAGCAGGAACTTCTCCTAACACGGTAATACGATAATCTCCCACATATTGTACAAGCGAATGAATCGCGCCGCGTTGTTTTACTTGAGGCTCACGATTTGTTTCGCGGGTTGTAGACGTCCGATTCGGATTTGCTTCTGCAATAAAAATTGAAACGGCGGCCAATCCATCTGAATACATCAAATAAGTAATCGGAGGCCGATCTTTGCGGAATTGATATTTTGTTTCAACAACCTTTTTAAAACCAACAGAATTGGGAATAGTCCAACTACTGGGCTCAAAAGCATTTCTATTATTGCTCATCTCATTATTGGTAATTAACGTCGGATTATTCGCGATATTTGGATGCGCAGGTTGCATCGACTTGTTATAATTAAACGCATTTTTATCAATTGCAACATTGACAGCAATCTGCGTAAAAGTAAATTGATCTACTAATTGATTATGTTCATTTAGCATACTGGCTTTAAGTAATAAGCCGGTTGCCTTATCAATCCAAAAACGATGCGCATAACGATAATGATCTTTGGGCTCAAGTAAAATTTGTTGTGTTTCACGGCCGGCAATCCGTTCAGAATCGCCCATTTTAAAATGATAATTGGTTCCTAACGAAGCCAGTTCGGTACTGGACAATTTTTGCACTGAATGATAATTTTTTCGGGTTTCTAAACGGACATCTGATTTTCCATCTTTTTCTGTGTTTTCTTGCGATCCAAAATGACAAATCACTTGATCTTTATTCCGAATAATTTCTCGTTGTTTTCCGTCTAAAGTTTCTAATTTTTCTTGTTCTTTGTTTTGTGTTTGGGCTGATGCCGCTTGATGCGTCACTTGTAATGTCTCAACATAATTACCCCGTTGATATACAAAGACCCCCATATAATTTACTTGCTTGGCTGCTTGAGCCATCCGTTGCAACCATGTTAAAGCCATTGTTGCTTCGCTATTGTTTGATTGAGTTAACGGATTTGCCATCGTTGGCATGGTCTGTCCCATTCGATTCATGGGCGCCCCTTGCGTGATAGGCGTCGCAGCATAACCTAATGAAGAAAGAAAAATACTTGTGGTGACCGCAATAGATCGTCCCAACTGAATAGATACTTTTGTTTTAACACTCATCGCTTGACTCTATAAAATAAACAGCAATATCACTTAATGTTTAATATTGAGTATCGCTACTGTTTTCTTGTGTAAAAACGGCACGCGCATACGGTGCCATCCCCTGAATAGATGTACTTGGCGCATAAGCATGATGTACAACCAAATAATCACGATCTAACTCGGCTTCATTTAACATGGCATTCGTGTTTGAATTGGGAGCAGGTGGTAATGAAGGCAGATGGGAAACTTGTGCGATTTGCTTAGGTGAATTTTCAAGGCGAGCACTATATGTTGACGGCAGCGTATTAATTTGATTGTTATACCACATTCCAGAAATCATTAAAGCGGTTAAAGAAGCAGCTAATCCCATGGACCACCATGTTGATCGTTGCGGTTTTTCATCTGCCAGCTTCTCTGTATTTTTCTGAGTCGGGAATTTAAACGGGATGACATTGTTTGTGTTTGGATTATTAACAATAGTTGCCGAAACTGCTTGATTTACTTGTTGTTTTTCTCCTTCCTTTTCTATTTCTGTGGTGAGGGGTAATTCTGAATCCAAACGATCACGTAAACGTCGATTAAAATCAGAGGAAAGGACTAATCCTTCTTCATGATGTAAAACTTCTCGTGTGACATGAAAAGCTTCCCAAGCGGCTAACATTTGATCGTTTTCTTCTATTTCACTTAAATAAGCATCTAGTGCCTCTGGAGTGCATTCACCATCCAAGAGAGACGAAATAAATTCATGTTCTGAGTGTTGACTTGTCATTGTGGGTTCAATTTTTTGATGATTTTGTGAAGACTGTATATTATTTTTCATATTTTGTACGCATTTAATAAGAATAATCGCTTACCAGAGATGCGTCCTCCTAAAAAATTCGCTACGCTGACGTACACTTTTTTGTTTAAATTTTAATTGCATTTCTTATTATTCAGGTTGAATCAGTGAGTGTTGTGATTATAACAAAACAAATGGTATGTCATTTTTACACACCAAAAAAGCCCCCAACCCATTACAGCATTAAGAGACTCTCATCGCCTGTTGGGATATTTTTGTTCTTTTGTACGTCGAATAATTCTGAGTTTTATTCCTATTTTGGTGGCTTTTTACTCACTAAAAGAAAGCATTAGCTTTTTTTTTTCGACAGCGTTTCACCAAACGATTTGCGCCCTTTTTACCATCGTTGCCCTTTACTGGTATCTAGTAAAGGACGCAAGCGTCCAGCAATCGCTTCACGGGCACGAAATATACGAGAACGAACTGTCCCAATTGGACAATTCATCATCGAGGCAATTTCTTCGTAGCTTAGGCCTTCAATTTCACGCAGTGTAATTGCGGTTTTCAATTCTTCAGGCAAATTCGCGACGGCCTCATTCACTGTCTCTGCAATCTCCTTACTCATTAATTCACGTTCTGGTGTATTAATATCATGCAAATGGACCGCATCTTCAAAGCTTTCTGCTTCGTCATGGTCATATTCTGTTGTGGTGGGAGCCCGTCTTCCCATCGCAACAAGATAATTTTTCGCTGTATTAATACCAATTCGATAAAGCCATGTATAAAAAGCACTTTCCCCACGAAAGGAAGGCAATGCCTTATAAGCTTTAATAAAGGTTTCTTGCGTGATATCTTCTATTTCATTTGGGTCGCGAATAAACCGCGACAATAATCGCGCCAATTTTCGTTGATACTTTAAGACAAGCAAATCAAAAGCACGTTTATCCCCTTTTTGTACTTTTTCGACCAGAACTTGATCGATCTGGCGGTCATCCATTTTGAGCTATCCTTATTGTTATGATTATCATCTCATTTTAACTTCATTATTTTACCTTGTTTCGACATGCTCCTTTAGAAAAAAATCCATACGATAATTGCTTAATGCTTCAATTTTGCGTTATCCTAATCTTAAATTTATTTTGGCCTTTTCAATTTTTACCAGATTTAGTACTTGCGCCAATTAAAATACCTGCTTTTTGAATCATCATGTTTCACTCGGTATTATATAAAAACTTTTATTTTATTTACTCTCTTTCAGATCACAATGTTTGATTTTGATATTGTTATTTTAGGTAGTGGCTTAGCTGGACTGAGTTTAGCCTTGCGTCTTGCTAAACACCATCGTCATATTGCACTCATCACGAAAAGAAAATTACTTGATGGATCAAGTACTTGGGCACAAGGTGGTATTGCAGCAGTTTTGTCAGAACAGGATTCAATAGAACAGCACATAAAAGATACACACATTGCTGGTGTAGGACTATGTCATCCTGAAACAGTTCAATTTGTTGTCCAGAATAGTCGCCGCAATATTGAATGGTTAATCAATCAAGGGGTGCCTTTTACACCAGATGAAACCAGTCCATTTGGCTATCATCTCACACGAGAAGGAGGACACAGCCAACGGCGTATTATTCACGCCGCGGATGCAACAGGCAGAGCCGTACAAAGTACATTAATCTCTCAATTGCAAAACTATCCAAATATTACAGTGTTTGAGGATCATGTTGCTATTGACTTGATTACTGGTAATAAAATTGGTCTTGAAGACGATCGTTGTTTGGGTGTTTATGTCTTTGATCCTAAAACAAAAAAAGTTGAAACATTTCGAGCCGATCAAGTCGTTCTTGCCACGGGTGGCGCAGGAAAAGTTTATTTATATACTACGAATCCGGATGTCGCAACAGGGGATGGAATTGCCATGGGTTGGCGCGCAGGATGTGCCGTCTCCAATATGGAATTTATTCAATTTCATCCCACTTGTTTATATCACCCGCATGCAAAATCTTTTTTAATTTCAGAGGCAGTTCGTGGCGAAGGGGGCATTTTAATTTTGCCAGACGGAACACGTTTTATGCCTGCACATGATCCTCGCGCTGAGTTAGCGCCCCGTGATATTGTGGCGCGCGCGATTGATTTTGAAATGAAAAAACGAGGACTAGATTGTGTTTATTTAGACATTCGCCATAAGCCGATTGAATTTATTAAAGAACATTTCCCTACGATTTATTCGCGTTGCTTGGCACTTGGCATTGACATTACCTCTGAACCGATTCCCGTTGTGCCGGCCGCGCATTATACGTGTGGCGGATTAGTCACTGATTTATCAGGTCGGACAAGCATTCCAGGACTATATGCAGTTGGAGAAGTCGCTTGCACAGGACTGCATGGAGCAAATCGTCTAGCAAGCAATTCTCTTTTAGAATGTTTGGTTTTTAGTGAGTCAGCCAGTGAAAGTATTCTGAAAGAAGCTTCGTATAAACACCTCAGTGTGCCTGCATGGGATGACAGCCGCGTGACTGATGCAGACGAAGAAGTGGTGATTTCCCATAATTGGGATGAACTTCGACGCGCTATGTGGGATTATGTCGGTATCGTTCGGACAACAAAACGTCTTGAACGCGCTAAACATCGCATTGATTTATTACAAAGTGAAATTAATGAATATTATCGCAATTTTCGTGTCAGTGCAGACTTAATTGAGCTAAGAAATTTAGTCACAACTGCGGATTTAATTGTGGGATGTGCCATGCAACGACAAGAAAGTCGCGGGCTGCATTTTAGCAAAGATTACCCCAAAATGCTGTCTGAAACCAAGCCTTCATTTTTGATTAATCTTTCTCGACTAAAACGCCAGACCCCTTTGAGTTTTTAAGAAAAAGCCCCCAGCTGGGGGCTTAATTTTATATCCGACCTAATAATAAATATTCTAACAGTGCTTTTTGGGTATGCATCCGATTTTCTGCCTCATCCCATACTACACTTTGTGGGCCATCAATCACACTGGCCGTCACTTCTTCTTCGCGGTGAGCAGGCAAACAATGCATAAAAACCGCATCGGGCGCGGCACACGCCATCATTTCATCGTCGACACAATAATCGGCAAATATCGCTTGACGCTCTTTTGCTTCTTCTTCATAGCCCATGCTTGTCCAGACATCTGTCGTGACAAG
>CAZDFJ010000011.1:0-65681 GCA_964504875.1 uncultured Burkholderiales bacterium | reverse complement strand
CTAAATTTTTTCATATTTTAGAGATAAAAAAAAGGTTTTTTCGAAAAAAATCAATTGAATTCAAAAAATAATTTAGAAAAATTTAAAACCATATTTAAAAAATGGTTATAACTCATTGGTATACAAAAAAAATTTTTGCGCAAAAAGCATAAATTGATTTAAATTAGAGTCTAATTTTTCGATTTGTTTTTTGCTCACCCTTTTTGATTTTGGAGATAATGCTTTGAATGCCAAACCCCCTTTTTTAAACCAACCTGTTGGTCACATTGATGTAGCGTGTTATCCGAATTCTAAGAAAGTTTATATTGAAGGCTCACGGACTGATATTCGCGTCCCCATGCGTGAAATTTCGCAAAGTGACACACCTTCTGTTTTAGGGGCGGAAAAAAATGCGCCGATTTACGTTTATGATACGTCTGGAATTTATACAGATCCGAATGCGCAAATTGATATTTATTCTGGTTTACCGGCCATTCGTGAACAATGGATCAACGAACGAAATGATACAGAAATTTTAGAAACGCCTACTTCTCAATATAGCCAAGAACGTCTAAACAACAAAGAACTGGATGCATTACGTTTTAATTTAACCCGAAAGGCGCGCCGCGCTAAAGCGGGACAAAACGTGACTCAAATGCATTATGCGCGTCAAGGCATGATCACCCCTGAAATGGAATATATTGCTATTCGTGAAAATCAGCGAGCGGAACAACTCAGCACGTTGATCAAAACACAACACCCCGGACACGCTTTAGGGGCGGCTATTCCACGTGTGATTACGCCTGAATTTGTTCGCGATGAAATCGCACGCGGCCGCGCCATTATTCCAGCGAATATTAATCATCCTGAATTAGAGCCCATGATTATTGGCCGAAATTTTTTGGTTAAAATTAATGGCAATATTGGTAATTCAGCTTTGGCTTCTTCCATTCATGATGAAGTCGAAAAAATGATGTGGGGGATTCGTTGGGGCTCTGACACGATTATGGACTTATCCACGGGTAAACATATTCATGAAACGCGCGAATGGATTTTACGCAATAGCCCTGTTCCAATTGGGACAGTCCCGATTTATCAGGCCTTAGAAAAAGTCAACGGCAAAGCAGAAGCCCTGACATGGGAAATTTTCCGCGATACTTTGATTGAACAAGCAGAGCAAGGTGTCGATTATTTTACCATTCATGCGGGTGTATTATTGCGTTATATTCCAGCCACTGCAAAACGCATGACAGGGATTGTCTCCCGTGGCGGTTCCATCATGGCCAAATGGTGTTTAGCCCATCATCAAGAAAATTTCTTATATACTCATTTTGAAGAAATTTGTGAAATCATGAAAGCTTATGATGTGAGTTTTTCATTAGGAGATGGTTTACGTCCGGGTTCAGTCTATGACGCCAATGACGAAGCCCAATTGGGTGAGCTCAAAACATTAGGTGAACTCACTCAAATTGCGTGGAAACATGACGTTCAAGTTATGATCGAAGGGCCTGGTCACGTGCCTATGCACATGATTAAAGAAAACATGGATTTACAATTAAAATATTGTGACGAAGCCCCGTTTTATACGTTAGGACCGCTGACGACAGATATTGCGCCTGGTTATGATCATATTACGTCAGCCATTGGGGCTGCTATGATCGGCTGGTATGGCACCGCAATGTTATGCTATGTCACCCCTAAAGAGCATTTGGGTTTGCCCAATAAAGAAGATGTCCGCGAAGGTATTATTACATACAAAATTGCAGCCCATGCAGCGGATTTAGCCAAAGGACATCCTGGTGCACAAATTCGAGACAATGCATTATCTAAAGCGCGTTTTGAATTCCGCTGGGAAGATCAGTTTAACTTAGGGTTGGATCCAGAACGCGCCCGGGAATATCATGATGAAACACTCCCGAAAGATTCCGCTAAAGTCGCTCATTTTTGTTCCATGTGCGGCCCCCATTTTTGCTCAATGAAAATCACACAAGATGTCCGTGATTATGTTGAAACAGGGATGCAAGAAAAATCAGTTGAATTTGTCAAACAAGGGGCAGATTTATATCAAAAATCATGATATAAATTTTCTCTTTTTGATTTTTTCTCAAAGCTCTCTTGCTTCCAACAAGGGGGCTTTTTATTTTTTTATGATCAAATACCATGAATATGACAGCTTTCATCGCAGTTTTTTGCGGGGCCGGATTTGGCGCAATTTTCCGCTGGTTTCTAGGCATATTGCTGAATGGGCTTTTTCCTCGCATCCCCCTCGGAACGTTAAGTGTAAATTTATTAGGGGGATATTTGATTGGCATTGCGATGACTTATTTTGCTACACGTTATACTTTGCCCCCAGAATGGCGCCTATTTATTGTGACAGGTTTTTTAGGCGGGCTGACCACTTTTTCGACATTTTCAGCAGAAGTAATGACATTAATTTCGCAAAATGAATGGTTGTGGACACTCATTTTGTGTGGCGCGCATGTATTGGGCGCCTTGGTTTGTGTCGCACTGGGAATTTATACTTGTAAGTTATTTTTACATTAGGAGTTTATCTAGATGACATCAGGAAAAGCGCTTCGTTTTTATACCCAAGAAAAAAGAATGCATACCAATGTTCCTGTTTATCGATGGATTTTAAGCACAGCCAAAGCCTTACGTATTGAAGGCGGCACCGCTTTTCGAGGCATAGAAAGTTTTGGACATGATGGACAGTGGCATGCTGATCATTTTTTTGAATTACAAGGTGATCTGCCTATTGAAGTCTTAATTTTGACATCGCCAGAAAAAGCAGAACGATTATTGTCGCATATTCGCGCGGCACAGTTAAATATCTTTTATACTGAAACAGAAATTCAATTCGATATACTTTAATTTTATAAATTTTTTTATAAAATAGCGTTTTGAATATTTCCCCCTCAATAGGGGGAAATCAATGCGGGGGCTTTATTTTTTATGTAAGAGAAATCGCGCGAATTTCTAAATATTGTTTTTCAAGACGTTTCATCGAAATGGGATAACGGGTTTTAATTTCTTGGGCATAAAGCGACAAACGTAGTTCTTCAATGGCCCACCGAAACGCTTCTCGTTGACTCAGATAACGCCCCGCCTTAGGCGACACATCCAATTGTTGCAACCAATTTTGTGCCCGCTGAACTTCTTGTAAACACGCATAATCTCGGGCGGCACTGGATTCTGCTTTATTTAAACGAATCCGAATGCCCTTAAGATAGCGGGGATAGTTTTTGAGGGTTTCCAAACGATTTTGTGTCATAAACCCCTCGAAAAAAAGCGCACCTAATTGTGTCTTAATATCCGCTAAAATCGCTTTTTTATAATCAGATTGCGCTTGAGTCACGCGCAGTTGTTTATCAATTTCACGCCATTCACTGACAATTTGATTAAAAAGTCCGACCATTTCGACAGCGGTACTTTGTAATTTTGTTCGGGTCAACTCCGCTTTTTTCAAAAAGAGACTTTTTTGATAAATTAACGTGACAGGCTCGCCCAATAACAAATAACGAATCAAAAACGTCACCATTTCGTGTGAAAACTTCATAAAATCATCTAAAATAAATAAATTGGCGACCGTTTTAAATTCCTTCTCAATATATTTTTGCACATATTTGATTTGTTCTTTATACATTAAACGAAATAACTGTAACAAACCTTGTTCATGCTCTTGTTGTGCTTGTTCTTCTGTATCATACAGTTGGATATTAATTAAATCCTGCGTATTATGTGAAAAAGCGGGATAGGCAATAATTGTTTTTCCCTGTTGTTTAATTTCATATTGAGTGGGTAAATCTTCACCCTCCCAAGCTGTTAAATCATGGCGTACAAACTCAGGCTGACTTTGCTCAGTTTGTTCGGTAAAGTAAGCCCGCGCTGTTTCAATTAATTGCTGTTTGAGTTGATCTAAATCTCGGCCTTCTGCCAAAATTTTCCGAACAGTTTGTGTTTTTTTCTTAGAAACGGCTTTTTCTTCTTCTAGATAAACCATATAACGCATGGATAAATAAGGCGGTAACGCTTCCAAACGCCACGCATCCTCTGGCAATTTGATCCCCGTTTTTTTGAATAAATATTGAACTAAAAAAAGCGTAATCGCTTGTCGGGGTGTTGTCATTTTACATAAATCTTGATAAATATTTTCGACCGTTTGTGCTAACGGCATAAACTCGCGCCGCAGGGAAGTTGGCAGCGATTTCATTAAGGCAAGCAACTTGTCTTTGATTAAACCAGGTACGAGAAAATCAAAATAGAAATTTTCCAAATGGGTGAGCCAACGCAAGGGAATCCAAACACTGACGCCGTCCTTTTCTTCGCCGGGCGTAAAATGATATTCTAATTCAAGCGCCAGCGGTTCAGAGACATGATCTAAATCAATTTGAAGCCAATCTGGAAACAAATTGGGTGTAATCGCATCTGTTTCTTGACGCAATAAATCTGATTCCTGCATCAATAATAATTTGGGCTGGGCCCGTTCTTCCACTTTGCGCCAGTTTTCAAACAAAAAGCCACTATAAATCCCCTGCGGAATACGGGCTTCATAAAATTGAAAAATTTGATAATCATCAACGAGCAGATCCCGCCGTCGACTTTTATCTTCTAAGTTTTCTAACTCAGCGATAAGGTTTAAATTATGCTGATAAAAAGCGCCTTTTGTTTCAAATTCGCCTTCGACAAGGCCCTCTCGAATTAAAATTTCCCGGCTGATTTCAGGATCAATCGGTCCGTAATGGACGCGTCGTTTTGGAATAATGGGCAACCCATAAAGCGTTAAGCGCTCAAAAGCACTGACTTGTTGTGTTTTTTTCTCCCAATGCGGATCAAAATAATGACTTTTGCATAAATGCGCTGCGATTTTTTCCACCCATTCTGGTTCAATTTTGGCAACAGTGCGGGCATAGACTTTTTGTGTTTCGACAATTTCAGCGGCCATCACCCAACGGGGTTGCGCTTTACGTAAGCCAGATCCCGGAAAAATATAAAATTTTTGTCCCCGCGTGCCCTGGTAGGGTTTATCTGGTTCGCTCTTATAACCAATTTGTCCTAAAAGCCCTGTTAATAATGCTTGATGAATTTCAATATAATTTGCGGATGTTTCGTTTTCGCGAAAACCCATTTCACTGACTAAAAGATGCAGCTGCTGATGCACATCATGCCACTCTCGCAAACGAAGGGGGGATAAAAAGCTTTGTTTTAATTGATCTTTTAATTTTCGATTGGATTTTTTATGCTGTAACAATCCATCAAAATAATGCCATAATTTTAAATAACTCAAAAAATCAGAGTCTGGATCGAGAAATTTTTGATGGGCTTGATCGGCGGCCTCTTGGGCATGCATTGGCCGTTCGCGTGGATCTTGGACACTGAGCGCACTGGCAATAATTAAAATTTCTTTCAAGCAATGAAACTGTTTAGCGGCTAAAATCATGCGCGCTAATTTTGGATCAAGGGGAAACTTGGCAAGTTGTTTTCCTAATTCTGTTAATTGTCCCTGTGACGTCATCGCCCCCAATTCTTGCAATAAACTATAGCCGTCTTTAATAAAACGCAGGGCAGGACTGTCTAAAAAAGGAAAATTTTCGATTTTGCCCAAACGCAAAAAAGCCATTTGTAAAATCACAGCGGACAAAGAAGTCCGTAATATTTCTGGATCTGTAAAAGCACTCCGACTGTTAAAATCTTCTTCAGAATAAAGCCGTAAGCAGACACCACTCATTACCCGCCCGCACCGACCCGCCCGCTGATTAGCAGAAGCTTGTGAAATTTTTTCAATTTGTAAACGCTGGACTTGACTGCGCGGGCTATAACGACTCACACGCGCATAACCCGTATCAATCACAAAGCGAATGCCCGGCACAGTCAATGAAGTTTCTGCAATATTCGTGGCTAAAATAATTTTTCGCAAGCCAGATGGTTGAAAAATACGTTCTTGTTCACTGGCAGAAAGACGCGCGAAAAGGGGCAAAATTTCAACGCGATTTGGCGCAGTCAAGGGATCTTTTCGTAACGCCTCTGTCGTTTCACGAATTTCGCGTTCGCCTGGTAGAAAAATTAAAACATCGCCCGAGCCGAGCATGGAAACCTCATGCACCGCTTTGAGAATCGCTTTTTCTAAATTTTCCTCTTCATTTTCATCCGTCAGCGCACTTAAACGTTTCAAATTTTCGGCGATTTCGCTCTCTTTTGTTGGTAAAATAGGGCGATAACGCACGTCAACAGGATAAGTTCGTCCGGATACTTCAATCACAGGGGCATGATTAAAATGCTTGGAAAAACGTTCCGCATCAATCGTTGCAGAAGTAATAATTAATTTTAAATCCGGCCGTTTTTTTAAAATGCGATAGACATAACCTAATAGAAAATCAATATTCAGACTGCGCTCGTGCGCCTCGTCAATAATAATCGTATCATATTGATTTAAAAAACGATCAGTTTGCGTTTCTGCAAGCAAAATCCCATCCGTCATAATTTTAATATACGTTTTTTCATTATCAACCGTGTCACTAAAACGAACTTTATAGCCACACACATGCGGTTGATTCAGTTCTTGATTAATACGTTTTGCGACCGTTCTAGCGGCAATACGACGCGGTTGCGTACAGCCAATTCGTTGACTTCGCCCACGCCCTAAGGCCAGACACATTTTGGGAATTTGGGTTGTTTTTCCCGATCCTGTTTCACCACATAAAATAATAATTTGATGTTTCAATATAGCTTGCGTGATTTCTTCATATTTTTGATTAATCGGCAAGTGTTCCTCAAAAGAAATCGTAGCAATTGCTGGTCGTGATGTTTTCATTAGTTTTCTCATATTTTTCAACGAATGTATTTTAAAATACAAAAATGGAGACGCAATGTCTGAACAAAAAATTGTAAGTGAATAAATTTCTTACAAAAAGTGCCGCATTGCATTATATTGAATAAAAAAGCATTTAGGAAAGCAGTTGGTGTGTTTTGTCGCATGGGCTGCTTCATTCTGTTACAATGGCATGCATTTATATCATAATCCCTCTTTTTGATGCGGATATAAATTTGCTAAAATATCTTCATCTTAACAAAGGCATCGACAATAATGAGTATTACATCCAATAAAAAAGCCTTTCATGATTATTTTATTGAAGATCGTTATGAGGCTGGCTTGATTTTAGAAGGCTGGGAAGTCAAATCCATCCGTGCGGGACGCGTACAACTGAAAGAATCTTATGTTGTAGTCAAACATGGTCGCGTTTTATTAATCGGGGCACATATTAGTCCACTCGCCACCGCGTCAACGCATATTCATCCTGATCCAACCCGTACCCGCGAATTGTTATTACACAAAGCAGAAATTGATAAACTGATCGGCAAAGTGGATCGCGCAGGTTATACCCTGGTCCCACTCGATCTGCATTTCACGCGCGGCCGGATTAAACTCGAAGTGGGTTTAGCAAAAGGACGTAAAGAGCACGATAAACGTGAGCTTGTGAAAGAGCGTGAATGGCAACGCGAAAAACAACGCCTTATGAGTCATAAATATAAATAATTTTACTTTTTCTCTAGAAAAAATTTATTATCATGGCACTTGCATATGTTGCACTTGGAAGTAATCTTGCGAATCCAATTCGCCAAATCAAAATGGCAATACATAGTCTTGACCAACTTCCACAAAGTGATTTAATCCAAGCTTCTTCATTATATCGCACCGCGCCAATTGGGTGCGAACCTGATCAACCTGATTATATTAATGCAGTCGCATTGATTCATACTTCTCTTGAGCCTTTTGCGTTGCTTGCTGCACTCCAACAATTAGAGCTAGATTTTGGTCGACAACGTTTGTATTTTAATTCACCCCGTACTTTAGATTTAGATTTATTACTATATGATGATAAAATAATCGAATCTGAAAAATTAACGGTCCCACATCCCAGAATGCACGAACGGGCGTTTGTTTTACGTCCTTTAGTTGAAATTCAACCCCTTTGTTTGATTCCTAAAAAAGGGCCCGCACAAATGTGGTTAGCTCAATGTGAAAACCAAAGTATTACGCATCTTCCTGCAATAATGCAGGATGACCATCAGGAACATTACGTCTATCATGTTTAAATTTGTAAAAAATCTATTTTCTCGTAAAGATAAAGACAAAACAGAAACGCTTGCAGAAGAAACGCCAATACAAGAAGAATCTGCCACCCCAGCAGAATCGGCGCCTTCTTCTGAGACCACACCTATTGTATCTGAGCCTGTCTTAGTACAAAAAACAGAAACCCATTCGTCACATGAACATGACAAGAAACAGGAGGAACATGCGCCCCCTGTTGCACCTGCACAACCTGAATTAGAAAAATTACTTCCTGTGATAGAACCTGTGCCCGAAATCAAGGTTTTACCACAAGAAGAACAAAAGCCAGAACCAGAAAAAAAGGAGATTGAAACAGCAACAGAACCTGTTGTAATGATCTCTCCTGATCGAATTGAAATTGAAGAAAAAATAGCTGAACCCTCCACTCCAGAAATGATTGAAACAGTTGATGAACTCGACGAAGAAACAAAACCCAAAAAAGGATGGTTTAGTCGGTTACGTGATGGGCTTTCTCGGACACGTGAAAATTTAGGTAAAAAAATTGTTTCTTTATTTAGTGCGCATAAAAAAATCGATGATGATTTATATGAAGAACTTGAAACAATTTTGTTATCAGCAGATGTGGGCATTGATGCGTGTGAATATCTCTTAGAAAAAGTGAAAGCCCAAGTCAAGCGAGATGGCTTAGAAACCTCTGATCAATTACAAGATGCTTTGAAAGAAGCCTTAATTGAATTGCTCACTCCCCTTGAAAATCCGCTTGCTCTTGAACACATGGAAAATCATCAACCCTTTGTCATTATGATGGTAGGTGTCAATGGGGCAGGCAAAACCACCACAATTGGAAAATTAGCAAAACACTTCCAAGCGGCTGGAAAAAGTGTTTTGTTGGCAGCAGGGGATACTTTTCGCGCCGCAGCACGGGAACAACTTATTGTCTGGGGCGAACGCAATAATGTCACAGTGATTGCCCAAGAAAAAGGCGATCCCGCGGCGGTCGTCTATGACGCGATTCAAGCGGCGACGGCGCGCAAAATTGATATTGTTTTAGCCGATACTGCGGGCCGTTTAGCCACTCAACATAACTTGATGGAAGAAATCAAAAAAGTCAAACGCGTCATGAAAAAACTTGACGAAACCGCGCCACATGAAATTATTCTTGTTTTAGATTCAAATACGGGACAAAATGGTTTGAGCCAAGTGAAACAATTTGATGATGCGCTTGGTTTGACAGGTCTTGTCTTGACAAAATTGGATGGAACTGCAAAAGGGGGCATTATTGCCGCGATTGCAAAAACCCGTCCTGTCCCTGTACGTTTTATTGGTGTTGGGGAAGGGATTGATGATCTGCGTCCTTTTATCGCACGTGATTTTGTTAATGCACTGTTTTAATTATGACGCATGCGAAATACCTTCATTTTCATTGATCCTTGGCCGTATGAGATATGAGAATGATTTATGACAAAAGAAGAAAAAACACCCTTACCACGAGCAGGTTATGTTTATATTTTGACAAATCCTGCTCTTCCTGCAAACTATTTGAAAATTGGTAAAACCACGCGTGATCCATATGTTAGAGCAGGAGAAATTTCGAGACATACAGGTGTGCCAGTAGAATATCAAGTTGCTTTTTCACTCTGGACATCTGATTGTCATTTACTTGAAAAAGAAATCCATGGCTACTTAGCAAACGAACGTATTAATCGAAACCGCGAGTTTTTTGCGATCCCATTATGTGATGCCATTGATATCCTCAATATGCTAGCTAAAGAATTGGATCCCCCTGAAGAAGAGGACCTTGCTTATATTGCGCTTGCTTTTTCAACCTATGCTGAAGGGGAATATTCTGATTTTGATCAAGGGCTTTTTTCGAACAAAACCCGACATATTTTAATGGGTATTAGTGTATCCTGTTTTATTCTTATACTTTTAATTTCGTAATTGTTATGGCAAAAAAGCATTTAGGACAAGCTGGACATGTTTACATTTTGACAAATGCCGCTTTTCGCGCGCGCTGCGTCAAAATTGGTAAAACCACACGGGATCCAGAAACACGGGCTAATGAACTCTCTAATCATACCGGTATTCCCGTTGCTTTTAATGTCGCTTATTCTATAGAAACATCTGATTGTCATACGCTCGAAAAAATTGTACATGCCCATCTGGCTAAAAAAAGAATCAATCAGCGTCGTGAATTTTTTGAAATAGAAGTCAACGAAGCAATTGCTGTATTAGAAAAACTGGCTAAAGAAGTCGAAAAACAGTCTTCAGGATATTTATATCCTAGATCTATTAAAATATTACTTTGGGTCATAGCTGTGCTGCTCTTTGCGTTCATTTTCTCGGCTTTAGTTCGTATGTAATCAAACAGACTAAATTGATATCAATCACGCTATAATAAAATCAAAATCGTTATTTATTTTTAAGTAGTGTACTATAGCATTGTATTTTTTGTTCAATACAATCAATTCGCCAATTTTTTATAATTTTATTATTTAGTTCATTAAAAACATGACTGTTAATGCTCAAGTTTTAGCGAATGCAATTCGCATTTTGGCAATGGACGCTGTCCAAAAAGCCAATTCAGGTCACCCTGGTATGCCTATGGGAATGGCAGATATCGCCGAAGTTCTTTGGCGTCGTTTCTTAAAACATAATCCCAAAAACCCAAACTGGGCGAATCGTGATCGGTTTGTTTTATCCAATGGTCACGGCTCCATGCTTATTTATGCTTTGTTACACTTAACAGGATATGATTTAAGTATTGATGACTTAAAAAACTTTCGTCAATTGCATGCCAAAACTCCTGGTCATCCTGAATATGGCTATACGGCTGGCGTTGAAACGACAACAGGTCCTTTAGGCCAAGGCATTAGCAATGCAGTGGGAATGGCTCTTGCCGAAAAATTGTTAGCCGCCCAATTCAATCGGCCTCAATTTCCAGTTGTGGACCATTATACGTATGTATTTTTGGGCGATGGCTGCTTAATGGAAGGCATTTCTCATGAAGTTTGTTCATTAGCAGGCACGTTACAATTAGGCAAACTCATCGTCTTTTATGACGATAACGGCATTTCTATTGATGGTCATGTTGAAGGTTGGTTTACTGACAATACGCCAAAACGTTTTGAGTCTTATGGATGGCAAGTGATTCCAAACATAGATGGCCATAACGCAGAAGCCATTGAAAAAGCCATTCAAATGGCTCAGCAAGAGGCCAATCGTCCAACCTTGATTTGTTGCAAAACAGTCATTGGGCAGGGATCTCCTAACAAAGCTGGATCACATGATTGCCACGGTGCCCCATTAGGAAACAACGAAATTGAAGCCAGTCGCCAAGCATTAGGTTGGACCCATCCTGCTTTTGAGATTCCCACTGAGATCAAAATGGCATGGGATGCCACAGATCAAGGCGCTAATGCTGAAAGTGTGTGGCAAGATCTTTTCACAGAATACACAAAAGTCCACCCTGAATTAGCGACCGCTTTTCAAACTCGTTTAGATTGTTTCTTACCTCAAAATTGGTCTGACATTGCCGCAGCGCATTTACAAGCAGTCGAAACCAAAGCTGAAAATATTGCTTCTCGCAAAGCCTCTCAAAATTGTATTGAATTTTTAGCCCCCCATCTTCCTGCGTTGATTGGAGGTTCGGCTGATTTAGCGAGCTCTAATTTAACCACTTGGTCTGGATCAAAAGGGGCGCAAGTCAATCCGGCTGAAGCAAATTATATTCATTATGGTGTACGCGAGTTTGGCATGGTCGGCATAATGAATGGGCTTGCCTTGTCTGGCGGCTTTATCCCTTACGGTGGGACTTTTTTAGTTTTTTCAGATTATGCGCGTAATGCTTTACGTATGGCTGCCTTGATGAAATTACGCAGTCTTTATGTCTTTACACATGATTCAATTGGTTTAGGCGAAGATGGCCCTACTCACCAACCTATTGAACATGCGGCCTCTTTGCGTTTGATCCCAAACATGGATGTATGGCGTCCATGTGATACATTT
Organism: uncultured Burkholderiales bacterium; assembly: GCA_964504875.1. Classification (GTDB taxonomy): domain Bacteria; phylum Pseudomonadota; class Gammaproteobacteria; order Burkholderiales; family CAZDFJ01; genus CAZDFJ01. The sequence continues at coordinate 53,626 of CAZDFJ010000011.1, read as the reverse complement.
GAAACAGCTATTGCATGGCACGCCGGTTTGGAACGCAAAGACGGACCGGTTTCTTTGCTACTTAGCCGTCAAAATCTGCCTTATCAAACTCGTTCTGACACAACAAAAGCAAATGTAAGTAAAGGGGCTTATGTGTTAGCTGATTTTGCAGAAGGCAAAAAACAACAATTAATTATCATTGCGACGGGCTCTGAAGTCGCCCTTGCCATGCAAGCAAAAACATGTTTAGAACAAGAAACAGAAATTGCCGTTCGCGTTGTTTCTATGCCGTCTAGCAACGTTTTTGATCGTCAAGATCATGCCTACAAAATAAATGTTTTACCAGCTGGCATTAAACGAATTGCTATCGAAGCCGCTTCTGTTGATTTCTGGTATAAATATGTTGGTTTAGATGGGGCAATCTTAGGGATGAACCGCTTTGGTGAATCTGCTCCAGCAGGAAAACTTTTTGACTATTTTGGCTTAACCACAGAAAATTTAGTCAAAACTGCAAAAACATTGTGCGATATAAACTAAATGCTGTAAAATAAAGCCTGAATCTGTCCCCAATTTTGGGGACAGCCTTGACTCCATACATATCGGATTTTCGAATATTTCTTTTCTGAATGGTTAACCCTTGAAGCTGTTTTTTATTATTACAGTGATTTTTAATTTATTGCTTTTTTTTATGGCTTTGTTCACACCAAAACAAGGCGTCAATCTCTCTGATTTACCGAGTGAAAACAAAAAAGAGCAAATCCAATTGGTCAATAATGACCAATGGGGTCGCATGCTAAAAGAATTAGATGATCCGCCTGATGTGGCTGCCGGAACAACGGTTGATCCTGTTCCGCCTCCACCCGCGGCGCCGCCTGCTGCTGTACCTGAAAAATCTGTGCAAGCACCAGCTGCTACGCCCCCCGCTGTGCCAGCCGTCCCACCCGCTGCACCTGTCCCATCGCCCCCTAAAACAGTTCATTATGTCTGTTATCAATGGGGACCTTTTGACAGTGATAACGATAAAACAGCCAGAAAAGTTTTAGCCAAAACACATATTAAATATCGGGTAACGCGCCGCGAAACACACGATATTGGCGGATATTGGGTTTATATTCCGAACGTTATGGATATTGCAAATCAGGATTGGGAACAAAAATTAACCAATGCAAATTTGACTTATTCTAAAACAAGTATTAAGGGCAAAAACGCTGTATCATTAGGATATTTCAAAAATGAGGAAGCTGCAAAACAACTGTTAAATAAAGCCCATCATAGTGGGTTTCCTACTACTGTTCTTTCTGCGCGGGATCGTGTAACAAGCCAATTGACTTATCGACTTGTACAAGTTTCTCCAGAAAAATCGCAATTATTTCTGAATGAAAATAATCAATTACCTCATCCGCCAGCAGTGAAGACCGTCGAATGCTACTAAGTTTTTTTTCTCGTCTCACACAATGTGATTTTTCGAAATGGCAAAAAAAATTTGATTGGGTCCTCCATGCAGGACTCGGCTGTCTCGCCGTGCTCAGCTTTGCCCCTTTTGATCTATTTCCGCTTATTTTTATCAGTATTGGCTGGGTTTTTGCTTTTTTGTGTTTTTCCCAAAAAACGCTCTCGCAGAAAATTATTCGGCTTCTCGCCTTTTATTTTGGTTTTTTCTTGACTGGAGTGCATTGGGTTTATATTAGCATTCAAGAATTTGGCGGCATGCCTTCAATTCTTGCTCTCCTGACCACGCTTATTTTTTGTTTATATTTAACGCTCTATCCTCTAGGAATAAGCTTATTTTTTGGTTGGCTGCTACAACGCTGGCCCAATTTTTTTCATACTTTTGGAAAAAGAGGCTTATTATTTAGTTTCTTGTGGGTGAGTGGGGAAATTTTGCGGAGTAGTGGCGCGCTAGGCTTTCCCTGGTTAACGGTAGGTTACTCGCAAGTGCCTACAGGAATTTTGACTGATTATTTTCCACTCATTGGCATTTATGGAGTCAGTTTTTTGGTTGTTTTGACGTCAACATTGTTGATTGAAACGATCGATCGCTTAGCTGCCCAGGCTTTTAAAAAAGCACTTCTTCCCCTTGGATTGATGGGAATATTAATGATTGGTAACGTATTCAGTCATATTTATACTTTACCCACACAAAAAGCAGGCCAACCATTTAGTGTAAGCTTATTACAAGGTAATATTCAACAATCGCTCAAATTTAGCCCTGAACATTATGTTCACACACTTGAAACATACTATGCATTACTCACAAAAAAACGCGCCGATTTAACTATCTTACCTGAAACCGCTTTTCCTGTGTTTTATCATCAGGTTCCACCACATTATTTACGCCTTTATGACCTTGTCGCGCTCCAAGAAAATCGGACCATTTTATTTGGTGTCCCCGAATTAGATAGTCAGCTATCCATTTACTATAATAGCGTGATCCAACGAGATGGCAAAAAACAAGCCATTTATCGTAAAACACATTTAGTGCCATTAGGAGAATACTTACCTTTTCCGGCGTTATTAAAACCTCTCATGCAAACAATGAATATTCCATTTTCAGATTTTTCAAGTGGAACAAGTACGCCTCAATTTTTGTTTTTTCATACACAACCTTTTGGCATGAGTATTTGTTATGAAGATGCTTTTACGCAGCAAATAATGCAAACTGCAACAAAAGCGACTTTTCTTGTAAATGTCAGTAACGATGCTTGGTTTGGACATTCTATTGCAATGTATCAACACCTTCAAATGGCGCAAGCCCGCGCACTCGAAAGCCGTAAATATTTATTGAGAGCCACAAATACTGGCATTACAGCGGTCATTAACCCCGAAGGAAAAATAATCCATCAGGCCTCTCCTTTCCAAACAGAAGTCTTGTATGCGCCCGCTATTCAAGGTTTTTCTGATCAAACGCCTTATGTAAAATGGATGCAATGGTTATAAACCGTCCTATTTCTGTATTTTTTCTTGCAACCTCCTTAAAAATAATAGATGCTTGATTTAACATAAATTTTTCTCGAAGCATAATATTCTTTTCCCAAAATATAAAAACAAGCCAAGTCAACACTTATTCAAAAAATAAGAAAAAACACAAGTATTTTGCTTGGTTTTATCTCACTAATAAGCCAACTTATCTTTGTTCAATTTTCAAACGCTTTTTCATGAAATGATGAATTTTTTTTGTGTTTTATATGAAATCACAAACTAAATTCTTTACTTTTTCTTGATGATTTCGCTTATACTTTATAGTTAAAAAAACAAAATATTTTTTTACATATAGTTAACTATTCTCATAGGAAGGATGGGGGGTTTTTATGCTGACTGCATTCATTACACATCCAATTTGCTTAAAGCATGATATCGGTGCACATCATCCAGAGTGCCCAGCGCGGTTAAAAGCGATTGAAGATCAACTGATTGCACGCGGACTGATTGATTATTTATCGCATTTAGATGCGCCTGAAGTGGATCGGGTCCACTTGGAACGCGTTCACACTAAAGAATATATTGATAATATTTATAATAATCGCCCAAAAGAAGGGATGACCACTATTGATGGCGATACGGGCATGAATTCTTTTACGTGGGAAGCGGCGATGCGGGCGGCTGGAGCCGTTGTACATGCCGTGGACATCGTCAATGATCGAAAAGTTCAGAATGCATTTTGTCATATTCGCCCGCCAGGGCATCACGCAGAACGCGCAAAAGCCGGCGGTTTTTGTTTATTTAATAATGTTGCAGTAGGGGCTGCTTACGCATTAGATGTGCTTGGATTAGAACGGGTTGCGATTATTGATATTGATGTACATCATGGTAATGGTACAGAAGATATTTTCAAAGATGATGATCGCGTTTTATTCTGTTCTACATTTCAACACCCTTTTTATCCTTATTGTGGTGCAGATAGTAGCAATCATCACATTGTTAATGTTCCATTAAAAGCAGGCACAAATGGGCAACAATATCGTGAGGCATTTGAACTGCATTTTATGCCGGCTTTAGATGATTTTAAACCGCAAATGGTTTTTATTTCTGCCGGATTTGATGCGCATTGGGAAGATGATATGGGGTCATTTAAACTCGTCGAATCAGATTATGCGTGGGTCACAATGCAATTATTAAAAATAGCCCAAAAATATGCAAATGGTCGTTTAGTTTCGGTCCTAGAAGGCGGTTATGAACTTCATGCGTTAGGACGTAGTGTTGTTGCTCATCTTAAAACCTTAGCTGATTTATAGTTTTAATTTCTCATAAATACTGCACTTAGTTTAGATTTTTTTTAAAATTAGGTGCAGTTTCTCATAAATTTCAAATTCTTAAAAAAAAATTCTTCCGATTGGTATTATTTTTGTTATATTAGTGATAATCTGAATGTGAATGATGATTTATTAAAAGCAAAAATAGACCTTATTTGCTAATCCATAAAAAAAACTATAACAAAACATCACAAAGAAGCTTTGGAGCAGAAGAATGGAGAACACAAACGCCGTTTACAGCACAGTAGAGCGCTTATTTTTTAATTCATTGCGAAAAAAATTAGCTGGGAATCTTTTTTTCATTACTATTACTTTTTTATCCTGCTTAGTTTATTTGTATATCCAAGAGAAAAATGCATACGAGATTTTATCTAAAAGTCAATTAAATCCCGTTTTACTCAAGCAAATTGCAGATATTTTTGAATCAAATTTATATACAATTATGATTATTGGTTCAATTAGTATTATTTTCGGCATTTGTGTCCTTTTTTATCTTTATCACCTAATAGTTCGCCCTATTAAACAAATCACGGCCATTTTCAACGAATTAAGTAAAGGGGAAGGCGATTTATCTCGTGATATTCCTGCCATGACCCATGACGAAATTTGGGAACTTTCTACCAGTTATAATAATTTTGTAAAAAATCTAAGAGAAATTATTAATACAGTTCGCCGTAAAAGTGTCAGCATTTCTATAGAAAGCGCTAAAATGAGTCGTTATATTTCAATGACTTCAAAAGAGGCAGAACGTCAAGGGGAGCTGACTAATGTCATCTTTGATGCGACAAATGAGGTCAAAGTTGCAACAGATAATGCGGTTCAATGCGCACAAAATATGGCTTTGACTACAGATGAACATTTTAAAATAGCCAATAAATCTGTGACTGAGCTCTCCGTTGTCAGTCAACAAATTAACGTAATCAGTGATAAAATATCCAATTTTAATACGACAGTCGACGAGCTATATTCACATTCTGAAAATATCCGCAATATTACAATGCTTATTAATGATATTTCTGATCAAACAAATTTATTAGCCTTGAATGCGGCGATTGAAGCCGCACGCGCCGGCGAAATTGGTCGAGGCTTTGCAATTGTGGCAGATGAAGTGCGTAAATTAGCAGAAAAAGTGAAAGGGGCAACAGATATTATCACGCAACGAATCAATGATATGATCACATTGGTTGATCATACGCTGAGTGAAACGAAACAAATTAGTCAAGAAGCAAAACATACTAAAAAAATTGTGGAACGTTCTTCTGAAGATTTTAAACAAATGGTCGATGAATTTGCCATTATGAATGAAGAAATTCATAAAATTACAGCGACGATCCATCAAGTTTCAAACACAAATGGGGCGATTCATGAGCAAGTTGCTGAAATTAAAAATCTCAGTCATGAAGTCACCAATAAGATGAATGATTCTGAAAAATATGCTTTACAACTGAATGAATCTACTGAGCAAATTGCCGAGCTGGTCGCCCGTTTTAGCATTGGAAGTGGCAGTTTTGAAATGATTTTACATCGTGTGAGAGGCTATCGGGATTTGGTTCAAAATAAGATTGAACGCTTGGCACAACAATATCAATTTTTTGATCAACAATATCAACCTGTTCCCAATACCTATCCTCAAAAATATAAAACAAATTATGATTCTGTCTTCGAAAAAGAATTTCAGTCTATTTTTGATCAAGTATTAAGTATTATTCCGGGAACACAATTTTTTATTTGCGTAGATATTAACGGTTACGCCCCAACACATAACAGTAAATGCGCCAAACCTGTAACAGGTAATAGAGATTGGGATTTATTATACAGTCGAGATAAACGCATTTTTAATGATAGAAATGGAATTCGCTCCGCCCAGAACACAGCCAGCTTTTTATTACAGACTTACATGCGAGATACTGGGGAAATCTTAAATGAAATTTCCTTGCCTGTCTTAATCAAAGGGCGGCACTGGGGCGCAGTACGGGTTGCTTTCGATCCAAAAATTTTGGTTCAAGATCACTTTGAATTTCACGGACAACTTAAAGTTGATTAATTTTACACAGACCACGCATAAACCTGATGATGCGTGGTTTTTCTTTTTTTAATCGCTATATGAGTTGTTCGAGAGCAAATAAATCGTGAATTTGTTCACGCTTTCGAATCACGAAAATATCATTGCCTTTGATCATCACCTCCGCAGGACGAGCACGTGTATTATAATTTGAACTCATGCTCATACCATAGGCGCCCGCTGACAAAACAGCTAAAATATCTTTTTCTTTAATGGGCAAGACTCTATTTTTTGCTAAAAAATCGCCAGTTTCGCAAATCGGCCCAACTAAATCATATATTTTATTGAGCAAAGAACTTTCTTCAGATTCATATTGCACCACTGGCAAAACTTCATGATAAGCATCATATAATGTTGGACGTATTAAATCATTCATTGCCGCATCAATAATTGCAAAATTTTTCTCAGCATTATATTTTAAATATTCAACTTTTGTCAGCAAAACCCCCGCATTCCCAACAAGAGAACGGCCAGGTTCTAAGACAAGCGTTAAACAATGCCCCGCCAATTTTTTTCGGACCGCGGCGGCATATTCTTCTAAATTAATCGTCGCTTCATCTTGATAAAAAATACCCACGCCCCCGCCAATATCTAAATGCTCAATCTGAATATTTTTTTCTGCTAAAGCATCAATAATCCCTAAAATTCGATCCAACGCCTCTAAAAACGGACTTAATTCTGTTAATTGCGAACCAATATGACAATCAATTCCTATCACTTTAAGATGTGATAAACTGTGTGCGATTTGATACAAATTCAGGGCTTCTTCATGTGGAATCCCAAATTTATTTTCTTTCAGCCCTGTAGAAATATAAGGATGGGTTTTTGCGTCAATATTCGGATTCACGCGTAACGAAATCGGGGCAATTCGATCACATGACTTAGCAACTTGATTGAGCCGAAACAATTCACTTTCTGATTCAACATTAAAACAATGAATACCCACCTCAAGTGCGCGCTGCATTTCCGCTTCGGTTTTCCCAACCCCAGAAAAAATAACCCGCTGTGGATTGCCGCCCGCCGCCAAGACGCGCTCTAATTCACCACCAGAAACAATATCAAAACCAGCGCCTAATTGAGCAAAACATTGCAAAATTGCCAAATTGGAATTCGCTTTTACGGAATAACATACACGGGTTTTTTCACCAAAAGCGTGGGCATAACGTTGATACGCTTGTGTGAGCGCTGCATGGGAATAAACATAAGTGGGTGTTCCAAATTGGGCAGCAATTGTTTGCAAACTCACATTTTCTATGTGAAGTGTTTGTGCTTGATAATTTATAAAACTGTCTGTTTGAAACTCAGTTTTAAGAGAAACCATTTTGATTATTCCTAATTAATTTTATAAAAATTATAATAAGTAACCGATCCAATTTATGAATTGATATCACACCAGTCAGAAATTATTCTTCTATTGTTTTAACATTTTTTGTGCTAGAAGTGGGTTCCTCTTGTGTCGCCGGCGGCGGCGTCACCACCTTTTTAGGGTTATTTGGATCAGGCAAATACAGGGGGCCTTTTTTTCCACAAGCGGTTAAACTCAAACAAATTAACGTCAGTACGAATAATTGCTTCATGATAGACCTTGCGGATTAAAATAAACGAGGATTAGGTTGAATCACTGTACTACAATGATCCACATATTCTGTAATAATCTCTTCCATCTGCGGATCTTTAAAGCGAACAAATTCAAAACCAATACGAAATCGCTGATGCGCCGCCAAAAAAGAATTATAAACCACACGACAAATAGCATGAATTTCACGATCTTCAATATGAGCATAATGCGGCAATTTAAACGCAACTTGTACCTTAATGTCCGGAGGTAAATTAATCGTATCATGTAACGCAGAGAAACCGCCTACTGAAATATCTAACATAGACATATGTACAATTTTTCGGTTAGGAAGCAAAATCGCCACTTTACTTCGTGCCACGACACGAGTATGTTGTCTATGTTCTTTTTCTCTCAAATCTAATCCTGTAATAAAATCTTGAACCATATTTTCATTTTCCATACTCGACTGGCTCGCTATTTCTGAACTGAACAGAATACTTTTTTGCGATTCTGTTCAGCAAAAATAACACCGCTGGTTTGAATAGAAACGGTCAGGCATTGATTGTGCCTAAGCGGGTTGTTTATTGTTATGATACAAATCGGGCCAAAAATCCATGCGTTAAGTCATACTTAACCGGATCAGGAAGACGCACTTTCACAACATGTCCGCTACCATGCGCAATCTCGATCGGTTCATCTTTCTGATTCAGCAAAATATTTAATGTAAAAACCAGATTACCTTCGGGATGAATGACTTCAATTTTGTCGCCCACTTGAAACCGATTTCTTACATAGACAATGGCGGTTCCTGTTTGGATATCATAAGCGGTAATTTCACCAGAAAACTGTTGTTTATCCATCAAAGAATGACTTTGCATATAATTCTGATATTCATGCGTATGATGTCGCTGATAAAAACCATCCGTATACCCACGATTTGCCAAACCTTCCAATGCCCCTAATAATCCATAATTAAAGGGCCGGCCTGCTAAAGCATCTTCGATGGCTTGTCGATAAATTTGGGCCGTCCGTGCGACATAATAAATCGATTTAGTGCGCCCTTCAACTTTGAGTGAGTCAATGCCTATTTTGATCAGCCGTTCTACGTGTTCAATTGCCCGCAAATCTTTCGAATTCATGATATACGTCCCATGCTCATCTTCCAAGATGGGCATTAATTCGCCCGGACGATTTTTTTCTTCGATTAAATAAATTTGATTAGCAAGTGGATGACGTTCTTGTTGTCCGCATGCCGCAAATTGTTGATTCGCCTCTTCCATAGCCGCATGAAAATTAAAATCTAATGGTCGAATATCACCAGAAGCATCTTCTTCAGCATTTTGTACTTTGTATTCCCAACGACATGAATTCGTACATGTGCCTTGATTTGGATCGCGATGATTAAAATAACCAGAAAGCAAACACCGCCCAGAATACGCAATACATAAGGCACCATGTACAAAAACTTCAAGTTCCATTTCAGGACATTCTTGTCTGATTTCTTCAATTTCATCCAGAGATAATTCACGGGACAAAATAATACGTGTTAACCCCAGTTTTTGCCAAAATTTTACTGTCTGATAATTCACAGTATTAGCTTGCACAGACAAATGAATCGGTACTTCCGGAAATTTTTCACGGACTAACATGATTAATCCAGGATCCGCCATAATCAGTGCATCGGGTTTCATGGCAATCACAGGTTCAATATCCGCTAAATAAGTTTTCACTTTGGCGTTATGTGGCATTAAATTACTGGCCACAAAGAAAAGTTTGCCCAATGCATGGGCTTCTTGAATGCCTTGATCGAGCACTTCTAATTTACTAAATTCGTTGTTACGTGCCCGCAAAGAATAGCGCGGTTGACCTGCATAAACGGCATCGGCACCAAAACGATAAGCCGCCCGCATTTTATCCAAACTGCCCGCTGGTAATAAAAGTTCAGGTTGTTTCATAAAATATCGTCTGTAATTTCAAAAGTAAATCGAGAAAACACGCTATACCCGTGATTTCTCTGGAGGCAAAAACAAGTTTGAACGTATGAACGCCACGTGCAAAAATGAAATTTTTCAACAGGTTTTCCTCGTGTAGAGGCTCGTTCGTAGTCTAACATGTTTTAAAAATAAACCCAAATGGCATGACTTTTCGCTTATTTTTACTCAATCTTCCTCGTTGACTAACACATAAATCACTCAGCACAGAACAAATTTTTTATTTTTATCTTCTTTTGATCAAGAAAACAATTTTTTCTCGCGCTTGAGAAAGATTCGAATTTTTAAATCACACCCTATAATTGGCAAAAAAAATTCTAATTATTATTGATTTTAAAGGATGATAGTCGTTTTGTTAAGCAATCGATGGTTTTTCTCTCTGAAATCAACGGAAGAGAAAGATCATTTTGGGAGATTCTGTGATAATTATTGAACCATAATAGGAGGCACCATGTTGCATTGCCACATCTTGTTTTTTTGGGTGGGGATTGCTATAATAAAAAGCGGTTATATTTTATCAGAAATAAATCTAATCTATTTGATTATGATTAGAATGATAAAAATATACCGCTCCTCCTCTTTTTGATGCTGGTGTAGCTCAGTTGGTAGAGCAACTGATTCGTAATCAGTAGGTCGTGTGTTCGATTCACATCACCAGCACCATTTTCTTGTCTTTACTTCCGAAAAACACCGGCTTTAATTTTAAAACCATTACTCATGTACGTTTGAAAATACTCCAGATTATTATAATCTTCACTTGCAAACGGTAACGGCTCAGCCCGCAATTGCTTTAAACAAACATCATAACGCATATGAAGTGTTGTCACCTGATCCCCCCCTCGAAACACTGGAAATTGCGTCACTTGCCCAATCAACGAAGATAACGTTTCTGAGCGCAAACGTTTTCCCGCATTCTGTACATGACAACTTGCACATGAAAAATTAAGTTGGCCTCGTCGCGTATAATAAAAATTTTTCCCTTTTTCAAAAGCAGCTTGGGCCCCTTGCGTTTTTACTACAATATGAATCGGCATTCCATCTGATAGACTCCGCGCGTAGACAGCTAGTAAGCCCATTGTCGTTTTATCCTGATAAGCATATGGTTTTTCGCCATTATCCATGCGGCACTGATTTAATGCCATTTCAAAAGTGATTACTTTTTGTTTTTTTTCATCAAAATAAGGATAATTTCCTGCAATATTTTTCCCTTGATGAGGAAAACAATGTGCATAAGTTTTACCATTTTGAAAAGGCGCTTCCCATAAATTTTTTCCAATTTGCAACTGATTTTCAAAAGGGGGAAATTCCATAATGTTGTCATATTGTGCTTTTGCATCAGAATTAAATGCAAAAGCGCCATATTGATAAGCATCAAGTGAAATATTCGGATACAATACGCGTAATTGTTGTATTGTCTGTTGTCTTATTGTTTCTGGAAGGGAAAAAGTGTTTTTCTGTTCTTGAGCATATACAGTCTGGCAACAACACGATAAAATGAGGAAAAAACTGAACCGTAATTTCATAAGGATGCCTTTTTAAGGTCGAAAAGAAAATGCGATCGTGTGAGAACCGCACGCGCAAAAAAGATGGCGTCATCTGAATCCGCCTTCTATCCAAGTGTCTGATTTTTGTTTGAATTTTTCTAAAAAAATACGAAAAATAAAGAAAATGACAGAGAGAAATCTTGCGAAAATAAGATATTCAGTCATAATGTGATTCCAATAGGATGGGACAGATTAAAAACCAAAAGACTGAATCAAAACGCAAGCATTTCTGCTGACGTTCGATAAAATAAACAACATGCAAGACATGTTGAAATTATTCAGCACTGGATCATATAACAAAAAATACGGATTCTTAAATAACTAATTCCTTTTTGTTTATATTTCGTTTTTATTAAAAAATTTATGGAGCAAAAAGAAAAAGAGATGAAGGGACGTGCTTAATTTTTCAAAAAAAGAAATTTAACAGTGTAATTCTGCAAAACTGAATGAAAAATTTTAGAGAAAAATGAAGTAGATAAATACTCATTTTATTGATGCTTCTGAAGTTTTTTTATTTTTCTCTCAAAATTAAGCATTGTTGAAAAGGGATCTTGTGTATAATACGGCTTGAAATAATCGTATGATACAAAAAACGCTTTTTCATAAATTCGTTGAGATTGATGATCAACTCACTGCTCGTTCTTTAATCTGATTTTTTCTTTAAATCAATATGGTACAAGAAAAACAGTATATCGCTTGGTTTGACACGTTACGTATGACCGACGTTGAAACAGTCGGTGGAAAAAACGCCTCTTTAGGGGAAATGATTAGCCAACTTGCCAGCACTGGAGTGCGTGTTCCAGGCGGTTTTGCGACTACAGCGGAAGCTTTCCGCGATTTCCTTGCTGAAAATAACCTAACCGATCGCATTGATGCCCGTCTGAAAACATTAGACATCGAAGATGTTAGTGCTCTGACACAAGCTGGGGCGGAAATTCGTCAATTATTGATTGATTCTCCTTTCCAAGCCCGTTTGGAACAAGAAATTCGTGAAGCTTATGTCAAAATGCTTGACGAAGCTGGTCCAAACACAGAAGTGGCCGTGCGTTCCTCAGCCACCGCAGAAGATTTGCCTGATGCTTCTTTTGCTGGACAACAAGAGACGTTCTTAAATATTCATGGCATTGAAAATGTTTTAATTGCCATTAAACATGTTTTCGCTTCCTTATATAATGATCGCGCGATTGCTTATCGTGTGCATCAAGGATTTGCACATAGTGAAGTCGCTTTATCTGCTGGGATTCAACGCATGGTGCGTTCTGACAAAGCAGCGAGTGGCGTGATGTTCACCATTGACACAGAATCTGGTTTTAAAGATGTGGTCTTTATTACCGCTTCTTATGGTTTAGGTGAAAATGTTGTGCAAGGGGCGGTCAATCCAGATGAATTTTATGTGTATAAACCTGCTTTAACAGCAGGCCGTCACGCGGTTTTACGTCGTCGTATTGGCACCAAAGCCACCAAAATGATCTTTACAGAGACCCGTGAAGCAGGGCGTTCTGTGAAAACAATTCCTGTTCCAGAAGAAGATCGTCATCAATTCTCTATTACGGATGACGAAGCAATGGAGCTGGCAAAATACGCCATGATTATTGAAAAACATTATGACCGTCCAATGGATATTGAATGGGGTCGTGATGGAATCGATGGCAAAATTTATATTTTACAAGCGCGCCCAGAAACTGTTAAATCTCAAGAGCAAAAATCAGACACATTACGCCGTTTCCGCCTGAAAGAAAAAGGAAATGTTCTTGTGACAGGTCGCGCAATCGGGCAAAAAATCGGAAAAGGTACGGTCCGGGTGATTCGCGATACAAGTGAAATGGGTCGTGTTCAAGAGGGCGATGTGCTTGTGGCAGATATGACAGATCCAGATTGGGAACCCGTCATGAAAAAAGCCTCAGCGATTGTGACAAATCGCGGCGGCCGGACTTGCCATGCAGCGATTATTGCCCGTGAATTAGGTATTCCTGCCGTAGTAGGGTGTGGTAATGCGACTCGCGTTTTGATTGAAGGCGATCACGTTACTGTTTCTTGCGCGGAAGGGGATACAGGCTATATTTACGAAGGTTTATTAGATCACGAAGTCATTGATGTCACGTTGACCCAATTACCTGACGCGCCTGTTAAAATTATGATGAATGTTGGGAATCCAGAACGCGCTTTTGATTTCCAAGGTTTACCTAACGCTGGAATTGGTTTAGCCCGTTTAGAATTCATTATTAATCGCATGATTGGGATTCATCCAAAAGCCATTTTGGAATATCCAAATCTTTCTGACGAACTCGTTGAAGTCATTAATAAACATTCTTCTGGCTACGAAAACCCAGTCAATTTCTATGTTGAGAAATTGGTTGAAGGGATTGCAACTTTAGGGGCCGCTTTTTATCCAAAACCTGTAATTTTGCGTCTTTCTGATTTTAAATCAAACGAATATGCCAACATGATTGCTGGTCATGACTATGAACCAGACGAAGAAAATCCAATGATTGGGTTCCGTGGCGCCTCTCGTTATATTGCCCCCAATTTTAGAGATTGTTTTGAACTAGAATGTCGCGCGGTCCGTAAAGTACGGGACGAAATGGGCTTAACCAATATTCAAGTCATGATTCCATTTGTTCGTACTGTGGATGAAGCCCGTCAAGTTGTCGCACTTTTAGAAGAAAATGGCCTCAAACGTGGGTCAAATGGTCTCAAATTGATCATGATGTGCGAAATTCCATCGAATGCTTTATTAGCAGAAGAATTCTTAGAATACTTTGATGGTTTCTCTATTGGTTCAAACGATTTGACACAATTAACATTGGCGTTGGATCGGGATTCTGGTTTAGTGGCCGATCTCTTTGACGAGCGGAATCCAGCGGTGAAAAAATTGCTGAGCATAGCCATTGAAGCTTGCCGCAAAGCGGGCAAATATGTCGGTATTTGTGGACAAGGTCCTTCAGATCACCCTGATTTGGCGGATTGGCTTGTAAAACAAGGGATCGAAAGTGTCTCTTTAAATCCAGACACTGTGATCGAAACATGGTTATATTTAGCTGAACAAGCGAAAAAAAGCTAATTGATAGACTATCTTTTTAGGTCTGAAACCCCCTCAAAAATGAGGGGGTTTTTTTAATGGAAATTTCAAAAATGAGTCTTGATCATTATGCAGTCGTTGGCAATCCGATTAGTCATAGTAAATCCCCATTTATTCACGCGACTTTTGCCCGTCAAACAGAACAAGAATTAATTTATTCATCTATTTTAGCCCCAATAGATGGTTTTAAAGAAATTGTACATGCTTTTCGTGTGGGCGGCGGAAAAGGTTTAAATATCACCGTTCCCTTTAAACAAGAGGCGTATACCCTGGCACATGATTTGACAGAACGCGCGCGCGCCGCCCATGCTGTGAATACTTTTCTTTTTGAGCCAGAAACAGGGGTCATCTTAGGCGATAATACAGATGGCGTGGGGCTTGTTCGGGACATTCAAAATAATTTAGCCTTTCCTATTGAAAATAAACGGATTTTGATTTTAGGGGCTGGCGGGGCGGCACGGGGTGTTTTGTTACCCCTGATTTTAGCACACCCCCACACTGTCTGTTTAGTAAACCGCACTGTCGAAAAAGCACGGGATTTAGCATTACAATTTGCAAATTATATGCCTATTGAAGTGATTGATTATTACAATCTTGGAGCCTATATTAATACACATGGTAGTTTTGATCTCATCATTAATGCCACTTCAAGTAGCTTACATGGCGAAGCATTACCTATACCGCCTACTGCTTTTCATCCGCAAAGTCTCGCTTATGACATGATGTACGGCAAAGGACTAACGCCTTTTTTAGCCTTTGCACAAACACAAGGGGTTATTGAAATCCATGATGGCATTGGCATGCTTGTTGAACAAGCGGCCGAATCGTTTTTCTTATGGCGCGGGCTCCGTCCTGAAACCCATCGCTTAATTAAAGAACTCCACAAAATGAACCAAGGGCAATAAAAAAGCGAGAATATCTATCATGCGGAAACAATCTGGTTTTTTCATTTTTGCTGGGATAGTCGGATTGGTATTAGGCGGGGTATTATTATATCAAGCCTGGGTTTATATTAATGTCCTTTGGTTGATTAATCATAATCCAGAAATGACCTCTTTTATGAGCATTCGATTGGATGAAATGCGTCAAGATAATCCTACAGTCGATCCTAAAATTCAGTACCAATGGACAGACTATAATCGCATCTCTAATCATTTAAAACGGGCTTTGATTGCCGCGGAAGATGCCAAATTTCTTGATCATGACGGCTTTGATATTGAAGGCATTCAATATGCGTATGAACAAAATATCAAAAAAGGACGGATTGTGGCAGGGGGATCAACGATTAGTCAACAATTGGCCAAAAATCTTTTTCTATCGGCTAGCAAAAATCCATTGCGGAAATTACAAGAAGCCGTCATTACAATTATGCTTGAAAATACCCTCAGTAAACGACGAATTTTAGAAATTTATCTCAATGTCATTGAATGGGGCAATGGTGTCTTTGGCGCACAAGCCGCCGCAAAGCATTATTATCGGGCCAATGCAACGCAAATTACACCGGATCAAGCCGCAAAACTCGCCTCTATGGTTCCTAATCCGCGCTTTTATGATTCACATCGCAATACAAAAGGACTTCGTCACAAAACCGCCATTATTCGTGGTAGAATGAGTGGAGTTCAGGTGCCTTAATTTTATATTAATAGCGTGTCATCTTGCATGCAAAGCCAATCTATTTATACACAACATGGCGTCTTCGTGAAAATCCATGACTCTGGCGTTCTGATTACAGGCCGCAGCGGCATCGGAAAAAGTGAGCTCGCCCTTGATTTGTTGAGTCGTGGACATCATTTAATTGCAGATGACATCGTTGAAATTTATAGCGAGCATCAGCAGCTGATCGGGCGTTGTCCGGATATGCTTTTTGATTTTCTTCATGTCAAAGGACTCGGCTTGCTCAAAGTTACAGATCTCTTTGGCGAACAAAGTTGCCTTTCTCACTATATCATTGATTTTAATTTGCATTTAGAAGATTCTCCCCCTGATGCGCAGACGTTGAATGCCCTTCATTTGCCGACTTATACATATCGAGCATTAGATCAAAATATTCCCCAATATTGCTTTTCAATTCATTTAACCCCCCAACTTGCGCTTTGGGCAGAAATCTTAACGCGTCAATTTCAATTACAAAAAGAAGGCAAAAATAGCGAAACGACTTTTTTAAGACGACATTTTTTTTTCACAAAAATGTCATAGAATAATGACTTTATATCACATCATTAAAGATGATCCATTTATGAGCAGTGAGAACAATATGCAAATAATTCTAATCAGTGGTTTATCTGGCTCAGGAAAAAGTGTGGCGCTTAAAGTCCTTGAAGATTGCGGCTTTTATTGTGTTGATAATCTTCCAAGCAAACTCTTGCCTGAAATGATTCATTTTTTGAAAGAATTAAATTATCAACGCGCCGCAATTAGTATTGACGTTCGCACCCCACAAGGGATTGAAGCGCTCCCGCAACATATTTTAAGCTTACGTGAACAACTGCAAATTGATATTAAAGTCTTATTTTTGACTGCCGAAGAAAAAACATTAATTCAACGATTTAGCGAAACCCGTCGCCGGCATCCCCTTAGTCATTTTCAAATGATGCAAACCGGCGCGATTCCGCCAGAAGATTTTAATGCTTACTTGGGCGATTTACCTAATTGTCTTCGTCGTGAACGGGAATTACTCGAACCCATGCGCATTATTGCGTATGCAATTGATACCACAACATTAAGTGCCCATACATTGCGTAATTGGATTCGGAGTTTCGTTAAAGTAGAGCAAGCCAATTTAACCCTTTCTTTTCAGTCTTTTGGATTCAAACATGGCATTCCACAAGATGCGGATTTTATCTTTGATGTGCGTTGTTTGCCCAATCCTTATTATGATCCCATCTTACGTCCCCTGACAGGACGCGATCTTCCTGTTATCACTTTTTTTCAGCAACAACCCCGCGTTGAAGAGATGTTTTTAGATATCCAAAAGTTTATCACAAAATGGCTTCCTGAATTTATCCGCGACCAACGTAACTATGTCACCATTGGAATCGGCTGTACGGGTGGACAACATCGCTCGGTCTATTTGGTTGAAAAACTCACACAACATTTTGCAAAAACTTTAGAAATTCCTGTCTTTTCCCGCCACCGAACACTCAAAGAAACGGTTTCATTATGTGGACCCGTTTAAAAACAAGCATCCTAACCATTCAATGGGGTGAAATTCGTTCGCTTTTTAAGCTAGGTGATTTCATTATCATTTTTATTAGCCTTATCGGACTAATTTTTCTTTACGCTTTTTTTTGGCAAAAAAATATTCCTATTGCTGTAAACATTTCAAAACAAGGCCAAGTTATTTCGACGCTTCCTCTTGAAAAACATCAATTTATTTCTGTAAAAGGTCCGCTTGGCCTGAGTATTATTGAAATCACCGCACAAAAAGCCCGGGTTTTTTCTGATCCGAGTCCACGTCAATATTGTGTCCAACAAGGTTGGTTGACACGAGCCGGAGAAGTGGCTTTATGTTTGCCCAATCAAGTCAGCATTGAACTCATCGGCCGCTTTTCCAATGAAAAAGAATATGATACCTTGAATTATTAATTGCTTTGGCTTTCGAAAAAGAAAACAAGATGACGCCTGATTTTTGACTGAGCATGATAAAATCATAAAAATAAAGAAACATTTTTAAATCTAAGTGACCTTAATTTTGATTAATTTTCTCATGAAATTATTGAAAATTAATAAGATTTATACTCGCTTCCCCTTCTTTTATTTGACATAAGCGGATGCTTTTTCTTCATTCAATTGGGATCGTTTTATGTGGCAAGAAAAATTGGCAACACAATATCAACAACATTTTTACGAAAGCGCACAATTAAAGTTAGATGCCTCGCATACTTTATCTGCTCCATTAATTCGGGCAACGGGCATTATGGCAGAATGCATCAAAAATGGTGGTAAAATTCTGAGTTGTGGAAATGGTGGTTCTGCGGCAGATGCGCAACATTTTTCTGGGGAATTACTCAATCGATTTATGATTGAACGCCCCAGTTTAGCCGCTATTGCTTTGACAACAGATAGCTCTACCTTAACGGCTATTGGTAATGATTACCATTTTGATTTTGTTTTTTCAAAGCAAGTAGGGGCATTGGGCCAACAAGGAGATGTTTTGCTCGCGATTTCTACGAGTGGGAATTCCCGGAATGTCATCAAAGCCATTGAAGTCGCTCAACAAAAAAACATGAGCGTGATTGCATTAACAGGTCACAACGGCGGGGCCATTTCTACACTGCTTAATTTGGATAAAGACGTCCATTTATGTGTCCCTGCGCACTCCACCCCACGCATTCAAGAAGTACACGTTCTCATGTTGCATTGTCTTTGTGACGGGATTGATTCTTTATTATTTACCCAAGATTATTCTTGATAGCAATCATAATGATTTTGATAGGGGGCAAGATCATGTTAAATTTAAACAAAAAATGGCTCCCGCTCATTCTTTTGAGTGTGACTTCATTTCATCTTACTGCGTGTGCGCCGTTGGTCGCGACCGGCGTGGGCGCAACAGCGGTTGTTGTTGCTGATGATCGTCGAACGCCCGGTACAGCGCTTGACGACGAAGGAATTGAATTTAAACTCTCTGAAAAAATTAGCACGTATTTTTCAAATAGTGTCCATGTCAACGTGACATCCTATAATCATATGGTCTTGATCACAGGAGAGGTCCCTAATGATCAATCAAAACAAGCCATTACTAGCATGGCCTATGGTTTAAAAAACGTCAAACATGTGGTCAATGAGCTTCGATTCGGGGCAAATTCTTCGTTTGCAACACGAAGCCATGATAGTTTTTTAACGTCCAAAGTGAAAGCCCGTATGTTTGATGCAACCAGTTTCAAAGCCAATCATATTAAAGTGGTTTCTGAAAATGGCATTGTTTACCTCATGGGCTTGGTGACGCGCCAAGAAGGCAAAGATGCCGCCTATTGGGCAAGTACGACTGTTGGTGTATCAGAAGTCATTAAAGTCTTTGAGTATACAGATTAATTCATCTTAAAGCATATTGATTTTTTTATTAAGCTTTTGAAATTTTTATCCAGAAAAAGATGTCATGTATGACTTACACCCCGCTTGTTTTTGGGGATCTTTTCACACAAATGTCTCTCTTCTATAATAAATAATCTTAGCAAAAAGGAGCTTTCTTCCATGTCTCAGACAAAACATACTCGTTTATTAATTTTAGGCTCAGGTCCTGCAGGCTATACTGCCGCCGTGTATGCAGCGCGGGCGAATTTAAAACCTGTTTTGATCACAGGGATGGCGCAAGGCGGACAATTAATGACCACAACAGAAGTAGATAACTGGCCTGCGGATGCAGAGGGCGTGATGGGCCCTGATTTAATGGCTCGTTTTGAAAAACACGCTTTACGCTTTGATACAGAGATTATTTTTGATCAAATTCATACAGTGAATTTGACAGCACGGCCGTTCACGTTAATTGGGGATAATGGCACGTATACATGCGATGCCTTAATTATTGCGACAGGCGCCTCAGCAAAATACTTAGGTTTACCTTCTGAAGAAGCTTTTTTAGGCCGTGGGGTTTCTGGTTGTGCAACATGTGATGGATTTTTCTATCGAAATCAAGAGGTGGTAGTGGTTGGGGGTGGAAATACAGCAGTAGAAGAAGCGCTCTATTTAGCTAATATTGCGCAACATGTGACTTTAGTGCATCGCCGTGAAAAATTTAAAGCCGAAAAAATTATGCTAGATAAATTGCAAGAAAAAGTGGAAAACGGCAAAATTTCTCTCGTATTAAACAGTGCTGTCGACGAAGTGTTAGGCGACAATACAGGCGTAACAGGCGTTCGGCTCAAAAATGTTCTTGATAATACAACACAAGAAATACAAACACAAGGGGTTTTTATTGCCATTGGACACCAACCCAATACGCAACTTTTTGAAGGGCAACTGGAGATGGATGGGGGATATTTGATCACACAAAGCGGGCGTCATGGCAATGCCACCGCTACTAATATTGAAGGCGTCTTTGCAGCTGGAGATGTTCAAGATCATAATTATCGTCAAGCCATTACCAGTGCCGCCAGTGGATGTATGGCTGCTTTGGATGCAGAACGTTATTTGGATCGTTTAATAACACAAAATGGCTAAATCCAAGCAGAAAAAAGCGTTACCTGTTCTTTCTGCTGAGGATCAAACACTTTTTCGGGAGGCAATGCACGATGTTGTTCCATTTGAACATGATAAAGCGGCGCTGCTTTCCGATCCTGTAGTGATGCACTCGAAAAAAAATCATTCGCTGCCACTTTCAGAAGAAGTGGCAGAACAAGAATTATTTCATGCTTTAAAATATGCTAATACGCCTCAAACGCTGATTTCTGCTTCAGAATGGCATGAAACGCCTTCTTTTATTAAAAGTGGCGTAAACGTAAAAGTCTTAAAAAAATTAAGACAAGCACAATATAATGATCAAAACGAGTTAGATTTACACGGTATGACCGTTGAAGCCGCTCATGCTTGTGTCCTGCGTTTTATTCGCAATGCCTTGCGTCGAGAACAGCGTTATGTCCGGATTATTCATGGGAAAGGCTTGCGTTCTGAACGCGGCGGGATCTTACGGGTGCAAGTCCCACATTGGTTGCAACAAATTTACCATGTCTTAGCTTATTGCCATGCGCCAGCAAATCAAGGCGGGAGTGGCGCGCTACTTGTTTTATTACGTTGGCAGCCGCCAAATAGGGATATGCATTTCTAATTCTCTTTTAAAAAATTTTGTCAAAAACCACACAAGTATTATGATAAATTGCTTGATTAAATTCAGACAGTGATATTTCACGCTGAAAACAACAAGCCTTAGCAATAGCAGGTAAAAACTCAGGGGAGTGACGCCGATTGTCCCCCGCCAAAAAGGCAGGGGGCATATCCGGCGCATCTGTCTCTAACACAAGACTATCTAGCGGCAGTGTTTTTATTAACTGATGAATATGTCTTGCATTTGAATACGTCACTGTTCCCCCAAAGCCAAATTTAAATCCCAAGTCGTACAAACGCATTGCTTGCTCAAAACTTCCATTAAAAGCATGAATAATGCCCTTTCTGACTTTGCTCTGACGAATATATTTTAAAACTAAATCGATACTTTTCCGCGCATGCACAAGAACGGGTAAATCACATTCTTGGGCAATTTTTAATTGTGACACGAAAAATTCAATTTGTTTCGAACGATCTAAATGCGGTAAATAGAAATCTAACCCAATTTCACCTATTGCAATGAGTTCAGTTTGATATTTTTGCACCCACTGGCGCAAAAAAAGAAGCGCACTTTCTTGATGTTGATCAATGTAAATGGGATGCAACCCGAGCGCAGGAAAACAATTTACAACTTGTTTTTTTCGACAAAAATCAACTAATGGCAACATTTCTGTTTGTATGACCGCAGGAATAATCAATGATTTAACATTTTGCTGCGCACAGTGCAGGAGGACAGTATCCCGGTCTGCTTCAAATTCAACCGCATTCAAATGACAATGCGTATCAATCCACGGAAACATAATAAAAATCCCTTCACATTGGTTGCGAAGGGACTCCATATTTTATTAAATAAAAATTTATTTTAATTTACTCAGACGTTCTTTTGCTTTCGCCGCAGCGGGTGTATTGGGATATTTATCAATTAGCTCTGTGTAAATCGTTTTTTCATTTTTCTTATCTTTCAACATCCGATATGCACTTGCGACGTTCAATAAGGCATCCGGAGCTTTTTGTGAGTCAGGATATTGTTGCACTAATCGCAATTGAATCGTAATTGTTGATCGATAATCTTTGAGATTATAAAAACCATTGCCAACCCAATATAATGCACTGGGAATTAAACTACTATTTGGATATGTTTTAATAAAATTTTGAAATGCCAACATTGAAGGTTGATATTGGCCGGCTTTAAATAAGGCATACGCCGCATCATACATTTTTGTTTCGGCAGCGGTCGGCGCAGCGGTTTGCGCGGCATTAGCATTCGTACTAGAGGCTTCTTCTGTCAATTTCAGATTACTACTTGACGTGACCGCCGTACTTTTTGAAGAGCCGGAAGACGATGACGAGCTGGTGCCGCCCCGTGACTCTAATTTTCGCAGACGCCCATCTAAATCAACATAAAAATCTTTGATTTTCTTTTGTAAGCCTTCAATATCATGAGAGGCGACTTCATTTTGGCCGCGCAAACGACTCAATTCGTTTCGAATCGATTCCATTTGTGTTGCCAATTCCATTAAGCCTTGCCCTTGCAATAATGTTTCTGCTTTTTCTAAACGACTGGTTACTGTCGTCAACTGTTGTTGTTGCTGAATTAATTGCTGACGTAAAATATCAATCTGTTTATGTGCCTCATCATCTGTAAAAAAACCAGCATAACTTGACAGACTCATACTCAACAACAAAAATCCAACACAAAATTTGTAACGAATCATAGATTACTCATTATTAGGGTAAACAATGTCAGTCCGACGATTTTGTGCATAAGCTTCTTCATTATGATCAGGCACAATAGGACGCTCTTCACCGTAACTCACTGTATCAATTTGGTTATCTGGCACACCAATAACCGTCATTAATTTTTTGACGCCATCTGCTCGACGTTGTCCCAACGCTAAATTATATTCGCGACTCCCGCGCTCATCTGTATTCCCTTGCAAAGTAATTTTTATACCTTTGTTGTTAATCAAATAACGGGCATGCGCTTCGACTACCGGTTTATCTTCATCGCGAATATTTGAACTGTCATAATCATAATAAACAGTTTTGTGTGACAACGGACTATTTGCATCTGTAAACGGATTGGCTTGAACCGCATTTTGACGCGATTCTTCTGTCTTAGCAGCAGGATTTTCATCCGTCAGCGCTAAATTTTTTCCTTCATTATTTGTAGGTTGTTGCGCGACTTCAGGTTGTTTTTGTGTGCTAGCACACGCTGTTAAAAACAAAGTTGTAACTAAAATACCCCATGTTTTTTTGTAACGCATGATTGTGACTCCTTTTCATATTGATCATCTGAATAATGATACGTCTAGCCGTTATCAATCAAAGTTAAACAACCAAAAAGTAAATGCCCCCATAAACCGTCACACTTACTTTTTGCTTGATACAAAATTAGAATTGCCGAAAATTATTTTCTGGAAAAGGACCCCATGCTGGCTCACGGACTTCGCCTTCTGGAGACACTAAACGTTGATGAACCTGCCCATCACTCGATACCGCAGCCAAAACACCACGTCCTTTATTCACCGTCGCATACAAAATCATTTTTCCATTTGGTGCAAAAGAAGGCGATTCATTTAAACCGTCTCCAACTAATGTTTGTATTTGGCCATTACTTAAATCTTGTGAAACAACCGTCAAACTACCGCCTTCCTTGTGAATATAAACCAGATTTTTTCCATCCGGGCTGTATTGTGGCGAAACATTATAATTTCCCTTAAAGGTAATGCGGTGAACACTACCACCATCACTGGGGATACTATAAATTTGTGGGCTGCCCCCTCGATCAGACGTAAACATAATTGTCCGACCATCCGGAGACCAAGCAGGTTCAGTATCAATTGCATCACTTCGCATTAAACGGGAAGGATCACTCCCATATGCATTCATCGTATAAAGTTGCGATGTGCCATCTCGTGTTAACACAATCGCTAAATGGGATCCATCTTTCGACCAAGAAGGTGAGCTATTACTCCCTTTAAAATTGGCAACAATCTGACGCTGTCCTGTACTTAAAGATTGAACGTACACAATCGGACGACGTTTTTCAAAAGACACATAGGCAAGCCGAGTCCCATCTGGAGACCATGCGGGCGAAATAATCGGTTCTTTTGAAGACATGACACTACGGGCATTATATCCATCAGAGTCAGCAATTTGTAACGCGTAACTCGTCGGGCGTTTTAAAACATATGCAATTTTCGTACTGAAAATTCCCGGAACCCCTGTCAATTTCTGGTAAATTACATCCGCAATTTTATGGCCCACTTCACGAAATTGGGAGGACTCAATCACATAACTCATCCCGGCTAATTGCACTTGTTTTGTAGCATTCATTAATTGAAAACGGACTTCATAACGCCCATCTGAAGTAGGCTTGACTTGTCCAACTACAATAGAATCTGCACCACGATTCCGCCATTCTGGATAACGAATTTGATTCGCATCGATGGGCAAAGGCGCAATGCCAACGCTGTCAACCATGCGGAACTGCCCGCTCCGCATTAAATCTGCCTGAATCACGCGCGATACAGCCTGCTGTGACTGAGAACGTAATTCACCACCAAACGGCACCACGGCGATCGGCAATTTACTTTCCGCGCTCCCCCCGCCTGTGATTTCAATACTTAATTCTGCTTGTGCGGAGGCGGCAACAAGAAGCCCCCCAACTAACGCAACTAAGCCTTTTTTAAAGTGTTTGAGAAAAGCCGCACGAGACCATACATTTTCTTTTTTAGACATAGTGTATCGCTCTTCCTAGGATTATTTTGTATCATTCATGTTAATTATTGACATTCATACTTGACTGATTTTGTTTATTTTTCCATATTTTTAATGATCAGTCGGTTTAAATCGCAAAGATAACTGGCGGAACTCATCGAATAAATCTGCTTCAGCGGGAGGCAAGGGCAAAGGCTCAGATTTACGAATTGCTGCTTCTACCGCATCATCGCAGCTAGGACTCCCGCTCGTTTTACGCAATTGAGGATTGGTTTTTAACTCTCCACTTGGCAAAAGCGCAACAGAAAAGACCACTTCAGGGCTAGACAATTCTGTACAGGCTGAACGATTGACATTCCGGCGAATTTTGGCCTGAATTTTAGCTTTATATTCCGCAATTAATGCTTTGTTCTTCCCCGCGCCAGCATTCGCTGTACCTGCTTGTGATCCCCGAGACGCGCCAGTTTGGGCCCCTAATTTTGCGACATCCCCCAAAATTTGGCTTTTTGTCGTCTCAGATAAAAACTGATTTGCATCCGGAAGCGGGGCTTTAGGTTTTTCTTTATGAACGGGCTGGGGCGCAGATTCTTTCTTATTTTCTACTTTTTTAGGCGCCTCTACTTGAACATGTTTTTTTTCTGTGACAGAAGGCTTAACAACTTGTTCCTTAGGTTCTACTTTAGGTTTTTCTTTATGTTCTTTATGCGGTTTAGGCGCCTTCAATGCAATATCTGGTGCGACCACAGGCGGTGGAGGAGGAGATTGCTTCACACTAGGAATGGGTTCCGGTGGAGAAGGCGGGGATGGCGTCACAGTTGGCGCATCAGGCAAACTTTGCCAAACTTGCGCTACAAGCGGCTGTTCTTCAGGTTGTTTATTCCGCCAATCCACATTGACCATTAATAATGCAATAAAAATACCATGCACCAGCACGGCCAAAATACCCGCAAAAATTTTATTGGGTTGTTCGGACGCGCTCCATTGTCTTGAACGTTTTGGATCACTTTTCATACTTTGGCAAATTTATTTTTTAGAATGAGCCGCACCCGTACTTGGATTCGGACGGGCCAATAAACCAACTTTCTTGATCTGATGTTGATATAACGCATCCATAATGTTCATCACTTTTTCATAACGGACTTCTTTATCAGCCGCAATGACCACTGCTTGCTCAGATTTCAGTTGTTGCTGTTCTTGAACGCGGGCAATAATTGGACCCAAATCCTGACCCCGTATTAATTCCGTATTTTTCTGACTTAAATCACGTAAAATATAGGATTCTTCTTTTGTCAAGGTGATTTCAAGCGGGGCCAATGGCGGCGTCAGCGATTGTCCTACTTTAGGGAGCTCAATTTGCCCGGGAGGTAACATTGGCGCCGTTACCATAAAAATAATAAGCAAAACTAGCATCACATCAATATAGGGCACCACATTGATTTGATTCACTGCGCGACGAGGACGACGGGTGTTCATAAGGAACCTTTTTTGCTGATTTGGCGTTGCAAGACATTTGAGAATTCTTCCATAAAACTCTCATAACGGACTGCAAGTCGGTCAGTATCGTGCGAAAAACGGTTGTATGCCACCACAGCCGGAATCGCTGCAAAAAGCCCAATAGCAGTTGCAATCAAAGCCTCAGCAATCCCCGGAGCAACGGCTGACAACGTTGCTTGGGCCATATTAGACAAGCCATGAAAAGCATGAATAATCCCCCAGACTGTCCCAAATAATCCTACATAAGGACTTACAGAACCAACCGTTGCGAGAAAATTCAAATTAGAATCTAATTTATCTAATTCGCGTTGATATGTTGCCCGCATCGCCCGACGAATGCTATCCATCATAGACGCACTGTCGATTTCGACATGTTTTTGCAATTTAATAAATTCGCGAAAGCCTGCTTCAAATAGACGGGCGCCGGTTCCGCCGTCATAGCTTCCGCCAGAAATACGTTCATATAAATTCATTAAATTTTGCCCCGCCCAAAAGTCTGTTTCAAAACGATCAAACAGATTTCGCGCGGTATTAATCACTGAAAATTTCATGAAAATCACCCACCATGAAGCCAGTGATAAAACCAATAGTAATCCCATCACCAGTTGTACAACCAAACTGGCATTTAAAATGAGATGAAATAAAGATAAATCTTGAGTTTGTACCTTGTCCACTTTTGCCTTCTTTATCGAAAAGAATGAAACGCACAAAAGATAATATAATAATCTAACTTAATATAAAACAAAAACAGATATTCGACCAAAGTCAAAAAATATAGGAAACTAACGAATAATTCCCCCACCTAAACAAACTTGACTGTCATAAACAACAATAGATTGGCCTGAAGTGATGGCCCATTGTGGTTCAGCAAAATCAGTCGAAAAGGTTCCCGTTTCTTTCTCTAATGAATGAATCGTGCAAGGTTGATCGCTTTGTCGATAACGATTTTTTGCACTGAGCACACGTTGTAATAATGGCAGCTCACCACTGATCCAATGCATTTGTTCTGCTTCAACAGTGTGCCGATAAAGTGCTGGATGATCATGTCCTTGCGCAACAATAAGCTGATTATGATGCATATCTTTCTGTACAACATACCATGGATCCCCGGCGCCACCAATGCCTAAACCTTGACGTTGTCCAATCGTATAATAGGCTAAACCTTGATGTGTTCCAACAGGTTTTCCTTCTGGCGTCACCATTTGTCCAGGTGTTTTGGGTAAATACCGTTCTAAAAATTCTCGAAACGGGCGTTCCCCAATAAAACAAATTCCTGTACTGTCTTTTTTAGCATAATTTACGAAACCTTGCTCTTGGGCAATTTGTCGCACCTCACGTTTATATAACTTCCCTAATGGAAAAATTGTTTGTGCTAATTGCTCTTGATTCAGGCGGTATAAAAAATAACTTTGATCTTTCGTGCCATCTTCTGCTTTTAATAATTGATAAGAGGTTTTATTACTTGCATTTTTGACCGCCCGCACTTGGGCATAATGCCCTGTCGCAATAAAATCGGCCCCTAATGTCATCGCATATTTTAAAAATACATCAAATTTGATTTCACTATTACATAAAATATCGGGATTGGGCGTCCGTCCTGCTTGATACTCTTTTAAGAAATAACTAAACACCCGATCACGATATTCTTGAGCAAAATTGGCTCCCTCAACATCAATCCCAATCTGGTCAGAAATGGCAATCACGTCTTGCAAATCTTTTTTGTACGGACAATATTCACCGTCATCATCATCTTCCCAATTTTTCATAAACAAGCCGATGACTTCATAACCTTGTTGTTTTAACAAATAAGCGGATACGGTTGAATCCACGCCCCCTGAAAGACCTACAATCACTCGTGCTTTTTTTGACATATTTCTAACCTAAATTTTGATCAATTTTAAATAAATTTTATTCTAATTCTTTTTCGATTAAGCGCACATTACGAATCACGGAAAGATAAGCTCCAACCGCTCCGAGTACGCAGGCAAATAAAACAAGTCCCATCATATCAGAGAGACTTAATAAATTGAGATGAATTGATAATTTATATGCATCAATAATACGCATGACACTTTGATGTAAATAATACCCGCCGATTTGAATAGTTAAAACCGCAAGAAGACCGCCAAAAAATCCTTGGACAATCCCAAAATAGACAAAAGGGCGTTGAATAAATTGATAATCTGCACCCATTAATAGACAGACTTCTATTTCTTCTCGCCGCGCTAAAATCTGTAAATGAATCGTGTTACCAATGACCACTAAAACTAACCCACTCAAAAGTAAACTACTAAATAAACTAACTTGTCTTCCAATATCTAAAAAAGCATCTAAATGCTTTGTCCAAATTGTGTCCAGTTGGACATCTGCTACCCGCTGAATTTTTTTCAGCTCTAACGCAAGTTGTTCTAATTGTCCCAATTGAGTCGATTTAGGTGTCAAAACAAAAGCATCCGGAAGCGGATTAATCTCCAACGACGACATCAAATCACTCATTTTTAATTCAGATTCAAGTTCTGAGAGTGCTTGTTCTTTGCTGACAAAACGAAAAGTCGCAATAGAAGGCATATTTTGCAAGCGTTCTTTAATTTGATCAATATCCGTATTAGAGGCAGTAATATCTAAATAAACACTAATATGCGGTAAATTTTTATTAAAATCAATAGCTTGGGTAAAATTATCAAAAACAAGATACACCGCGGCGGGAATACTCAAAACCAAACCAATGACTAAAGAGTTAAATAAACTCTGTAATGGCATTCTAAAAAAATGTTGTCCGCCGCGAGCTAAACCATGTGCATGTTTTTTCCAACGTGAAAATCCCATATTTTTTTTAGGATGGGGCGCATTTCCTGCCGGAAAGGGTAATGATTTTTCTTTTTTTGTACCCCATAAAAACAATTGCTTTACTTGATTAATGATCTGAAATAATTTGTCCATGACTTAAAATTAAACGCCGTTGGGAAAAACGCTTCAAAATGGAATCATCATGTGTGGAGATCAAAACCGTGACTCCAACTTCATTAAATGAAAAGAAAATTTGCATAATGTCCAACGCATATTCTAGATCTAAATGTCCAGTTGGTTCATCCGCTAATAATAACTTGGGTTTGTTGACGACAGCCCGCGCAATGCAAAGACGTTGTTGCTCGCCCCCAGAAAGCATCACAGGGGAATAATGGGCTTTATCAATCAAACCTACCCGATCTAATGCCAATTTTGCGCGTTCAAGGCTCTCGTGATCATTAATACCACTAATTTTTAAGGGTAATAAAACATTTTCTAAGACAGTTTGATTAAATAATAATTTATGGTCTTGAAAAATAAAACCAATATTGCGTCTTAGAAAAGGGACGGCCGCTTTGTCTAATTTGCTAATATTTTGGCCATTAAGATGTACTTGTCCCTTTGTTGGTTTATCAATCGCGGCAATGAGTTTCAATAAAGTGCTTTTACCTGCCCCAGAATGCCCTGTAATAAAGACAAGTTCTCCGCGAGGAATTTCAAAGCTCACATCTCTGAGTGCCTCAAATCCATTTGGATAGACTTTACTGACTTGTTTAAAAACAATCATAAATAAAGAAAAATAAGAATTTTAGTTGTATGCCAAAAACAGTGTCATAATGTATGCATTGGCGTGAGTTGATTTTCATATAATTTATAAATTTTTTGCATTTTATTGGCAATTTCTAAATCATGCGTGACAATCAGCAAACTTGTTTGTAAACGCAAATTTAATTCTAACATTAAATCAATAACTTGCTGGGCTGTTTGATGATCTAAATTTCCTGTTGGTTCATCTGCAAGCACACAAGCCGGTTCGGTCACAAGGGCACGGGCAATCGCAGCACGTTGGCGCTCGCCCCCAGAAAGCTGGGCCGGATAATGTTCAAGCCGTTTTCCTAATCCCACTGATTCTAATAATATCTGGGCTTTTTCAAGGGCCTTTTTTTGAGGCATTCGGCGAATCAGCAAGGGTAAGGCAACATTTTCTAGCGCAGTAAATTCACTCAACAAATGATGAAATTGATAAACAAAGCCTAAATATTGATTCCGCCACTGCCCTCGAATACTTTCAGATTGCGCATAAAAATCTTGGGATTGAAGAAAAACCTTTCCTGTTGTCGGAATATCCAACCCGCCCAATAAATGCAATAACGTACTTTTTCCCGAGCCGGAGGCCCCAATAATGGCAACTTGCTCTCCCTTCTCCAAAGAAAAATCAATATTTTTAAAGACTTCAACAGGATGATCTTTTTGACTATCATAAATTTTTGTCAGTTGCTGACAAGACAAAATGAGTTCATTATTCATAACGTAGCGCCTCTGCAGGAGCCAAATGCGCCGCCCGCCAACTTGGATAAATTGTTGCCAATAAACTTAGACCAAAAGAAACACATCCGATTATAGCCACATCCTGCCATTGTAAATCTGAAGGCAGCTCAGTAATATAATACACATCTTTTGCTAAAAATTGAATGCCAAATAAATGCTCTATTGCAGGTACAACAGTATCTACATTTAAAGCTAAACTCACCCCGCCTAAAATCCCTAATAACGTCCCAATCACGCCAATGGAGACACCTTGTACTAAAAAAATGAATAAAATACTACGCGGCGAGGCCCCTAATGTTCTTAAAATTGCGATGTCTGCTTGCTTATCTGTCACAACCATGACCAGTGTGGAGACAATATTAAAGGCAGCAACAGCCACAATCAGTGTCAAAATAATAAACATGACATTTTTTTCAATTTGAACCGCCCGAAAAAAATTCGCATGTTGACGTGACCAATCTGAGACATATAACCAAGAAGGCAACTGATCCATTAGTTTTTGGGAAAGCAGAGGTGCAGCAAAAAGATCATTTAATTTAAAACGTAAACCAGAGATGTTATCTTGCATTTTGTATAACTTTTGGGCATCCTGAAGATGAATTAATGCGAGACTTGCATCATATTCGTACATGCCAACTTGGAAAATTCCAGTGACTGTAAATTGTTTTAACCGCGGTAAAATACCTGCGGGCGTCACCTGTCCTTGAGGGGCGATTAAAACCACTTTATCTCCTACAAAGACTCCCAAAGAATCGGCTAATTCTTTACCTAATACAATATGAAATAATCCTGCTTCTAAGCTATCAAACGTGCCTGCTTTCATATGTTGGTGTACATCCGCTACAGTTTTTTCTGCACGCGGCAAAATCCCTCGTACAACCGTACCGCGTACTGTATTGCCAAATGAAAGCATCCCTTGAGCCAAAACATAAGGGGCAACGCCTTGCATTTCTTTTTTCAAAATGGGTTGACGGACTAAAAAAGATTGCACGTGCTGCCAATCATTGAGACGATCATTCGGACCTGTAATCTGCAAGTGTGCGGCCACACCTAAAATCCGTGTTCGTAATTCTTTTTGAAAACCATTCATGACAGAAAGCACCACAATTAATGCGGTGACACCTAACATAATGCCCAACATTGAAATCAGCGAAATAAATGAAATAAAATGACTTTTCCGTTTTGTGCGGGTATATCGCCAACCAATTAGTAATTCAAACTGAGAAAATATCATGCGTTGTCTCTGAGGGAAAAACCCCTGTAGGATCAAAATAAAAACGCCATAAATAACTACATTTTTCTTTTGTCTGCGTAAAATTGACGCGAGGGGTTTTAATAATTTTTTGCGGTGTGATAATTCGATTTAAGATAAATAAATCTCCCGCACGAGCCAAGTTTAAATGTCGCGCAATTTTATCTGAAGGAGACAGATACCGAATATCTTGGGCCGCATGAACGGTATGCAATCGATGCTTAAGATGATACGGATCGGTAACCTCAAAATTTTTAGGTAATGGGGCAATCGCTCGAATCAAAATCGTTGCAGGACAGGGATCGACACGTGTCACAACACTTAAGCAATGAGACATTCCATAAATCAAATATAAATAATGATTTGTTTTTGGAGGAGAAATAAATTGTTGCAATGAACTTTGAAACAATTCTTCTTCAGGAATCACCTTGTCTTTTTTTTCTGTATGAGTCGCATTTTCATTAAGATATGCTTCAACTTCTACGATCAAATGTTGGACAACCCCCTGTGGTGTTTGCCGACATAAAACGCATCCTAACAAATCTTCTGCGACTTTCAGCGTGGGCCGTTCAAAAAAGTGAGTATTTAAATAACTAAAACGTTTCATATGATCTGTCCATTTGATTGCTTACTCAAAACCAAAGGAAAGCATTCTTGTTACAAAAATAGATCAATAATGTAATACATATTGCATCAGTGTACTGTTCTGGGCATGCTGAGAATAAAACGAGGAATCGGCGCATCAAATTCTGATCCATCGTCAGCAATAAAAGAATAGGCCCCCTCCATGCTCGCAACCGGCGAATTTACTACAGCATGACTGGTATATTCAAATTCTTCACCAGGATAAAGATGGGGATGTTCTCCAACAACGCCCTCGCCTTTGATTTCTTTCACATCATGTTCCCCTAGTTCATTTTCTCCTTCTGTAATAAACCAATGACGTGTCATCAAACGGGCCCCTATTTTCCCTGTATTTTTAATATTAATTTTATATGAAAAAGTAAACTTTTTTTCTTCTTCATCAGAATGATCGGGTAAATAACAGGTTTCTACAGTGAGATCCATTGTGTAATCTTGATGCAATCCTTCAATTTTTTTTCTAGGCATAATGTTTTAATCTAAATGAAAAATAATAATCTCTACTTGATTTTATTGTTGATTACTTACAGATAAGCGTAGTAGATTATTTTAGAAAAAGTAAAATTGTTTATCATAAAAAAAACGCCCGCGAACGCTGGTTTGGCGGGCATCTTAATTAATTGGTTTCGCGCAAAAAAATGTCTTTTTATGTCACATTGAGTTTTTTGGCAAAAAACGCGTCATGAATAGAATGATTTTAAATTAGTAATTATTTTTTACAATAATGCGCGGTCCCGTCCCATTTTTTTATTTTTGTTCTTGTTCTTCAGGCCAATTCCGAATATAGCGTTTGAGCAATTCATTTTCAAATTTTGTTTCGCTCAAAACAGTGCGCGCCACATCAAAGAAAGAAACGACGCCAATGAGTTTCTCTTCTTCCATAATAGGAACATGACTCACATGATGTTGAATCATTAAACTGCGAATTTCATCAATCGAAGTAGTAGGCTTTGCAGTCACCGGATCGGGCTTCATAATTGATTCAACTCTTGCATCTAATAAATCTTTGCCTTTTTCTTTGAGCGCGCGCACGATATCACGTAATGTAACTAAACCAACCATTTTATCGTCTTGCATCACCAAAATAGAACCAATATCGCGCGTCACCATATCATCTACTGCATCCGAAACCAATGCATCAGGACGCGTGCTAAAAACAGTTTTGATATTTTTTGCTTCAAGAACGTTGCGAATATCCATAGTCGCGAATTCCTATAGGGAGTGTGTTTGTATTAATGTTGACATCCTCATCATTTGTTATTTATTAAACAGGCCAATAACATACAAATGACATCAAATCACAAAGGTACACCAAACTGTGATCCTCACGTTTTCATATGTCTTTTCAATAAAAAAGGAACATATGAATAGCAATCTTCATTTTATTTTTATTCAATCATACAACATGATTTAAGATCATGTGGGCTTTATTATTTCATATTTTTTTATTGCAATTCAATTGATTTTTAAGCTTCACAATGAATTTTATTGATTCACTCAAGCCGGTCCGATTTTGCTTGAGTTTTTTATCTCATTTTGACATAAATTGGCACTATTTATAGTGCAATGCACAATAAATTTATCCAAATACGTTAAGAAAAACAAAACAATAAGATTATTTTTTCACTTTTAACCTGAATGAACCCGATTTCTTTAAGAAAAATAGGCCATTTATAGAGTGCTTTTTTTCCAATTGAAGAAGATTTTCAGTCTACTAATTTCAATTCGGTCTGTCAAGTTAAGACAATTTGAAGAAAAAATCTTTTAAATGAATCACTCTTTTAGTTTCAAATAAATGTTCTTTATTGCAGACACAAAAAAGACGTCCTTCTTTTCAGGGAATTATTTTTTAAAACATTGACTTCATTAAATAATCGACATACCATAAGTTTTTTTTTCAATTGATATTAAAAAATCATGATTGCTCGCTTGCTTCATTCTTTTTTTGGAGGCGTTCATCCTCCAGAAAATAAAAATTGTTCAACTACCGCCCCAATTGCCCGCAAAAATGATTTTTTTGCCGATCCATTGATTCTCCCACTTAAACAGGGAACAGGCTCAGCAGGGGTTCCATGTGTGCAAGTTGGTCAACTTGTTTTAAAATATCAACCTTTAACACGCATAACGGATCATTTTTCAACACCGATTCACGCTCCTACTTCTGGACAAATTATTGCAATTGGTCCACATATTGTGCCGCATCCCTCTGGTTTACCACAAGAATGTCTTTTTCTCAAACCAGACCAAAAAGATACGCCTTATGCTTATCCCCGTTTAGATTTTGAACGAGCCGATGCCCAAACAATCGGCACCTATTTACAACAAGCGGGCATTGTTGGGTTGGGTGGGGCAGTTTTTTCTACTCATATAAAAGCCCGTCCTAAGCATGAACACAATACTGTTATTCTCAATGGTGCAGAATGTGAACCGTGGATTACATGTGATGATCAACTCATGCAAGCACAGGCTGACGCCATTTTACAGGGCGGAATCTATCTGGCCCATCTTTTGCGCGCTGATAAAATCTTAGTGGGGATTGAAAAAAATAAACAAGAGGCCATTCAGGCTTTATCTACTGCCGCAGCGCAACAAAAAACACCTCTTTCAATTGAAATTGTCCCGATTCCGACACTTTATCCTTCTGGAAGTGCGAAACAATTAATTCGAATTCTCACAGGCATTGAAGTCCCTACTGGACAACGCGCTACAGATTTTCATGTCCAATGCTTTAATGTTGGGACAGCGTTTGCCGTTTATGATGCGATTGCTCATGCCCACCCGTTAATTTCCCGAATTGTAACTGTTACAGGCAACGTCAACACCCCCTGCAATCTTGAAATTCCGTTAGGAACACCTATCGAAAAACTATTAGATTTTGCAGGCCATGCTAAATCAGATACGGATCGCGTCATCATGGGAGGACCCATGATGGGGATGCTTTTACCCAACCTCACCGCGCCTGTTGTGAAAGCAACGAATTGTATTTTAGCGATGTCTCCTACTTTATTTCCACCCGCTGCCCCCGCTATGCCGTGTATTCGTTGTGGCCATTGCGCACAAGCTTGTCCTATGGAGCTCCAACCGATGGACCTCTATTGGTATGCGAAAGCAAAACAATTTGATAAAGCAGAGCAATTTCATTTATTTGACTGTATCGAATGTGGATGTTGTCGTTATGTTTGTCCTAGTCAGATTCCCCTTGTTGATTATTACCGTTTTGCTAAAGACGAAATCAAGAGCCAAAAACAAAATCAAACTCTCGCGGATGCCGCCAGAACAAGACATGAGGCGCGTCAGGATCGTCTTGCTCGGGAAAAACAAGAACGAGCCGAACGCCTGGCTAAGAAAAGCCTGAATCCAACTTTAGCGGTTTCATCTTCTGAGGAAAAAATACCCGATACGCCTCCACCCACGAGCGAAATGGCTATTTCTACCGAATCTGAAGATCCGAAAAAAGCGGCGATTGCCGCCGCGGTAGCTCGGGCGCAAGCCAAAAAAGCAGAACAAATGCAAACAGCTCCACCTGCTCATTCTCAAGAAGAAGATTCGAAAAAAGCAGCGATTGCCGCCGCAGTGGCCCGGGCACAAGCCAAAAAAGCAGCCCGCTTACAACAAAAAGATACGCCCCCCGAAAAGTAAAATTCTCACTATTCATTATTCAATATAAAATAATATGATGTTTCACTCACCTTATATTACGCAAAATAAAAGTGTTTCCAAAATCATGTTCACCGTCCTGGCGGCATTATTACCCGCAATACTGTCGTATTGTTACTTTTATGGTTTAGTGATTTTAACAAACTTAGCCATTGCAAGTATGACTGCGCTCGTCAGTGAAGGAATATTACTCTATTGGCGGGGACAACCTGTTCGGTTTTTTCTAAAAGATGGCAGTGCGCTCCTCACG
Organism: uncultured Burkholderiales bacterium; assembly: GCA_964504875.1. Classification (GTDB taxonomy): domain Bacteria; phylum Pseudomonadota; class Gammaproteobacteria; order Burkholderiales; family CAZDFJ01; genus CAZDFJ01. The sequence continues at coordinate 17,054 of CAZDFJ010000011.1, read as the reverse complement.
GCTTGGTTACTCACATTAGCACTTCCTTTACATTTGCCTGTTTGGTTACTTATATTGGGGACGGCTTTAAGTCTGATTCTAGCAAAACAACTTTATGGCGGGTTAGGGCAAAACATTTTTAATCCTGCAATGGTAGGGTATGCGATTTTGATGATTGCTTTTCCAAAGTGGATGACCCAATGGCAATCGCCCTTATACTTGGATGGTTTGACCAGTGCCACGCCATTGGATGTGTTAAAAACGCAACTATTAATGCATCTCCCTATTGAGCGAATTTTACACGCGCCCATTTACGACACAGGTTTTTTTGGACTGAGTACCAGTACATTTATTATTTCACTTGCTTATCTTGCGGGGGGATTACTCCTACTTCAACAACGCATTATTACATGGCATATTCCCCTCTTTTTTTTAGGAAGTTTGGCCTGTATTAGTAGTCTTTTTTATTGGTTTAACCCGCACATTTTTATGACCCCGATTTTTCATTTATTGACAGGGGCAAGTATGATGGGGGCTTTTTTTATTGCGACCGATCCTGTTTCTGCGTCGACGACCCCTCTTGGGAAAATGATTTATGCGGGCGGTATTGGCTGTCTGATTTACTTTATTCGCGTATTTGGAGGTTATCCAGATGGGGTTGCTTTTGCTGTACTAATTATGAATATTTCAGTTCCTTTTTTAGATTATTATACAAAGCCGGCCGTCTTTGGCAGAAAAGGGAAATCACATCATGTCTCACACTAAAAAAGTTTTTCAAATCATTCTTCGCCCCGCCGGCTTACTCTTTGGTTTTGCGCTTGTTTTTACTTTTTTATTAGTCATCACATATACTATGACACGAGATAAAATTGAAGCGAGCGAACAAGCAACACAACTGATTTTAATGAATCAAATTCTGCCCCAAACCGAATATGACAATTCATTATTACAAGATAAAATCACTATTTATGAACAAAATAATGCCCCAAAAATAGTGTATCGGGCCCGAAAAGGAACGTCCCCTATTGCGGTCATTTTCGAAGAAATCGCGCCGGACGGTTATAATGGAAAAATTAAATTACTCATTGCGATTCGCACAAATGGGACCATTGCGGGCGTCCGTGTGATTCAGCATCATGAAACCCCCGGATTAGGGGATTATATCGAACTCACTAAAAGTACGTGGATACTTCAACTTACAGGAAAAAGTTTAAATATTGCTCCTAAATTGGAGCAATGGCATGTAAAAAAAGATGGAGGTATTTTTTCATATCGGACTGGTGCAACGATTACACCCCGTGCCGTTATTAAAGCAGTGCATCATGCCCTGTTATTTTATCAACGTCATCAAACACAATTTTTTACAACCCCATTTCAACAATAATTATTCAACTCATAATGTCACTCTCTCATTCTTATCGAGAAATTTTTTATAACGGCCTATGGAAACAAAATACAGGTCTTGTACAACTTTTAGGATTATGTCCGATTTTGGCAGTGAGTAATACACTTGTCAATGCGGTGAGTCTTGGGCTCGCCACGACATTAGTCATGACCTGTAGCAATGGGGCCATTTCTTTATTAAGACGCTGGATTCCTAATGAAATTCGCATTCCAATTTTTATTTTAATTATCGCAACATTAGTGACAATAATTGATCTAAGCATGAATGCCTACTTTCACGAATTGTATGTGATTCTTGGAATTTTTATACCATTAATCGTGACAAATTGTGTTGTTCTTGCGCGAACAGAAAGTTTTGCTTCTAAAAATAATGTTTTATTTTCTATGGCAGATGGATTAGCAATGGGGCTCGGCTTGACCCTTGTTCTTGCTTGTTTAGGCGGCATGCGTGAGCTTTTAGGTAAAGGAACAATTCTTTCAGGTATCGACTTGATCCTAGGAAAAAATGCACATGTATTTGTGTTACATTTGTTTCCAAATGACGAAGGATTTTTACTCGCTTTATTGCCTCCGGGGGCTTTTTTAGGCTTGGGCTTTTTAATTGCCCTTCGCCAATGGTTTAATCTACGTCATCCACACTAATTTTCCCTTTTTTATTCTGCGAGAGAGACAAAACGGGTAACCAGAGATGAAATTCAATCCATTTTTTGTGATAAATACAATCCATTTTACCCTTGAGGCGTTCTGTTAATTCACGCACTAACCATAAACCTAATCCCATTCCGCGCTCATGCTTGGCATTCGCAGCGCGATAATATTTACTAAATAATAACAAGGGTTCTGGTAAATTTTCCGCATTAATTTCATTAGTAATGACACAAGATAACCCGTTTTTTTCCTCTTGAATTTCATCATATATATGACAATAAATGAGACTCTCTGAAGGAGAATATTTAAGCGCATTATCCAGTAAATTAGTTAAAATAACATGAATAAGTATTTCATTCGAATAAAAAAGTTCAGATCGTCTTAAATATTCAAATTGAATCCGATCGGATTCAAACAATTCTGTACAAATAATACGCATTAAATTGGGAATATTCAGTTTATCCAAAATGATTTTTTGTTTTTGTTCAACAAGTTTGTCTACATAAACACATTGATCTATCAAGTGCCACATGTCATAAGTAACCTTTTTAGCCTGTTTCCAATCTTTTTTTTTGAGACACCCCCCCCCCCGTCACATTCTGACTTTTTTAATGTACTAAAAATTTGTGTAAGCAATGTCACCGAAAGGTTTAACTCATTAGCCACTAATCGGATAAAGTCGCTGAGATGTTGGCGTTGAGTCTGCTCTAATATAATTTCTTGGCGCGTTAATGCAATTTTTATTTCCAAAGCCTCATTTTTGGATTGAATCAAATCAGAATGCTTATGCATCAGAAAAAAGGCTAACGGAATAACACCAATGAAAACAGAATTAACAAATTCAACATAAAAACTCAAGGCAGTAAAAGTGAGTCGCAAGAAATTGAGGCTGACGCCTACAAATAAAATGCTTGTATACCCAATGACAAAATTTAATTTCAGTTGTTTTGTTCGATATAAAATATATAAATTAACTGGCATAATCAATGCAGTTGTCAATGTTAATACGACTGAATTTCTTTCTACAATAGATTGCGAATAACCCATGAGCATTAATGTCATATTAAAGAAATCTAATCCAATCATAAAATACAGTGCATATCGCTGCAAAAAATGCACTTGAAAATAGCGCATAAAAATCGCATTAATTATAATAAATAAAAATGTATCAATCAAAACTAACCCTTGATACAATATATTTGTTTTTATTACAAAATAATTCCCAAAGTAAAATTCAGCTAACCCCATTCGTGTGAGAACAGTAATTAATATAAATACTTGCAAAATCGAAAAAATTAATGAAAGCCCATTGCAATCGGAAATAAATACATAAATGCCCCAAATAATTAAGCCAACAAGAATGCCACAATATAGACCATAAATAATTGCATTTAATGAATCGCGTTGATAGACTTCTTGTATAGACAAAACTTCTGGATAAAACAGAACGGGCCTCATTGTTTGAATCCGTAAATAAGCCGTAAAATGATTTTTTTGATGATGAAATTGAAAATATTGCAGAGGTAAAACTGGTGATACATTTTGCCATTTTTTATGATTTAATGAGATCGTCTCGTCCACACACTCAATAGGGTGGTATTCATAAGAGGCCGCGCCCATCACTTGATCTTGATAAAGACAAACAAAATCTAAATAATTTGGCCAAATACGCACAAAAAGAGGCTCGTTAAAACGCATGGCTTGATACTGAATCCGAACCCAAAAGACACTATTTGAATATCCATCAGATAAAGCATTTTCAATCGTCTGAAAAGGTTTGTAACGCACTTCTCCAAAAGACAAATGACCTGTTTTATCTTCGAAATAAGCATAGTTTACTCGGGCCGTTTGCGCATATGTTTCTCCATGATAATGACCAAAAAGAACTGTCACCCACAATAAAAAATAAACAAATCGGGATAAGTAGCAAGACGGATGCCTAGACATATTGTATCCATATTTAACTTTTTTTGTTCACTATTATTAATACATTATAATAGATTATATATTTTTTCTTATATTTTATATAAAAGGATTTTTTATTACAAATTTTCTTTTCAATGCTTCATTTTTTGATTATAAAATTAGAGCATTTTTGATCTGACTTCTATTATAGCGGATCCTATTCATTATCGGAAAAAAATGGCAGAAAGAGATGGAAAATAATTTGCTGATCATGAAAACTACAGGTTAATTTTCCTTGTAAACGATGCGCTAATTCACGAGATAACCACAAACCAAGCCCCGTTCCCCGTAAATGTTTGACGTTAGGAGCACGATAGTATTTTTCAAAAAATAAACGGATCTCCTCGGGGTGAATAGACTCCACAGTATTAGAAACTGTAATACATAATCCAATAGGAACATGTTTTCTTTCTTCTAAATAGACTGTAAAAATAACAGGACTTTCCTCTGGAGAATATTTCAAACTATTATCTAATAGATTTTTCAAAATAACATTCAAACCAATTTCACTTGTATAGATTCCTTGTGTTCTTAATTTATTATCACAGTCTAAGAAAATCCGCTTTTTCTCTAGAAAATGCTGTAATAGTGACTCTAAAAATGGAAATAATAAAATAGTTTTTAACGGTAGCTCTTGTTTATATTCGAGTAGCTTGTCTACATAGATACATTGTTCAATAAGATGACGCATATCTCGCATGGCCATTTTAATATGATCAATATTTTTACTACTTATATTTCCTGTTTCAATAAACTTTTTTGAGCCAAAGATCATATTAACAACAGATAGGGGTAATTTTAGTTCATGTGTTAACATCGCCATAAATGCACTTTGTTGTCGCCGCTGACGTTGCTCTAATGCTTTTTCTTGGTACATCAAAATCATTTCCATTTCTAACTTTTTATTTTGACAAGATAAAGTTTTTCTCTGACTTTGAATAATAAATAGAACGAATGGGATAGTTGCGATGGCGAGCGGAGATAAACTTTGTAACTCAAAATTATTGAGGTTTAAAAAACCTAATCTTAATATACCCAGAAAGCCAACGAATGATAATAAGACGCTGTATCGTTTAATAAATGCTAAGTTCACTTGTTTTGTTTTATATAAACTGACTATAATCCAAACGAAAGCAAATATACTCACTATTCCTATAATTGTTCCATTCCTGACCGTGACCACACGATAATATCCAAAAAGATACAGAAAAATATGAAAAATGAGACTCACAATAAAAAAATCTAATATCTTTTTTTGCCAATGCGCTATCACAAATTGACTGAAAAACAAACGATTTAGTAAAATAACGCAGAGAATATTTGCCAAAACTAAAGTAGCATATAAATCATCCGTTGTTGTGGCAGTATTTTGTAAAAAAAGCACCAGATAACCAGACCGCAACGTAATCAGCAAAAACATAAGAATTTGGTAGAGGATAAAAATCACTGCAACCCAATTTCTATCGACAGCCAGTAGAAAAAAACCCCATAATAATAAAACAAAAATAATGCCTAAATGCACACCAAAAATCATGGCATAGTCAATATCTTTTTTTAAAGCTTCTTCCTGTGTGACAAGTTCCGCTTGCATCAGAATCGTACTCGTGCTTTGCAAGCGAATATAAAATAGATTACTTTTTTTTGTAGACTGAATTGTAAAAAAAGGCGTCACTTTTTTCCATTGCCGCTGATTAAAAGGCAAAGCATCCCCTGCACAATGAACGTGATAACCATTGATGGGTGCAGCGTTATATTGATAAATACAAACGGAATCAAGAAAAGTCGGTAAAACCCGCAAAAAAAGCGGTTCTGTTAAGCCAACAGAACGCGTATATTGAACTCGAATCCAAAAAATACTTGATGAGTGACCTTTGACTAATGTCTGATCAAATGGCGTGAAAGTTTTTTGTTGAATTTCAGCAAAACTTAACTGTCCGAGCGGATCTTCAAAGTAGGCTTGCGTACTTTTTAGGCTCTCAGCAAAAACATTTTTTTGAAATCCCCCTACGCATATTATTATTAAAATAATCAAATTGATTAATATTTTTTGCAAGATTTTCTCATTCTTATCTGAATAATATTCAATTATTTTACTATTTTTGGGATACGCAATTAACAAAAAGTTTGATCTTTATTCAAAAAAGGCAACCATAAATGAAACTCAATGCGATCATTTTTAATCTCACAAATGAGCGAGCCTTTGAGACGTTGCGCTAATTCTCGTGACAACCACAAACCTAATCCTGTCCCGCGCTGACGTTGTGCCCCCGATGAGCGATAATATTTGTCAAATAATTGCGTTGGATCAGGTACCCCTGCTTCTCCTACTTGATTAGAAATAATAAATAAAAACCCTTCATTAGTCTCACGTGTGACCTTAAACTGTTCTAAAAAAACCATTTCATTTTTGGGGGAATATTTCAAACCATTGTCCAATAAATTGGACAAAATCACACGCAATGCAGTTTCATTGGTATAAAATAATTCATCTTTCAATGTAATATATAAACGGTTTGTCTCCAAAAATGAATGTGAAATTGAAGAAATAAGATCGGGGATGACCACTTCTCGCAAAGGAAAAGCTTGTTTTTTTTCCAAAAGTTTATCCACATGCACACATTGATCAATGAGATGTGTCATATCTTGCGTGGCTTGTTTCACATGATCAAAGCTTTTTTGGTTCATTTTACCGGATTGCTTAAGCTGACGTGATCCTAATACCATGCTCACAACCGCCAATGGTGATTTTAATTCATGAGTCAACATTGCCATAAATGCACTTTGTTGCATTCTTTGCTGACGTTCGAATTCTATTTCTTGCCGCGATAACGCAATTTCTATTTGAAGTGTGCGATTTCTATTTTGTAATGAATCTGTACGCTCATACATGAGAAAAAACGTTAAGGGAATAGTGACAATCATCAAATGCGGCAAAGCTTGTAACTCAAAATAAGGAATATGAATAATATCAAAACGTAAGAAACCTAAAAAACTTCCTACCATTAATAATGTTATATAAAAGACTATTAAGTAATTTTTTGCTTGTTTTGTTTTATAAACAGTCGTTAATGCCCAAATAATAAAAAGCGGAGAAAGCGTCCCAATAAAAGCAGAGTTTCTTGCGGATGCAAGCCGATCATATCCGAATTCAAAAATAATTATATTCAAAACTAAGGCCAGAATAATGCCATTCAAGGCGTATTTTTGGGATTTGAATAATTCAAATTGTTCAATAAAAACACGATTTAAGATAACTAAGAGCAAAACCACAATTAGCATTAAATAATGATAAAATAAATCCGTATTTTTATCTGAATCAAAAAGGAAGTAAAATGCTGTGTAGCCGGAGCGGGTAAATGAAATCAACAGTAATGTCAATTGATATAAAGTAAAAAGAAAAGCCACCCAACTATGATCGACCCATGTTCGATAACATCCCCAAATTAATAAACTTGTGATAATTCCTGCAATAATACCTAAAGAAACAGCTGTATGAATATCTTGCTCGTAGACTTCTTTTTGTGTCAAAACCTGTGCGTAAAAAATCATTGAACTGGTTGTTTGGATCCGTAAATACACAGTGACGGGCGTCACCCGTCCATTGACGGGAGCAGAATAGAGTACAAACATCGGGGTAATACCTTTCCATTCTCGGTCCCTAAACGGTAACGTATCCCCTTGACAACGCGGTTGACTTTCATTTTCTGTATATAAACAAATCAAATCCAAAAAAGTCGATTGTACTTTTAAGAAAAGCTTGGGCTGATTAGGTTGTGGTAAATATTTAATTCGAATCCAGAAAGTGCTTTTAGAATAGCCTTTATTTAAATTATTCTCAAATTCTATAAATTTTTGTTGTTTAATTTCGTCAATTGTCAGATTTGTAGTATTATCTTCAAAATAAGTTTGAGAAACTTGAATTTCTTGTGCCCAAACAAAAGGTTGACAAAAAAGCCCCCATAAGAATATACCTATTATTATTTTAAAATAGGTAAAATATCTTAGCGTTTTGTTTGATCTATACATGATAATATCCATATTGAATTGGAATCACTTTTCTCTTTTTTCGAATAATTTATACCACTTATTATAAACATTATTTTTATCAAAAAAAAAATTAAAATACTATTTTTTTATTTTAATCCTTTTTATATTTTTATTGATAAAATTTCTTATTATATAGTATTCATCTTTACTGCGGTTTTTTCTCTATCAAAATAAAAAGGCTACCATTAACGGTAGCCTTTTTTTATCATGTGATGCTTTTTTTTAAGATTATTTTAAGCTTTGATAATATTCTTTCAAAATTTCTAAAACTTCTGGACGACTGAATTCTGGAGGCACGTTTTGTCCCGTCGAAAGCAACTCACGCAATTTTGTTCCTGATAATAACAAGCGATTTTCTGGCTCATGCGGGCAAGTCCGCGCTGAAGACATTCCATTACATTCATAACACCAAAATGTCCAATCAATTTTTAGCGGCTTTGTTTCTAACGCCCCTTTTGGAATATGATCAAAAATATGTTGGGCATCAAACGGGCCATAATACGAACCCACACCGGCATGATCTCGTCCAACAATTAAATGTGAACAACCATAATTTTGTCTAAATAATGCGTGTAATAATGCTTCACGGGGACCCGCATAGCGCATGTCCAATGGATAACCCGCTTGAACCACTGTATCTTGTACAAAATGATGATTAATTAATGCAGCAATCGCCCGTGTTCGGACTTCTGCTGGAATATCGCCCGGTTTTAAATTCCCTAACAAAGAATGAATGAGCACCCCATCACATATTTCAACCGCAATTTTTGCCAAATATTCGTGGGAACGATGCATTGGATTGCGGGTTTGAAAAGCCGCAACGGTTTTCCAGCCCCGTTCGTTAAATAAAGCCCGTGTTTCGGCAGGAGTTAAAAAGGTTCCAGGATATTTATGCGGAAATTCACCTTGAGATAAAACTTGTACTTCTCCGGCAAGATTCACTTCGCCTTGTTCTAAGACCATTTTTACACCAGGATGACTGGGATCGGTCGTTTTAAAGACGTGTTCACATTCGTAAATTTTATCAATTTTATATTTTTCACGAAGTGTTAAAATTCCCAAATACTCACCATTTTCTGCGTCGACGAGCGCAATTTCACTTCCTAAAGCCAGTTCATTAGCTTGCGCCTCACTCACAGAGAGTGTAATTGGAATAGGGAAAAATAACCCACCTAAACTTGGCATTACCATGTCGCGACAGACTGCCTGCCAATCTTCATATCCCATAAAACCCGTTAGTGGTGTAAAGCCCCCAATGCCTAACATGATTAAATCGCCGCGTTCTCGTGACGCTATTTTCACTTGGGGTAACGTCGCTGCTTTTTCTAAGCCAGCTTTCAACGCATCCCCTGTCAATAGCAAGGGATTTAATTCTTTGCCACCGTGTGGACGGACCAGTAAGTCTTTTTTATGATGATAGCTATGCGATGCCATTTATGCGTATCCTACGTGAGATCAATTATTTTTAAAGCTTAAATATTTTTATTATCTTCTGGACCAGTTGCACTAATCCATCACCAACCCATGCATCATGTTCTTCTTGCCACAAATATGATTTATCTGGCAGAAGGGATGGATTAGTTTTGGCGGACATGTAGACCACACTCTTTTGTTTCGGGATTTTCCCACCACCACCGACCTGCCCGGACGTCTTCTCCTGCCGAAATCGCACGGGTACACGGGCCGCATCCAATACTCGGATAATGACGATCATGTAATTCATTATAAGGAACTTCATTCTGGTGAATATAATCCCACACATCTTGTTCAGTCCAGTCGACAAGCGGATTAAATTTATAAAGATTATTATCTTTATCAAATTCTTGGGCATCCACACCAGTACGCGTTGGCGATTGTTCGCGACGTAATCCGGTAATCCATGCTTTTTGTTCGCTCAAGGCTTTACGGAGTGGAATAATTTTACGAATTTGGCAGCATTTTTTACGCGCCTCAATGCTGTTATAAAAACCATTCGGGCCTTCTGCTTCAATATATGCTTCAACCGCCGCATTATCTGGAAAATAGACTTTCACAGCTAATTGCGGATATTTATCCCGTGCTTTTTGCATCAAGCGATAAGTTTCTTCTGGCAAGCGGCCTGTATCTAAACTGAAAACTTGAATGCCTGTTGCGTGTTTAGCAATTAAGTCATTTAAAACCACATCTTCTGCACCAAAACTATTGGCGAAAACAGCTGGGCTAAATTCTGTTTCAATTTTTTTTAACAAGGCGACGACGGCCTCAACTTTTTGCGCTAAACTCATTTTGATTCCTCTTAGCTTGATGTGTACGTTGAATAAACTCAATTGAAGTCATTTTTTATTTTTATGTGATACAGCAAGCATTATATAAATCTTTACTATTCATGAAAAAGAATAATAAGTTCGTTTTTTATAGCTAAAAGTTATATTTAAAATATAACAACAAAATGGCAGAAGGTGGAATTTTTCTTTATTTTTTTGATCGATTTTAAATAGGCTATTTATCTTATATTAATTAATATTATTTAATATAAAATTATTATTTGTTATAATAAAAGAAGGTTTTTGCCTTGGAATTGAAAACGCTCCCTATGTAGATTGAGGGAGCGTCTTTTTTTCTAAAAATTTAAGAGTTTGAACACAATTTCTCTTTATTTCTTAATATTACCTAAAATATTGGCCAATAACTCAGCTGGATTAGCATGACTGATGCCCTGCCGACGGGAAGATTGTTGCGGCACTAAATTGAGTTTGTACTTCCATTCATTCCATTTAGCTGGAGATAACATCGCTTCTAACCATTCTGCTAAATGATCTTCAATAATAAAATGATCTAATACCCATTTTTGTACGCGGAGCCCTTCTTTTTCAGCGGCATCTAAATCATGAACGCGTTCCCGAATCGCATCAATCCATGCTTGGGCCTGATTAGGAACCCGTTTAACAGGGGCCTCCGCTTGCTGATAAGGATAAATATCAGTACAAATAATTGGCCAGCCCATCACACCGTATTCTAATAAACGCAAATTACTCTTTGCTTCATTAAATTCGTTGACTTCGAGGGGCGCAATCGCCAAATCTAAGTTCAAACTAGCGAGTTTTTTGGGATAATCTACATACGGCACAAAATGATATTCTTCTTTAACAAAAGGTTTTAATTCTGGAATCGTCATCCCCATAAAAATCCAATCAACTTCATGGGCAGTCGCTTTCACGACTTCAATAATGATTTCTAAATCCCCTTGATGTTGCTGGGCTCCTGCCCAACCGACCCGTGGTTTTTTTCCAATGCGCCGTTTCGTTTCTAAACCCACCCAACGATCTCGTTCAAGGCAATTAGGGACAACTCGAATATCTTCAATCATACCTTCTGCTAATTGTTTAATCGGTTCAGTTGAAACAATCATACGATCACAATAAGACAAAGATTTACGCAATAAAGAAGTAGCCTCGCCAAAAATACGTTTAAAGCCTCGATAAGCTGAACTTTTTTCTGGAATAGCAGAAACCAAATCATCTAAAGCAAATAAGCGAAAAACATCCGGGACTGATTCTTTAAAACGTTTTAATGCATTCTGTTGTGCAGGATCAAGCGCCGCATGTAACATAATTGAATCAGGATTTAATCGGGCTAATTCTACAGGAAGTAAAGCGCGAACGCCTTTAGAAGTAGATAAATATTCACACTCCGCAAGGCCAGCGGCCCCTAAGCGTTCAAAAGGACTAATGACACGATATTGTCCACACCCTCCACTGAGAGGAACGCCTACAATACGGGGACGATCTACTAAATACGGATCCCAATTCAGTAAAGCAAAAGGCTCTACCCGAAAACTCATATGAAGTGATAAATTAGGATTATAGGCAGGATCATTCGCGAGTTTTGGAAGCCATTGGTTAATAAAAGCAGTCCGTTCTTTTTCATCTCGCGCTAATATTGCTGCTGCTTTTTGCGAATCTTCTTCGGTTTTTTTCCGAGAAATAGACTCATGGTGAACCACCATTGCAAAAGGCGTATATGTAATTTTGTGGCCGGCCTCTCCTACCCGAATACAAAAATCAGAATCGTTAAATAATACCGCAAATTTTTCATCCATGCCGTTTACTTGTTCATACACAGATTTACGCACAACCATACAAGCAGCAGTCACAGAAGAGAAATTTTGTACCACAACCCCCCGATTCATGTAAAGTGGATCCGTAATTGTTTGGCCCACATGGCAAGCATGATCGGCCGTGCCAAGCATCCCCAAAATTACTCCACCATGCTGCACATATCCTAATTCAGGGTAAAGTAATTTTGCACCGACAATACCAACTTCAGGGCGTTGCGCATGCATCATCATGCGACTTAACCAGCTTTTTTGTAAAAATTGCGTATCATTATTTAATAATAAAACATACTCCCCTTTTGCATTTTTTACACCAAAATTGCAAATAGCCGCAAAATTAAATGGGTGATCATACGGTAAAATACGAAGTTGAGATCCGTATTTTTCTTCACATTCTTGATAAAATGCGAAAACTTCAGGCTCATCACTTTGGTTATCAATAATGATCACTTCATAATGGGTATAGTCTGTTTTTTCAAAAAGGGACGTAATACATGGTTCCAAATAAGAAAGTTTATTTTTATTAGGAATAATGATTGAAACGAAGGGCTGCGATGGATGTAAATATTCCACAAAATAAGTATTTTTTACAAAACCAACATCGACCTTTGCGGCGATGCGATTGCGTTCCAGATGATCTTGCAAAGCGAGCTGACCGCGCCCTTCGTCAAATGATCGCTCAGATTCAAACGGTAAATGTGCTAAAATATCCGCAATATGCCCAAATGCTTTCTCCCCGGATAGATCCAACACTTGTAATGCCATATCATAATTGAATATTTCAAAATAACGGAAGGCGTGGGGCGTTTTTTGAACTTGTTCTGTTTTAAAGACCACAAAACGTCCTATATAAGACATGCTGCGCAAATAATCTAGATTAAAATCAGGCTTAAATTGCGGATCCGTTAGTTCTTTTGTTTTGGCATGAATGACATCTTCGTCAGTATAAATCACGCGCCATTCAGGATACGCATTAATATAATTCCCTAATGTAATCAATGTATGTGGCTCAAAACGCGTTCCTGGCTCAATCACACTGACCCAATCAGATGGCACGAATTCGACAACCCGCCCGAGCAATTCCGGCAAATTATCTTGTGGATAAAGTTCTACCCACTGTAAATCCGGAATGTCAAGTAAAATAGGAACATGACTGGGTGTTGCTAAAGGTGACAAAATAGTCACAACATATTTTTTATAAAGTTGACACTGAAGGGTTTCTAAAGAAGAAATTAATAATGTCAATTCTGCCTGTGAATACACCAGAAAAACTAAATGTAAAACAGGCTCATGTGTCCATTGTGTCAGCATCCGTTCCGCAAAAATTTGAGCATGAATTTCACGCAAACCATGACGCTCATTCCATGTTTGAAACATATCATCTGGCTTATGCAGTAATAAACGCCGCACATATTGCTCACGCTCAACACGTACTTTAATCGGATCATCTTTAGGATAGCGCGCCATCAGAGACTGAAACTCATGAATACACGCATCTATTTTTTCAGGGCTCTTGCCAACAAAACGATAAATTCGCTCCTTTTCAGTTTCCGGAAGCACAATGTGATGCTGCTCAAATAATTGAAAATTTGTTTTTTTAGAAAGACGTAATAACCATTCCCACTGATCATAATGTTTTAGACTTTCATCAAATAAACCAAAATAGTGTAAACATTCACGCCGATAAACCCATGTTTCAATAGGAATATTAGGTTCTCTAAACAGCATATTTGCTTCAAAATCAGGCAGATAATGCTGTTGATTGACACTATACGGGAAAAAACCAATACCTGTTTGTTGATTTTGCATATGCAAAACACAGCTTGCCAAATACTGTTCTGACAAAGAAACCATTGGCGAGGCATGGACAATTAATGTGCCTTTTGCCAGACGTAAGGCTAAATTGCGAGCACTGGAAGTCGACATCACATCAAATTCTGCTTGAAAAGCCCGAATTGAATCTCTCTCAGGAATATCGAGATTTTGAATAAAATTTTCAAGATGGGGCTTTTCAGGATCACATTGAACGAGAATTAACTCCCAATACGGATATGTTTGTTGCATCAATTGTGTTATTAAATTTTGCAGCGCACTATAATCGTCGTCATCCTTAATATTAGCGTCCAACGTTGTAATCACACTGATAAAAGGGCGGGCTTCAATAGGATGCCAACTCTCTTTCGGAGGCGTCACAAAATACATTTCGCTCATGTCTAAAACAAAGCGATTAGTCGGACGTTTGAATGTTCCTTCTTCATTTTTTTCTAATTCTTCTTCGAAAGGCGCAAGGGGCACATCGGGAAATAACAAGCTCAAATAACGCCGCTCTTCAATGGCTTGATATTTTTTCTTTCCTGATAATAAATATAAACCTAAAATTTCGTTTAAATGCTTTGTTTGTGCTTTTTGAATAATCCAATTAATCCAATTACCATAAAGACTCAACTCGTCCAAATCAGGTAAAAATCCTCCTGTTTGCATCAAAAAACTTCGACGGATCAAAAATTGAGGAGGGACATCGAACATTTCTGCAATGCTTTCTATAGTATATTTCGATAAATAACGCACATAACCCAAGAGGGAAGCATTTTCATAAGTACGATTATTTTTTTGTGCGTGAAAGTCAGTCACAGCTAAGTCTGCATAAACAATATCTGTCGTTTTATTTAAATGCGCTAAAAGTTTCTCATAATGATTCGCATGATGCCGATAATGAGGCAAAGCCACGCTAATTAATTCGCCTCGGGCAAATTCAGCCGCGTGTTGTAATGCGAAGCCTAACGGAACAAACTGAGCATGTCTAAAAATATGAATATTTTCATAACGTTTTGCATAGTCGAGAATAGATTTCAGTTCAGATTGTGATGAAGCATTATCAACAAAAATGAGCTCCATTTGATCCAAACAAGTTTGCGAACATAAATCTTCTAATAACCCATGAATAAATTTTTCTGCACGTGTAACAGGAATAATGACAGAAATAAGAGGGTGTTCATTGGCATGAGGATGAGACAGCCAAACGTTAGGCGTCACACTTGCTAAATGTTTCATGTTAAAAAAACCTTTTTTTGTGTTTATAAAATCTATGATTAAAGTATCGGCAGTTTTGTTTTATTATTGATTTTATTCTTTCAAAATGTCAAACGAGAAAATAATGTTAAACTTGGATAATGTCACATTATGCTGTGTAGATTGTGTCAATTATGAACTTGCTTCACAAGCAATTCACTATTCTTTACAAGGTTGTCAATTTAAACGCGCGCTTTTTTTTACAGATCAAGCTATACAAATCGATCAAGTCGAAACGATTTTCATTCCAAAAATTACCTCCAGTGAAGGCTACTCTGAATTTATTATGCATGATCTTTATCAATATATAGACACTGATTATGTATTAATTATTCAATGGGATGGCTTTATTGTCAATCCAGCCTCATGGGATCCTGCTTTCTTGGATTATGATTATATTGGGGCCCCTTGGATTTTCCACGACGGCTTAAATGTTGGCAACGGGGGCTTTAGCTTACGATCCAAGAAATTATTAAAAGCTTTGCAAGATCCGTATATTTTAGCGGCCGAACCAGAAGATTATCAAATTTGTCGTATCTACCGGCGTTTTTTAGAACAAAAATATGCGATTCGTTTTGCTCCTGAAGACCTTGCAAAAAAATTCTCGTGCGAAATTCATAAGCCCAAACAAACCGAAATGTTTCCATTTGGCTTCCATGATTTAGCGCATTTTCATTATTTTATGAATGATGATCAACTTTTTCAGTTGGCCCTCTTTTTTGAAAAACAAGAAAAATGGCTGCGTGTTTCAGTTTTATGCCAAGAAATTTTACAACGCCAACCAACACATAAGCGCGCCCGCCAATTAGCTAAAATTGCATTTAAACATAAGCAAAGTGAAAAATATCCCGTTTGGCATAGTCTCGATCCAAACAAAAACTCTAACGATAAACTGAATTATTTTGATCATATTCGGACGGATCTCCTGAGCATGATTCAGACTCCCCCCACAAAAGCACTCGAAATTGGATGTAGTATGGGAGGAACATTGGAAGGACTCAAAGTGTTATATCCGCAAATACACACTATTGGAATCGAATCGCATCTTCCTTCCGCAAAAATTGCTGCTCAAAAAGTGGATTATCTGTTTGCAACGCCTTTTGAGCAAATCGATTTTGCAGCGCACGCTGATATTTTTTATAACATCGATTTAGTTATATTAGGAGATGTATTAGAGCATATTTATAATCCTTGGCAACTTTTGGAAAAACTCCATTCTTTTTTGGCACCTCACGCCCAACTTCTTGTGAGTATTCCTAATATTCGGAACCTTTCTATTTTGCAAAATCTTTTATTAAATGGAGAGTTTCCGTACGCCAAAAGTGGCATTTTAGATATTACGCATATTCGCTTTTTTACACTCAAACAAATTGAGGCGATGTTTGCAGAAACAGGTTACAAAGTGATGGCGATGCGCCGGGCTTTGGACATTAATGTCGGGATTACAGGTTTCGAAAACTTACCAGATTATGCAACATTTGACCTGAATACGCCGCAAATGGCGTTGAAAAATATTTCTGTTGCGGACGCAAAGGAATTTCAAACACTTCAGTTTTTATTTCTTTTAGCACAAAAATAAGAGAACTGAGTCCAAATAGCTAAATTTGGACTTTTTTTGCTGTTCTGCACAAGAAATTCAAATTATTGTTGATTAGATTGATTTTTCATGTACAATACAATTTATATATCCAAACATATAACAAATTCTTTCCGCTAAAAGCGCGATAATTCAAACTAGCTTCACGCGATGCGCTTCACTCTTGTGAATCACCATAAAAAGTGAGACTCAAGAGCCCTAACCAAGCGCGCATACGACTGGGCAATTAAAAGTTTGTCCACACTCGAATTG
>CAZDFJ010000010.1:65528-68322 GCA_964504875.1 uncultured Burkholderiales bacterium | reverse complement strand
GATTTAGGTTCCAGCGCCGCAAGGTGTGAGGGTTCGAGTCCCTCCTTTCGCACCACTTCATCTTATTTTTCTATTCGAAAAATTTCAGTCCGACAATACCCGTCACAACCAAACCAATCGAGAGTAACCGAGGCCAGTGTAAGCTTTCGCCGAAAAATATCACACCAAAAATAACAACCCCTATTGTCCCAATACCTGTCCAAATGGCATAAGCAGTCCCAATCGGGATAAATTTCATGGCGTATCCAAGCAACACCACACTCAAAATCATCGTAATGATTGTAAAACCAATTGGTTTCCAATCTGTCCATGTGGTAATTGATTTTAATCCAATTGCCCACGCGGTTTCAAATAAGCCCGCTACAATTAAAATTAACCATGCCATCATTTTGTCACGCCTATTTTATTTTAAAATACTGAAAGAATAAACGCTTATGGCATGGAAAAGATCGAAAAGTTCGTTATAGCGTAATGTTCCCTTCAAAAACTGTAATCGCTGGTCCTGTCATAAAAACAGAATGGTGCTCAGCATGCGCATTCCATTGAATACTCAATGTGCCCCCGCGCATGGTCACCTGAATGGGATGCACTGGATCCACTAATCCTAGACGCTTAGCTGTCACCGCCGCAGCACAAGCGCCCGTGCCACAAGCAAGCGTCTCGCCCGCCCCACGTTCATATACGCGTAATTGAATCGCATTCGGAGAAATCACTTGCATAAAACCAACATTGACGCGCTCAGGAAAACGAGGGTGAGACTCTATTGCCGCGCCGAGCTCAGTAATATTTTGATCCCATAAATTTTCTGGCACAACTAAGACAGCATGCGGATTCCCCATAGAAACTGTACTTATCGTTTGTGTCGTTTCGTTCACTTCTATGGAATAAGTAAGCGCAGGGTTAGGCGCGAGAAAGGGAAGTGCGGTGGGTAAAAAATGGGGCGCCCCCATATCAACTGTCACTTGACCATCCGCCTCAATACGAGGAATAATCACCCCTTTTTTCGTTTCAACGCGCAATGTTGTTTTTGTCGTTAATTTTTTGTCATAGACAAACCGCGCAAAACACCGTGCGCCATTACCACATTGTTCGACTTCGCTACCATCTGCATTAAAAATACGATAACAAAAATCATTGTGAGCCTCTAATGGTTTTTCGACAATAAGAAATTGATCACAACCAATGCCAAAATGACGATCCGCTAGTTTTTTCAGATTGTCAGGGACTAAATACGCTTCAATTTCCTGATGAATCGCATCAATAACGATAAAATCATTACCTAAACCTTGCATTTTTGTAAACGCTAATTGCATTTTATGTACACTCGTATCAACATAAAAGAGAGATTTTTAATTTTCTTGTGTGTCATGAGAACAGTTCTGAATCCGCGCGGTCGCTTCAAGACGATCAATCATTGCTTTCACTGCCAAATCCAGTGGGCTTTTTTCACGATAATCAGCAGGAGCCGCTAATGAAGCCCGGCCTTCCTTCAAGAGCAATTGGGCATGGGCGGCACTCCCCGTTTGTTCAGGTGGATAAACCGCAATCGCATAACCCCCTTCATTTTTAACAAGACGCATACACGGAATGTCTGTTTCGCCATCCCCGATAAAAATCATATTTTCAAACGGGACAAGCCGTTCTGCTTTGGGAATAAAACGATTAATTATTTGATGATCATTTGGGTCAAGACAGCCTTTGTTAATCCGAAAGAGAAATTGCGTTTTATTTGTATAATTTATTGCAAAAGCAGGCCAACAGGCCACACCATGATAATCAAATAAAAAACCTGACGCATACACTTTTTTGAAATGGGGATAAATCGCAGTGCCTTCAATCATTTCGCGAATGCCAGACGAAATAATAAAATGTTCTAATTGAATATTTTTGCGCGCAGCATAGGCGTTAATACGCGTAAACCATGTAGTCACGCCTTCAAAAAATTGGATTTTCGCCCCAAAATTTTGAAAATCTTCACGACGGACTGCAATGCGATGCTTGCGGGCCTCTTCTAACATGACATACATATACGCCAAAATAGAATCCATTTCATTATTTTTTTTCAAGGCATCAACAAGTTCCCAAAATTCATGAGAGCGCATATTCAAAGCAGGAATAAAATTATACTCCTGCATATTGCCGGGGGAAAGTGTGCCGTCAAAATCGTAGGCAATAGCCATTGGCGTAGTCATACAATTTTTCATTTTTTAACCTAATTAGCAATCACCAATTTGTCAAAACGAGTGGTCATTGGAACTTGAATTTTTTCATCAACAAGAGACCCTGCTTTCTCTTTATGAGGAATCGAAAAAATATTATTTACTTTTAATGGCGATTGAGTAACCAACTGTTCAAATAATAAACTCACTGCTTCAGTAGGATTGTGATGTAACAATGCACGAGCAGGACTTAATTGGATTAATGCTTCCCGAGGATGCACAAATTGTTCAAAAAACAAGCGCATTTTTTCAGGACTAGAGCGTGTATTCGCAAAGCGTTGTTGAATTGTAATTAATTCTTCTGTAAAGTTTTTAACCGCAGAAACATAAAGAGATTCTTTTACTTGTGAAAAGAAAGATTGAAACCGTTTTGATCTTGTTTTATCTACTTTAAAATCGAAAAAACCTATTTGAGGACATGTTAAAATCACCCCAATATTAATAAATTCGTCTGTTTGAAAATCAGGGCAAAAACGCATAATAGTATAACGACATCCTTTTTTATGAATCATCATGTACTCCAAAAATCAGTTTCCGCTTTTTTTCTTAAATCTTGTTCTATTTTACGATAATCA
>CAZDFJ010000010.1:0-65428 GCA_964504875.1 uncultured Burkholderiales bacterium | reverse complement strand
CCAAAAATCAGTTTCCGCTTTTTTTCTTAAATCTTGTTCTATTTTACGATAATCACCGGCCTTGTCTTTATTATATCCCACTCATCTTTGAAAAGATGCGTCGATAAAAATGAATTCAGACAAAAATCTTCATCAAAAGCTAAATTATGATCAATGATTCTCATTTTAGTGGCTTCGTTTTCGATAAGCAAATTGGGATTGCCAAATGTCCTGTCTTGATTTTGGATCCAAAAATCAAAAACAAGAAATTTTTTATATTCCTTCAAATTTCACTGGCCCGAAAAATTATTTTTTTCTTTGATTTTTTATCGCGATAATCTATTTATTCTTTTGGCGTGACATTAATAAATGGCGTTCCTGCCGTGACTTGCGGTAAACGGCCATCCCATTTGCGAATCGCTTCCCGTTGCGTTTCTACTTCCCGTAAACGAATTAATTCAGCACTAACTTGTTGTTTTTGCAAAGCAAGTGATTCAGCTTCCGCCCGCGCTTGTGCTAATTTTTGCTCAGCTTCAACCCGAATACGTTGTAAATCGCGTTCTGCTTTTAATTTTAACTGTTCCGCTGTCGTTTTAGCTTCAATCGCATCATTAAATGACTTCGAAAAAGTAAAATTCACAATACTAAATTCATCAACAATAATGCCATATTTACGCAAGCGATGAGCTAATTCAATGCGAATATTTTCTCGAACGGCCGCCCGTTTAGTGATTAATTCTTCTGCAGTATATTGGGCAGTCGCCGCTTTCACCGATTCAGAGACGGCGGGGGTAATAATACGCATGCCGACGTCCTCAACTGAACCAATTGCTTGAAAAACATAAGGCACTTCATTGGGCGCCAAATGATAATTAATCGCCACCGTAGACGAAACTTGTTGTAAATCTTTAGACGCCGCCTCTCCGCTTCCTTCCCCTTTTTGAATTTGAACCGTCACTAAGTGAATTTCTTGCACAAGTGGGATACGAAAATGAAGGCCTTCTCCCAAAACAATATTATCTACTCTCCCAAATGTAGTCATGACGCCCCGATGTCCTGCCGGCACCACCCGAAAAGGAACCAATACATTAATTAAGACAATCACCAAGCCAATTAAAAAACCGATTTTAATCGCGCGTTGAAGAAAACGTCCAAAAGAAGCCGTACTGCGACTAGTTAGAGGTTCGTCTTGCACGATTTCAATTGTTGCATCCCGTTTTCGGGTTTGTTTAAGCCAAGCCAAAATTTTTCTAAACATACTAGACCGTCCTGTCTATTTATTTAAATTCACATAAAAAAAGGCGACTTGAATCGTCGCCTTTAAGGTATTTTATACAATCAGTTTAACAGGCATTATAATGATTCAATATTAAAATAATCCTAATGGATGTGTGCCATAACTGACCAACAAGTTTTTAGTTTGTTGATAATGTTCTAACATCATTTTGTGTGTTTCGCGACCAATTCCTGATTTTTTATAGCCGCCAAAGGCCGCATGAGCCGGGTAAAGATGATAGCAATTTGTCCAGACGCGTCCGGCTTTAATGCCTCGGCCCATCCGATAGGCGGTATTGCCATCACGTGACCAAACCCCTGCGCCCAAACCGTATTGGGTATCATTTGCTATTGCTAAAGCTTCATCAAAATCTTTAAATGTCGTGACCGCTAAGACGGGCCCAAAAATTTCTTCTTGGAAAAGGCGCATTTTATTGTGGCCTTCAATGACAGTCGGTTCGACATAAAAGCCGTTTTCTAAGCCCTCAGCAGGATAAGCGCGTTTGCCCCCCGTTAAGACTTTCCCGCCTTCTTGTTGACCAATATCAATGTAAGAAAGAATTTTTTCCAGTTGATCATAAGAGGCTTGAGCCCCAATCATTGTTTTACGATCTAGCGGGTTGCCTTTGATAATTTTTTCGACACGCGCAATGGCTTTTTCCATAAAACGATCATAAATAGATTCTTGAATCAAAGCACGAGAAGGGCAAGTACACACTTCGCCTTGATTTAACGCAAACAAAGTAAAGCCTTCAACAGCTTTTTCTAAGAAGCTATCGTCTTCATTCATCACATCTGCAAAAAAGACATTCGGCGATTTACCGCCTAGCTCTAAAGTAACAGGGATAATATTTTCAGACGCATATTGCATAATCAAACGGCCTGTAGAAGTTTCGCCCGTGAAAGCAATTTTTGCAATTCGGGGGCTAGAAGCTAAAGGCTTGCCTGCTTCGAGACCAAAACCATTGACCACATTGAGCACCCCAGCTGGCAATAAATCACCGATGAGATCCATTAAGACCATAATACTCATAGGGGTTTGTTCAGCAGGTTTTAATACGACGCAATTGCCGGCGGCCAATGCAGGAGCAAGCTTCCATACAGCCATTAATAATGGGAAATTCCATGGAATAATCTGACCAACTACCCCTAATGGCTCATGAAAATGATACGCAACAGTCTCTTCATCAATTTGGCTCAATGCCCCTTCTTGAGCGCGAATACAACTGGCAAAATAACGAAAATGATCTGACGCCAAAGGTAAGTCTGCGGCTAAACTTTCACGAATAGGTTTACCATTATCCATGGTTTCTGCTAAGGCCAAAAAACTGTTATATTCTTCAATACGATCTGCAATCGCGTTGAGAACATAGGCCCGCCGTTTTGGAGAGGATTTTCCCCATTTTTCTGCGGCAGCATGGGCGGCATCTAATGCTTTTTCAATATCTGCCGCATCAGAACGCGCGACTTCACAAATCACTTCGCCATTAATCGGGCTCGTGTTTTCAAAATAACGTCCATTGACAGGCGCTACCCACTCGCCGCCAATATAATTATCATAACGTGTCCGTAATGGAATTTTCTTATCTGTTAAAGTTTCATAAGCATTTTGAAACATCGTTGTCTCCAGCATAAATTAATGAATCAATAAATAAGATTACCCGAATATGGCCTAGACAAAACAGTCTATTTTTTTTATTTTTGAAAACCATATTTTCCTCTCACTCCCCCCGCTGCCTTACCATATTAAGTGCTTTAAAGATCTTTTTCAAGCAAATTTACTTTACCATAAAAAAAGCCTTCTTGTGGGGACAAGAAGGCTTCTCTGCCATAAAAGAATTTGATTAACGACCAATCAAACCTAATGTAGGTGAACTTGGGCTTGCCTGATAAACTTTTTTAGGCATACGTCCTGCTAAATAAGCTTCTCGTCCAGCTTCAACCGCCTTGCGCATGGCACTGGCCATTAAAACAGGATGCGTTGCTTGGGCAATCGCTGTATTCATGAGAATGCCATCACACCCCAGCTCCATCGCGATCGCCGCATCACTCGCCGTGCCCACCCCTGCATCCACTAAAACAGGCACGGTCAGCGCATCTAAAATCAATAATAAATTATGCGGATTTAAAATACCCATACCTGAACCAATCAGCGAGGCCAAAGGCATCACCGCGACGCAACCTATGTCTTGTAATTGTTTTGCAATCAAAGGATCATCACTGGTATAAACCATCACATCAAAACCCTCTTTGACAAGCACTTCCGCGGCCCGCACCGTCTCGATTACATTCGGATAAAGTGTTTTGGGATCACCTAAAACTTCCAGTTTAACTAAGTTGTGTCCGTCTAACAGTTCACGGGCAAGACGCAATGTACGAATGGCATCTTCTGCTGTATAACAACCGGCTGTATTGGGTAAAATCGTATACTTTTCAGGGGGCAAAACATCTAAAAGATTCGGTTCGTCTGGATTTTGCCCGATATTTGTCCGACGAATTGCTACCGTGACAATTTCTGCACCACTGGCGTCAATGGCCAAACGGGTTTCTTCGAAATCTTTGTATTTTCCCGTGCCCACTAAAAGACGAGAAGAAAAAGTACGTGAGCCTATTTTTAAACAAGGGCTATCTTGTGTCAATGTTATTGTCATAATAAAAATTAATCCTCTTTAAGCCACCGTGCCGCATCTAAAGCAAAATACGTTAAAATACCATTTGCCCCCGCCCGTTTAAACGCTATCAGCGATTCTAAAACGCATTGTTTTTCATTGAGCCAGCCATTTTGCGCGGCGGCTTTGAGCATGGCATATTCGCCACTAACTTGATACACAAAAGTAGGCATTTTGAATGCGTCTTTCACGCGCCAAAGAATATCCAAATAAGGCATTCCTGGCTTCACCATCACCATATCTGCCCCTTCTTGAATATCTAAAGCGACTTCCCATAAAGCCTCATCGCTATTAGCGGGATCCATTTGATAAGTATATTTATTACTTTTTCCAAGTTGCGCCGCCGACCCGACCGCATCTCGGAAAGGTCCATAAAAACTAGACGCATATTTCGCAGAATAGGCCATAATGCGGACGTGCTGACTGCCTTGTTTGTCTAAAGCTTGCCGAATCGCACCAATTCGGCCATCCATCATGTCAGAAGGCGCCACAATATCGACCCCTGCTTGAGCATGGGCGCGGGCTTGCCGAATCAAGACTTCAACCGTTTCATCGTTGAGGATTTCGCCATGTTCACTGAGTAAACCATCTTGACCATGAATCGTATAGGGATCTAACGCCACATCTGTAAGAATGCCTAATTCTGGAAAACGAATTTTTAAAGCCCGCACCACTTCTGGAACGAGGCCATCAGGATGATATGCCTCTTCAGCGCCCTCAGTTTTTTTATCGGTGCCAATGACTGGAAAAAGCGCAAGAACAGGAATCTGGGCGCGGACACATTGTTCTGCCACATGAAAAAGATGATCCAATGTCATCCGAGAGACGCCGGGCATAGAAGGTACTGGCTCAATACGATTTTTGCCTTCAAGGACAAAAACAGGATAAATTAAATCATCAGGAGTCAAACGGTTTTCACGCATGAGGCGTCTGGAGAAATCATCTCGGCGCATCCGACGCATCCGACGATGGGGATAGCCCCCTAGTTGAAAATCTAACAAACTATTTTTGGAAACCATAATCATTAATCATTGATTGGAATGTAATAAAAGATGACTATTTTTGCATCGTCTTGTCTTGTCGATAAAAAAATAGACACCAAAAAAGACTGTAAAAATGAATATTCACTGTATAAACAGGGAGAAAGATAGTATAACACGGACCCCTTTTTTTGCACGATTCTTCGAAAAAGAGGGCCGGGTTTTTTATTCCACTTTGAAGGATTTGATTTCTTTGGCTGTTTGTTGTACTAATTTTTCAAGGGATTTCATTGCATTGGCAATAATTTCGGCAGCATCACTGTTTTCACGCACGCTTTGTTGTAAAGTTTCGGCATTTTCGCTAAGTTCATGCATCGCGGCATTCTGCTCTTCCATCGTACTGGCAATTTTATCGAGCATAGAAACGGTCTGTAAAACTGAGTCTCGAATGCGCCCCATTTCCTCTTGAATTAGTCCAACAGCATGAACACTATCTTTTGCAAGATGATCTCCGCGATTAATTAAACTCACGATTTCTTGGATTTGTGAACTGGAAGAAACAGATAAATTGCGTACGCGATCCGCAACAATAGCAAAACCTTTTCCGGCCTCGCCCGCACGAGACGCCTCAATAGACGCATTTAACGCTAATAGATTAATTTCTTTACTGATTTTATCCAAAATATCAGTAATATGTGTCATTGTCTCGCTGTTGTGCGCCATATCCGCAACCATCCGGATTGTATTTTGCATGGTTTCCTGCCCCGTCAAAGCGCACTCTTCTGCATAATGGGCGTGACGATTTGCATGGGCCAAACTAGATGTGACATCATTAATGGCAATTTTATTTTGTTCTAATGCCGACGTCACATCGGTTAAGGCCAAGGCTTGTTCTTTTGAATTTTCAAGAACTTGGTACACAGATTCAGTTGTTTCAACTGTATCGATTTCCATTTGATGCACATGAGAAATAATCTGACGCATGACCTCAGAAAGTTGCTGTAATGAATCATTGGCCGCCTCTTTTAGTTGGGCCAAATCTCCATGCACAGATACTTCCACACGTTGGGTCATATCACGGGCGGCCAGCTTTGCCATCATGTCTAAAACATCCGCAAAAGCAATCTGCAATGTTTGCATTAAATTATTAAAAGCCATCCCTGTTTGTCCGATTTCATCTTGTTGTTTTTTCTCAGGAAGACGCATTGAAAAGTCATTTTTTTTCGCAACATCATTGATAAAAAAAGCAAGTTGAGTCAACGGTCGATTTAACATATAATGTAATATAAACATTAAAATTGCAATTAAAATTAAAACAACAACTGTGCCAAGTAAAAGGGAGTTTTTCAAAACTTGAATATGTTTACTCGTCATTGCATCAATCGGAATCGTGACCATGACAGACCATATTTGTTTAAGATTATTTACTTTCATGGGTACTGTAACGATTAATTGATTGGTCTGCATATCAACAAAATGATATGCTTTTCCCGCTTGAATAGCCTTTTTCGCTTCTGCCAAATTGGGCTTTTCGTCAATTGCATGATGTAATCGAGAAGGATCAATATGCGTAAGATATATGCCTTCTTGAGAAATAAGCGAAAGCGTCCCTAATTTATAAGGCCGAATTTGATTGAGTTGATTTTGATAAGTTTCTAAATCAATATTGACACCTGTTGCTCCTAAAAAAACTTTGCCTAAAGAATAAATAGGCATCGCTATCGTAAAAAAAGAAGGCGTCTGAATGGACTTCTCTTCTTGTGTTAAAGTCAGCGTAATTTCTCCGGTCTTTTTTGTTTGCGGATAGGCCTGATTTGCAAACGTCATTAATTTTGTTTCATCAAGCGTATTGAGTGTGAGTTTGTCAGAAATACGATGCCAATAAGGTGTAAAGCGCCCTGATTCATTCATTCCTTCTTGAATGCCAATAGGCACATTTTGTCCATTTTTTTCATCAAAAATGACCCAAATGCCTTGATAATTACGATTCGCCGCCAGAAGATTTTTTAAGGCATTATTTAAACCACTCTGATTAAACGCATTTTTGTGATATTCTTGTCCTTCAATTAATTTTGCCAAAGTATTGACCGTGGCAAACGTACTTTGCAAGTCAGACTGAATGAGCGCACTTTGATGTAATGCGAGTTCTTGTGCATTTTCTATCCCATATTTTAAAAAAATTTCATGCATATTAAACACGAGATAGCCTAGTGTAATCGCTGTCCCACTAAAAATGATAATCATCATTGCAATTAAAATTTTAAGTCGCAACCCCAAACGGTACCAAAATTTCATACAGTGTACTCAACCCAATGCAAAGAACTGTGATATTACTGCCAAAAAACAAAATTGTTTAAATAATTGTTAAAGCGTTTGATCTGAATAAGAAAAACAGGCGCACATCAGATTTTCATATTTTAAGCGAAATGAAGTAAAAAGAATATGCATTTTTTTAGAACTTTTTTAATAAAAATAAATTTTTCGTTAAGTTTATAAAATATGTTCTGGTAAATTTATTGTATTCATGTATTCTAATACAACTAATTTTCCAGCGAATTTGTGGATAATTAGATAGTCTTTTTATTTGAAAGATCTTTTTCTGTGATAAAAAATATAATACATTATTTATGTCATAAAATTTCTTTTTCTGGAAAAAAAAATAATCTTGAATGGCAAATAATATGCAATCTACAAAATAATGCTAAAATAAAAAAACAAAAGGAAGAAATACGCTCCCATTAACAAGAGCGTCTTTTCTAATAAAAAGGCTGGATAACAAATCTGTTAATGATCCCGATGATTTCAGGGTTGATTTTATGAAATAAAACATTTTGTTCTCATTGATTGTGATAGCTTGGATTTTTAAAGAGCAGGGCGCGCGTGAAAACCACGTTAAAATTATGAAAAAAACAAAACTACTCAAAATAATTGGACTATTCTTGTGGATGGTCCCACTTTGGGGGCAAGCACAAACCCCGCTTCCTCCACCCGAAATACATCAAAGTGAACCTGAAGTCATGGCTTCTGATCTGACGCCCGATCCGAACGAAAAGCCAGATATTCGGATTATTCAAAAAGGGAATGCGAAATTAGAAGAATATCGTTTGCATGGTAAACTCTATATGATCAAAGTGATCCCTCACAAAGGGCGCCCGTACTATTTAGTTGATCATACAGGGCGAGGCGAGTTTGAGCGTTTTAGCGATATTGATGGGCAAAAACTTAAAGTGCCGCAATGGGTGATTTTAGAATTCTAAATCACATAATCATTTATTTTCTTGTTTTTTTGTCATTATGTCTGTTTATACTACTGTTAGTCAGAAAGAACTCATCGATTGGTTAACCCATTATGATTTAGGGGATCTTCTTGAATATGAAGGGATTTCATCGGGAATTGAAAATACAAATTATTTTGTGACGACCACAAAAGGGCAATTCGTCTTGACGTTATTCGAAAAATTAACGCATCATGAATTGCCATGGTTTTTAGAATTGATGGATCATTTGTCACATCATAATGTTCCTTGTCCAATGCCGATCCATGCGCGGGATGCTGCATTTTTACGGACTTTAAATGAAAAACCAGCCTGCTTGGTTACCCGTTTAAAAGGCCGTTCTATTATGGAACCTTCGGTGTCCCAATGTGAACAAGTCGGGCGCGTCTTAGCACAGTTACATCTGGCGAGCCAAAGTTTTGAAAGTGCGCAAAAGATGCCGAATCCTCGCGGACAAAACTGGCGAATGCAGACCGCGCCAAAAGTGATCCCCCATCTTTCTCCTCTCGATGCCGACCGGCTCGCCCAAGAAGTTTCTTTCCAGTCTGATTTTGATTTGCTCAATTTACCTCGTGGTGTTGTCCATGCTGATTTGTTCCGCGATAATGCCATGTTTGATGAAAAAATACTGTCTGGGTTAATTGATTTTTATTTCGCCTGTTATGATATTCTCTTATATGACATTGCTATTACACTGAATGATTGGTGTTTAACCTCAGAAGGTTTACCTGATCCGACTAAAGCGATGGCTTTTTTACGTGCATACCACGCGGTGCGGCCTTTTACTGAGACAGAAATACCCCACTGGAACAGAATGTTACGCGCGGGCGCCTTGCGTTTTTGGTTATCGCGTCTATATGATTATTATTATCCTCGCGAAGGTGAATTAACTCACGCGAAAGATCCCAAATGGTTTGGTAATTTGTTAGCACATTATAATACAGATCATGCCCTTGCGCATTTAGACACGCTATTAGTTTAAAATGATTAAAATTTAATGCAAAAAAAGGGCGATCATTTCGCCCTTTTTTATTTTTTTATTATAACACTGAACGAGTTCTAAAAATAAACCACCCAATCAAACCTGAACTGATTAATAAAAAAATCACCAACCCCATAATCCAATACCAACGCGGCCGTTTTTCTGCAAACGGATCAAAAAGCGCCCGTTCGGCATTGGGTGGTAAAGTAGCCACTTGCGTCAATGTTGTGCCAAATGGAATATTAATTTTGGCCCGGGCATTAATAGCCCAACCATTTGCGTCTAATAAAGGCGCAAGAGTGCGCCCTTTGAGTTTAAACCACGCCATCACTAAAGATGGCCCTGAAATCGTCAAAAGAACGCCGAACAAAGCCAGTGGAATTTGCCAAAATTTAAGAGAGAGCAGGCCTGTGATAATAGATGCGACCGCAGTGCCTAATGCCCCCATTGCCAATCCTAATGCAGCAAAAATCCCTGCAAATTTACTGATATCAAAAGGCGTTGGGGCGGCCGGAGCGGGGGGACGGGTTGTGTTCAATTTTGTGGCGGTCGATTGAATAATTGCTTTGCTTGTATTTTCTTCAACCCCTTTCGCTTTCGCCGCCGCAAATTTTTGCAGTTGCTCTGTAATCATCCCGCCTACTTTTTTGTAGGGACTCCAAAAAGCTTGACGCAAGCCTATCGGATTATCAATAATTTTGATCACCGTTGCATGCCAATCTTGTCCTTGATGATCATAAAAAATCCCATTTCGGCCTAACATTAATTGTTCGCTATCCCCAGCAGTAAAACTGGCAACGATCGTGATTTTTTCTGTGCCACGAACACAGTCACAATAAACAAGATATAATTTACTTAAACTCGCCAATTGATTATGCCGCGCTAAATCTGTCACATAAAGACATAATTCGCAAGATCGGCCATCTAAATATAATGTTCCGGCCTGAAATAATGCTTTGCGCCGCCGTTGATAAAAATCTGTAAAAGAAACAAAATTGTTAGCCAAACGCATTAAATCACGACAATAACGCGCAAGTTTTTCAACATCTTCAATGCTATTTGCTTCTTCTGCAACCGCAAGATCCATGTGAATTAATTGATTAATTTGAGTTTGTATGTGAGGATTATTCATAAGGCGCAAAGTATTCAACGGAATAACCGAGAGAGGATTTTGGGCATTTTCTTGTGCCCATGTTGCGTACCCTTCAAACTTTGTTAAAAGTGCATGCCATTGTGTCTCAGAAAGAGAATCATACTCATGGCCAAATAAAGAATTAAATACCACTTTTTGGACTTGTTTAATGGCGCTTGCCCAAGCCGGATTGAGGCCAAATTTTAAAGGAAGGGGTTGGTTTGGAATGATTCTTGCCAACGGAAGTTGTTTTAACTGGACTGTTTCAGGTGTTAATATTTCAGTGCGAATAGTCTGCCAATCCTCTGCAATACTGTTTAAATAAGGAGTCGAAATGGCATCAAATAATCCTAATTGGCAACGCATAAAATAATCATCAATTTTTTCTTTGACCGGCTGCAATACGGCCCATGCTTCTGCGGTCTGCTCCCCTAAAGGAAAAAGTAAAGGGCGTTGCGCATCATACCAATTGAGATATTGCGCCACTTCCGTAAAAAAACGATCCGCTTGCTCTTGGGTAATTCCCATCGCTTCACTTCTATCTTTTTCTCCACCAAATACTGTCAAAATAGTTTGAATTGTTTCTCGAACAATCAAATCTGAAGCCAGTTCTGGAGGAATAATGCCATCTCCATTGGGCTCATGGGGTGGAAACAACAAATGGCGCTGCGAGGCTTCTTCCACCGAGATATGCATCGCCTCTTTTTTACCTAAGTGTGTCAAAATAGTCTTCGCGGACGCATAGATTTTTTGACCTTCTGGTGTTTCCAAATTGATTGAAGCGAGGGCAAGGGGTTCATCACGGGCGAGGGCTTCCACATCGGCCAAACGATTTTTTGTCCAGGCCAAAGCGGCAAGCAGTTCTGGAGCACGAATATGTTGGTCACCGTCCAAATCAAGCAACTCCAGTGTACGCGCATCAAATTCAAGTCCTTGAATTGGGCAACCCAAGGACACCCATAATTTTTGATCAAGCGTATCAAGCGCAATTAATTCAGCACCTGTCTCAATTCGGACTTGGTCAAATCCTCCCGCCCTAAAGAAACGCCATTTTTTTATAGAATTTTGGGATTCATCCATATTTTGTTGATTCTCTCTTTTCATAAAATAAAAAAGTCAGTTTGCCAGCCAAAAGCAGCAGTGTAGATGCATAATTTTATATTATTCAGTAGCGATATTTAATATTATTCAGTAGGCTTTGCTTTTATTTTTAGATAAATCATAATAAAAATCACTCAAAAGTTTTATTTTATTTTATTCTAGAATGTCTATCCAAAATAGTCAAACTAAGGTATGATTTATAATAAAGAACTATATTTTTGTTGAAATAATATTAATTGATATTATTAATTTTTTTATAAAAATAAAAGATTATGACAGGATTTGTGGGGCGAGTTTTTAAAAGCGTTGTATTCCCTTCGGGAACGAACTTAAAACAAAGGAAAACTACGTTAAAACCACACAAAAAAGTTCAATTATTTAGCGTTTCGCTTTAAAATAACGTTTTTATCTGTACTCCAAATTTATTCAACTAATAATGCAAATTGGTCCTTATCCATTAAAAAATAATTTAATTGTTGCCCCGATGGCAGGTGTGACGGATCGTCCGTTTCGTCAATTGTGTAAACATTTTGGGGCAGGCATGGCTGTTTCTGAAATGGTTGCAAGCAACTCACTTTTGTGGGGAAGTGAAAAAACAAAACGGCGGGCAAATCATGAAGGCGAAGTCGAACCGATCTCTGTCCAAATTGCAGGGGCCGATCCTGAAATGATGGCGCGCGCGGCACAACATAATGTCGATCACGGTGCGCAAATCATTGATATTAATATGGGTTGTCCCGCGAAAAAAATCTGTAATGTGATGGCGGGTTCTGCGCTACTCAAAGATGAACAATTGGTGACACGTATTTTAGAAGCCGTGATTCGTGCTGTTCCTGTTCCTGTTACCCTTAAAATTCGGACAGGGTGGGATAAAACAACAAAAAATGCAATTCAAATCGCGAAGATTGCAGAATCATGCGGGATTCAAGCCTTGGCAATCCATGGGCGGACACGGGCGTGTGGCTATACTGGTGAAGCAGAATATGATACTATCGCCGAGGTGAAAACACATGTTCAGATCCCAATTATTGCAAATGGCGATATTATTTCCCCAGAAAAAGCAAAATTTGTTTTGGATTATACCAAAGCAGATGCCGTCATGATTGGACGCGCTGCACAAGGGAGACCTTGGCTTTTTCGGGAAATTGATCACTATCTCAACACAGGGGCGCTCCTTCCTCCTCCTGAAGTTTCCGAAATCTATCAGATTCTCAAAGCACACTTAGAAGACTTGTATGCTTTTTATGGAGAGCATACGGGTGTTAGAATGGCCCGAAAACACATTTCTTGGTATACAAAAGGGTTAGTGGGTTCGGCGGCTTTTCGTCACCAGATGAATCAATTACAAACAATTGATGAGCAAATCACTTCTGTTCAAGTATTTTTTGATTCATTGGGGTTAATCCATTCCCGTTTGGTCTATCAACAACAAGAAGAAACGGTTTAGCCCATTCCTTCTCTTTCAATCTATTTCGATTATCATTCGTATTCATAGGCAAAAAAAAAGTTATGAGTATTATTAAAACAGCAATTTTAAGTGTATCAGACAAGACAGGTCTGGTCGAATTTGCACAAGTCCTTAAATCTTTTGGTGTAAAAATTCTTTCTACAGGTGGCACAGCGAAATTACTCGCAGACAATCAAATCGATGTGATTGAAGTTTCTGAACATACAGGTTTTCCTGAAATGATGGATGGTCGTGTGAAAACATTACATCCTAAAATTCATGGGGGAATTTTAGCGCGTCGCGAATTGACCTCTCACCAAGAAGCCATGAAAAGTGCGGAAATTGAAGGGATCGATTTAGTGGTTGTCAATTTATATCCTTTCCGTGAAACTGTAGCAAATCCAAATTGTAGTTTTGAAGATGCCATTGAAAATATTGATATTGGCGGCCCTACGATGGTGCGGGCGGCGGCTAAAAATTATCAACATGTTGCCATTATTACTGATCCAATAGATTATCAAAAAGTCACGCAAGAATTACAATCTACACAAGGCGCAATTGGCAAAGAACTGCGTTTTGATTTGGCCAAAAAGGCTTTTTCTCATACTGCAGAATATGATGCGGCCATTAGCAATTATTTAACAAGCTTAAATCAAGAGGGTTCTCGGCAAGCATTCCCAGATGTTTATACCGTTCAGTATAAAAAAGCTCAATCTTTGCGTTATGGTGAGAATCCACATCAAAACGCCGCATTCTATGTGGAAGCCAAACCTGCTTTAGGAAGTTTAGCTAATTTTACACAGCAACAAGGCAAAGAACTTTCTTATAATAATATTGCAGATAGTGATGCGGCTTGGGGATGTGTGAAACAATTTACTGCGCCGGCTTGCGTTATTGTCAAACATGCGAATCCATGTGGCGTTGCCGTTGCTGAAAATACTTTACTGGCTTATCAAAAAGCATTTAAAACAGACGCGACTTCTGCATTTGGCGGAATTATCGCCTTTAATCGTGAATTAGATGCTGTCACTGCGGAAGCGGTCACAAAACAATTTTTAGAAGTCTTAATTGTTCCAAGCCTGACTGCGGAAGCCCAGGCCATTTTGGCGACGAAACAAAATGTACGCGTCTTGACTGTTCCAAGTTTAGAAAATAGCCCTATGTTGGATTACAAACGAGTGAGCGGGGGCTTATTGATTCAATCCAGCGATGATCATATTTTGACAGAAAAAGATTGTCGGATTGTAACGAAAAAACAACCGACTTCAACACAAATTAATGATTTATTTTTTGCATGGAATGTGGCTAAATTTGTTAAATCCAATGCCATTGTTTTTGCTGGAAACGGGCAATTATTAGGGGTGGGGGCCGGCCAAATGAGTCGTGTGGATAGCACTAAAATTGCACAATTAAAAGCTGAACATGCTGGATTGGTTTTACAAGGATCCGTTGCTGCGTCAGATGCCTTTTTTCCATTCCGTGATGGAGTCGATGTCTTAGCTGCGGCAGGGGCGAGTGCCATTATTCAACCTGGTGGCAGTATTCGTGATGAAGAAGTTATTGCTGCTGCGAATGAACATGATATTGCGATGATCTTTACAGGAATTCGCCATTTCCGCCACTAATTGTTGATTAAAAAAAGGGTGTCCAGTTTTGTGATACATCACCTAAACTGGACGATATGATTGATATTGTTTTTTTATTTTATTTTTGGGAATGCACTGTATGAAAATCTTAGTCATAGGAAACGGCGGGCGGGAACATGCTCTCGCTTGGAAATTGGCGCAATCTCCTCGTATCACACGTGTATTCGTAGCAGCAGGAAATGCAGGCACTGCCATTGAGGAAAATGTCGAAAATATTGACATTACTGATATGTATGCTTTAGTCAGCTTTGCGATTAATGAAAAAATCGATCTCACGGTCGTTGGACCAGAAGCGCCGCTGGCTGCTGGGATTGTCGATGTTTTTCGTGGGGCCGGCTTAAAGATTTTTGGGCCTTCTAAGCTCGCAGCCCAACTTGAAAGTTCAAAAGATTTTGCAAAACAATTTATGGTAAGACATAACATTCCAACTGCAAAATATCAAACTTTTACTGATGCAACAGAAGCGCATGCCTATTTGGAACAAGAAGGCGCCCCGATTGTCATTAAAGCAGATGGATTAGCGGCAGGAAAAGGCGTGATTGTGGCAGAAGATTTAGCCACAGCTCATGCAGCCGTTGATGAAATGTTAGCCGGAAACAAATTTGGGGAAGCTGGGGCGCGTGTCGTGATCGAAGAGTGTCTGCTCGGCGAAGAAGTCAGCTTTATTGTCATGAGTGATGGCCACCATGTTTTACCTTTAGCATCGAGCCAAGATCATAAACGTTTACTTGACCATGATATGGGACCCAATACAGGTGGGATGGGCGCTTATTCTCCTGCGCCCATTTTGACACCTGATTTACATGCGAGAATTATGCGCGAAGTTATTATGCCTACAGTAAATGGCATGTCTGCGGATGGCATTTTATTTACAGGGTTTCTTTATGCCGGCCTAATGATTGATGCGCAAGGCAATCCCAAAGTTTTAGAATTTAATTGTCGTATGGGTGATCCCGAAACGCAACCGATTATGATGCGTCTGAAAAGTGATTTAGTCACATTGCTGCGCGCGGCGGTTTACGGCGAATTAGATAAAGTCGTGGCAGAATGGGATCGACGCACCGCTCTTGGTGTCGTCATTGCTGCAAAAAATTATCCAGACACACCAGAAAAAGGTGATGTTATTCACGGATTACCTCCCCACAATGCATTTAATTCAGATGTTCATGTTTTTCATGCGGGGACGACAAACCATCCGCACACAGGACAAGTAGTCACGCATGGCGGCCGCGTGCTCTGTGTGACCGCTTTAGGGGATAATGCTAAGCTGGCACAGCAAGCAGCATACCAAGCCGCTGACCAAATTCATTTTAATGGCATGCAAATGCGTCGTGACATTGGTTATCGGGCAATTAAACGGATTGTTTAAAAAATTATTTTTTATTAAGTAAAAGGTTTTACGTTATGTCAAATCATCAAAATGCCCCTTTTGTTGCCGTATTAATGGGCTCAGATTCTGATTTACCTGTGGTTGAAAGTACATTAGAAACATTAAGTGATTTAGGGATTACGTGGGAAGTCCGCGTGTTATCCGCTCATCGGACCCCTGACGCCACGCATGCTTTTGTGAAAGATGCGGAAGCCCGCGGATGTGGCGTGTTTGTGGCTGCGGCAGGGTTAGCTGCTCATTTAGGCGGGGTCATTGCTAGTTTAACGGTTCGTCCTGTGATTGGTATTCCAATGGATGGCGGGCCGCTCAAAGGCATGGATGCCTTGTTGTCAACTGTTCAAATGCCGGGAGGAATTCCGGTGGCTTGCGTCGCAATTGGTAAAGCTGGGGCAAAAAATGCGGGGTATTTGGCCGCTCAAATTTTGGCTTTAAGCGATCCCGAATTAACAGCCCGTTTACGGGCTGATCGGGAGGCCAATGCTGCAAAAATTATCAAGAAAAATGAGCATTTACAAGAAAAAATTCTGAAAAAAGACTAACGATTATGCGCCCCCGAGATCGTGCATTACAGGCGTATTTAAAACGGGGGGGCGTGATTGCCTACCCCACCGAATCATGTTATGGTCTAGGTTGCGACCCCTATTCTTATGTGGGTATCCGTAAAATTCTCGCATTAAAGCAGCGGCCGCAACATAAAGGCCTTATTGTGATCGCGTCTGATCGAACACAACTCCGTCGATTAGTCCAACCAATTGCGCAATTTCCTGCGCCTGTCCAAGCGCAAATAACGGCTCATTGGCCGGGACCCTATACGTTTTTACTTCCAAAATACCAGCGGGTTTTCCCTCTTTTGACAGGTCGCCGGGCTGTTTTAGCAATTCGTTTGACAGCGCATCCTGTTGCCAAAAAAATGTGTGATTTGACCCGATCAGCGCTTGTATCAACCAGTGCAAATCGTTCAGGAAAAATGGCCATTAAAACTTATCGGGAATGTATCCGCCAATTTGGAAAGCATCCGATTAGAATTATTCCGGGAAAGATTGGACAATCAAAACGCCCCTCAACCATTATTAATCCCTTTAATGGCCAGCGTATTCGTTAAAATCATTATAATCAATCCACTTGATTGATCCCTCAAAAAAGTGGATTTTTTATTAAAATAAAAGCTTTTTGACCCCTTTTGCAATAAATTCCACCGCCACGGCGGCAAGAATCAGTCCCATTAAACGGGTGGCAATATTAACACCTGTTTTCCCTAAATAATGACTAATTGGGTTTGCAGCTAATAATGTCAAAAAAACTGTTAAGCCTACACTTAAACTCACTAACCATAAATAAAAAAAGTCTAGCCAATCGTTAGTTTGGTGCGCATAAATGATCATCGTACTAATGGCTCCCGGTCCCGCTAAGAGTGGAATTGCCATTGGGACCACCGCAATGTTTTCACGGTCAGAAGCTTCTTCATGTTCCTCAGGGGTTTGCTTGCTTCGTAAAGGTTGTGCATGCATCATACCCATTGCCATCATCAAAATTAAAATGCCACCGCCGACTCGAAAAGCATCAATGGTTACACCAAATAACTTCAGTAATTTTTCACCAATTAAACTGCTTATAATAAGCACTAAGGTGACGGAAAAAGCGGTCATTTTGGATACGTTTTTACGTTCCTGATCAGGATAATTTGCCGTTAGTGTTAAAAAAACGGGAATGGCTCCTAATGGATTAACAATGACTAAAACGGCAATTAATGACTTGGCATAATCTGCATATTCCATAAAATAGAGACTCCTTTTTGGCAACTAAATTTATTATTTTTTTATAAATAAAACAACACGATAGTCAATTTTTACGCAAAAAATCAATTATTTTACCTGATTTTAAATGATCAATCGATCAGTTTAGTTAAAGATTTTTAATATTTAATGAATAAATTTAAAAAAATAAATGAAGCTATTTTGTAATAAAAATACTATTATCTGGCTGATTAATCAGTTAAAATTAACAATTATTAATAATAATAGTGTGAAATATTTTAATATAAAAAATTTATAAATTCAGGAAGTTATCTATTTTTTTAATTAATGCATGCAATATCTAGAAAGATCATGTAAGATTCTAAAAAATTTTTATGAAATAATGATTCCAAGTTACTTTTGTTTTTTAGTTAAAAATAAAAAAAATTATCACAATATTTCATAAAAAAACGAAGAAGCCTCTCTCTTTTTGTACCAAAAGACTAGATTGAATGATAAAATATTCAGAAATTTACAATATATTTATATTAAGGTATGCGTTATTTAAAAATAAGTCTAATACAGAAAATGCCTGCCCATAGGAGGAATCAGATTGATGTTTACAATCGAGAAAGATATTTCATTAGTTGAAGAGATTTTGTCTCCATGGCAAAGAACATTAGGGGATTGTTATTCTGGTTATAAAAATCATGTCTATCGGGTTGTCCATTATAATTTTGCATTAGTTTTTTTTAGTGCAGAAAAAATGACGCCTGATATTCGAAGCAAAATTATTATTGCAAGTTGCTTTCATGATTTAGGAACATGGATCCCGCGTGATTCAGACGCGCTTCCACCTTCTATTGCCCTCGCGTGTGAATATCTGGAAAATCGTAATTTAGAACATTGGGGCGCAGAAATCGCATTAATGATTCATAAGCATCATCAATTTCGTTCGCATTCAGAACCTCATTTTCCGCTTGTCGAACGCTTTCGACAAAGCAGTTTGATTGATGCCTCTTTGGGGATCTTGCAATTTGGGTTACCTAAACTGACAGTACAACGGATTCAAAAAAACTTTCCAAATCAAGGATTTCGCCGGCAATGGACGCATTTTGCAGGGGATTGGTTTGCACAACATCCTCTCCGTTTTCCACCTTTTTTGAGATAAACCAAACGAATGATGTTCTTTTCTTCGCGTGTCAGTCGACTTATTTTACTGATTTTTTATTACATATTGAGTATTTCAGTGAGTGAAGCGGCCCCAATGGGATTTGCCGAAGCGCAACATTTGCTCGCTCGGACGGCTTTTCATGCTTCTTTTGCGGATGTGCAAATATTTGCACAACGCTCACGGGAACAAGCTGTGCAAACATTGATCACACATGCCTTACATGATCCCTTGCAAACAAGGCCACCCGAATGGACGCAACGTTGGGCGGTGCCGCCTAAACCCAATACGCTTTCTGACGATGAAAAAAAACAAGGGCGCGAAATGAATCTAGAACAAGGACGCGCCTTGCGAGCGTGGTGGTTACAAGAAATTACCGAAACATCCGCACCGCTTCGAGAAAAAATGACATTATTTTGGCATAATCATTTTGTTTCCAGTCTTCAAAAAGTTAAAAACCCACAATGGATGTGGCAACAAAATAAACTTTTTCGGCGCGAAGCAATTGGGTCATTTCGTGTGCTTCTGCATGACATCTTACGGGATGGCGCAATGTTACTTTATCTTGATGCCGTCAATAATCGTCAGGGGCAACCCAACGAAAATCTTGCCCGAGAATTACTTGAGTTATTTACATTAGGAACAGGACATTATACTGAACAAGATATTCGTGAAGTCGCACGGGCTTTGACGGGATTAAGCTTGGATCGGGAAGTGGGAACCGTTCGCTTTGTACCACGCCAACACGATTCAGAAGATAAAATTATTTTCGGCCAAAAGGGGAATTGGGATAGCGAGGCCGTGGTACGTTTGATTCTGAATCGTCCTGAAACAGCAGAATGGATTGTCACTAAATTATGGCATGAATTTGTTTCGCCTGAAATTGATTCAGCGATGATTCAGAAACTTGCACATATTTTTAGACAAAATGATTATCAATTGCAACCTGTCTTGACGGCCTTATTGACGTCTGATGCTTTTTATGCGGCGCAATATCGCGGTGTTTTAATTAAATCACCGATTGAGTTAATTGCGGGTTCGCTCAAGCAATTTTCTCTCCATCCTCAAGATTACGGACCTTTTGCAATGACCAGTGCGGCGCTAGGCCAAAATTTATTGGCGCCGCCTAATGTGCGTGGTTGGGTAGGCGGGACGTTATGGATTAATACAGAGACACTGGCACGACGGCAGCAATGGTTACAGCGTCTCTTGCGCGCTGAAGAAATGCGTACCCATAAAAAGAATCCTGATCCACGTCAAGATCTCTACTTTGACGTGCAAAAATGGTGGCAACCTTTTGCAAATAGCGAACAAGCGATACAATTTTTGTTAGTATTAAAACCAACAACCCCTATCGGAAAAACGGCTTCGCTTGAAACAATTCAACAAATCATCAATGATCCTGTTTATCAACTCAAATAAAAAGCAATTTCTATTATGACTACGCCCTTGGCTTTTTCTGTTTCCCGTCGTGGTTTTCTCAAAGGACTTGGTTTGAGTATAATCACACCGTGGTGGCCTCATCTTGCGACAGCTTCGCCCGTTCTTTTGTCCACATTAGAAAAAGAAAAAATCTCTTCCACAAAACCGCCTCTTTTAGTATTAATCGAGTTGAAAGGAGGCAATGATGGTTTAAATACATGGATTCCTTTTGGTGATCCTGCTTATTACCAGTTACGCCCGCGCTTAGCTTTACCCTCAGAAAAAATCCTGCCTGTCACATCAACATTTGGACTGCATCCTGCACTTGGACCGTTGACGGCCCTTTTTGAACAAAAAGAAGTCGCCGTTTTACAGGGCGTCGGTTATCCGCATCCAAATTTGTCTCATTTTCGTTCCATCGAAATTTGGGAAACCGCTTCAAAAAGTAATGAATTTCTTACAGAAGGTTGGCTTGCCCGAACTTTGCAATCGATTCCTACGCCAAAAAACTGGTTAGGGGATGGTATTATTTTAAACAGTGCCGAAATTGGGCCGCTTCTAGGTAATAAAATGCGGGTGCTGAATTTATCTAAGATTAATCAATTTGGAAAAAATAAAACCGCTTTTACGCCACAAGTACATGCCGCGCGCAATCCGGCCTTAGCCCATTTGTTACAAACTGAAGCGGAAATCCACCACGCGCTTGAAGAAATCCGTCAGTTACAGCCGAGTCATTTTGATTTTCCAAAAGGACAATTAGGTCAGGCTTTTCAAACATTGAGCCAATTATTAGTCAATCAGCAGCATTTTCGGGTGGCAAAAATAACCTTAGGGGGATTTGATACACATCAGCAACAATTAGGAACGCAACAACGCCTCCTTGCTGATTTAGCAGAGAATCTTGTGGCTTTCAAAAAAGCCTGTGTCCAAATGAATTGTTGGCAACAAGTGCTTCTTATGACGTATTCTGAATTTGGGAGACGGGCGGGCGAAAATGGCAGTCAAGGGACCGATCATGGCACAGCCAATGTTCATTTTGCAATCGGCGGCCGCGTTAAAGGGGGGATTTATGGGGCACCGCCTAGTTTAACTCAGCTGCAACAAGGCAATTTAGTTTATACCACTGATTTTCGGGCCATTTACGCCACTATTCTGGAAAAATGGTTTGGAATGAAACAACATGAATTGGGTTTTGCGCCGCTCGATTTTCTTTCTACATAAAGCAAAGCCCCCGTTTTTGTGAGGAACGGGGGCAAAAAGAAATCTTAATTAGAGACTGATTATTTAGTTTTCTCTAATGGAAAATATTTATTAAAAACAAAACCTTGCGTGGGGTCAAAATCAATAATAATCTGATCTTTCGGCGCAAAATCACCGGCTAAGATTCGTTGAGCCAAAGGATTTTCTAATTCTGCTTGAATCGCCCGTTTCAGTGGGCGGGCCCCATAAATCGGATCAAATCCTGCTTTTGCCAGTTCAGCCAAAGCAGCGTGGCGAATATGTAATTCCATTTGCATTGTAGCTAAACGATTCGCTAAATAACTCAATTGGACTGTCGCAATAGATTCAATATTTTTTTCATCTAAGGGATGGAACACCACGACTTCGTCAATTCGATTAATAAATTCAGGTCGGAAATATTGTTTCACTTCATCAAGAACCGCCTGTTTAATCACGGCATAAGGCTGATTATCTAAGGCTTGAATATGTTGCGAAGCCAAATTCGATGTCATAATAATCACTGTATTTTTGAAATCAACAGTTCGTCCTTGTCCATCAGTCATGCGCCCGTCATCCAAAACTTGCAACAAGACGTTAAACACATCCGGATGCGCTTTTTCAACTTCGTCTAATAAAATCACGGCATACGGTTTACGGCGAACCGCTTCTGTCAAATAGCCCCCTTCATCGTAACCCACATAGCCGGGCGGTGCCCCAATCAAGCGGGCGACACTGTGTTTTTCCATATATTCAGACATATCTATCCGAATAAGATGATCTTCTGAATCAAACAGAAATTCTGCTAAGGCTTTACATAATTCTGTTTTCCCAACACCAGTGGGGCCTAAAAACAAGAATGAGCCATAAGGTCGTTTCGGATCAGATAAGCCTGCCCGTGATCGACGAATCGCATTGGAAACAAAACGGACGGCTTCTTCTTGACCAATGACGCGTTGGTGTAGTTTATCTTCCATATGCAACAATTTGTCACGTTCACCTTGTAACATCCGTGAAATGGGGATACCTGTCATTCGTGAGACGATTTCCGCAATGCCTTCTGCATTGACTTCGGTTCGTAATAACTTGAACGGTTGCGGGGCTGTGTCTGCATTCGCTTGAGCCGCATCGGCTTTTTTCAATTGACTTTCCAGCTCAAACAGTTTGCCATATTGAAGCTCTGCTAATTTTTGTAAATTTCCCGCACGACGATATTCATCCATTTCATGCTTGACTTTCTCGATTTCTTCTTTGATGGTTTGCGTGCCCCGTGCTTGGGTTTTTTCAGATTTCCAAATTTCTTCTAAATCACTATATTCGCGTTCAAGTTTTTGAATTTCTTCTTCAATAACTTGCAGGCGTTTTTTCGAACCGTCATCTTTTTCTTTTTTGACGGCTTCCCGCTCAATTTTGAGTTGAATCAAACGCCGTTCAATTTTATCCATTGCTTCTGGTTTTGAATCAATTTCAATCTTGATTTTGGCGGCGGCTTCGTCAATTAAATCAATCGCTTTATCTGGTAAGAAACGATCTGTAATATAACGATGTGATAATTCAGCTGCCGCAATAATCGCAGGATCAGTAATTTCTACGCCATGATGCACTTCATATTTTTCTTTCAACCCCCGTAAAATTGCAATCGTATCAATCACAGAAGGTTCTTCAATGAGCACTTTTTGAAAACGGCGTTCTAATGCGGGATCTTTTTCGATATATTTGCGATATTCATCCAATGTGGTCGCGCCAATACAATGCAGTTCTCCACGCGCCAGTGCAGGTTTTAACATATTTCCTGCGTCAATCGCCCCTTCTGCTTTTCCGGCCCCAACCAAAGTATGAATTTCATCAATAAAAACGATATTGTTGCCTTCGTCTTGGGCGAGTTCTTTGAGGACTGCTTTCAGACGTTCCTCAAATTCCCCTCGATATTTTGCGCCCGCCAACAAAGACGCTAAATCTAAGACCAAAACCCGACGATTTTTCAAACTATCTGGCACTTCATGATTGATAATCCGTTGGGCCAAGCCTTCTACAATGGCGGTTTTCCCGACTCCAGGCTCACCAATTAAAACCGGATTATTTTTCGTCCGGCGCTGTAAGACTTGAATCGCGCGGCGAATTTCGTCATCACGACCAATAACCGGATCAAGTTTTCCCAAACGGGCACGTTCAGTTAAATCCAAAGTATAACGTTTTAAAGCTTCACGTTGATTTTCAACTTCTTGATTATCCACACGCTCTCCTCCTCGCATTGAGTCAATCGCTTCAATCAGCGTGGCTTTCACCAAGCCCGCTTGCTTTAAAATTTTAGAGACTTCCGTTTCTTTTTCTTGCATTAATGCTAGTAAAAAAAGCTCTGAAGCGATAAATTGATCTTGGCGACGCTGGGCTTCTTTATCTGTTAAATTCAGCAATGCAATCAAATCCCGTGAAGGTTGAACTTCGCCCCCTTGTCCTTGTACTTTTGGCATTTTTTCAAGGCGTTGAGAAAGCCCTTCCCGTATACGATTCGGATTCACTTGACAGCGTTTTAAAACAGGGACACAACTCCCGTCTTGTTGATTAAGAAAAGCTAACAAAAGATGTTCAGGCTCTATATAAGCGTGATCCATGCCAACAGCCATGCTTTGCGCATCTTGTAATGCTTCTTGAAATTTTGTTGTTAATTGGTCAATTCGCATTTTTATTTTCCTCAAAAATTGGTTACTCAAATCAATATGGGGAAAAGCTTTTCAGAATTCAAGTCTTATTTTATTTTTTCTTTAAATAAAGTGTGTTGTATACTAATCGTTTTTATAAATTAAATAAATGATAATTTTTTACGATTGAAAAGTAAAATTTGGAATTCTTCAGGTGGAACAGGTTTACTGAAATAATAACCTTGCATTTCATCACAACCTTGATGTTTTAAATATTGAAGTTGCGCAATGGTTTCCACCCCTTCCGCAATGACTTTTAATTTTAAACTCTTCGCAATGCTCACAATAGCGTTAATAATCGCCTCGTCATCTGGATCT
The DNA here is from genome assembly GCA_964504875.1 of uncultured Burkholderiales bacterium. Classification (GTDB taxonomy): domain Bacteria; phylum Pseudomonadota; class Gammaproteobacteria; order Burkholderiales; family CAZDFJ01; genus CAZDFJ01. The sequence continues at coordinate 40,991 of CAZDFJ010000010.1, read as the reverse complement.
TTGCCGATATCACGCACAAAAGATTGATCGATTTTGAGTTTATCCACATCAAAATGTTTGAGATAACTCAAGCTGGAATAACCCGTTCCAAAATCATCAATCGATATTTGTATTCCCCTATCTTTAAAAGCATGAATTAGATTAATCATCCATTCTGTATCATGCATGATGACCCCTTCTGTGAGCTCTAATTCAAGATAATGCGGATCTAATCCAATTTCTTTTAAGATATTTTCAACAGTTTCGCCAATTTGGACATGACGACATTGCGCCCCAGATAAATTGACAGCAATTGGAATTTTCGGCAAACCTAAATCTTGCCAATGTTTGTTTTGTCGGCACGCGGTTCGTAAGACCCATTCGCCAATTTGGGCAATTAAGCCATTATCTTCGGCAATCGGAATAAATTTTGCGGGAGAAATCCAACCCACATCAGGATAATACCACCGAATTAAAGCTTCTGCACCGACAATTTCTCCTGTATAAAAATCAACTTGAGGCTGGTAATAGACTAAAAATTCTTGATTTTCAATCGCGCGGCGTAAGTTATTGCCAATCACTAAAGCTTCACATGCTTTTGCGTTCATTTCCGAAGTAAAAAAGGCATACCCATCCCGACCTGCTTCTTTCGCGTGATACATTGCACTATCTGCATGACGAATCAAAGTCGAAGCATCCATGCCATCTTGAGGAAATAAGCTAATACCAATACTGCTTGTGACATGCAATTGATGTACATCAATATAATAAGGACTCGAAATACTCTCAATCAAATGTTGCGTAATGATTGAAATTTCCTCTTCAGAATGCGGATGTGTTAAGACAATAATAAATTCATCTCCGCCTTGGCGGGCGACCAAATCATGAGGACCTAAACAAGATTGAATGCGATTCGAGACCATTCGCAAAAGCGTATCACCAATATCGTGCCCTAAAGAGTCATTGATCGTTTTGAAACGATCTAAATCTAAAAATAAAATAGCCAGTAGTAAATTTTCAGAACTTGCTTTTTGAACAATTTCAGTGATTTTTTCCTGCAAGTTGAGCCGATTGGGTAAACTCGTTAATGAATCGTGATAAGCTAAGTAATGAATCCGCTGTTCAAACGATTTACGTTCAGTAATATCGACAATTAAGCCGACCATTGACAATAAAGTATGATCAGGTCCATAAATAGGCGTGACAGAAAGATCGCACCATATTGTTGAACGATCCTTTCTATAAAAGCGTTTTTCAAAACGATAGGATTCAATTTCCCCAGTCCGCATTTGACGGATAAATTCCAAGCTGGGATCCACATCTTCTGGATGGGTAATTTCCATACTGTGAATTTTTAGTAATTCTTGAACTGAATAACCCAGCATTTCTGCCCAATGTTGATTCACTTGAATATAATAACCTTGTGAATCAATGAGGGCGATTCCAATCGCGGCATTTTCAAAAATGGCTTTTAAACGCGCTTCTTGTAATTTTCTTTCTGTAATATCACGAACTAAAGATAATCCAAGTCGTTGACCATTTAGGATTAAGGCTCCCGTTCTGACTTCTATAGGAAAATGCTGTCCTTTTTTATGACGCATTTGCCCTTCAATGGTTAAAGGCGTGCCCATTTGTAAAATATTTAAATTTTTAAATAAAGCTTCAATTTGTTGAGGTGAAAAACCTACTTCGACATCAAAAACCGAAAGTTGAAGCAATTCATCCCGACCATATCCGGTTTGTTCACACGCTGTTTGATTAATTTCAAGAAAGCGGCCTGTATCAAGCGTATGTAAATAAAAACCATCAAAAGCTTGTTCAACTAAAATTTTAAAACGTTGTTCACTAGCCCGCAGTTCATTTTCGATACGATTACGTTCAGTTGTATCAAGTGTGACCCCAATCAAAGCTTGTTCATCATTATATGTGACAACTGAACCATAGACTTCTAGATCGATATAATGACCTTTTTTATGTTGTATTTGGAGTGTATATTGAACATGATTTTGTTGGCCACGTAGTTGTTTTGACATATAGCGGACAACACGCCGGCGCGAGGCAGGATGAATATAAGGACGAATATCTTGATAAAGCAATTCTTCATTAGTATAACCCAGCAACTTTCTCAAACCTGGATTCACATAAACCAAATGGTCCTGCTGGAAAATATAAATGCCGACTAAAGATTGCTCGACAATACTACGAAACTTCATTTCTGTTTCTGCTAAAGATTTGGCAGTCGCTTCGGCTTTGTCTTTCGCCTCACGCAAGGCCCCCGTTTGTTCTGCAACAAGTTCTTCTAAATGCTCTCGATGTTTTTCTAATTCTGCTTCGGTCCGTCGCCGTTCAGTGATGTCCTGCAAAATGCCCAATAAAATTTCAGGCTCGCCATTTTTGTTGAAAATCGGAACTTTTCGGGTATGTGAAATAATATAACTATTGCCAATAGAAACATATTCTTCGGGAATTTCAACAATTTCTGCATCCCCCATGACCGCTTGATCAATTTCTTGATAATAATGCGCTTCTTCTTTATTTTCAAAAAGATCAAAATCAGTTTTACCTAAGATCTCTTCGCGTTTCACGCCAAAGATCTTTTCCATATGCGCATTCCAAATAGTGAAGGCAAGATTTTGATTGGGATCTTTTGCAAAAATGCCAATAGGTAAATTTTCAATGACTTTTTCAAGAAAATTTGTTTTTTCTGAAATCATTTTTTTGGCATTAGCCAAGGTCGTCATGTCAGTAATGACGCCTACAATACCAGCAACCCGTCCTTTTACATCAAAAAAGGGGGCTTTATTAATTAAAACATAATGCTTAATTTCATCTGCAAAAGTCAGTTGTGTTTCTACAGAAATCAGCGTTTTTTTCTGCACTAAAATTTCTGCATCATGCTGTTCAATTTCGTGAATATCATCATGTGCCCACACTGTTTTTGTGTCTTTTCCAATTAACTCTTCCGCGTCTTTGACCCCCAAAATATCACAAAAAGCATGGTTACATCCTAAATAGACACCTTCATTGTCTTTAAAAAAAACAGGTTGGGGTAAGGTATCAATTACGAGCTGAATAAAATCAAGCTGAGCTCGCAAGGTTTTTTCAGATTGGCGTTGATGCGTCACATCATGAATCGCCCCGCGATAGCCAACACAATGACGATTTTCATCTAAAATTGCTAAAATTGTGACCTCTGCATAAACAGCATATTGATTCCGATGTTTAAAACAAATTTCGATCGTTTTAGCAAGCGCATTTTCTCGATGATGGCCTAAAGCAAGAAAAACATGCTGGATCCGAGCAATACAAGAAGGATCTAATAAATCAAAAAACAAATAAGAACGTAATGATTGGGGGGGATGCCCCAGAATTTTTTCAACTTGAGGACTGTTATAAACAAAGCGAAAATTTAAATCAATTTCCCATAACCAATCTTGCCCGACTTCCAGTAATGTTTGAAAAAAAGGTTCATTTTTGACAGGAGAGCGCGGCGAAGGCCTCTCGCTTTTACAGAGACTCACCAAAATCACTTTTTTGGTACTCGGTAAAACTAACAATGTTTTATGAAAGAGAAAGGGCGTGATTTCGCCTGTGGAAGAGCAAAATGGGACAAGAGCAGACCAAGCTTGTGCCATTGTATAAACTGTTTGGGTGCCATAATCTAATCGTGTGGACTCTTCTGGCGTAAAAAAATCAGCTTCCGTTTGGCACACTAATTTGTCTAATGTCACCCCATAAAGTGTACATGCCGACAGATTTGCCCACAAATAGTGACCTGTTGGCTCCATAATCAAAACAGGATTCGGAAAAACATCAACTAAATTTTTTAGAAAAGCCTGATCATCCAACGGTCTGCTCCATTTATTTGCTTTCAATATTTTTAAATAAACACATCGTTTTGATTGTAGCACGTTTTAAATCATTCGATTTTTTGATTTTCAGCCCCGTTTTTGATAAATAAAGGGGGCGTTTCGCCCGCTTTTTGATATCAATGAAGTCCTCTTCCTATATTTTTTATTTAAAACTAAAGCTTATTGCGTCTTTTTCCGCGCAAAATAATTTCATTCATTCCAGCACACATAACTTTTAAAATATCACAACTGTTTATAAAATCAATGTGTCTAGTGTATTTTCATTTTTCTAAAAGTCTCTTCCTAAAAATGTGTTTTTTCAAACCTCGTTTTCGCCATGAATACAGAAATATTAAAAATTACACTAAAATTCGCAAATAGATGTATTTTTTCATGATGGCATCATATAAAATACATAGCAAGTTGCGCTTGCTGTTTTTTATTCAAAGAGGTCGTTATGGGACAACACTATTTACGCAGTTTATTTGCACCAAATTCACTGGTGTTTTTTGGCTATCAAGAAGACGAAAAATCCGTCGGACATATTGTTTTAAAAAATATTATTGATGCAGGGTATAAAGGCGAAATCTTTATTATCTACAACAAAGCTGAAGAAGTTTTTGGGATTAAAACCTATCCTGATGCTGCTGAATTAACGAAATCTCCAGAATTAGCTATTGTATGCTCCACATTAAAAGAAACGCCTGCAATTTTAGAATCATGTGGACTCAAAGCCGTTCGTTCTGCTGTGTTAATTTCTTCTGGTTATAATCCACTGAATGTACGGCATGCATTACAGCAAGCGATTACTGAACAAGCCCATCGTTTTAAAATTCGTTTATTGGGGCCGCACTCTATCGGGATCATGCGTCCTAATTTAGCCTTAAATGCAACGTTTAGTCATGTTAAAGCAAAAACAGGAAATTTAGCCTTAGTGTCACAATCTGGGGCATTATGCAATGCTATTTTAGATTGGGCAGAACACAATGATGTTGGTTTCTCTAGCGTGATTGCCTTGGGCGCGGGAAGCGATGTTCAATTTGGCGAAATCTTAGACTATCTTGTTGCCGACTTTTATACAGAAAGTATTTTACTCTATATTGAAGGCATTCATAATTCTCGTGATTTTTTAAGTTCTTTGCGGGCGGCTGCACGAATTAAACCCGTTATTGTATTAAAATCAGGGCGGCATTTACCCAGTTTCCAATCTACAATGACCCATGCGGGCACTTTAGTTGGGATGGACGATGTTTTTGATGCAGCCTTGCGCCGCGCGGGGGCGGTCCGTGTACAAAGTTTTATGCAATTATTTTCAGCAGCAAAAACGCTTTCTTCAGGTTATCGTCCCTGCGGAAACCGTTTAGCTATTATTACGAATGGAACCGGCCCGGGTATGATGGCTGCTGATCGGGCGACGGATTTAGGGGTGCGAGTCGCAGAACTTTCCGAAGCGACCATTGAGAAACTCAATCAAGCCTTACCGCAACTTTGGTCCCGCCGAAATCCAATTGATATTGTCATGGATGCGACGCCCGTCCGTTACCAAAAAACGGTAATTGCTGCAATGGAAGATCAAAACGTAGATGGCGTGTTAGTCATCGTTACGCCACAAGCAACGTTGGCTCCCACAGAAGTCGCTGAAATTATGTTGACATTAAGCTCCCAATATCGTAAACCGCTTCTTGTGTGTTTTATGGGAGAGCGCCAAGTGGCCGAAAGTCGCGCAATGTTAGCGCATGCACGCGTTCCGAATTTCCGGACACCCGAGCCAGCGGTGGAAGCTTTTTCTTATATTTCTGCCTATTATCAAAATCAACAATTGTTAATGCAAACGCCCGGCCCACTTTCTGATTACACAATGCCTGACGTAGAAGGCGCGCGGCTTTTGATTGAAAGTGTTCTGTCTGAACGTCGCCGCGTCTTAACAGAAATGGAATCAAAAGCATTATTAGCTGCTTTCCGGATTCCAATTGCAAAAACAATGGTGGCCTATTCCCCAAATGAAGCCATTATGATTGCGGAACAATTAGGTTTTCCTGTAGCCATGAAAATTAATTCGCCAGATATTCAGCATAAATCTGATGTTGGCGGCGTCCGCTTGAATATAAAATCTGCACTGAATGTGCGTTTAGCCTTCAATGAAATGATTCAAGAAGTCCAACGAAATCGTCCAGATGCGAAAGTCAACGGGGTTTCGATTCAACCCATGAGCAATAAGCCTAATGGCCGTGAGCTTATGGTGGGCGTCAGTACCGACCCAATTTTTGGACCTGTGATTGTTTTTGGGGCGGGAGGCACGACTATTGAAGTTTTAGGTGATCGGGCTGTAACCTTACCGCCATTAAATCATTATTTAGCGCGGAATCTCATTGAACGGACACGAGTTGTCCGCCTTTTACGGAATTTTAGACACCTCCCAGAAGCAAATTTAAATGCTTTAGAAAATGTTTTATTACGGGTGTCTGAAATGATATGTGAATTACCATGGTTACGAGAAATGGATATTAATCCATTGATTGTGGATGAAGACGGCGCCTTGGCATTAGATGCCCGAATTGTGATTGATTATCAAAAATTATCTTCGCCCGATCGTTATTCTCACATGGCAATTTGTCCGTATCCAACCCATTTGGTCCGCCGGATGCATTTACAAAATGGGGCTCCGATGGAAATTCGCCCGATTCGTCCAGAAGATGCTGAAATGGAACAAGAGTTTATTCGAGATCTTTCTGAAGAATCTAAATATTTTCGTTTTATGGACACCATGAATGAATTAACGCCAAAAATGCTCGTTCGTTTTACACAAATTGATTACGATCGGGAAATGGCCTTAGTCGCGGTGACACAAAATGACATGCATCAGGATACTATTATTGGCGTGAGTCGTTATGCGATTAATCCAGATGGACGGAGTTGTGAATTTGCTTTGGTTGTGAGTGATCATTATCAAGGGCAAGGATTAGGCGCAAAACTGATGTTAAGCATTATGGATGCGGCTCGTGTCAAAGGATTACGGACTATTGAAGGTGAAGTGCTCAGTAATAATCACGGCATGCTTAAGCTCATGACACATTTGGGATTTTCTATTACGACGAGTCTTGAAGATTCTGCAATCAAAATTGTTGTCAAAGATCTATAATCGAATTGCTTCAATGAAATAGAAATAGCACAAAGAGAAGGTCAATTCCTTCTCTTTTTTTATTTGACTATAAGATTATGAGATAAGCTATTATTTTTTAAAGGCAAAACGCAGCAAGGTTTCTGTAATTAATTCGCCCATTCGTTTTAAATAAAGCGTATCCATTTGAGGATGATAATGCTCAGCTAAATGACTTCCAAACGACAAAATGCCTTGGGTTGTTTGATGTTTTAAGCCCACGCAGGCAAATGATTTCAAGCGATCTGGATCGGCAAAAAGTTCGGCGGGATCAATCCCAATTTGTCGGCCACAAAGGGGCTTATGTAATTGATTTGCAAAATTTAATTGTGGAATGCTGGGTTCTACAACTGCCTCATGCGGATGCACTAAATGGCCCCATACTTTCAAGGAAACCGCATCTAATTGAAAAATTTCTTTGAGTTCTTGTTCAATAAATTTAAATAAAATTGCCCGATCGCGAACACTCATCAAACTCAATGTCAAACGATGCATTTTTTCATGCAATTGATCATTTTCTTCTGCAAAATAAATCAATTCCGCTAATTTTTCTTCAAGTAGAATAGTTTTATCTCGCAACAAAATGACTTGGCGTTCTAATAATGAAATCGCCCGACCCCCGTGCCGATCTGGGATCCGTAAATTAGCTAATAATGTCGCATGTTCTTCAAAAAACTCAGGATATTTTTCAAGAAAGCGTGCCACTTGTTGGCTGGTTATATGAATATATTTATCTTCCATCCTTGCTCATTTTCTATCATTTTTAAAGATTTTTACAAGGCTATCTTCTATTATCGATGCGAAATAGTAGCATAACTGCCTTCTTTATACAATGATATTCAAGCAAGCCTGTGCTAAACAGATTAATCTCCTCTTTTTCATATTTGAAAAACTATCAAAAAAAAAGGAAGCTTTCAATAGGTTCGCTTTTTTGTGGGCGTTTAACTGACCACACAGTCAATTCCTTTCGAAGCCCTTGCTTTTTTTCTATTCTGAAAAAAAATCAATCAATTAAAACACTGTTATAAACAATTTTTTAAACGCAATGCTAATCGTTATCACAAAATAGATTTAATAAAAAAGAACACGCCTAAAAAGGCTTTACATAGATATCAAAGACTTATCTTTTCTAAGATACGCCTCTTCTTGCAGAAAAACATCAATTTTAAATTTTTATGATAAAAGGATAAATCTTTCAAATTCTTGAATTTTTATTATACAATATAAATGTATAGAATAAACAAAGGCAGGCTAAATAAATTCTGAGGGACAAATCAGCTTGCTTTATTGTACCAAAAATCATAAATTAATGCTTTTCACAAAAGAAATTAAAAATAAGGTTTATTATGACAACAATCAATCAATTACTTGCGGTTAAATCATTGGGACAACGCCTTTGGCTCGATAATCTTTCTCGATCCTTACTCGAAAGTGGGGCGCTGACTCGTTTGATTGAAGAGGATGGCATTGCCGGCGTCACTTCTAATCCAAGTATTTTTTATAATGCAATTCGAGATGATATTGCTTATCAAGCGCAATTAGACGCCCTGCGCGTCGAACTAGACGACTTAGAAGCGCGCTATGAGTCCTTAATTATTCCTGACATTAAAAAAGCCTGTGATCTCAATTTGGTTCAATTCGAAAATTCAAATGGAGAAGATGGGTGGGTCAGTTTGGAAGTTTCCCCTAATTTAGCCCACGATGTTGATGGCACAGTCGAAAATGCCTTGCGTTTTGTGGATGAAATTCATCGTCCTAATTTGATGATTAAAATTCCTGCCACGGTCAGTGGTTTAAAAGCAATGGAAATTTTAATCAGTCGAGGGGTCTCTGTGAATGCGACCTTAGTTTTTTCACTCAAGCACACTGAAGGCGTCGCGCAAGCCTATTTACGCGGGATTAAACAATTGATTAGTCAAGGAAAATCCCCGCGTGCAGTCAAAGCGGTCGCGAGTTATTTTTTAAGCCGTGTAGACACCCTTGTTGACAAAGAATTTGCCCGCTTTGATCCAGAAAAAGTCCAGGATTTATACGGTAAAACAGCTGTGAATATTGCAAAATTGGCTTATCAACGTTATCAAGATCTCTTTTCAGTAACTGCGCCGACATGGTCACATTGTCATGCCGCTCATGCGCGGCCTTTATGGTTACTTTGGGCAAGTACTGGTACGAAAAACCCAGCCTATTCTGATGTCAAATATATTGAAGAATTAATTGCAATTCAAACTGTCAACACTGTTCCTGATGCAACGTTAAATGCCTTTCGCGATCATGGAACGGCTCGCTTAGTATTAAATACACCCGAAGAATTTGAGGCGGCCGCCGAACAACATGCCCGCATCGCGCGTCTTGGTTTAGATTTAGATATTATTGGGGAACAATTACAACGTGAGGGATTAGCACAATTTGAACAAGCTTATGCCAAACTCCTCAAATTAATGGAATAATTTAAGTCAATTTGTAAAATTAGACGCCTTTGTGAAAGACGCGTTATAATACCTGCTGAAGGCACACCATTTGTGTTGTGTGTGATTTTCATTTTTATATTGTAAAAAAAACATTATGAGCAAAAGTCAAATTAAAAAAGTTGTTTTAGCCTACTCAGGCGGTTTAGACACCTCTGTCATTTTAAAATGGTTGCAAGATGAATACCAATGTGAAGTAGTCACGTTCACGGCGGATATTGGTCAAGGTGAAGAAGTCGAACCTGCACGCGAAAAAGCCCAGAAAATGGGCGTGCAAGAGATTTTTATTGATGATTTACGGGAAGAATTCGCGCGCGATTTTGTCTTTCCAATGTTCCGTGCCAACGCTATTTATGAAGGCGAATATTTATTAGGAACGAGTATTGCGCGTCCTTTGATTGCAAAACGTCAAATTGAAATTGCTCACTTAACCCATGCAGATGCTGTGTCACATGGCGCCACTGGCAAGGGTAATGATCAAGTGCGTTTTGAATTGGGTTATTATGCTTTAGAACCCAATATTCATGTTATCGCGCCTTGGCGTGAATGGGACTTGACCTCCCGTGAAAAATTACTCAAATATGCGGAAACCCACGGCATTAATATTGAGAAGAAAAAAGGCGGCGGTTCTCCTTACAGCATGGATGCTAATTTATTGCATATTTCTTATGAAGGCGGTATTTTAGAAAATCCAGCAGCCGAACCTGAAGAAAGCATGTGGCGTTGGAGTGTTTCTCCAGAAGCCGCTCCTGACGAAGCAGAATATATCGAATTGACTTATCAAAAAGGGGATATTATCGCGATCAATGGCGAAAATCTCAGTCCTGCTAATGTCATGCTCAAATTAAATCAATTAGGTTCTAAACACGGGATTGGACGTTTAGATTTGGTTGAAAACCGTTATGTTGGGATGAAATCGCGCGGCTGCTATGAAACACCGGGCGGCACCATTATGCTGAAAGGCCATCGAGCGATAGAATCGCTTACATTGGATCGTGAAGTCGCGCATTTGAAAGATGAACTCATTGCGCGTTATGCTTCTTTGATTTATAACGGTTACTGGTGGAGTCCAGAACGCCAAATGATGCAACAAATGGTTGATTTTTCACAACAAAATGTCAATGGTTTGGTGCGATTAAAATTATACAAAGGTAATGTCATTGTGGTCGGCCGTGAATCTGCAACAGATTCTTTATTTGATGCCAATATTGCAACATTTGAAGATGATGCAGGGGCGTATCATCAAGCAGATGCCGCCGGCTTTATCAAATTAAATGCCTTAAGAATGCGCATTGCAGCTCGTTTACGTCAAAAATAATAATATAATTTATTATTGAAAAATAAAAGCCCCCATTTTGGGGGCTTTTTTTATCTGGATTAAATTAAATCATTCCAGAATTGAGATCCAATTGTCCCGCACTGGCTAATTGTTCTTGTTCGCGTTGCGTTTCTTCACGAGAACATTCTAATAATTCTAAATATTCTGGCGTCACGTTACCTGTAATATATTGGCCATTAAAGCATGACAAATCAAAATCTTGAATTTGTTGATTTAATTCATGGCAGGCCTTGACTAGATCGTCAACCTCTTGATAAATCACAGCATCGGCCCCAATTTCTTGGGCAATTGCGACTTCATCTCGGCCTGTTGCCAACAGTTCATCCCGGGTTGGCATATCAATCCCATAGACATTTGGAAAGCGAACGGGCGGCGCAGCACTGGCAAAATAAACATTCTGGGCGCCGGATTCGCGCGCCATTTGTACAATTTGCTTACTCGTTGTTCCCCGAACAATAGAATCATCTACTAATAAAACATTTTTTCCGCTAAATTCAATCGCAATCGCATTGAGTTTTTGGCGCACCGATTTTTTCCGCTGCGCTTGTCCTGGCATAATAAATGTTCGGCCAATATAACGATTTTTAATAAAACCCTCTCGATACGGTACATTAAGGCGATTGGCCAATTGCAACGCACTCGGCCGACTTGTATCCGGAATAGGAATCACCACATCAATATTTAAGTGACTGTATTTTTGTTTAATTTTTTCCGCCAAATACTCGCCCATTTTGAGACGCGTTTCATAAACAGAAATGCCATCAATCACAGAATCAGGACGAGCAAGATAGACATATTCAAAAATACAAGGATTTAAAGCAGGAGCATCGGCACATTGCGCACTATAAAAACGGCCGTCCATGTCAATAAAAATCGCTTCTCCTGGTGCTACATCCCGAATCACTTTGAAATTTAGACTATCCAATGCGACACTTTCAGAAGTCACCAAATATTCAGGCCCATTTTCTGTTTCATGTTCCCCATAAATCAAGGGCCGAATACCATGCGGATCACGGAAGGCTAATAAACCATACCCCGCAATCACGGCAACGACTGCATAAGCGCCCTCACAACGGGAATGCACACCACGCACTGCTTTAAATAACATTTCTGCTGTCAATACAGTATTTTGACAATAACGGGACAGTTCATGCGCAAAAACATTTAATAACACTTCTGAATCAGAATGTGTATTAATATGTCTTAAATCCGTTTTAAAAACATGCCGGCGTAATTTTTCTGCGTTCGTTAAATTGCCATTGTGTGCCAACGAAATCCCAAAGGGAGAATTCACATAAAACGGTTGTGATTCAGCAGCAGAAGAAGCATAGCCTGCTGTTGGATAACGCACATGCGCAATGCCAATATTTCCAGCAAGCGAACGCATATTGCGCGTGCGAAACACATCACTGACTAATCCTTTGCCTTTATGCATATGGAAGCGGTTATTATCCATAGTTAAAATTCCTGCCGCATCTTGTCCGCGATGTTGCAGAATTAATAACCCATCATAAAGTAACTGATTAACTGGTCCTTTTGCGACGACCCCAAGAATACCACACATAATATGATGATCACTAAATGAGTAATAAAAAAAATAAAATAAGCCACTTTTCCTGTTTTAATCAAACTGGACGTGGTTGCGTAATGTATCAGGTAAAGAAGGAAGAACTTTAATTGCAAGCGCTTCCAACGGTGAGCTAAACATAGCGTTGCGCCATCCTTCTTGCTTTGGTAGACTAGTCAGGCCACTGATAATAACAAGAATAACCATAATCACAACACCACGTAAGCAGCCAAAAACGCCACCTAAAATTTTATCAAATCCACCTAAACCAATTAATTTAATTAATTCAGACAAAACTTTTGTAATTAAACTCATGATGAGCAATGACAATCCAAATGCGGCAATAAACCCACCTAACAAGCGAATTGTTGGCGCAGAAATACTTGCTGGCAAAAATTGTGATAATGGCGAAGCGAGTTGATTGGCAACCATAAAGGCAACAATCCAGCCTAATAATGCAAAGACTTCCCGCACGAATCCGCGCATCATGCCCAACATGATAGATAAACCAACTACTGCAAGTGTGAATACATCAAAAAGTGTCATCGCTGTAAAATTCTTCCTTCATGAATAGTGTTTGCCTCTAATTGAGATTTTGCGGAACTGGCTGCTTCTTTATTTGAGAAAGGTCCTACCCGGACACGAATTGTAGTTGTACCATGATTTTGCAACGTTTCCGTATACGCATTGAGACCGATTGCATTGACTTTTTCGACAAGTTTAGAAGCATTATCTGGATTAGAAAATGTCCCAAGTTGAATAATAAATTTGGAAGAAGTATCACGCGTTGGAAGAACGGGTTCATTTTGTTTTTCTGGAACATGTGCGGGCGCAACCGCTTTGGGTGTTGGCTTGGTGGGTTTTTCCACTTTTTCAGGCTTTTCTACTACAGGCGCCGCTGGTTCCGAAACAGTTTGCTCAGCTTCCTTCGGCTTGGTAATAGCAGCAGGCGTAGATTTCACCGGCGGTTCGCTCAATGAACTCAACACAGGACTTTGTGTAGCAGAGGAGGATTGATTATTTTGTTGATCTGAGGGGGCCGCTACAGCGGTTTGTGACGCAGGGGCATTCGTATCGGATTTCGCTTGAATTTCATACCCTAAATCAATCGGACGAGACTCACTATTTGTTGCACTTGCTGGAGCGGAAGTAGGATCAGATGGTGTCGATTGCGGCATACTAATGACAACTTTAGAAGACAACGGTTGTGGTTGACGATCTAAAACCATAGGCAGTAAAGCCACCGCCAACATGACTAAAACGATCGCGCCAATCAGACGTTGTCGGGCTTTCTTTCGCATTAAAATCGATTCGTTAGATTCAGTACGCGCCATAACGTGTTCAATTCAAATTGGTAATAAAATTTTTATTCTGTGGCGTGCTTACGTAGATCTGTCAGCACCTCTGCAACGGTATAAAATGAACCAAATGCCACTATTCTATCATTTTCAGTTATATCTTTGCAGGCATTTTGCCACGCAAGCGTCATATTTTCAAAAATTTGAATATTTTCAGCAGGAACACCATTTTTGCAAAGGAGATGCTTCAAAAGATCAACTTCGCAACAACGAGGCGTGTCAAGCGGTGCAATATACCACATATCGATGCGCATTTGAATAGCGCGAATCACTTCTTCAATATCTTTGTCTTTTAGAATTGAAAAAACAGCGACGGTTCGCTCAGCAAATCCCATTTGTCCCAATGTTTTGGACAAGCTGCGAATGGCGTGCGGATTGTGTCCTACATCCAAGACGCGAATAGGTCGACCGGGTAAAACTTGACAACGTCCGGGTAAACTGACTTCTAATAAACCCCGCCGAACATTTTCGGGGGAAGTTGGAAAACCCCACTCAGAAAGAAAATCCAACGCGGCCATAACAGAGCACGCGTTGACTAATTGATAATCTCCGCGCAAGGCGGGAAAAGGAAGGGAATAGCGTTTTTTATGGCCGTGCCAGGCTTGCCATTGTAAAGGTTGTTTTATATAACCAAAATCGTGCCCGAAACATTCAAGTTGGGCGCCAATAGTTTCAGCATGACAACGCACACTGTGAGGCGGATTGGCATCAGCACATAAGGCGGGTTTTCCTGATCGAAAAATGCCTGCTTTTTCAAAACCAATTTGCTCACGATCTGAACCTAAGTAATCTTGATGATCTAAATCGATCTGCGTGACAATCGCTAAATCAGGATCAAAAGCATTCACCGCGTCAAGACGGCCTCCTAAGCCAATTTCTAAAATCGCGACTTCGACTTGACGCGCTGCAAAATACCAAAGTGCCGCCAAAGTGCCAAATTCGAAGTAAGTTAAACTGACGGCGGCCCGGCGGCGCGCATTTTCAACGGCAATAAAGCTGTGTATTAAATCTGCGTCAGAAATCGTTTCGCCTTGAATACGTACCCGCTCATTGTAAACAAGTAAGTGAGGCGAGTTATAAAACCCGACACGATAATTCGCGGCTTGCAGAATAGCATCTAATAATGCGCACGTTGAACCTTTTCCGTTTGTTCCTGCGACGGTAATTATTTTAAATTCCGGAGAAAGATTTAATGCTTTTTTTACGCTGAGCACACGGTCCAAACCCAATTCAATCGTGGTCGGATGACAATGTTCTAAATAAGCCAGCCAATCTGAAACAGTGTGACACATGACTAAAGGATCAAAATGATCATCAACTAAATTAAACATACCAATATTAATCTTTTAAAAATCAAAATGTTGGTGACGTAAACGCAATGAATTGCTTACGACAGAGAGAGAACTCATTGCCATCGCCGCCCCCGCAATGGTTGGATTAAAAATGCCAAAAATGGCCAATAAAATTCCAAGGGTATTATACACAAAAGCAAAAAATAAATTTTGACGAATAATTTGTAATGTTTTTCGGGAGAGCCAAATGGTAGCGACAACTTGCATCAAATCATTTCTCATCAGCGTAATATCTGCATTTTGACTGGCGAGATCTGTGCCGCCTCCCATTGCAAAACTCACATGCGCTTGGGCGAGCGCGGCCGCATCATTGAGTCCATCTCCTACCATTCCAACTAAATGCCCTGCTTTTTGTGCTGCTTGAATATGAGTATATTTTTCTTGTGGCGACACTTGGGCAATAACGTCCGGAAGACCTATTTGTTGTGCGATCGCATCAGCGGCCTTCGCTTGATCACCTGTCAGCATGATAGGTCGAATCCCTAAAGCAGTCAGAGCATGAATGGCTTTCTGACTATTAGAACGAATTGTATCGGCCAAACTGAGACCCAACAACAGCTTTTTAGTTGTCAAATTGAGGGCCAATAAAACCGTTTCTCCTTGCTGTTCATATAGTTGAATCGATTTTTCTATTTCTAATGGTATGGATAAAAATGTTCGAATCCAATGCGGTGCGCCTAAACAAAATGTTTGCTGATCAAGACAGCCCGTGACACCTTGACCTATTTGATTTTTAAAATGAGAAACGCTTTCGGGAGACGCGCGCCAGTTTGGATATTTTTTTTCGACATAATGGACAACCGCTTTGGCTAAAGGATGAACACTATAGTGCTCTAATTGTGCACAAAGATTGAGGATTGTTTCCTCTGACAAGGTGTGATCGATTATAAAACAATGTTTGACTTCAGGCGTCCCCTGCGTCAGTGTGCCTGTTTTGTCTAAAAAAAGCATGTCTAACTGAGAAGCTTGTTCCAATGCGGCGACATTATGCGCAATTAAGCCTTGCTTTGCACCTAAACCAGTTGCAACCATCATGGCGGTTGGGGTGGCCAGTCCAAGCGCACAAGGACACGCAATAACCAACACGGCTAACGCATTTTGGATCCCTTGATTCATATTTTGAGCAAGGCCCCACCATCCCAAAAAGGTTGCGAGGCTGATTAAAACAACAATCGGCACAAAAATGCCAGAAACTCTATCCGCCAAACGCTGGATAGGCGCTTTACTTCCTTGCGCCTGACGAACAAGATGAATCATTTGTGCTAAAACAGTTTGCTGTCCTACCTGAGTCGCCCGCGCTTGGACCGTTCCTTCCACAAGAACACTACCACTTAATAGAGTCTCGCCCACAGATTTAAGAACAGGCAAAGGTTCTCCTGTGAGAAATTGTTCATTGCATTGAACAGTTCCTTCTAAAATTTCACCATCCACAGGAATCGCTTCCCCTTGCCGAACCAAAAAAATATCATCCTGACGAATGAAATTCACTGGAATATCATTCCATTCTTGATGTCTGAAAACATGCGCAGTTTTCGGTTGCAATGCAATTAATTCAGATAAGGCCGCATGGGTTTGTTGTTTTGCCCGATTTTCTAAATATTTTCCAAACAGTACAAGACTAATCACTGTGACACTGGCTTCAAAATAAAGCGCGTGGTGCCCGACTGGATTCAGCCACACAAAATATAAACTATAAAAATAAGAAATATTTGTACCCAGTGAGACCAAAACATCCATGTTGGCGCCCCCTCCCTTAAGCGTTCGGTAGGCACCACTATGAAATTTTCGGCCAAAATAAAACTGAACCGGCGCGGCGCACAAGGCTTCTAACCAAGGTGATAAAAACATGCTTTGCGTTAAAAACATTGTCAGCATTTGAATCCAAAACGGCAGACAAAATAATAAGCTCAAGCCAATTTCAATTTGATCGCGGCGCATTTGTTGCTGCGCATGGGCCGCTGCTTTTTCATCTATTTCAAAAAGATTATCCTGTGTGAACTCCGTTGCGTGGAAACCAGCTTGTTCAACACGTTTTAGGATTGCGGCTAACAAAACAGACCGTTCTGTATAAAATTCAGGCGCATATTCAATATGAGCTTGTTCTGTCGCAAGATTGACGATTGCCGTGACATGAGGTTGTTTATTTAAAACCTTCTCAAGGCGCGCAGAACACGCCGCACATGTCATCCCTGTGATTGTGAGGGTTACTTTTTGGTTCATATTTTATGTAATCAATTAAAGACAATTAAGTGGCCAGATCCACTTGTTGCATAATGCCAGCTTGTCCTGTTTCACTCACGAAAAGTCCACTACTTTTTATTTGTCCCAATGTTTGATTTTTCGTATCTTTCAAACTAAATGGCGTTCCAATTTGATCCAAATATAAGGCCCCGATATTTACTTCTTTTAATGATTTCAACGAGTCGGCGGCTTCTTGTGGGGCCCATACTTGCAACCATTCATAAATCGGATCATTTTCATCAATCCAATTGTTGTGATCAACATCATAGGCGGCTAATTCTTGAATGCCTATTCCGGTTTGTGGACCAAAAAGTTCTGTCCCATCGTCTATTTTACCATTTTTGTTCCGGTCTAAAACCAAAAATCCATTTCCGGACGCCAATTGGGCAAGGGATTCATTTTGGCCATCATGGTTCAAATCAAACGAAAAACGTTGCGTTGGATCTAATTCTGCCGCCGTCCCATTGAAATTTAACACTAAGGGATCTGTCAACTTTGCATCTCCAAAACGTAAATGTTCTTCAATTTGGGTGCTATATTCGCGTTGCATATTTAATTGCAAATCAAATTGAATACTTTGCTGGTCTTGGGTTTGGATCGTTCCAGAGAGGTGAAATTGAGTTTGTTCTGTTTCATGATAACTTGCTGCGTAATCGTAACTCACCCCCCAGCCGACACGTTGCGGTTGTTGTGAGGCTGATTCAGGCGTTGATTGCAGTGTGTCCGTCGTGGTGGATTGATTTTTTTGGGCTAATTGAATTTGCTGAAGATTAATCTTTTTTCCTAATAGAGATTCAAGCAATTGTTTCACTAAACTCAAATGTGGATCTGAGAGATCCTCTTCGTCATTAGGTTGGACATTTTCAAGCGCGGATGATTTTTTTGTGTCTTCCATTTTTTCATCCCGTTTTTGTTTAGTCAGTTGCGTTTGGAGCCCTTTTTCTGGACGAAGTGGGGAGATTAAAGTGTCTTCTCCCTTTGTGTCTTTCCAATAGCGCATTTTTTCTTCTGATTGAAAAAGACTGGTTTCTTGATGGGCGGCTTGCAAATAAATTTGGCTGGATCCGATTTTCATAACAATACCTTTAAAATAAAGAAGTTATCACTGTACTGATTATATTTTCGGAAAAAATAATGGAGACTTGAGTAAAAAATTTTTTAAAAATCTGAAATTTTTCTTTTATTTTTTGGGTGAACGTTTACAATACAAAACGGTTTGAAACATCTTTGTTTCATCGATTTATGATTTCGGCACATCATGGCATGACCTTTGTTTGCTGCTATTTTTTTTATTTTTAGGAAAAAAAATGACTACTGTTAATTTAGAAACAACGTTTGGCTTGATTGCATTAGAGCTGGATGCGGAAAAAGCCCCTGTGACTGTTGAAAACTTTTTGCATTACGTCAAAACCAATTATTATAATGGCACGATCTTTCATCGCGTTATTGACAATTTCATGATTCAAGGCGGGGGCTTTGAACGTGGCATGAAACAGAAAGAACCAACATTAGCGCCCATCAAAAATGAAGCTCAAAATGGCTTAAAAAACGAACAATACACCATCGCAATGGCAAGAACACCCAATCCAGACTCTGCGACTTGCCAATTTTTCATTAACGTCACAAACAATCCATTTTTAGACTTTACTGCCCCTACGGCCCGCGGTTATGGCTATGCAGTTTTTGGTAAAGTCGTTGAAGGCATGGAAATTGTTGACAAAATTAAAAAAGTTAAAACAACGACTTCCGAAGGACATCAAGATGTACCTATCGATGACATCGTGATTGAAAAAGCTTATGTGGTTGAATAATTAATTTTATAGTTTTTATGGCAAAGTAGCATGTTGCTATTTTGCCTTTTTCTCTCTTCTTAATTTATGACAACACATTCAGATTATTCTATATTTATTGCTGACCTACATCTTTCTGATGAAATGCCTGCGCTCACAGCGCAGTTTTTGACTTTTTTAGATCATTTTCAGCATTCCCATTTTGAAGAGCTGTTTATTTTAGGCGATTTATTTGAATATTGGGTTGGCGATGATCAAATAGAAACCGACACTTCAGCTCATCAAGTTTGCCAAAAATTTCAATACCTCACCCAAACATCTGGCAAAAAAATTTATATCTTACATGGGAATCGTGATTTTTTATTAGGACAAGATTTTTTCGGACAAAGTGGCGCTCAACTTTTACCGACACAATATTGCTTTCAAAATCAATGGATTCGTATCATTTTGACGCACGGTGATGAATTATGTCTGAATGATACCGCTTATCAAACATTTCGGGAAATGGTGCATACCCTGGCGTGGCAGTATGAATTTCTGGCCCAAGCTTTGCCTATCCGCATGCATATGGCCCAAGGTTTACGCGCACGAAGTAAAACTGAGCAGCTCGGTAAAGATGACTATCTTTTTCAGATTCCTTCTGAAGCTATTTTATCTCTTCTCCAACAAAAAGATTGTCCTGTTTTAGTTCATGGACATACGCATCAAGGTTCCCAAAAAAGTTACGAAATGACAACTCAAGCTGGCAAAAAGCAAGCCGCCACAGTGTGGACACTCCCAGATTGGCGTCCGAAACAGCAAGGTTGTTTAATTCTTGAAAAAGATAAATTATCTTTACATAATCAATTTTTCTGTTAATTGATTTGATAATAATTCTTATTATTTTTATTTATTTGATTTTTTTCAAAAATTTTTTGAAAAATATTCATTAATATTATTTAAAAATTTGTATAAATGATTTAAAATCTGGAAAATAATTCAAGTAAATATATATTACTCAATCATTCAACAGTTGTTGATTACTATCCAAAAATGATAACGCACCTCAATAAAACTTTAGTCATTGTCTTATCTAAAGATTTCATTATTACTTCTATTAATGAAGAAGGTTTGCACTTTTTCAACCAAATAAATTGTAATCATTTAATCGGACACTCCCTTTTTGCAATGGCGGCGGAGCTAACCACTTTAGCACATCCTATTTGGGGCACGATTCATTCTTTTTTACTTTCAAGTAATCAACAAGGGGAAATGGCGGCGGAGTATCAACTCGAACAAAATAGACTTTCTCTTAGGATGATGTCTATTTTACATGGTTATATTCTTCTTGTGGATATTCACACTCAGCCTGCCGCCCATTTTTTTCCAACAACACTGAATCAAAAATTATTTTTCAATAGTAAGCAACCCTTAGCATTGGTTGATCCTTATGGGCACGTACTCAATGCAAACCCTGCGTGGTGTGACTTTTTTTCGCTTCCTACAGAGCAGAATTTTCACACAAAAACACATTTAATTCATCAGTTTTTTCTGGAATTTAATGCAGAGATGTGGCAAAATTATTGTCATCATCAAACCGCACTTTCTGCGCCTCAAAAAGAACACCTCATCACCCAACAGGGTCAAGAAGTTCTTTTAGAAAAAACATGTTATGAAGAAAATCATTTTAAAGTTTTTTTGGTTTGTATAGAACGTTTGTTCAATCAAACGCCTTTTTTACCAGAAACACTGAGTATTTACGATCGTTTTTTTCATATGCCATACGTCATGCATTTACTTGTGGAACCTGAAACACTTTTAATTGCGGATGTAAACGAAGCGAGTTGTCTCTTTTATGAAAAAACAGCGGCAGATATTAAGGGAAAAATGCTGTCACAATTCATGCATTTTGAACATTTTGATCTGACTGTTGAGAGTCAATTATTAGAAGCTTCATGCCTGGTAAACCACAATGCATTTCAATTGGCGGTCTACTGGCACCATTTTCTTTTACTCGATAAAAATTATATTTTTTTACGATTTCATAATATTTCTGCACAAAAATCTCAACTTGAAACATTACAAAATCTTACAGATGACGTTACATTTTTACAGCAAAAACTTCCTATTGGAATTTGGGAATTAAACCTTTCAACAAACCAAATGCAATGGGATAAAAACGTTTATTATCTGTATGGTCTCAATGAGGTCGAACATCTCGTTTCACAACCGACACTTGATTTTTGGCTCCGGTTTATTCACCCACGTGATTTGCAACGAATTGAAAAGCACCTCACTCAAGCCATCCAAGAACAAAATCAGTTTGATGAAATTTTTCAAATTATCTTACATGATAAGTCAATTCGTGTTGTCCATGTATACGCTCAGCCGGTCCAACGATTAGGTTCTATGCGCGGAATGATTTTAGATATTAGTCGAGAATATTTTGCGAAGAAAGCCTTAGAAGAAAATGAAACGCTTTGCTATGCCACTTGTAATCATGCCCCTGTGGGGATCTTGCGTTTGCAAATTAATGGCAAAATTATACAACTGAATCAAGCATTTTTACAGTTAGTTAATTTTCCTTATGATGCCCTGATTCGTAAAAATTTAGATGAACTGATTCATCCAGATGATCGTGCCTTAAATCAACGCCAATATTACGGGCTGGTTCATCAGGAAATTACACAGTATCAAATTGAACTCAGACTGATTACGCATTCTGAACAATTAATTTGGGTGAATTTAGCAGTGTCTCCGTATTATACAAATGAAAGAATTTTAAAATTTACTATTTGTATGGTACAAGATATTACTACACAAAAAATGGCGCAAATTGCCTTATACGAAAGCCAAAATCAACTTGCCCGGATTATGGAAGGTTCAAGTGAAGGTTTTTGGGATTGGGAAATTAATACTGGCGTTTTTAAATTTAATCATTATTGGTGTGAAATGTTGGGGTATCATTATAATGATATTCAACACCAAATTGATGTGTGGTTTGATCTCATTCATCCAGATGATCTCAAAAAAGTACAGAATCTTTTATCTCAACATTTGACGGGTAAAAATGATTTGTACGAATGTGAATTACGGGCGCGCTCAAAAAAAGGGGAATGGGTGTGGGTGATGGATCGGGGGAAAATCACCTCTTATGATGCTGAGAATAAGCCACTATTAATGTCGGGAACGCGCAAAAATATTCATCAGCGCAAGCAGGCAGAATGGAAACTTGAAGAAGAACGCCAATTATTTATTGGTGGGCCAGTTGTTGTTTTTAAATGGTTTCCTCATAACTGTTGGAAAGTTGAATATGTTTCGCCAAATGTACCGACACAATGGGGTTATCCTATTGATTTCTTTTTTACTGACACATTTTCTTTTGCAGAACTGATTCATCCTGAAGATTTTCAGCGCATTACTGACGAAGTGGATTATTACAGTCATTCAACAAATACAGATTATTTAGAGCAAGAATATCGCATTCGTTATGCAGACGGATCTTATCACTGGCAATATGATTTTACCTCGATTTTACGCACATCAGAAAATCAGGTGTACTTATATTACGGCTATTTATTAGATATTGAGTCTCGCAAACAAAATGAACAAGAACTTTTTTTGGTGAATGAACAATTACTTAAAACATTAAGTGATTTGAAAAAGCACGATTATGAAATGACTTTATTATATCATATGAATGAATCACTTCAAGCGTGTGAAAGTTTAGAAAAAGCCTATCATGTCATAGCCAGTTTTTGTACACAATTATTTCCTAATTTAAATGGCCGCGTCGCCGCCTACAATCAAAATAATGAACTTGAAGATGTGGCAATTTGGGGCGAAAATTGTTGTTGTGCTGCTTATTTTGATGCAGGCTGTCAAAGCCTGGTACCAAAACGAGAACAGGTAATTACCTTTGATGTGCCTGTTAAGTACTCTTCATTACTACAGTGTGATCATGTCAAACAAGCTGAACGATTACAATCTTTTTGTATGCCATTATTAATGAATGGGGAAGCCTTAGGGATTTTTCATCTGTCAACACAAAATCAAACGCAATGTTTAGAGAACACGACACGCCAGCTTGCCACGGCCGTGACAGAAGCCATTAAGCTCTCTTTGTCTAATATTAAATTACGCCAGCAACTTCATGATCAGGCCATCCGTGACGCCTTGACAGGTTTATTTAACCGACGTTATTTAGATTCTATTTTACCTGTTCAACTGAACGCTGCTTTGCGTTTTCAGCAAAAATTAGCTTTGGTTTTACTCGATGCGGATTTTTTCAAAAGATTTAATGACAATTACGGACATGAAGCAGGGGATCTTGTCCTTCAGAAAATTGCGGAAATTTTAATCACCGAAACAAAAACGCATGATATTGCTTGTCGTTATGGTGGGGAAGAAATGGTCCTGATTTTAACAGAAACGACTTTAGAAAAAGCGTATGAACATGTGGCAATGATTTGTCAAGAAATCAAAGAAGTGTCGCTTTTTTTCCATCAAGAATATTTGCCAAAAATTACAGTGTCGGCGGGAATTGCACTTTTTCCAGATCATGCGAATACCGCTGATTCCTTGCTGAGAGCTTCTGATCTCGCTTTGTATGACGCGAAAAATTCAGGGCGGGATTGTATTAAAATCTTTCAACTAGATAAAGATTATAGCTAACTGCCTATGACAAAATAGCTTCGTCTTCCCGAATCGGAATCGTAAAAATCAATGAGGCGCCTTGATGTGCGAAATCAAAGAGTTGTGTATTATTTGAAGCATAAATTGTCCCGCGATGCTGTTTGATAATTTCTCGACAAATTGCCAACCCGAGCCCTGTTCCGCCTGCTTGCGTCCGCGTTTTACTACTTTGAATAAATTTATCAAAGATCGTGTCTAACTCATTTTCAGGAATCCCGATGCCCTCATCACGAACAATACAGGTCAACGCAGGCACAGGTTGAGCATGATTAGGCAATAAAATTTCTGTCGGTTGATATAAAATATGAATCGTAGAATTTTCTGAGGTAAATTTAATCGCATTCGAAAGTAAATTATGTAAAACTTGTAACATGCGCACCTCATCACACATGACCATTGTCTCAATTTCTGGAATAGAATGAACGATCAATAACTGCTTTTCTTGCCACAAAGGGCGAAGCTCACTGATCGCTTGGCGACAAATATCATATAGATTATACCACCTAAATTGATAAACCATTTTCCCAGATTCAAGCTTAGATAAATCAAGCAAGTCATTTAGAAGTACGAGCAGGCGCTTTCCGCTAATTTGAATATTCTGTAAATATTTCCAAATTTCATCGGCACTAAAACTATCCCCCATATCAATTAAAAGCTCTGCAAAACCCAAAATCGCATGAAGAGGCGTGCGCAGTTCATGGGACATATTTGCCAAAAATTCGCTTTTAAAACGATTCGCAGCCTCCGCTTCTTCTTTGGCTTGTCTCAAACTAACGGTTTGTTCATTAATTAAGGTTTGCAGGCGTTCATGTTCTAAACTTTCATCTGTTGTGAGAATTTCTCTAAAAAAATAGAGACACCATTGATGTCCATATTGATCAGTTAAGAATTGAATATGACAAGAAAGAACGCGTTTTGATTTTAAAACAATTTTGAGCGGTGAAGGAATATTGCGATGTAAATGAATTAAATTCAAATAGGATTGTAACTGTTCTAATAAAAGCTCTGATTGCTCTATTTTTTCTAAAACTGCATGAAAAGAATCTAAACGGGTCGGACGGGGATAGCCAAAAAAATCTAAAAACCGGACATTATAAGAGTAAACTTTTAATGCAATATCCGTGATCAGCATCCCATCTGGCGAAGCATTGAGCACTTGCGCGTAGGTTAATTGTGGATATTCCTCCAGAAAATTCTCTAAAGAGGCGGCAATGGAGTTTTCTTGCATTATCATCAGTCTCGCACTCACATGGAATGATTGATCTTTACTAAAAAAATAAGATTTTTAAGAGCAGAGACTGCTCCACTATATTTCAATTATATTATACCGAACTTAATGAGATGCACAAACCAATTGTGAAGTGAATCAATGTCCCCTCAAAATAATTTGATTTACTAAGTTAAACTGTTAGATAGTTACTCAAGACTTTATGCACCTTTTTAGTCAAAAAAAATCAAGATAAAAATATCTTTTTTTCTAAAAAAAGCAGGGCGCTTAGCGAAAAACAATCAACTAATAAGAACTGTTATTATAAATAATAATATAAAAACAGTTCTTATTTTGTAAATATGAAACTAATTATGCCAAGGCAAATTAGAGGCCCGCCATCCGTTTACAGAACAGCGTTGATTTTTTTCATTTTTATCACCTTCAAAACCTTCAGCAATATTGTAACAGCGTGTGAAACCGGCCTGGGCCGCAAAAGTAGCCGCATTATTAGAACGGGCGCCTGTGCGGCAAATAAACAACAAAACATCATCCGCATTCACTTGTTGTTCAAGTTGACTTAAAAATTGGGGATTAGATTCCCAGCCAGGATAAGTCTGCCATTCAACCTGAATAGTATTCGGAATATAGCCGACCAATTCCCATTCTGCACGAGAGCGAACATCGATTACTTTGATATGTACAGGATCCGCTTCATGTAATTTATAGGCTTCATGCGGGGTGACAATCCCTGCATAAGGGACGCCGTGATCTTCACCGCGAGACTCTGCCAATTCTAGAATATGCGTAATAATTTCTGCTTTTTCGCTCATAGATAAAATCGCCTTTTATAATTAAAATCAAATAAATTAATGAGATGAGAGGGTATAAATCTTCAGTTGATTCGCAAGAATAATACAAATAAAAGAAAAACAAATTGCGAGCACCCCCACAAAATCATAATACATTAAAGCCTGTGTGGCTGGATTTTTGGTAATAATTTGCCCAGCGAGAAAAGTTGCCAATCCACATGAAGCCTGATCAACGGCGGCGTTAAAACTCAAAAAACTGCCTCGATTTTTCGGGTCAACACTAGAGGTCACAAGGCTCATTGCGGGGGCAAAACGTCCAGACACAATGACCATAAAAAGAACCATACTTAATAATGCCATATAAACCCGAAATGATTCAAGTTTGAAAAAAGTAAGTACGATGTCAAGATGTGTAATAAGCGCCATCGGAAGCATTGCAAGCAATGCAACTATTGTGAAAATTTTTCGCTTTCCGTAGCGATCAGAAAGACGCCCAATCCATGGGCCAGTAAAAAAGGAAATCGCGCCCCCAACCATATAAAAATAACCTAATTGTGTCTCGTCAATTCCAATATTTGCAACAAAATAAGGATTAATAAATGGAATAATAGAAAAACTAGAAAGCATTAAAAACAGAATAAAAACAAAAGCTTTCAGATTTTTTCTATCACCAAAAATCGTTTTAATTTGATGCCAATGTTGCACCTGAGCGAGTGATTTTTTTGGGTCCTGTAAATGCGCATTGACTGCTGGAATCTTTTTGAAAACCCAGAAAAAAATAATAGTTGCTAGCATTGCCGTCATCAAAAAAGGCGCGCGCCAGCTAAAATGGGTGGCTAAAAAAATACTAATTGGAATCCCTAAAACAGAAGCCAGGGAAAAAGCAGACATAATAACACCGGTTGCGCGGCCTCGACGGGACTCTATAATAAGATCACTGACAATAGAGAAAATAATCGCCTCAAGTACGCCCCCACAGGCCCCCGCACAAATGCGGGCAAATAATAAAAAACTATATTGATTCGCTAAACTACATAGGAGCGTTGCGACAATAAATCCACTATAGACCACTAACAGACTCTTTTTTCTGTCAAAATGATCAATATAAAAAGCAATCAATAAACTTGTCAAACAAGCACTAAAATTATAGGCTGAAACTAAATGTCCAAAAGATTGTGGCGGAATATGAAAAAGCTGCATTAACTGCGGACCTAATGGCAGCATAATCATATAGTCTAGAATATTAGTAAATTCAACGCATGCCAAAATCAGAAGAATGCGTTTTTCTTGTTGAAAATCGTCAAGTGGCATGCAAAGTCCTTTACATAGCAAAATGCGTGTTATTAAAACACAAACAATAGAAAAAATTTGTTTTGTTTTATTCTTTTTTGGAAGAAGAATTCATTGATGATTGGGATGTTGCGGAACGATCTTCTAAGACTTGAAAGAAAATTTCGTTTGATTTGATCATACCCAGTTCGCTACGAGCCCGTTCTTCAATGGCCTCGTGTCCTTTTTTGAGATCTGAAATTTCTGCAGCAAGGGCTTCATTACGGAGACGTAATCGATCATTTACCTCACGCTGCGTCGTCAGTTTTTGATCCACTTCCCACACACTTAACCAACTTCCTTTTCCAAACCAGAGTGGATATTGCAAGACCGCAATTATGACAACTAAAATGAGAGTAATCCAACGCATGAAAATTGAAAATAAATTAAATAGCTGAAAGAATATTATAGAGGCATAGACTGATGATTTTTTTAGCAGTTGGCCAAAAAAATTATGACTTTATTTTACCGTTTTGTCTTGTCGTTATACTTTTTTGTGAGTCAAAGAGATATTTGAAGTGTCTTACTCCACGCGCAAAAAAGTTTTTATTTTTTTTCTGATAAGTGTCTTAAGAAAAAACCCTCAAACTTTACCACTGATTCAAGAAAATATCAAATTCAATCGGTTCCATTATTTTAGTACAAATTTTATCAGAATTAAAATTTAAAAAAAAAAAGGAAACAAAGTCAGTTTATTTTATTTTACATTTTTAATTTTATTAAAAAATATTGTTTTAATATACAATTAATTCTATTTTTAAAGTTGTTTAATTTTTATAGTCATTTCCTCTTTTCTCATCAATCAAACTACAAAATGACACCAGCATGATTAGTCTGGTTCGTCTGTAAATATACACTCATAAATTGACTTAGCATATAATATAAATAGTATTTTTTATTTTTGTGATCAAAAATAATTTTTTACGTTGACCACCCTAATACGAGAAAACGAAAATATGCCTAACTATCGTCATATCCTTGTTTTAAGTGTGAAAACGCTTTTTATTTTTATAATCATAATATGCATAGAATTTTTTTTAATTGATCAATTCGTTTTACATCACAAGCAACTTGAACGGGAATATATATCAGAAAAAATGAATCATTTTCGCGCAAAATTAGATGATGATTTAAAACAGCGTTTTTCGCTATTACAAGGCGTTGTGGCTTATGTATCAACCCATGAAAATATTTCACAAGAAGAATTTGCAGATTATGCACAAGTCTTAATTGCAAATCAAACAGGCATTAAAAATATTCAACTTTCTGAAAATGCAGTCATTTCACATATTTATCCTATCGAAGGCAATCAACAAGCCATCGGTTTAAATTTGATGCGGCGACCCGCAGAAAGGCAATCATTAGAAATCGCCCGCCAACAACATAAAAATATTGTGGTTGGACCATTTGAACTTGTTCAAGGAGGCCGCGCTGTGATTGTACGTTCTCCCATTTACCGCAAAAATAACCAGTTTTGGGGCTTTGCGCATATTATCATTGATATTGATATTTTGTTTACTGAAGCTGGTTTTAAAAATAATACCGAAATCGATTTAGCAGTGCGGGGAGGAGACGGTTTAGGCGCGAAAGGAGAAATGATTTTTGGCAATCCTAATGTTTTACAAGAAAATCCGATTGATGCTGAAATTGGTTTACCAAATGGAACCTGGATTGTTTCTGCTATTCCATTTAATGGCTGGAAAAGTTATCCTGTTTTATATTTACAAATATTAGCCCTACTCGTTGGCTTTTTAATTACTGTTTATATATGGCGATTATTAGATCACCCTTTTCGACTGACACAACGGCTCTCACAAACAGAAATGGAACTCGATCAAAGTGAAGATCGTTTTCAGACATTATTAGAAATTGCACCGATTCCAATTTTAATTACGCATATTGATACTGGAAAAATAATTCTTTGTAATAAACAAGCTGAATATCTCTTTCAACTGACTGAAAAAGAATTGTTGCACTATTCAGTGATGGATTTTTACGTCAATCCTGTACAAAGAAATGATATTGTCATGCTGATAAAAAAAACGGGCAATGTCAATGGAAAAGAAGTGGTTTTAAAAAGTAGTAATAATACGATTTTTCATGTCAATATCTATGCCAAACCGATTCGTTTTTTTAACCAAAACGTTCTCACGGCCGCTTTAATTGATTTATCTGAACGTCGTCAAATGGAATCCATGTTGCGCGAAAATCAAGCCCATTTTGATTCACTTTTACAAAGTGCAAAAGATTTTATTGTTTTTCGAGTGAGACGAGATGAAAATGCCCCTTAT
Organism: uncultured Burkholderiales bacterium; assembly: GCA_964504875.1. Lineage (GTDB taxonomy): Bacteria > Pseudomonadota > Gammaproteobacteria > Burkholderiales > CAZDFJ01 > CAZDFJ01. The sequence goes on along the minus strand of CAZDFJ010000010.1, from coordinate 11,579 downwards.
GGGGGAATTCTTGTTTTTGTCAGCCCATCCGTAAAAGAAATTATGGGTGTTGAGGACATTTATGATTATGGCGCCTGGTTTCAAAATATGCATCCGGATGACGCGGCGGCGGTGGCAGCACGCAATCATATTCAATATTCGGATAAACAAACTTTTGAACTATCATTGCGGGTTTTTCATCCCAAAAAACAAGAGTGGGTTTATCTCAATAGTATGACAAATCCTGTCTGTGATCGTACAGGAAAAGTGTTATTTTTTAATGGGGTGATTGTTGATGTCTCGTTACCCAAAAAGTTGGAACGCTCCCTTCGAGAAAGCGAAACCCGTTTTCGAGAGGTCGCTGATTGCGCTCCAGTGCTCATTTGGATGTCTGGCATTGATAAAAAATGTTTTTATTTTAATCAATTTTGGTTAGATTTTACGGGCAAAACGCTGCTGGAGGAATATGGTTCAGGTTGGACAAAAGGCGTGCATCCGGATGATTTAGAAACCTGTTTAAATCACTATACGGCATCATTTGATAAGCGCGAACCTTTTGTAATGGAATATAGATTACGTCAACACACAGGCGAATATCGTTGGGTTGAAGACCATGGAAAGCCCCGCTATCAATCGGATGGATCTTTTATTGGATATATTGGTTCATGTATTGATATTACAGATCGAAAACGGGCTTCTTTAATGGCCATTCATGAGAATGAATTACGTTGGCAATTTGCCTTAGAAAGCAGTGGGGATGCATTATGGGACTGGAATATTCAAACCAATCAAATTTTTCGATCAAAACGTTGGTTTGAAATGCTGGGTATGGATGATCAGACTTTTCCCAATGATTATAAAAGTTGGTTTGATCGAATTCATATTTCAGATCAAGAAAAAGTTGCGGATCAACTGGCATCTCATTTGAAAGGACAGCGTGATCAATATATGTGCGAATATCGCATTTTATGTACTAACCAAACATATATATGGGTTATGGATCGCGGAAAAATTATTGAATATGATCAAAAAGATATGCCCTTACGCCTTTTGGGCACTTGTTCAGATATTAGTTTATTTAAAAAAATAGAAGATGACTCTAAATTGGCAAATGCAGTGTTTGAATCAAGTTTAGATAGTGTTCTCGTTACAGATAAATACAATATTATTGTCAGTGCCAATCCTGCTTTCTGTGCATTAACGGGATATGCATTGGAGGAAATTTTAGGAAAACCGCCCCGTATTTTAAATTCAGGAAAACATTCTGAAAATTATTATATTCAAATGTGGGATGCATTAACCTGTTATGGTCAGTGGGAAGGGGAAATTTGGAACAAAAAGAAAAATGGGGAAATTTATATTGCGTTACTCAAAATCCGCGTCGTCCGGGATAGCACGGATCAAGTACTCTATCATGTCGCCACTTTTTCTGATATTACTTTGCTCAAACAATCCCAATTAAAATTGGAAAATTTGGCGAATTATGATCAGCTAACACAATTGCCTAATCGTCATTTTTTCCAGCAGCAATTAAATCAAGCGGTTTCTAGTGCTCAAAAAAACCAGACACGCTTCTCGCTTTTGTTTGTAGATTTAGATAATTTTAAAGCCGTCAATGACAATTTTGGGCATGATGAAGGGGATCATGTTTTAATTCAAGTGGCGCACAATTTACAATCTATTGTTTCTCCCAATGATACTGTTTCTCGGCTCGGGGGCGATGAATTTACGATTATTTTAGAAAGCGTACAAGCAGATTTAGAAGTTGAAAAATTGATTCAGAATATTTTGCAGAAAAATCAAATTATTGTGAAAGAAAAAGACATGCAGGTGATAGTTTCTGCAAGTGTGGGATGCGTCCATTATCCAACCCATGCCACTGACGCTGAAGGCTTATTAAAACAAGCCGATGAAGCCATGTATATTGTCAAACAATCCGGTAAAAATAATTATCATATTAAACCGAATCCAGTCTAAAAATGACCCACCATACGGTGGGTTTTTTGATTATTTACCCATTTTAATTTTTGCTAAATCACAAATTCCTGTTGCCATTTCGCGCGAATTATCCCCGCCACCAAATTGAATATTGTCATCCGCAAAATTCAATTGTCCGACTTGTTTACTATTATATTTAAATAATTCCATTCGAAGGCGTTGGACGGCTTTTTCACTACATTTAATTTCAAGATGCATCAGCACTTTAGATAAAGGCAAGCCCATTTGAAATAAATCATTTGGTTTTTTGTCATAACTCATTTTGAGAGACACCGCCAGATTACCATTTTTGAGACGTTTTAAGCTATTGACATCCATTGAAATGCTCTCACCTTCTTCTTGGTTATTGGACATTTCAAGCCAATTTTCCGCAGCGTGCGCGGCGGGAGCCAGTGAACAGGTTAAACACGATAAGCTTAACATTACCATCCATTTTTTGAACATTATTTTTTCCCCTTCCCCTTGTTTTTTGAGCCAAAAATAGCCTATGATTTGTCATTTCTGTAGAGTAACACAACTTATCACAAAATAAAGAAAAAAAACGCATCACAATTGTGATGCGCTTTCTCAAATAAAGATTTAATTCAATTACATCATAATTTTAAGAGACAGTTTCAAGACTTTCTTCAGATGCGTTTGTATCACCAATCATGCCCGCATGACGCAATAAAGCATCAATTTGTGGTTCACGGCCACGGAAAGCGGTAAAAGATTCTAAAGCAGAACGACTGCCTCCTACACTTAATATTTCACGTAAGAAACTCTCACTGACTATGTGATTAAATAAACCTTCTTCTTCAAAACGGGCATAAGCATCAGCAGATAAAACTTCAGCCCATTTGTAAGAATAATAACCTGCTGCATAACCGCCCGCAAAAATATGCGTAAATGTATTCAAAAAGCGATTATAAGTTGGCGGGATTAACACCGCAATTTCAGCACGAATTTTGTCTAATAAATCTAACGGATCAAGCGGAGCAGCCGGATCAAAATCAGCATGTAATTGCATATCAACTAACGCAAATTCAATCTGTCTGAGCGTCATCAAACCTGCTTGAAAATTTTTCGCCGCAATCATTTTGTTATATAACGGACGAGGTAAAGTTTCATTTGTGTCAATATGTGCAGTCATTTCACTTAAGACTTGCCATTCCCAACACCAGTTTTCCATGAATTGACTAGGCAATTCAACTGCATCCCACTCAACCCCATGAATGCCATTAACACCCGGCTCTTCAATCCGCGTCATCAAATGATGCAACACATGTCCCGCTTCATGAAAAAGCGTAATCACTTCATTATGGCTAAAACAAGCCGGTTTTTCTCCAACTGGCGCAGAAAAATTGCAAACCAAATGCGCAATAGGAAGTTGAAGATTATTTGCATCAAGACGTTTTCGATTGATGACTTCATCCATCCACGCCCCCCCACGTTTGGCAGGACGCGCATAGAGATCGACGTACATCCCACCAATAGGCGTATCATTTTTGCGCAGCTCAAAAAATTTCACATCGGGATGCCATGTTGCCACGCTTTGATCTTGTTTAATTTGTACTTGATAAAGTTTTTCAAGTAAACCAAACAACCCCTCCAAGACACGAGGTTCTTGAAAATATTGTTTCACTTCTTGTTCAGAAAAATCGTAACGCGCTTTACGCAATTTTTCACTGGCATACATGGTATCCCATGCTTCTAATTTGTGAATATCTAATTCTTGGCGCGCAAATTCGTCCAATTCTTGTTTGTCTTTTTCCGCAAAAGGCCGGGCTTTTTGAGCAATTTCACGCAAAAAGGCCAGAACTTTTTCAGGAGATTCGGCCATTTTAGTTTCAAGTGACAATTCTGCATAATTTTTGAACCCTAACAATTGGGCCTCTTCATGTCGGAGGGGTAAAGTGTCCAAAATAATGTGAGAATTATCTAATTCCGGTGCGCCAAATTCGCTCGCACGGGTTACGTACGCTTTATACAATTGTTCGCGGAGGCGGCGCGCCTCTGCATATTGCATAAAAGGAATATAAGACGGGGCATGCAACGTAAAAACCCATGTATTTGGTTTTTCCAAAGCGACCGCTAAAGCTTTTGAGGCCGCAATCACATCTGCAGGTAAACCAGCAAGATCTGCCTCTTTTTCAATAAACATTTGATATTGATTGGTCGCGTCTAACACATGCTCACCAAATTTTGCCCCTAATGTTGCTAAATTTGCTTGGATTTCCATAAAACGTTGTTTTTGAGCATCGGGTAGTTCTGCCCCACCCAAACGGAAATCACGGAGTTCATTTTCGACAACTTTTTGTTGCACTAAATTGAGCTGTTCAAATTTGGGGCTTTGACGTAATTTTCTAAATTGTTTAAGCAAGCCTTCATTTTGACCTAAGGCTGTCCAAAATGTACTCAGTTTAGGCAGATTTTCGTTATAAACTTCACGTAAAGCGGCCGTATCCACGACAGAATGTAAGTGTTGTACTTGTCCCCAAACGCGCCCCAGTTTTTCGGTTGCATCAAAAAGAGGTCGCACAAAATTTTGCCAAGTCGGGTGAGCCCGCATTTTGACAAGCTGATCAATTTGTGCTTGTGCGTCTGTCAATAAAGCATCAATTGCAGGGGTGACATGATTGGGTTGAATGACATTAAACTTAGGCAAGCCGGAAAAATCTAAGAGAGGATTTGTTGTGATTTCAGACATATTGTCTTCGCTCATAAAAAAATTCAATGAAGAAAAATAAAAAATATATCACAATTTAATCAACTGAGACGATGAATTCGTGACAAAATTGTTTTAAGATACAAATCATAGTACTTTCATTTTGACAAAAATAAGGATCATTATGGCGACGACACATTGTTTTTCCACTTTTTCTTTTCCAACTTTGTTTGAAGCAAGTTTATATGCAAAACGCTATTTGGAGGATCGGGAAACCGCGCAAGCCGTTTTTTTAGAAGGATTGCCACGCGTTTTTTCCCGTGACGAAATGAACGCATTTTTGCAGACAGCCGCCCAAAAAAGCGGTGAATTTGATGAAAATCATCTGAAAGCGCACCTCCGCTTATTGCGGCGAAGCGTAATGCTCCGTTTAATTGCGCGCGATTTATTTCATATGGCCGATTTGAGCGAAGTCGTCAGTACGGTTACGGATTTGGCAGAAATCACTGTGAATTATGCTTTAGATTATTTCACGACTTCATTACAGCGTTTATACGGCAAACCTATGAGTGAAACATCCCAAAAAGAGCAAAAAATGCTTGTTGTTGGGATGGGTAAATTGGGCGGTCGGGAACTCAATGTTTCTTCTGATATTGATTTAATTTTCGTTTATCCAGAAGAAGGCGAAACCGTCAACCTGGCCAGACCCAAAAAAACAATTAGTCATTTCGAATATTTCACTAAACTGGCAAAAAAACTAATTAATGCGTTACATGAATTAACGGGAGATGGCTTTGTTTTTCGGGTAGATATGCGCCTTCGTCCAAATGGAGACAGCGGCCCGCTTGTTTGCAATTTTGCAATGTTAGAACATTATTTATTTACACAAGGGCGAGAATGGGAACGCTATGCATGGATTAAGGGCCGTATTTTAAATACAGTGCGTTGTCCCGATGATGAAGCGGATCAACATGACTTGATGCAAATCGTGCAACCCTTTGTTTTTCGTAAATATTTAGATTATGGCGCCTATGATTCGATGCGAGATTTGCACCACCAAATTATGCAAGAAGTCCAACGTAAAGATCGATTTAATAATATTAAGTTAGGTCCAGGAGGGATTCGTGAAATTGAATTTATTGCCCAGGTTTTTCAGTTAATTCGCGGGGGCCGTGAACGATCATTACGGATGCGACCCACATTAACTGTTTTGGACCATTTGAGTTCACTGAATTTGATTGCGCCCAATGTGGTCACAACACTAAAAGAAGCCTATGTTTTGCTTCGTAATATTGAGCATCGTTTGCAATATTACGATGACCAACAAACCCAGACATTGCCAGAAAATTCGGTTCAGCAAGAAGGATTAGCGCAAAGTTTAGGTTATGAAAATTATGATGTTTTTTTCACCAATCTTAATCGATTACGCCAGCAAGTTTCTTCTTATTTTGAACAAATTTTGGGAGCGCCACAAAATGATCAAACGCAACACCCCTTGACCGCACTTTGGCAAGATCTGCTCGATCAGGAAGTCGCGACCGCTCAATTAATGACAGCAGGGTATCCATCTGCTGAGATTTCTGGCATTTTATCCTCATTACATAGTATTCGGCAAAGTCACCGCTATCAACAATTAGCTGTTAAAAACCGGACGCGTTTTGATGCCTTAGTTCCTCCCTTTTTGGAAGTTGCAGGGCGCTTTGAAAACGCAACTGAAACGTTACAACGTATTTTGACATTATTAGAGAATATTAGTCGTCGTGAATCTTATTTAGCATTACTCTTGGAATATCCACAATCGTTAAATCGACTGGCAAAATTATGTAGTGCCAGCCCATGGGCCGCAGAATATCTTACCCGCCAGCCAATTTTGTTAGACGAACTCATTGATACACAGCGACTTTATGATTTGCCCCATTGGGAAAATGCCCGTGAACACTTGAAAAATCGTCTTCTTCAATTAGAGGGCGATGTAGAAACACAATTGGATACTTTACGTCATTTCAAACATGCAGAACAATTTAAATTAATTGCACAAGACTTAGCTGGATTACTTTCGGTTGAGGCGCTCAGCGATCATTTAAGTTTACTTGCAGATATTATTTTGGAAGAAATTTTACAAATTGCATGGAAAAATCTGAAACTTAAGCATTCGAATACATTAAATTTTGCTATTATAGGATATGGGAAGTTAGGCGGCAAAGAACTAGGTTATGCCTCCGATTTAGATATTATTTTCTTATACGATGATGAAGACCAAAGCGCAAGTGAAACTTATGCCCGTTTGGCACAGCGGTTAAATACATGGATGAGTAATGTGACTTCAGCTGGGGTCTTATATGAAACTGATTTGCGCCTTCGTCCAAACGGCTCAAGTGGATTACTTGTGAGTACTGTCCAAGCTTTCAAACGCTATCAAGAAAAAGAAGCCTGGACGTGGGAGCATCAAGCGTTAACGCGAGCACGTTTTGCGGCCGGAAACACACGGGTTGGCGAGCAATTTGAACATATTCGAACAGAAATTTTAAAAATTCCCCGTGATCTTTTAAGCTTAAAAGAAGAGATTTTAAAAATGCGTGAAAAAATGTCACAATCTCATACTAATATGACCGCATTATTTGATTTAAAGCACGATCGGGGGGGCATTATTGATGTGGAATTTATTGTCCAATATTTAGTTTTAGCTTATTCACACCAATATATTGAATTAACTAAGAATAGTGGTAATATTGCACTGCTTGAAACCGCAGGAAAAATAGGGTTAATTAGTTCAGAATTAGCTACCAATGTACAAGATGCATATCGGTTTTTTAGAAGAAAACAGCATGAATTACGGTTACAAGGTAATGCAAAAGCCCGTCTGAATGCAACAGAAATAACAACACAAATTCAAGCAGTTAAAAACTTATGGCAACAAATTTTTAGTTAAATGCTACATTTTGTTGCAATGCAATAAATTCAAGCTGTAATTGTAAAATTATGCAAAAAGCGTTAAGATATGACTAATAGATGCGAAAAAAACTAATTTTTTAGTTTGGTCTGTTAACGCGTTGCCAAAAAAGCACGCGCTTAACGCAGTGAAATAATAAAGTATTGGAGGATACTTGATTGAATACAACACATAACCCTTATGAATTTGGCTTAGATCGGACAGATGCTAATTTTGTGCAACTTTCTCCATTGACTTTCATGGAACGTTCTGCGTCAGTTTATCCTAATAAATTGGCTGTGATTCATGGTGAAATCAAACGGACATGGGCAGAAACCTATGCCCGTTGCCGTCGTCTGGCTTCTGCATTGAAACAACGTGGGATTGGGGTCGGTGATACCGTTGCTGTGATGGCACCTAATATCCCAATGATTTTTGAGGCGCACTTTGGTGTGCCCATGTTGGGTGCGGTTTTAAACACATTAAATACGCGATTAGACGCTGAAGCCATTGCGTTCATGTTAGAACATGGTGAGGCGAAAGTTGTCTTTGTGGACGGTGAATTTGCAGATGTCGTTCGTCGTGCATTGCGTTTGATGCAACATCGTCCAATCGTTGTTGATATTAATGATCCGTATGGTCCACAAGGGTTAGAATATCAAATTGGGGAAACAGATTATGAAGCTTTCCTCGAAACTGGTGATCCAGGTTTTGAATGGTCTTTACCAGATGACGAATGGCAAGCCATTACGTTAAATTACACTTCCGGTACGACAGGAAATCCAAAAGGGGTTGTCTATCATCATCGTGGGGCGTACTTAAATGCTGTAAGTAATACAGTTACGTGGGAAATGCCTTTACATGCTACTTACTTATGGACATTACCTATGTTCCATTGTAACGGCTGGTGCTTTCCATGGACAATCGCTGTCGTTGCAGGAACAAATGTTTGCTTACGTGCAGTTCGTGCAGATCACATTTTTGATTTAATTAAAACAAATCATGTGACACATATGTGCGGTGCGCCAATTGTTCATAATCTCTTGATTAACGCACCAGATGAGATGAAACAAGGATTGAATCACGTTGTGCGTAGCTTGATTGCTGGTGCGGCGCCACCTGCTGCAATTATCGCAGGGATGGAAAAAATGGGCTTCAAACTGACGCATGTTTATGGCTTGACAGAAAGTTACGGTCCAGCCGTAGTGTGTGCATGGCATGAAGAATGGAATGCTTTATCCTTAGATGAGCAATCTGAACTGAAATCTCGTCAAGGGGTCCGTTACCCCATGTTAGAAGGCTTGATGGTCGCAGATCCAAAAGATTTAAGCCCCGTTCCGAAAGATGGAAAATCCATGGGTGAGATCTTCATGCGTGGTAATAACATTATGAAAGGTTACCTCAAAAACCCACGAGCTACAGAAGAATCATTTGAAGGCGGGTGGTTCCATACAGGTGACTTGGCGGTTTGGCATCCAGATGGTTATGTTCAAATTAAAGATCGCTCTAAAGATATTATCATTTCTGGTGGTGAAAATATCTCAACAGTGGAAGTGGAAGATGTCTTGTATCGTCATCCTGCAATCTTAGAGGCTGCTGTAGTTGCCCGCCCTGACGAAAAATGGGGTGAAACACCATGCGCTTTCATCACATTAAAACCAAGTGCAGAAGGCAATGTGACAGGCGATGATATTATTCAGTTCTGCCGCACTCAAATGGCTCACTTTAAAGCACCTAAAACTGTGGTCTTTTGCTCTTTACCAAAAACCTCTACAGGTAAGATCCAAAAGTTTGTATTACGTGAACAAGCGCGTGATTTAAACGGTAAATAATAAGACGACTTATTAAAAGTTTTTCTGATGCTTTGATCTAAAGACAGGAAAGTCCATGGACTTTCCTGTTTTTTTTTATTGTGTTGAAATTAAACCAAAGATTTCTGCTTGAGATGTTAAATTCTTTGCCCATGCATGATGGGTGGCAACTTCACACATTGCCCCATGCATTTTGAACACAGCAGGACAAGAAGACATTAAAATCGCTTGAGCCATTTCCAGCTCATTTTTTGGAACTGCGTAGCAAGATTCAATCCATGGTATTTGCTGCGGATGAATGGCTGTTTTACTGATCAATCCATAAGACAAATCCTGTTTAATTTCAGCTAATAATTTGTTTTTATTATCAATTTGCTCAAAAACAGGCGCAGAAAGTTCAAAGCCATATGGTCGAAAACAAAAAACTAACCGCGCGATTAAAATGCCGAGGGGCGTATCGTAAATGGTTAAATCTGCTTGACGTCTTAATCCTAATAAGGCCAATAAATCATTTCCACCAATCCGCAGGGCCAAAATTCGTGTCCGTAAAGGTGAATTTAAAAGACAATTTCGTAAAGAAATCATCGCTTGTTCATCAAAAACTTCTATGGTTTCCAATGTTGGCATAAGCCAATGCGTTGTGTGAAGACAAGCTTTTTGGTATTCCGGTAAATTTTTTTCTGTAAATTTGGGTAAAACAAAGCCTGTCAATTTTTCCGACCCAGACAGCGCAAGAATCTGCATAAGCATTTCTGGATGTCGAACGCGTACAAAACGTAAGGCCTCGCTGTGGGCAGTCATGGCAGATAAAACATGGGCAAGATGTAACAAAGCACGGGGCACATCGTGCAATGCAATACTATCTTCCAAACAAAAAATCATTGATTTTAATTTGAGTTTTTCACCATTTGCTATGGATAATAAATCTGGGTGGGTAGCGGGAATGTAAAGCGAAGCCCCTAATTTTTTATATAAATGCATAGAAAATAAATGATTTAATTAAATTAAAATAGGTAAATTTGATGCAAGAATAGCAAGCGCCTCACACGGAAGCGTGCTTTCTACTAATATAGGAACCTGACGTTTTGTAGCAAGCCAACATAAATGTGCCACTGAAATTGTTGTTTTATCACGGACAACTAAAGCCCGTGGAACCCGACGAAGTAAAGCACGGGTAGTTTCTCCAATCCCAATTTTAATCCAGGCCGCCTTTGTAATTGCATAACGTTGTTGATACGCCTGTATGCACGCCAAAAGAGAAGCCTGAATGCGCTGTGACTGATTATTATTAGGAAGCCATTCAGGAATCAAGCTTTCTGTTTCTAAATTTTGTATATGTTGCAATATTTCGCGAATAAAGGTAGCGGAATAATCATATTGAGCCCATTCTGAATAATAAACACATTGATGAAATTTGTCAGGGTGAGACGTGGGAAAACAAACAGTTCGGCTAATTAACCCAGAAACAGTGGCATTTAATAAACAAGAAGGAATCAGCTGATCTGTCAAAAAAGGAGCATAATCAGCCACCCCTGCTAAATCGCTTATTACATAGAGCCGCCCAACAATTTGCGTCCCTTCATTTTGATTAAAAATGGCAATTGATTGACGTAAAGTCCGCGCGATGCCTCCTTTTCCTGTCCATCCGTCAATAAAACACAGATCAGTTGCAGCATGACCTTGTGTCAAAATAAAACGTAATGCCGCTGGATCAATTCCTTTTTCCCGCATAATGGAAACAGAATAATGTATGATTTTTCCGCTAAAAAACTGGGGTAATAATTTTTTAATTAAAATACCAAAAGGCGTTCCTGCCCGCGCAAGCGAGACTAATACAATTTCAGGATGATTTTTATATTGGGCTGCAATGACTTGCGCCAACCGCACACATCCTGTGGCTAATTCTGATTTTGTATGGGTTAAAGCGTCATGAAAATAATGCAAATATTCAGGTTCAGGAAGTAATTCAGGGGAAAGAAATTGACTATAATGCTGTCCTTGTTGGATGGCCTGTTCTTTTTGTGTTAACGTGAGCGAAGTCGTTTGCGCGCTTGGATCGAGCAAAAAAATGACGTCCTCAGGGGAATAGCTGCCTGAAAAAATCATAATTCCTCCATCAAGCGATAGCCTAATTGTGTGTGGGGAGGAATTATTGCATAATCACATTGTGTCATAAAAGGAGCATCCGTATAGGAATCACCCATTCCAAATGTCA
>CAZDFJ010000009.1:25165-68820 GCA_964504875.1 uncultured Burkholderiales bacterium | reverse complement strand
ATTCGCACGCTTGCCCAATGATAATTGGACCCGCTCCAATAATCAGAATCTTTTCTATATCAGTTCTTTTAGGCATAATGGCTAAAAATAGACTTGACTTTTAAATTTTTAAATAAAAAAAAGCTTACTGGTTGACTTTGTGATCAAGGATCATGAAAAAAGCATCTTATCTATTCAATCGTCGTTCGCGTCTGAGAGAAGAATTTATTTTATGAGTATTAAGATTAATTTCATATTTTTGTGCACGAACGTATCAATATTGAGCCTGTCTATGTTGAAAACACGAGAGAATAGTTCATATCTATGAATGAGTTGTCTTTATTCTCGCAAAAGGGTTGAAGCCTTTTTGAAAAAAAGCATTTTACTCAGAAAGTCACTTGATCACGTGATTTTACTACATTTTGACGCTTTCAAAAAATAAAACGTGTAATTTCATACAAAATAGGTCTTTTGTGTTGTGGCCTACTTTTCTTTTCTTGAGTTATTTCGCGTGATTTTTCTCTAAACGGTTTAATTCTGTTTGAGCTTCTTCATTGCCGCCTTCAATGGATTCTTTAAGCCAGTGTTTTGCTTGTTCTAAATCGTGGGGGGCGCCATTTTTCCCTTCTCGATACATCATTGCCAGTAATAATTGTGCCTGAGGATCACCATCTTCGGCTCGGGCTTTTACATAGTCAAAATTAAATAAATTTTTGTCCTCGGCTTGTTCAGATTTTTCTGGAGTAGAAGAGAGGGGCGTTGTTGGTTGCGGGGAAACCTCTTTGATGGATGGGGAAGACGTAACAGGTTGTGTAGCTGGTTGTGAATTTTTTGTGAAAAAATATCCTGCTGCCAAACCCAGCCCCACCACAGCAAATAACGCTATCCATTTAAGTAAAGCGTGATTTCTTTTAGGGATGTTTTGTACAGAATCATTATGATTTTGAGGGGGCGGCGTGAGGTTGTGATTGTCTTTCATATCCATGTTTTGAGAACCTTGATTATCTAAAGATGAAAAAGTCAAAGAAACGTGATGATCTTGCCCATCATTATTAAAATGGGGCGAGGCACTCCAGTATAGTGTGAGCGCTTCAGCAAATTCTTCAGCCGTTTGAAAACGGGAATGGACTTCTTTTTTGAGTGATTTTAGAATAATTCTATTCAGTTCAGGCATAATTTTTGAGTTAATTAAAGCAGGGGATTGTGGTTCCTCATGTAGTTTTTTAATAATCAACGCATTGGGAGTGCTTCCGTCAAAAGGGTAATGTTGTGTTGTGAGATAATAGAGTAACACGCCTACCGCATATAAATCAGTCCGTTGATCAAGATGAATGCCTTGAATCTGTTCAGGGGAAGCGTAAGCAGGATGAATGAGACAGTGTTCTAAATGGTCATAATTATTTTTCGGGCTGGGTGTAGCATAACTAATTATTTTTGCGAGACCACAATCTGTAATTTTGATCTGGTTTTCGGGGGTCACAATAATATTTTCAGGATAAATATTGCAGTGAATCATCGCATGTTGATGGAGATAACTCAGACCATTTAAGATTTGCAAAATAATGCGAATCGCCTCATCTATAGAAAAAGGTTGATGTGTTTCTAATTTTTCCTGAAGAGAATTTCCTACCACTTTTTCAAAAAAGAGGCACATAGTTTCATTGTTATAATCAACAATTTTTGTTAAATTAGTATGATGTAACCGGACTAATAAAGGGGCTTCTTTTTCAAAGCCTTGACGTAATAATTTGTCTTCTTGATCTTGTATTTTAAAACATTTTTCAATGACTTTTTGTTGTAAAGAAAAATGTTCTATTTCGGATATTTTTACAATTTTTTCTCGCGCGGTAAATAGTATTTCCTCGGTACTGCGTGATTCTTCTGTGAAAGAAAGCGGCTTTTTTGACTGATTTTGATTATAATCTGAGAGATTCATCTCAAGAAATTCCTTGCGAAATAAAAAATAATTTACAAAATCATATTGTATGATGCATCTATTTATATAAAGTATTGATAATGATGACTTTGTCTTCAAACAGCATGCCACGGTTTGTTTTTCTTAATGGCTGGGGTATGTCTTCTACAATTTTTGAACAGTGGATAACGACCTGTCGTACTTTTTTTCCTACCCTCGATATTATCACACCTACACTGAATTATTGTGAATCGCCTGAGGAAACGATTGTTAATTTGCTCCAACAGTATCAAATTAATGCGACCCATCCTGTGATTGTAATCGGCTGGTCTTTGGGTGGTCTTTTTGCGCAACAATGGGCAAGTTCTTTTCCGGAAACAATAAAAGGCTTAGTTTTATGTGCTACGACGCCTTGTTTTGTGGAAAAAGCAGCGTGGACCGCAGGAATCTCGCCTCTTGTTTTTCAAAAATTTGTTCATGATTTGCAAATTGAGCCTGAAAAGACTCGCCAAACTTTTTTGTTTTTACAAGCGAAAGGCGATCGTTCTGCAAAATTAATGTTACAAAAATTAAAGCAACTCCCTTCTTGTTTTGAAACAGCATGTTTAGAATATCTCAAACAAGGGTTGTATTGGTTAGGAGCAATGGATACACGTCTGCTTGTTAAAAAAATTGCCGTGCCAACATATTTAATTCATGGACAAAATGATGCCCTGATGCCAGTAGCGGCGAGCCATTATCTCGCAGAAAATATAGCGGGATCCTGTCATGTTTCATGGATTCCTGAATGTGGGCATGTGCCTTTTTGGGATGAAACTGCTTGTTATACCTTGACAGCGCATCTTTTTGAGTATTTTCAATTACCATCAATTAGACAATAAATACTTGATCCGCCCACTTTATTTGAATTTGAAATTGAGAAGTATCTATGATTTTTCAACGCACAATTATTAAAGAATGTAGCCTCGCAGCAGTCATTGTTCTTACTGTTTTAAGTGGCATTACTGCAACCACGTTGTTGATTCGTTTTTTGGGGGAGGCGGCTAGCGGGAATTTGCCGAGTGAATCTGTCTTTATGTTGCTTGTTTTTAGCATTCTGAATTACTTGCCTATTTTGCTTTCTTTAACTGTTTTTATGGCTGTGCTCATTGTAGTGAGTCGAAGCTATCGCGAAAGTGAAATGATTATTTGGATGAGTGGAGGCGTGTCATTATGGCGTTGGATTAATCCAGTTTTATATTTTAGTTTCCCTGTGATTTTGATCATTGCGGCTTTGAGTTTTTATGTCGCCCCCTGGGCGGAGCATCAAAGTGAAGAATATCGACATCAGCTTGAAAACAAAGAAGAAAGTAATAGTATTGCGACAGGTGTTTTTCGCGAATCAAAACAACATGATAAAGTTTATTTTATTGAAAGTTTTGCAGGGAGTTTACAACATGTTCGAAATATTTTTATGCAAAGCGATTTAAACGGACAGCTTGGGATTGTTTCTTCTTATGCAGGTTATCAAGAACGAAACCCGAAAACACAAGATCTTTTTTTGGTATTTCAAAAGGGTCATCGTTATGAAGGGGTGCCAGGCCAATCAGATTATAAAATTATTTCTTTTGAAAAATATAAAATTCGTGTACGGCCCGCGGAAGATAAAATTTTTATTCCTTCTGTCAAAGCGTTATCTACTTCGTTTTTGTATCATCATCCTGATTCTAAAAATCAAGCAGAATTAGTCTGGCGGGCGGGCGTCCCAATGAGTACTGTATTACTCAGTTTAGCGGCTATTTTATTAGGCTTTATTAATCCTCGTGTCGCGCGTTCCATGAATCTTTTTGTTGCCGTTTTAATTTATATGACTTACAGCAATTTAGTGAGTATTGTTCAAGCGCAGGTTGCACAGGAAAAACTATCCTTTTTAACAGGGATGTGGGCATTACATCTTGTAATGTTATGTCTTGTATTAGGTGGGTTTTATCTTCAAATTTACGGTTTACCACAAAAAATTAAAAAGCTTCCCGTAAAAAAATAAGCAGTTTACCCAAAAAGGTTCCCAAAAAACAGGAACCTTTTGATCATAAAGATTTCTAGTCTTGAATATACACTTCGCCCCGCATTAATGTTCGGGCGCTTCGTAGCATAATTGCTTTTTCAGCGATCCATTTTGCGTCTGTGATTTTTACAACTGCATTGACTTCTAATTTTCCGGCCGCATGGCCTAAGCGAATAATTTCTAAATTATGTTTAGGCAAATAGTTATAGACCACACTATGAGGAATGGCCGCCGCTACTCCTAATGCAATTGCCGCTGTGCCCGGATATGCATGGTGCATTTTGCCCATAGACAGGATACGAGAGCATAAATCAATTTCTGTAGCCGGCATTTTTGTATGACGACTTGTTGTATAGGTTTGAGCGTGAGCCACCCACGCAATTTTAGGCGTCGCGGGCCGATTTTTAGTTGCCTCTTCAGGAGAACTGACTAAACCCATTTTATAGGCCCCCATGGCTCTAATTTTTTCCAAGAGGGTATACATTTCGGGAGTTAAAGCGGCGTCACCCGCTTGTTCTGTCGCAGTCAGCCCCAAGTCTTCAGCACGAATAAAAACCATGGGGTTTCCTGCATAAACCAGGGTTGCTTCAATTTGTCCAAATCCTTCAATATCGAGGCTATCTTGAGGATTGCCTGTAGGCAACACGCTTCCATCTGGACTGCCTCCTGGTTCTAAAAACTCTAACCGAATTGGGGCCCCTGAAAAACTCACGCCGTCCATCATATATGTGCCTTCACTTTGCGGGCGCGCGTTTTGTGTGGGAATGTGAGCAATAATTTTCTTTTGCGTATTGACTTGCCAAATGTTGACAATCGTCATGTCTCCTTGAGCTTGAACTAGTCCTTCCTCCATAGCAAAAGGGCCGACTGCGGAAATTAAATTCGCGCAACTTCCGGAATAATCTATAAGTGGCTGGGTAATATCAACAGCGCCAAAGTTATAATTCACATCACAATCCGGACGAGTCGAAGGAGAAATGATCACAATTTTGCTCGTACTTGAAGTTGCCCCGCCGACACCGTCAATTTGTTTTCCATAAGGATCTGGGCTGCCAATGGCACGAAGAAGGCATTGATCTCGTTCTTTCTGATCTAAAGGCAGATCTTTTTCTTGAAAAAACAAACCTTTACTTGTGCCACCTCGCATCCATGTTGCTTTAATTTTTCGAATCATATTTTTTCTAACCGGCTATTATTTTGTGGGAGTGAGTGATTAAACCGTCTTATTTTGACGTTTTAATGGCGTATCTTCTGTTTTTAAGCCAGATAAGATTTCACACATAGCAAGAATATTGGCTTAAAGTGATGAAATCAAATCTGCTAAAGAAATATGATATAATAACAGGTTAATTTTTTTTATCCAGAATTGAAGTGAAAGGCTATGTTATTTAGTACTGAGCGCGAACATTTATTAAAGTCGTTACAAGCAGTGATCGGTGTTGTTGGCACAAAAACAACAATGCCTATTTTATCTAACGTCTTGGTTGAAAAAAAAGGTTCTCAACTTCGTTTTGTGGGAACAGATTTAGAATTACAAATTACTGCAACTCAGCCCGTCTCTGCCGAAGAAAATCTTATTGATGATTTTGCTTTTACGGTAGGCGGACATAAGTTTCAAGCAATTATTAATGCGTTGCCAGAAAAAACGCAAGTTCAAATTAGTCAAAACGAAGAAAAACATAATTTGAGTGTGAAAACGCATGGAAGTCGTTTTAATTTGCAAACACTTGAAGCAGAAGACTTTCCTGATATTACTGCCCAAGAAGACGATGAAAGCGAAACAGTACAGATTTGTTTAAATCAAAAACAGTTAAAACAAGCGCTGAATCGTGTCAAATATGCGATGGCCAATGACGGCACCCGTGTTTTCTTAATTGGGACCTACTTTAAATTTTCTGCGGATGGTTTAACACTCGTTGCAACCGATGGACATCGTTTGGCATGGACAAAATGTGAATTAGTGAATAATCCAGTCGAACAGTCTTTTATTTTGCCTTACAAAACCGTCGTGGAATTAACAAAACTGATTCCAGCAAATGTTAACGAAGAAGAAACTTTAACTTTGACGATTAAAGAGAATTGGGTTGCTTTTTCTTTCCCAATGGAAGGGGATCGTAATTTAGAGCTCGTCAGCAAATTAGTAGAAGGGACTTTCCCAGATTATGAACGCGTGATCCCGCGTGAGTTAGTGAATCAATTACGTCTCGATCGGAGCGTTTTCTTAAAATCATTGCAACGTTCTGCAATTTTATCTGATAAAAAAGCCAATAATGGTGTCCGCTTGCTCTTTACCTTTGGTGAATTAAAAATCATCAGTCGCAACAGCGAAAATGAAGAGTCTGAACAATTAATCGACATCGAATATGACAAAGAAATAGAGGTCGAAATTGGTTTTAATCTGAAATATCTCACAGATGTTTTGAATAATATCGAAACGACCGAAATCGAATTCCAATTTAATGACGCAAACGGCGCGGGTGTTTTTGTCTTACCTGAACAAGATGATTTCAAATACGTCGTCATGCCGTTGCGTATCTAAGTTTATAATACATTATGAGTCAAGAATACAACTCAAGTAGTATCAAAGTCCTGAAAGGACTCGAAGCCGTGCGGAAACGCCCTGGAATGTACATTGGGGATACCAATGATGGGACTGGCTTGCATCATCTGGTTTTTGAAGTGGTGGATAATGCCATTGATGAGGCCCTTGCAGGTCATTGTAATGAAATTACTGTAAAAATTAATTCAGATAATTCAATTACAGTGAGCGATAATGGCCGCGGCATTCCTACAGATATTCATCCAGAGGAAGGGCGTTCTGCCGCAGAAGTCATTATGACGGTGTTGCATGCTGGGGGCAAATTTGATAATAACTCTTATAAAGTCTCTGGCGGTTTACATGGGGTGGGGGTTTCCGTTGTTAATGCCTTGTCTACATGGTTAAAATTGACAATTCGGCGGGAAGGCCAAGCGTACTTTATGGAGTTTCGCCAAGGGGAACCTCTTGAGGCGTTAAAACCAATTGGGCCCACCAAACGACGTGGCACGGAAGTACATTTTCTGGCAGATGAAACTATCTTCGGCAATATTGAATATCATTATGATATTTTGGCAAAACGTCTGCGTGAGCTTTCTTTTTTAAATAATGGCGTGGCTATTCATTTGATTGATGAACGTCAAGAAAAAGAAGAGAAATTTGCCTATGTTGGTGGGGTAACTGCATTTGTAGAACATATCAACCGTAATAAAACAGTGCTTCATTCTAAGATTTTTTATGCAATGGGCGAACGCGATTATATGGCGGTTGAAGTCTCCATGCAATGGAACGATAGCTATCAAGAATCTATTCAGTGTTTTACAAATAATATTCCGCAACGCGATGGCGGCACACATTTGACAGCACTTCGGGCGGCGATGACCCGCACGATGAATCAATATTTTGCCCAAAATGAAATGACGAAAAAGGCAAAAATTGAGCCATCAGGGGATGATATGCGAGAAGGCTTGACAGCAATTTTGTCAATTAAAATGCCGGATCCAAAATTTTCTTCCCAAACAAAAGATAAGCTCGTTTCCTCAGAAATTCGGCCAATTATTGAAGAGGTGGTCTCTCAAAAATTGACAGAGTATTTGATGGAAAACCCAATTGATGCGAAAGTCATTGGCAATAGAATTATTATGGCGGCCCGTGCGCGCGAAGCAGCACGTAAAGCACGTGAACTAACGCAACGGAAAGGCGTCATGGATAGTGTCGGCTTACCCGGTAAACTGGCGGATTGTCAGGAACGGGATCCGAAATTATGTGAGCTTTATCTTGTTGAAGGGGATTCAGCGGGCGGCTCTGCTAAACAAGGTCGGGATCGACGTTTTCAAGCAATTTTACCTCTGAAAGGGAAAATTTTGAATGTCGAAAAAGCGCGTTTTGATAAAGTGATTTCTTCCCAAGAAATTGCGACCTTGATTACTGCGTTAGGGACGAGCATTGGGCAAGATGATTTTGACCTAGAAAAATTGCGCTATCATCGCATTATTATTATGACAGATGCGGACGTTGATGGCGCGCATATTCGGACATTGTTATTGACATTTTTCTATCGTCAAGTGCCTGAACTTGTTGAAAAAGGGCATATTTATATTGCGCAGCCCCCTTTATATAAAGTCAAGGCAGGACGAGAAGAACGCTATATTAAAGATGACACGGAATTTAAACAATTCTTGCTGACTCAAGCTTTGCAAGAGGCGCGGCTTTTATTAGATGAGTCAGGTGATAAACTTCTAGAAGGCGCAACTTTATCGCAGTTGGCTAAGCAATTTTTAGTGGTAGAAAATATCATTGACCGCCTAGTGCATCGTAATTTGGATACGCGTTTGCTCTATGCAATCTTAGAAGGGCTTGAATTAAGCCTTGAAAATGAAGAGACTGCACAACAGACTGCCCAAAATATTCAGAAGATTTTGGGTGAACAATATACTGTTCGGGCCGAATATGACGAAGTGCAAGAAGAATATATTTTGCATTTAGAACATCATGCCTATGGAAATTTAATTCGTTCTCGTTTGACCCCATCGTTTATTGCCAGTGCAGATTATTTGCAAATGCGTAAATTAGCGTTGACGTTAAATGGTTTAATTCAGACTGGAGCAATTGTCGAACGTCAACAAGTCCGTTTGGCTGTCACGAATTTTAAACAAGCATTGGATTGGTTATTAAATCAAGCGCAAAAAGGGTTATCTATTCAGCGTTATAAAGGTTTAGGAGAAATGAACCCTGAGCAATTATGGGATACGACCATGAATCCTGAAACGCGTCGTTTATTACAAGTGAAAATTGAAGATGCCATTCGGGCTGATGAAATTTTTATGACTTTAATGGGGGATGAAGTTGAACCGCGCCGTCGTTTTATTGAAAATAATGCACTGATTGCTAAAAATATTGATGTCTAATTAAAGTGCATTTTTAGTGGTCATTTCCTCCAATCCCCCACATTAAATGGGGGATTTTTTATTTTATAGCAAACGAACGCCATATAACATTTTTTGCATAAAAGCATGGCGGACAGGGCTTGCTAAATTCAAAAATTGTAATCCTAATTCTCGACCAAATTTAAGAAAGGGCGCGTCATTCGAAAAAATACGGACCATTCCATCCGTCACTTTGATTAAGGTCAGCCGATCCCATCGCCGCAGTTTTTCATACTGGGCCATCATGCTCGCGCTTCCCAAATTGGTTTTTTCAGTTTGTTGAATAATTTGCGCTAAGCACAGAATGTCACGTAAACCTAAATTAAATCCTTGGCCTGCAACAGGATGAAGCATTTGTGCAGAATTACTGATTAAAATACTGCGTTGATGTGTTATTTTTTCGGCATAACGTAAAACAAGAGGATAAACGCGTGGGGGCTGCATTGCGGTGAATCGACCGAGCATCGGCGGGCAAAGTGCATTTTCATTAATTAAATTTAAAAATTTTTCTGAAGGAAGATGACGATATTCTTCTGCTTTTTCAGGGGGAAGCGTCCAGACCAGATGAATTTTTTGAGCGGCGGCGTGCCCACCAAAGGGTAAAAGTGCAAGAGGGCCGGAAGGCGTAAAACATTCAAAAGCATGATGCAAATGTGGTTTTTCAGACTCTAAAACTGTCAAAATTGCACTTTGCTGATAATCATATTTTTGATAAGAAAGACCTAAATTTTGTTCCGCGCTTTTACCCCCATCTGCAAAGATGACTAATCGAGTGGTGACTTGAATTCGTCCGGTATCAGTTTCATATTCAACGACGGCATAACCTCGAGTTTGTTTAACCGCACAGACTCGTGCCCCGCGTATTAGCGAAATTTTTTCAAAAGAATCAGGATTTTGCGCCAGTTTTTCATTCAAAATACGGTGTAATACCCCAAAATGGGTTACATAACCTAATGCTGGAATCGCTAATTCTGAGTGGGTTAATAACGTTTCTTTTTGAGGTGATTGTGTCACATGTACGGTTTCAATGGAAGTGGCTTCTTTTTCAATCGCCCGCCATATTCCTAGACGTTCAAGAAGTAATCGACTACCGTAAGAAAGCGCAAGGGCGCGCGAATCGGCTTGAGCTTGCGCAATATTGGGCTGCGCTTCTAAAATGGTAATCTGATAATCACACTCTTTAAGGGCATGTGCGAGTGTAAGACCAGCTAATCCGCCCCCGATAATAACAATATCCGTGTGATAACTATCACAAAAATCGGAAAATGCATAAGCGTTCATAATAAATAGATAAATACAAAGAATAGATAAAAAGATTTATTTTTTGATAACTTTAGGTCGGGCAATCATCGATTTTTTGCGTCCGACTCGCCAAAAATTACCTAAACCTAGACATAATCCAATCATGGCCCCAAAGAGGGCGCCCCCTTCTGAATGAAAGAATATTTTTCCAAGAAAGGTTCCAATTATTAAAAATAATAAGGGCAATAAATAAGCAAAAAAGGCCGTTTTGAGTAAAGTACCTTCTGGCAAAGAAAGTGTCACAATTTGTCCAAGTTGTAATGGGAGTTGTTCGGGATTATCAACTTGATAAGCCTGATCTTGTTTGCAAAACAAACGCGCAATGGAATAACTACTACAACCTTGTCCTTGGCAATGTTGGCAACTTTGGTTATTCAAGGGAGTCACATAAATCGTGTGTTTTTCGATGAGTGTCACTTTGGCATGGGTTTCAAGCATTCTTGTCCCTCCTCCTATTGAATCAAAATAAGACGCCATGAAAATTATTCTATTTTAGTTGAATCTCTGTGCGGTGTCTTGTTGTATGACAGAATACAACAATTTTTTTTTCAAGCACAAGTTTCTCAAGAGAAGCCCAACCGAGTCGGAAACAAAATGTTATAATTTTCTTCAAAAGAAAGATGATAGTATCTTAATGAAATATTTAATTTTTGGAGGCAGTGGTTGAAAGACCCTGAATATCAATGATAGATCGTTTTGTGTATCTTGCCATGAATGGCGCAAAACAGTCCATGTTAAAACAAGAGGTCGTGACACAAAATCTTGCCAATGTGAATACGACAGCGTTTAAATCTCAACTGGATGTCTTTAGTGCGGCGCCTGCTTTTGGAGATAATGCCATGCAAACGCGGACGTTTAGTGTTGAGGAAACAGTTGGAACTGATTTTACATCAGGTCCAACTATTACAACAGGACGAGATTTAGATGCCGCAATCCAATCAAAAGGATGGTTTTCAGTGCAAGCACCAGATGGCACGGAAGCTTATACACGCGATGGAAACTTTCAGATTGGACCAGATGGCGTCTTGCGGTCAAATACTGGGATGGCGATTTTAGGAGAAGGGGGTCCGATTACTATTCCACCTAGTGCCAAAATTAATATTGGAACAGATGGGACGATTTCAATTACGCAAGCTGGGATTGCAAATGCGGTTCAAGTTATGGGACGGTTAA
Source organism: uncultured Burkholderiales bacterium (assembly GCA_964504875.1). GTDB lineage: Bacteria > Pseudomonadota > Gammaproteobacteria > Burkholderiales > CAZDFJ01 > CAZDFJ01. The sequence goes on along the minus strand of CAZDFJ010000009.1, from coordinate 57,445 downwards.
AACTCGTTAATCCAGATGAAAAAAATATTATTCGAGGGAGTGATGGCTTATTTCGCATGAAAGATGGCCAGCCAGCTCAACCTGATCAAAATGTCAAAGTGGCGAGTGGCATGATTGAAGGAAGTAATGTCAATATGATCGAAAATCTGGTTTCAATGATTTCATTATCAAAACAATATGATATTAATATGAAGCTCATTCAAACAGCTGATCAAAATTCTCGGGCTACTTCTCAACTCCTGAATCTTTCTGCATAAAATTCTCTTCGAAAAAGACAGCCTTCTCTATTTCATGAGTGGGTTGTTTTTGTTTCTCCTATTTTTCGTAAAACTTCTTTTCTTGTTTTTTTCATCTTGATTTGTGAAAATTTTGCCAAAAAATGTAGGATTAAAATTGTATTTTTTTTGCGGGCTAATAGATAATTTTTCTTACGCTTTGAAAAGCAAAAATAACAATATACGTAGACATGCAATTTAGTGTAAAATCAACTTGGTTTTGTCAAAAAGATTTGATAAGACGCTTTTTCGTTTGAAAATAAAAAACAATAAAAAAAGTGAGACAAGTTTTTGTCTTGCTCTCCCTGAAATTAATTATATTCAGGGCTGTTTTTAAAAAAAAGCGGTAAGACCTTAATGAGGGGACTCTCTGTTATTGTTCTCTTCAATGAGAAGGCACGCTACATTGTGAAGTCAAAAGTTTATTCCTGAAAGTGACAAAAAAAGTTCTCTTCAGTGTCAAGACTTCATCTGGTTAATGTCGCTCACCAAAATAGCTATTAGAGATAATGATTTCATCTTACAGACAGTTAGTGATAATAATAAAAGTAGCGACATCGTAAATTCAATAACAAATTATTGGCGCGCTTAGTCTAACTTCTTACGTCGTGCCTGACTCATCAGTGTCCAGCAACAACTGATTAGTGCATACTAAACTCACATCCATGATTCAATCAAAAACAAAAATGTAAGTACTATCATATGCAGTATGTATTGACTTCAGTTTTATACAAAATAGGATTAGAAAGAGGTAAGAAGGAAAGATCAGTGCGGGAGTAAACCTGCATGAAAAGAATGTTATTTAATGCAACACACGCTGAAGAATTACGGGTTGCCATCGTTGAAGGGCAAAAATTAATTGATCTCGATATTGAAACAGCAGGACGGGAACATCGTAAAAGTAATATTTATAAAGGCATTATCACACGCATTGAACCAAGCTTAGAAGCTGCTTTTGTTGATTATGGCACAGAACGTCATGGTTTTTTGCCATTCAAAGAAGTGGCTCGGAGCTATTTTAAATCGAATGACGAAGGGGATATTCCACGAGGCGTACGGATTCAGGATGTCTTGTCTGAAGGACAAGAAGTCATCGTTCAAGTTGATAAAGACGAACGCGGCAATAAAGGAGCGGCGCTCACAACGTTTATTAGTTTGGCAGGACGCTATTTAGTCTTAATGCCAAATAATCCACGAGGGGGCGGTGTGTCTCGTCGGATTGAAGGGGAAGAGCGTGCAGAATTGCGCGACATTATGAGTCAACTGGATGTCCCACAAGGTATGAGTATTATTGCGCGGACGGCTGGGATTGGTCGGACTTATGAAGAGCTCGAATGGGATTTACGCTATTTATTACAGCTCTGGCGCGCGATTGAAAATGCTTCAAAAAATAAAGCGGGGCCTTTTTTAATTTATCAAGAAGGCAGCTTGGTTATTCGTGCAATCCGTGATTATTTTCAGCCTGACATTGGCGAAATTTTGATTGATACCAAAGAGGTATTTGATCAAGCCACGCAATTTATGTCTAATGTTATGCCCCAAAATATTAATCGCATTAAGCTTTATAAAGATGATGTTCCGTTATTTTCCCGTTTTCAAGTAGAGCACCAAATTGAAACGGCTTACGGTCGCGAAGTGCCTTTGCCTTCGGGGGGCGCCATTGTGATTGATCATACAGAGGCATTGGTTTCTATTGATGTGAACTCTGGACGGGCCACCCGTGGGGCAGATATTGAACAAACGGCTTTAACGACTAATTTAGAAGCGGCCGAAGAAATTGCGCGTCAATTGCGCTTGCGTGATTTGGGTGGGCTGGTTGTGATTGATTTTATCGATATGGATAGTCCGCGCAATCAGCGAGAAGTCGAAAATCGTTTACGCGACGCGCTTCATTTTGATCGTGCGCGCGTGCAAATGGGTAAAATTTCCCGTTTTGGATTATTAGAGCTTTCTCGCCAACGGCTACAACCTTCTTTAGGTGAAATGAATTATTTGCCGTGCCCCCGTTGTCATGGAACGGGTTATATTCGTTCAACAGAATCTTCTGCGATTCATATTTTGCGTCTAATCGAAGAAGAAACGATGAAAAGCAATACGGATTCTGTTTACGCACAAATTCCAGTGGATGTGGCAACGTACTTATTGAATGAAAAACGGGCGCAAATTCAGAGCATTGAACAACGTTTTCGTGTTGAGATTGTCCTGATTCCGAATATTCATATTGATACACCTAATTATAATATTACGCGTGTTCGAACAGATGATGCAGGGTTAGATTCTCGTCCAAGTTATAAAATGGTTGAGAAACAATCAGATGAAATTAATATTGAACCACAACGACATAACAATAACGAGAATAAACAATATCGTCCACAACAAACAGCAGCAGTGCAATCAATTACACCTGAGCAACCTGCGCCGGTAACGTCTGGACGAATTCCGGGAACCGCAAAACGTTTTGAGCAGTCTCCTTCCTCTTCTGGTTCTGGGGAGAACACAAAAGTTGTAGAGATTTCTCCCACAGGACAACAAGGTAAAGAAGCCAATGAAACCGGTTTTTTAAATAAAATTGTGGGCTGGTTTCGTTCATTACGTCAATCTGCTGAAGTGCCTGCAAGTATGGCCACTGCGGAGCCTGCTGTGGCCTCTCATCAAACTGTGGCCCCGAGCCCTGCCCCTGTTGAAGAATCGCGACGGGAACGAGAAGCGCGTCGTGCGGCAGAACGCCGTGAGCGGCGGGAACGGCGGGAACAGGAAAAAGAAAATGCTGCGGCAGAAAACGCGCCTGCTAATCCTTCGCCAAGTGGGGGCCGGAATAAAAAATCAGAAAATGCTGTGCCTATGCTGATGAACACAGAAAATCCTGTTTTGGTCACAGCGACCGCGAACGAAGAAGGAAACAATACAGAAAATGGTGAGACCCGTTCTCGTCGTAATCGTCGTAACCGTCGGGATCGAACAGAACGGAAAGCAGATGCATTTATGACTGAATTGCGTGATCAAATCGATACGCAACCTCCAATTATTGTGCATTTAGGGACAGCGCCAGAAGCAGCAGAGGTAACCGCTCCTGTAAAAGAAGAATTGCCTCCTGCTGAAACTAATAAGCCTACGTCTACTAAAAAAGAAGGGAAAAAACAACAGAATATACAAGAAACTGTACCAGAAGAAAGCAATGTACCGCCTGCTCGGAAAGTTTCTGAAAGTTTTGAAATTACCGCCGAAGATACGCATCCTCTAGTGGTTTTTTCATTGGCTCATACGCCTGTTGTTGCGCCCCCGCCTGTGCCTGAAAATATTCATCTGGATTTTCCGGTTAAAGTTGTTGAAGCAGATAGCAAAGCGGCTGTACCGCTTGCGACAGAGCAGAAAAATATTGATGTAAAACAAGATGTTGAGATGAATGACGTGACTCTGTCTGAACTGCCCGTAATGGAAACAAGCACGGTCGTGATTGGAGAAAACGCTGAGACTTCTTTGGAAACAAAAGTCCCTGTTGTCGAACCTAAGAATGAGGCGCCAGGCAGTTCTAAACAATCTGATGAAAGCGTTATTGATCACAATACTGTTCTTATCAAAAAGGAAATCGAGGAAGCCATTGTGCTTCCAATAGTTGTGCCGCCGGTTCCTGAACAAAAGAATAGCGAGATTTCACAAGAAGAAATTGAAGAAAAGTCTCAGCTGCCTGTGTCTGAACAGATAATTTCTTCAGAGGTAATACAAGAAGAACAGCCTGCTGTCAATGATGCGCCGCCTTCTGTTTTAGCAGAAAGTATTGCAGAGCAAGTTCGTGAAAATTTGCAAAATGTGTTATGGCAAGTACAACAACAAAAAGTGGAAAATGATGTTCCGCTGGTCCCGCCATCATTAGAAACTCCTGATGAAATCACGATTGTAGAAAAACAAACAATTGAAGTCATGCCTCTTGTTGTGGAAGACTCACGTGAAATAGACTTGCCCGGGGTGCCAGCAGTAGAGGAAACCAAAATAGAAGAAACGGTTCTTGTCAAATCGTTTCCATCCTATGAGATGGTTGTTGAGACCAATTTAGCTTTATTATTGAATGAAGCAGGATTGTGTCAAATTGAAACAAAAGAAGAAAAGCGGGATGTGCAAAAACAAACTGAAATTGCGCCGCCTCTGGTAGAAGTTGTGCCTGAGCGTCCGTTATTTCAAGTGGCGCGTCCGGAGGATACAGAGCCCTTAATGCAAGTCGAGACAAAAAAAGTCCCGATTGTTATGGAATAATTAAATATTCTCAATAAAAAAGCCCCCTTTTTAAGGGGGCTTTTTCTGAATAATCAGCGCGACAAATTATAGATTTCTTAACATTTCAGGAAGTAATTCATCAAATGTGGTGCCCCGTGCATTTTCACCAATGGCTTGCATTTTCCATTCACTTCCATGACGATAGACTTTACACATGACTTGCGCAGTGTGAGGACCTTGGCAAGATAAATCAAAGCGAGCAATTTCTTGATTATTTTGTGAGTTAATTAATCGCACATAAGCATTTTCAACTTGTTCGAATGTTTGGCCTGTAAAACTATTCACAACGAACATTAAGGAGGCCACGGTGTCAGGCACTGCTGTCAGATCCACGATAATTTGCTCGTCATCGCCTTCGCCCGATCCTGTTCGATTGTCCCCTGTATGCACAATACTTCCGTCACGGCTTTTTAATTGACGAAACCAGACCACATCGACTAATTTGCGATTTTGGTCAAATAAAACGCATGAAGCGTCTAAGTCAATTTCGCCGCCCCCACCAAAAAGAGAACTCAAAAAACCTTTTTTCTTAACAGCATCCCAGCCTAATCCTAATACTACTTTGGATAAAGATTGTCCCGCTTCTTTGTCTAAAGAAATGCGTTGACCTTTTTGTAAACTTAAAGCCATGGCGGATTACGCCTCCTTTTTGTTTGTGAATTTCTTAATTTAATAACAGTTGTTTGTTACGCAGTGAATTGGTCAAGCATTTTGCTAAAAAGTTTCATCAGTTAAATTTTTGTTTTAACAAATGGAGGTGGCGGTAACATGCCTTCCGAGACTGTCAAAATTTCGTATCCTGTTTCTGTCACAACAAGTGTATGCTCATATTGAGCAGAAAGACTATGATCACGTGTGACAATCGTCCAGCCGTCCCCTAATTGTTTGATTTCACGACGTCCCGCATTGACCATCGGTTCGATAGTAAAGATCATGCCCGGTTTGAGGACAACCCCTGTTTTAGGTTTACCATAATGTAAAACCTGTGGGTCTTCGTGGAAGTTACGACCAATTCCATGTCCGCAAAATTCACGGACGATACTATAGCCGCGTGCCTCTGCATATTTTTGAATCGCATAACCAATATCCCCTAATGTTGCATTGGGTTTGACTTGTTCAATACCAATCCAAAGACAATCATGTGTGACTTCGCATAATCGTTTTGCTTGAATAGAACAATCGCCAATAAGAAACATCCGGCTAGTATCGCCATGAAAGCCGTCTTTGATTGTCGTAATATCAATATTGACAATATCCCCATTTTTTAAGACACGATCACTGGGAACCCCATGACAAACTTGATGATTAATAGAGGTACAAATTGATTTTGGGTAAGGTTTATGTCCATGTGGCGCATAATTGAGGGGCGCCGGAATACATCCTTGTACATCAACCATGTAATTATGACATAATGAATTAATTTCATCAGTTGTGACCCCTGCTTTCATATAAGGGGCAATAAAATCTAAAACTTCGGCTGCCAAACGGCATGCCACACGCATTTTTTCAATTTCTTCTTTTGATTTAATAGTAATAGCCATGATTATAATAATAAAAATTAATCACTAATCTTAGTGAGGTTTCACTGTCCCTAATATTTGTTTAAGGGATTGTTTATAAATGCCCAGACGCGCGGCATAATAAAGATGATTACTTAAGACAAATTTGACGTAATTCCGCGTCTCATTAAATGGAATTGTTTCAATAAAAATTGCCCCTTCTAGTCCGTCTTTTGGCACATTATTTTGCCATTGCCGGGCGCGCCCTGGCCCTGCGTTATAGCCTGCTGTAGCCAGGACTTTAGAAAGTTCAAAGTTATCCCATAATTGACGCAAATAATACACCCCAAATAAGACATTCATATTCGGTTTATATAATTGATTTGTTCGATAATCGAACAATTCGAGTTCATTTGCGATTTGTTTTGCTGTAGCCGGCATAATTTGCATTAGGCCCATTGCGCCGGCGGAAGATTTAGTTAATGCACTAAAACGACTTTCTTGACGAATTAATCCTGCAACCCATGCCTCATCAATTTCATAATATGCGGTATAATTTTTCAAGATAGAACGATACGGAGTGGGGTAGCGTAAGGTGAAATTATGCACTTTTTTAGTGCGTGCAGCGGTATTAATTGCGCGTTCATACCAATTGAGTTCATAAGCAATTTGGCTTGCTGCAAGTAATTTATGATCATCAAATTCACGCGATCCCCACAACCATTCTTTTGTGCCTTCACCGGGGAGATCAAATTCGTTTAATGCCAAGGCACGTTGAATAGATGGATTTTGTTTCATAGCATTCATCTCTTCAATGTCTACTTTTGTGTCGTGAGGAAGCGGTTGTTTTCCGGCTTTTTTAGGAGAACGATCATGTAATTCGGCTAATTCTTCACTCGCAAGTTGTCCATAAAAGTGATATTCTTGGGCCAATTTTTCTAATTGTTGCTCCGCTACATCAAGATTTTCGTCTTGTTCAATCCATGCTCTTGCTTGCCAATAACGCCAAGCGGGTTCATTTTGATCTGTAACAGATAAACATTGAATACTGAGCAAGACGGCCCGCCAATCTTGTTGACGTAAGGCCGCCCGCACACGCCATTCGAGTTGTTCATCAGAAAGAAGTTCTGGCGGGGCAATATAATACCAATCTAATGCTTTAGGGTGTTGTTGTTTTGCAGCTTGATAGGCAAGTTGTCCCCAGACATAGCCGCGCTCCACTTCTGGAAAAATTAATTCAAAACGTAACCAATAATCTACTGCTTTTTGTGGTGCCCGGCGCGCTATGCGAGCTAAAGCATAAATGAGGCCTTCTTCATAAGGCCGGCTCTCTATGCAGCGTTTTTTATTATCCAAACATTGTTGAATATATTGTTCCGGAGCCCGTGTAATTTCTGCTAAAAAGTGATCAGTAAATCCGGCTGTCCCTAAAAAAGTGCTTGAAATTTTAGTCGCTGTTTTAATACTTGAATTTTCTAAACTTAAGCGAATTCTTTGCCAGATTTCATCATGGTTTAAATAATTATTTTTTACTAATGTAGTGAAATAATCTTGGCATTGATCACTCAGATCTGAATCAACAAAGAAAAGTGTTTTGCCTGAAAAAGCACTGTCTGCTTCGCCTGTTTGATAGCGCGCATTGAAATACGCACAACTTAATTCTGTGTCAGGATTACGGGGTTCTTTATAGGCTTCTTTCACAACTTGCCAATTGTGCTTATTGGCTTGGTTTTTTAGCCAATCAATAAGCAATCGTTCTGCAAGCAGGCTCTCTGGATAAGCGGTTTGATATTCTTTGACACGTGCAAAAGAAAGGTGATCTTGTTTTAATTGGAGTGTCAATTGCCAATATTGCAAGTAAGCATACAAAGGGTGATCAGGCGTAAATTGTGTGATCGCTTGGTTCACAACAGCCAGATCATTCCGTTTGAATGCCTCACGGGCTTGGAGAAAATCCCCTTTTGTGCCAGCCATGGCAACGCTCATATGAGACAATTGCCCACTTAACAAAATAAAAGCAAGCAAAATCCATTTTTTTTTAATCATAACAGTGTTGATCAACTGGGTAATAAGCATTGTGTACTAATATGACGCGCTGAAAATAAAAGCTTTTTTTCAGTGCCAATTGTGAATTTTAACCTTATTCTTGAACGAATGAATATAATAGTGAAAATAAACGACAAAAGCAAGTATTATAAATAATTCAAGAATATTCTTTAATATAAATAATTATTAAATTTTTATTTAAAATATGATTTTTTTGAAGATAAAAAAGGAAAGAATATGTTAGAAATAGAAAAACTAAGCGCACAATTGAGTCAATGTATTGGTTTACAAAAAAAAGAATGCCCTCCCCTAAGTGAGGATGCAAGCTTACCAATTTCTGAAAAAAAATGGGGAAAAATAAAACAGTTTATTAAAACAAATATTTTGAACGAATTGCCATTTCCTTCAGAAGATACTATAAAAAAAGCCCAACAAAATTTAATGGAAGCTTTTATTGAAGAAAAAAATATTTCTCCAGAAATTTTATATATTCTTTCTTTTAGTCTAAATTTAAACTTTCTTGATAAAAATCACACACTTTTTGAAGAAAACAAAATTTTTGATTATTTATTAAATAATTATAAAAAATCAGGGTTAAGCTATCTAATCTGGAAAAACTTACTCAATCAATATTTTTTGTATTCTGAATGGCAATTTGACCCACTTGGCAGACAAAATTGGGAAAAACTAAAAGAATATTTAAATCATTCATTTTTGCCTATGGCAAAAAACACGCGCTTAAAACAAAATTGGATGACTATTTTATATCAAAATTTAAATTTATTTGAAGCAGAACCAAGTGTGAAATATGTACAGCTTGTTTACAATGGTAAACTTGATCCGATCACACAAATAAGTCAAGCTTTAAAAATTCCATTGAAAACATGGTTTTGGGATTGCTTAAGTGAAGATTATATTCAACTCATTACCCAAAAAAACGATTTGATTTTTAAAACAAAAATGAATTATAGCTTCGAAATGTTACAATTTGCTTCAGAGCGAAAAAAAGAAGCATTATTAATTCAAATCTTACAACGATTTTTTAAATTGAAGGATCGTCCTGTTCAAGCCCAACTGAAAGAAATCTTATTTGAAGCATGGGGACATCCTTATTTTGGACAGCCTCAATGGAAAAAAGTAGCGGGCGCAAGAGAATTGATTCGTTATTGGAGTATACAAGAGCATCTTAATGATTTCTTTACATTAATTAATAAAGAAAATAAAAAATACCAATTTTGGATGAAATATTCAAAACGGATTCAATTTTCAAGCTTAATTCTGGATCCAGCATGCCTTGAACTCCCCCGTTTTCGTTTTTTAAAGCAACGGAAACCGTTTTCGTATGTATCGCTCACAGGTAATCCAACAACCACGCCTTTTGCCATTTTACTCATGAAAATTGGAGAAACGGTGATTTTACATTTTGAGCAGCCAAATACCCCGTTATTGCTCTTTTTTGAGAAAAAATTGGGGTTAACTTATCAGGAAAATCAATTAGATTATACAACGCTTTTTTTACCGCAACAGGCTGAATGGAAATTTATTTATAAAGGCGATTGGAGCTTATTATTACAAAAACAGCTGTCGGCTTTTCAAATTTTAGCAAATACACCTGCTAAGTAAAAAATAAAAAAAAAGCGCAAGAAAAATAAACTTGCGCTTCCCAAAGAGAGCAGGGGAGAATTAATAATATAAATAATTATTTATTTTAATGAAAACCATCTTATTTTTATTTATTTTGCAAAAGTCCAATCTTTATTTTTGACTTCTAACATATAGAAAGATGATAAATCTAAGCCCATATGATCATTTGCCTTCATATTTACAACACCGCTTGTGCCAATAAAGCCTTTGGTATGTTCTAAAGCGTTACGAACGGCTTCTTTGTCAACAGATTTTGCTGTTTTGACTGCATTAACATATAACATTAAGCCGTCATATGCATAACCACCGAAAGAAGAAGGATCCGTTTTATATTTTTCTGTGTAAGATTTGCTGTATTCGGCGACTGCTTTTTTCGCAGGGGCATTGGCTGGAAGTTTATCCCAAACTAACAATGGTGGAGAAGGTAAACGAACCCCTTCTGCTGCTGCGCCTGATAATTTAATATATTCGTCAGAGGCCACCCCATGAGATTGATAAAGCGGTAATTTAATGCCCAGTTGTCCGTAATTTTTGGTAACAATCGCAGGGCCTTGTCCTAAACCAAAAACAAAAATAGCTTGTACACCATTTAAGTTTTTAATTTTAGTTAATTGTGCTGAAACATCTGTATCTTTTGGACCGTATGTTTCGTCAGCAATAATGTTAATACCATGATTTTTTGCGTAGGCTAATGCTTCTTTCCGTCCAGATTGACCAAAACCGCTCGTTTCAGATAATAACGCGACTTTTGTCAAACCCCGTTTTTTCATGTCAATAAACACTTTCTCAGCAGCCATGCGATCAGTTGGTGGTGTTTTGAACACATATTTTTTTGTCGGCTCAGTAATGGGCACCCCACCCGCGCAAGAAATAAACGGAATTTTAGCCCGTTCTGCCAAAGGAGCGGCGGACATGGTACTACCTGTTGTTGTTCCACCGATTAATACATCTACTTTGTCATTATTAATTAAACGATTGGTGAACGTATTGGCTTTAGAAGCTTCGGAACCATCGTCATAATGCACTAATTGTAACGGACGGCCTAATAACCCGCCTTGTGCATTAATTTTTTCGACATATAATTTCAATGTTTTTAATTCAGGATCGCCTAAGAAAGCGGCCGGGCCTGTGACGGATAAAACAGCCCCAATTTTAATAGGATCCGCTGCTTGTGCGTGCGTTGCAATAGAAGCAGTTGCCATTGCAACAAACATCATTTTTTTAAGAAACTGATTAAAATACATAAAATCTCTCTCCATACTCAAATTAAAAGTAAAAACACAATTTATTATTATTTTAGGTCAGATCAATACGTTTTTATAAAAAACGCATTTTTTATTATAAATATTACTTTTTTGCTACTTAGTCAACAATATGAAAAGTAAGCGGCAAATGGGATTCTAAAACCACACGGGCTCTTCCAAAATCCTCAACGCTTTCCTCATAGGCATCACGCGCTAAGGCATAACGTTCCACTAATTCTGTATTAAAGTTTTGATATAAATCGGCTTGGGCTTTGCGACATTCTTCAAATAAACGGTCGGCAATCAGACGCCGACGCATGTAAATACGGGCGGCTTCTTGTTGAGTGGGCGAGAGTTGCGTATATTCGGGAACACGTGGGCGTCGTTGTGTAGCAAAGTCAGATTGAAGCATGGCCCACATTTCAGACCAATTTTCATCTTGCCCTGAAAAAGGACAATAGCCAAATTTTGCGAGCACAGACACATTGCTTTCAACAAGACGATCGGGGGAAGGAATAATAGTCATGCGTTTTGCCTACCACTTATTAAATAAAACACTTTAAAAAAAACCGCCATTTCTCTGGAGGAAAAAGTCACGGCGGTTATTCAATTTTTTACAAAAGTCAACTTAACTACTTTGTTGCGACATCACTTCACTTTTTTTTGCGACAACAACTCAAACACTACAATTCATCACACATTTTGTACAAAAACAACACCATTTGTCTTGATAAAAATCATTTTTTATTTTTTTATCCCAACAAAGGGGTTCTTTTTGCGATAATCCCCTGCTTAAGATTTTTCGCGAGAGGACAACTCACACTAGAATTAACTCGCTACTGAAACAGGGTCAATATTATAACCAACACGCATGTCATAATCTGGTTCAATACCTTGTGGTACTTCAAAACCGATTTCTTTTAAGCGTGATTCGAGCAATTCTAAGTATTCAGCTTGTAATTCTTCAGGTTTTTTGACCTTTAAGCCATATTCATAGTAGAGGTCAAACATTTGAGATTTGGTCGCACCAGAAGAAGGACGTCCATAGAAACCTAAACCCATTTTCATAAATTTAGGAATACGGGCTTGCATGAATTCGCGTGTTTTTTCGCCACCAAATTCGATACAACGTTTTGCTGCCCAGACACCAAAGGCTAAGTGACCGTATTCTTCTTTGTGAATACGAACATTGACTTGTGCCCATGGTAAGTAAGAACATTCACGGTATTGACCTAAAAACGCCACCGCCGCAGGGGTAACGACAGTAGAAAATAAAGCCACATCTTCCCAGCATTCAAAGAATGCAGACCAATTTTCTTTACGGAATCCATTAATAACGTTCACGATTTTTGGATTCGGATTTTCTGGATTTGTGCATAATTCGTGCAAACGCGCATTTACGTCGACGCCTAAATCTTGCAACAAGTTCCAAATGTAATAACCGTGGCCCATTTCTTCAAAAACTTTTTTGGACAAACGGTATGCTTCTTCTGGGCGGGGTGCAAAGCGGTGGTTTTCTGCAACACGTTGTGCGCCAGCATATTCGGAATCAGCTTGGAAAGTCATCAAGTTGATTAAGAGTTTTTTATAATCTTCTGGCAGGACATCGCCTTTGTCATAAGTTTTATAACTTGGCATGGATTTGCCTCCTCATGAATGAAATTAGTATGATTTAGTGAACAAACACGGTCGATTTAAAATTTCTTTTAAAAACGACACAAAAATTATGTCTGTTTTCTAGAATAGTGTATCATATTTGTTGCTGTCAACATTTTTATTGAATTATTTGCAAAAAAATTTTTTTTAAGTAAAGATATAAATAACAATGCAACTAGTTGTTTATAGAAGAAATTTTTTATTGCAGTGCAACAGACTGATTGCTATTTGATTGTTTAACCAATATGTTACAAAGTTTAAAGCGATTAAGCATATGAAAAATAAACTTATTGAAGGCCTTGTGACGGAATTTAGTCAACAACGTCCGCTCCGGGCTAAATCAGTCATTGTCACTTTTTATGGTGATGCCGTTGCACCTTATGGAGGTTCAGCTTCTCTCAGTGGTTTGATTCATCTTTTGGAACCGCTCGGAATTAATGAACGCCTTGTTCGAACGACAGTTTTTCGCTTAGCCAAAGATAATTGGCTGACGTCGATGCAAATTGGACGGCGGAGCTATTACAATCTAACTGACGAAGTCAGACGCCGTTTTGCAAAGATTTTTAAGCATATTTATGCTGCTCCGGATTCTATCAAATGGGATGAGAAATGGCGGCTTGTTTTTGCGACATCTAATCAACTCAATTCAACTGAAAATGAGCTCTTGCAACAGGAGCTTTCTTGGTTAGGATTTGGAACAATTGCACCGTATATTTTTGCCCACCCGACGATTCCGCTAGATTCGATTAGTAGTCTTTTAAGCGAAATGAACTTAATTGATAAAGTGGTGTTGATGCACGCTAGGTCCGATGGTCTGCCTTACAATCAATCCGTGCTTGATCTTGTGCGATCAAGTTGGGATTTAGAAAGTTTGGCGAAAGATTACAATGCATTTTTAAGCAAATTTCGCCCGATTTTGTGGGATTTGCAAGCGGATGGTCAACTTGACGCAGAAGATTGTTTTCTCGTCAGAACGCTGATGATTCATGAATATCGCCGCATTTTACTACGTGATCCTCAGCTTCCTGATGAACTGTTACCTGTGAATTGGGAAGGTTCGTCAGCGCGCTTATTATGTCGTAATTTATATCGTTTGGTCTATAAAGGCGCGGAACAACACCTCAAGTTGCATTTAGACACAGTAGATGGTCCTTTACCAGAAGCCGCCGCACATTTTTATACGCGTTTTGGAGGACTACTCTAGTTATTTGATAAAACAGCAAGGAGGTAACTCCTTGTTGTATAACAACAAAGATGGAGAGTAGCATGACAACACATATTGCCATTGTTGGAAGCGGTCCAACGGGGTGCTATCTAACAGAAGCACTCGCTAAAAGTATCCCAGATGCTCAGATTGATGTTATTGATAAATTGCCCACGCCTTTCGGTTTGGTCCGGGCAGGCGTCGCCCCTGATCATCAAGGAACAAAAAATATTGTCCGTCAATATGAACGGACTTTTAGCAAATCCAATGTCCGTTTTTTGGGTAATGTTGAAATTGGGCGCGATCTGACATATGCGGAACTCAAAGCCGCTTATCATATTGTTGTGATTGCCATCGGGGCATTACAAGATCGATCGCTTAATATAACTGGCGAAAATTTGGATGGCGTTTATGGTTCAGGGGCGTTTGTGGGCTGGTATAATGGCCATCCTGATTATCAAGCGTTAAAGCCTAATTTAAACTGTCAAAAAATGGCAGTAATTGGCAATGGAAATGTGTCACTTGATATTGTCCGTCTTTTATGTAAAACTCAAGAAGAATTAAATCAATCTGATATTTGTGCGCATGCCGCGCGCGCCATCACGGAGTCTCCATTAGAAGAGATTTATTTAATTGGCCGCCGGGGGCCGATTGAAGCGAGTTTTACCTCTGCGGAGCTAGAAGAGCTCGGTCATTTAGCGCGCGCAGTTCCAAATATTGAAGCAACCGTTTTGCCAGATGTCATTAATCCGCAAACAATTGCAGAAAAAGATCTGAAGATTAAACAAAAAAATCTGGATATCTTAAAAAGTTTTGTATCGCTTTCGCCAGAAGGGAAAGCGATTAAAATTCACTTACTTTTCTATATGAACCCTGTTGCGATTGTGGGCACAACCCATGTAACAGGCTTAACCCTTCAAAAAAATCATGTCGAAAATGGCGCAATTGTGCCAACCTCAGAACAGATTACCCTCCCCGTTGAGACTATAATTAGTGCGATTGGTTATCGTGCAACGCCTTTTGCTGATCTCCCTTTTGATCTGCAAAAAGGGATTGTTTTACACACAGAAGGGCGGGTCCATCAGCAAAATGGAACCCCTGAACCCTTTGTTTATACGGCAGGTTGGTGTAAGCGTGGGCCGAATGGTGTGATTCCTGCAAATCGGGCAGATGCCTTAAATGTGGCTAAAATTATTGCGGCCGATTGGCAAAGTCACACGCAAATTGACGAAAAAATTGGGGGCGCTCAGGTTGATAATTGGTTAGCAACCCGTCAGGTGCGTGTTGTACACTTCTCCGAATGGCAAAAAATCAATCAAAACGAAATAGAACGAGCAGAACACGGTAAACCGCGTGAAAAATTCACATCTATTGCCGAAATGTTAGCCGTTTTATAACCTATTTTTATTCAGATTGATTTTTACTAAGGATTCAATAATCATGGCCGAGGCTTGAAAAAAGCCCGCGTCACGGGAGAACTCACACTTATGTTGGCACAATTTTTACAGTTTTTACTGTCTGGAATGACCATTGGCGCAACCTATGCGCTCGCTGCGTTAGGTTTTACAATTATTTATAATTCTAGTCATGTGATTAACTTTGCCCAAGGGGAATTTATCATGCTGGGTGGCATGATGACGATGGTTTTTTTGCAAGCGGGATTACCTTTACCTCTGGCTATTTTGTTGGCTGTGATTGTCACCGCCATTGCTGGGCTTTTAGTTGAAAAAATTGCAATTGAGCCTGCCAAAGATGCGGAAGTAATTACGTTAATTATTATCACAATTGGTGTTTCTTTAGTCATTCGTGGATTAGTTCAGGTCTTTTTAGGCAAGGACACTCACGCGATTCCTGCTTTTAGTAGTGATACACCTATTATGATTTTAGGCGCCTCTCTTGTACCACAAAGTTTATGGGTTTTTGGGGTTACTGGCATTGTTGTCGCTGTTTTATGGTATTTCTTTAATAAAACCCTATTAGGAAAATCCATGCTTGCGACAGCCTATAATCGTTTGGCGGCGCAATTAGTCGGGATTAATACCAATTTGGTCTTATTGTTAAGTTTTTCTTTGTCCGCCGCATTGGGGGCAATTGGGGGGGTGATTGTCGCGCCCATCACAATGACTTCTTATGATATTGGCATTATGTTGGGATTAAAAGGCTTTGTGGCAGCCGTGCTAGGTGGTTTGGGAAATAGCTTAGGGGCAATTGTGGGGGGGTTGATTTTAGGAGTCGCAGAAACCATGGCGGCGGGCTATATTTCTTCTGCTTATAAAGATGCGGTCCCTTTTGTCTTAATTTTAGTAATTTTATTCTTTATTCCGCGCGGATTATTTGGTGCGAAAGTAACGGAGCGTGTCTAGGATGCTGCAAAAGAAACTAACTGGATTGATTATTCTTGCTGTCATTTTGGCAGTCTTACCGTTGATTTTACCGAATGAATATTATTATGACGTCGTAATTCGCATTGCAATTAATGCATCTATTGCGATTGGGCTCAATTTATTGATTGGTTATGCTGGGCAAATTAGTTTGGGTCATGCGGGCTTTTTGGGTATTGGGGCATATGGTTCAGCTATTTTGACAACGCATTATGATTTTTCACCCGCGATGGCGATGTTAACCGCCGTTGTTTTTGTGGGCATTTTAGCTTTTTTGATCGCGCGTCCTATTTTGAAACTCAAGGGCCAATATTTAGCGATGGCGACGCTGGGGCTCGGGATTATTATTTCAATTATAATTACGAACGAAAACCAGCTAACAGGGGGCCCCGATGGAATGGGGGTACCACTTTTTGCCATCTTTGGTTTCGAAATTAGTGACTATAAAATCTGGTATTGGATTATTGCAGGTTTATTATTACTGGTTATTTGGATGGCATTAAATCTGATTGATTCCCCGATGGGGCGGGCTTTACGGGCGATTCATGGCTCTGAAGTCGCCGCTCAAGTTGTTGGAATTAATACAACAAATTATAAAGTTTTAATTTTTGTGATTTCTGCGGTCGTGGCCTGCTTTATGGGCAGTATTACTGCGCATTATAGTGGTTTTATCACCCCCGGTGTGGCTGGTTTTTTCCATTCAATTGAATTAGTCACGATGGTGGTAGTCGGAGGGATGGCCTCCATTTATGGATCTGTCATTGGGGCAGTAATTTTAACACTTTTACCGCAATTATTAAGTGCATTTGAAGGCTGGGAAACGGTCATTTTTGGACTTATCTTGATGGCCACAATGATTTTCTTGCCAAAAGGATTAGTACCTACCCTGATGAAAAAATTTGCTAAAGGAGAAAACGCATGACCCTCCTCGTTGTTGATGATTTATCTAAATCATTTGGGGGCGTGCATGCGGTGCAACACGTCTCGTTTCAAGTGAATCCAGGGACGATTCATTCTGTCATTGGGCCAAATGGCGCCGGCAAAACAACGTTATTTAATTTAATTACTGGGGTTTACACGCCAACAAGTGGTCAGATTCGCTTTGAAGATAAAGAAATTGGCGGTGTCCAGCCCTCTGCGTTAGCGCGTTTAGGAATCAGTCGGACTTTTCAGAATTTACAAATTTGCATGAATATGGCTGCAATTGAAAATGTGATGCTGGGGGCCCATTTGCATCTGAGTCGAAATTTGCTGGCATCATTATTTCATTTGCCTCTGATTACAAAGCGCGACAAAATTTGTCGGGAAGAGGCGGCTGAAAAAATGGAGTTTGCGGGGGTGGGAAAATATATTCGGGCCAATGCGGATTCTATGCCTTATGGGGCGTTAAAACGTTTGGAAATTGCGCGGGCATTAATGGCAAAACCCAAATTGCTTTTTTTAGATGAACCGGCGGCGGGGTTAAATCCTAAGGAAACATTAGAAATTGATGAATTAATTCAAAAAGTCGCGGAAACAGGTGTGACGATTGTTTTAGTAGAACATGATATGAAAATGGTCATGAATGTTTCAGATCATATTTTAGTATTAGATTATGGTAAAAAACTCGCAGAAGGGACCGCAGAAGAAATTCGCCAAAATCCGGATGTGATTGCTGCCTATTTGGGAGCGGCTTAATTTTTATTTGTAAATTCTAAATCAAAAAAACCAGTCAGAATCTGATTTGTTTCTGGCTGGACAAAATGAATGATATTTATTTTAAAATGGAAGGATCGCCCCATGGAAGCTTTACGGATTATTAGCGCAGAACATTCAAGTTTGTGGCGTCTTGTGACTGCGGTCGATCAGGTTTGCCAAGAAATTGAAGCGGGCGCGCTTCAGCCAGATATTGATTTTTTTGGCGCTGTATTAGATTATGTCGGTAGTTATGTCAATACGATGCATCATCCTAAAGAAAATGATTATCTCTTTAAGATTATGCAAGAAAGATTGCCGGAATCAAAAGGGATTATTGCGCAATTGATGCGCGAACACGAGGATGAACCCAAAGAAGCAGAGCATTTACACCAAATTTTAGAGAAATATGCAGCGCGCCCCAATCCAGTGCATTTAAAAGCATTACTCAACGGTGTACAACATTTTTGTCAGCATATTCGGGCACATATTAAAACAGAAGAAACAACTGTAATGCCCATGGCAAAAAAAGGGTTATTGCCTGAAGATTGGGCACAAATTGACCTTGCTTTTGCCAACAATGAAGATCCACTCTTCGGGGTCAAAGCGCGTACAGAATATACAGAATTACATAAGCGGATTGTGAATATTGCGCCTGATCCAGTCGGATTAGGTGGGATGACTGACATTACGCATAAAATGCCAGAAAAAACAAAAGCAACGGTTCCTAATATTTCCCGGCCGCCGGCTTCTCAGGAAATCGTCCTTGAAATTAAAAACTTAGAAAGTTATTACGGCCGCATTCAGGCTTTACGAGGAATTAATTTAAAAGTCCGAAAAGGGGAGCTAGTTGCATTAGTTGGCGCCAACGGGGCAGGAAAAACAACATTATTACGGGCTATTTCTGGTGTTCAACCTGTTACTCGGGGTTCAATTGCTTTTAATGGGCGAGATATTACAAAATTGCGGGCGGACTTGCGAATGCGCCAAGGGATTTGTCAAGTCCCAGAAGGCCGTCAAGTTTTTGGAGCCATGTCAATTGAAGATAATTTACTCATGGGCGCCTATACCCAAGATAAACGCACTTTTAGTGATGATATTGAGCGGGTGTATGGCATGTTTCCTATCCTAAAAGAAAAGCGGTTATTGCCAGCGGGAACGCTTTCGGGGGGGCAACAACAGATGCTCGCAATGGGGCGGGCGCTTATGGGCCATCCGCAATTACTCCTCCTAGATGAGCCTAGTATGGGATTGGCGCCCCTTCTTGTTGAGGAAATATTTAATGCTGTCAAAATGCTTAAATCAGAAGGAATGACGATCTTTTTGGTCGAGCAAAATGCGTATGCGGCCTTATCCATTGCAGATGTGGGTTATGTCATTGAAATTGGCGAAACAACATTGTCTGGTCCCGGACAAGCTTTACTCGAAAATGAAAAAGTCCGCGAAGCTTATTTAGGTATGTAATTTTGACATAATGTGTGTTATCCCCTGCGTGTTCGTTTTTCATGCTGGGGATATTTTTTTGCCGGCTCAAAAAGAAAGTCTTATTATTCTTTTAGTTTTGACATAATGTTTTTGAAGTGCGTAGGGCATCAATGCAGACTTTTAGTAAACTTTCTGCAATTTGCCAAAATTCAGGATAAACCCGCCCCACCCATGTTTGAATAGAACGAACGCCTTCTAAAGTGGCATGGAAATATAAATTCGCTCGGGTCAAATCAACATTGTGATCGAGTTCTTGACGCGCAACGGCTAAAGCGAGTAAATCTTTTGTAATCGTTAAAAAATTTTCTTCTTTTTGTTCACGCAACCGAATGAGTGGTTCATTTTCTTCGGTCCGTTCGCATTTTTGATAAAGAATTTCACACACATGATGAATCGGATCTTCTGAATGTGTATTGGGTGGAGGACAAAAAGCTTGAATATAACGTGCTCCGACCGCATAGAGTTGTTCTAAAGCTGGCTGCTCCGGATCGACAATCGGTATGGGATTCGTTGTAAAAATTCGGTCACACATGGCTAAACACACTTCAATTTTATTTGGATAATGCCCATAGACTGCGCCCCGGGAAACAGAAGCGGCGGCCGCAATATCGGCCATTGTGGTATTCCCGACTCCTTTCTCTAAAAAAACGCGTTCTGCTGCGGATAAGATGTCATTTTTGGTCTTCTGCACATCTTCTTTTGTTTTTCTTGCCATTTTTTCTCCTTTTCTTATTGGGTTGAGAACCTCACTTTTTTTCAGCGATCGCCTCAATGATTTTCATTAAACTGACAAACTGATTCAAAAAATGATAAAACACTCCGAAATTATACTCTGAATCTGCTACAGTAGAAAAATTAATCCATGTCTCTATTATGGAAAAGGCTAGATATGAATCGATTGAATAAATCGAACGGAATGCCTTTTATTCTTCAAAATAATTAATCAATCATGAATGATTATATGCTATACTAGCAAAAATAATATTCGATGCTAACGATCTTTTTTAATAAAAAGCATTAGTCATTTCGTTTTCATCTTTTCTCAAATGACAAATATGAATTCCCAAATTTTTTTTATTGTCTATATCCAAAATAAACCGATTGTTTTGCGAATTACATTAAAAGCACGACAAAATTTGACTTGAAATTCGTTTTAGGGAATTTCACCTACAAACTTAATCAGATTCAATTCTGAATCTATTCAGCAGAATGGAGCGAAAAAAAGCATGCCATCTCAATTGCATCGTTGGGCGATGCCCTTTATTTTGACTGCAATATTAGCAGGCTGTAGTCAAAAACAAGCAGAGACGCCAGCAGGTGGAAAACCACCCATGATGCCGCCAAGCGAGGTTTCAGTCATTCATGTGACAGCGGGGACACAAGCCGTGACCCAAGACCTTCAAGGACGGGTTGTGGCGTATCGTACCGCTGAGGTTCGGGCGCGGGTAGAAGGCATTATTGAAAAACGCCTTTTCAAAGAAGGCAGTTTTGTCAAAACGGGTCAATCTTTATTTGCTATTGATCCGCGTGTCTTACAAGCTGATCTGGCGAGTGCGCGCGCCGCTTTAGCGCGGGCGCAAGCTAATGCCGGCTTGGCTAAACAAACTGTGACACGCTATCGTCAATTAATTCAAGAACAAGGCGTTTCTAAACAAGAATTAGATCAAGCGGAAGCCAGTGTCAAACAAGCGGAGGCCGATATTGGCGTGAACCAAGCAGCCGTCGCCCGAGCACAATTGAATTTAAATTATGCAAGCGTTTATGCGCCAATCAGTGGTCGAATTGGACGATCTTTTGTCACAGAAGGGGCACTTGTTGGGAAAGGAGAAGCCACCCATTTAGCAACGATTGAGCAAATTGATCCGCTTTATGTGAATTTTACCCAATCCAGTAGTGATTTGCTCAAATTGAAAAAACAAATTCAAGCTGGGGCGGTTCAAGCTGCCAATGCGATTCCAGTTGAACTGATTCTTTCTGATGGCACAGTGTATCCTTTGAAAGGCCAATTTAATTTTGCAGAGCAAACGGTTGATCCCAATACAGGGACGATTACCCTTCGGGCCGAATTTCACAATCCAGATGGCTTATTATTACCTGGGATGTATGCGACGGTTCGCTTCGCTTTAGGTGAAATGGCACAAACAATTCGTGTGCCCCAACGAGCAGTGATGCAATCGCCGCAAGGCGCTTCTGTTTTTGTGGTCGGATCAGATAATAAAGTCAGTCCTCGTCCTGTTAAAACCGGTGCTTTTTCTGGGCAGGATTGGATTATTACAGAAGGCCTAAAAACAGGCGAGTCTGTGATTGTAGATGGGCTCCAAAAAGCCAAACCAGGCGCAGTTGTCAAACCTGTTCCATTAGGCGCCGCCCCTGAAGCCAAACCAGCAGGAGCAAAATAATGCCGCGTTTTTTTATTGAACGCCCCATTTTTGCATGGGTGATTGCGATTGTGATCATGCTGTGTGGACTTTTGGCGTTGCGTCAATTGCCTATTTCTCAATATCCTGAAGTGGCGCCGCCCGCGTTAACGATTTCAACGGTCTATCCCGGTGCGAGTGCGGCAGTCGTTGAAGACAGCGTGACGAAGCTGATCGAACAAGAAATGAATGGTATTGAGCATTTGCAATATATGAATTCATCCAGTGATAGTTCGGGAAATATGTCTTTAACGTTGACATTTACACCTGGAACGAATTTAGATATTGCCTCTGTTGAAGCCCAAAACCGGATTAAACGTGTGGAACCTCGCCTGCCTGATGCGGTGCGAAGTCAAGGGGTACAAGTTCTCAAAGCGCGTAATAACTTTTTGTTATTTACTATTATTGTGTCCCCGAAAGGTACGCATTCTGCCACAGAATTAGGCGCTTATATTAATTCCAATATGATCGATGCCATTCGGCGTGTTCCCGGTGTGGGGGAAGCGATGCTTTTTGGCTCAGATTATGCGATGCGGATTTGGCTCGATCCTAAAAAATTAGTGGGTTTAAACATGACGCCCACTGAAGCAGTTGCGGCGATTCGGGCCCAAAATGTTTTGTTATCGACAGGGGAATTAGGTCAGCAACCTGCAAAATCGACACAAGAATTTGCGGCAACAGTCGTATCGCGCGGGCGGTTAGCAAATACAGAAGAATTTGGCAATATCGTATTACGTCAAGGTGAAAATGGCTCCTTGGTTCGCCTCAAAGATGTGGCGCGCATTGAACTCGGTTCTGAAAGTTATCAAGTGGTGGCCCGTTTAAATGGCCGGGCTTCGCCGGCGATTGGGATTAAGCTTGCGCCAGCTAGTAATGCGCTTGAAACAGCCAAAGCGGTGCGGGCGAAGTTAGACGAACTTTCTAAATATTTTCCAGAAGATGTGTCATATGTTGTGCCTTATGACAGCTCAAAATTTGTGACGGTTTCAATTGAAGAAGTGATTCAAACTTTAATTGAGGCGATGATTTTGGTGTTTCTCGTGATGTATCTCTTTATGGAGAATTTCCGCGCAACACTGATTCCAACTATTGTCGTGCCCGTTTCTTTAACGGGGGCATTGCTTGGTTTATATCTTTTTGGCTATTCGATCAATCTGTTAACGCTCTTTGCGATGGTGTTGGCCATCGGGATTCTCGTGGATGATGCCATTGTGGTCGTAGAAAATGTCGAACGGATCATGAGTGAAGAAGGGCTCTCACCCCGTGCGGCCACGAAAAAAGCCATGAAGCAAATTACAGGTGCGGTCATTGCGATCACGTTAGTCTTAACGGCCGTGTTTGTGCCGATGGCCTTTTTTAGCGGTTCTGTAGGCGCCATTTATCGTCAGTTTTCTGTCACATTGATTTTGTCTATGGGATTTTCTGCGTTAATGGCATTAACTTTAACGCCAGCTTTATGTGCTTCATTGCTAAAGCATGAGGCCGGAGAAAGCGAATTTAGTCCTAATAAAAAAGGCTTTTTTGGCTGGTTTAATCGTGTTTTTACACGCACAACAAATGCGTATGTAGGCGCGGTTCATTCTCTGATTCGTAAAACGGTTTTGATGCTGATTCTCTTTGGGGGTATTGTTTTTGTGACGGGAGGATTGTTTAGTAAATTACCGACTGCTTTTTTACCGTCAGAAGATCAAGGATATTTTATTACTGTCGCGCAATTACCGGCTGGGGCGACGCAACAGCGCACTTTGCATGTATTAGATAAAATTAATGCCTATTATAAAGCGCAGCCAGCAATTGAAAATGTCATTACTATTGCGGGATTTAGTTTTTTAGGAAAAGGCCAAAATAACGCATTGGTGTTTATCACATTAAAAGATTGGAAACTTCGTCCACATGACCCAGCAGAAGGCATTATTGGCAAAGCGCAAATGTTCTTATTTGGTATTAAAGAAGCGTTTGCTTTTGCAACAAATGTGCCGCCTATTCCTGAGTTGGGCGCAATGGGTGGATTTGATTTTCGCTTGGAAGATAGGGGCGCATTAGGTCGAGAACAATTGAACGATGCCCGCAATATGTTATTAGGCATGGCCTCACAAAATAAATTACTCAAAAGTATTCGTCCTGAAGATCAAGCACCCGGTCCCCAGCTTTTTTTAGACATTGACCGTGTCAAAGCTTCTCAATTAGGGATTAATTCTGACGAGCTAAACCAAACCTTACAAATTGCATTAGGTTCTGCCTATGCGAATGACTTTGTACGAAGTGGACGCGTGTTACGTGTGTGGGTGCAAGCAGAACCAGATAGTCGCAGCACACCTGATGATATTTTACAGTTACAATTACGTAATCAAAAAGGACAGATGATCCCCCTTTCAGAGATTGCCACAGCGAGTTGGACATTAGGCGCGCCGGCCCTCGATCGTTATAATGGTTTCCCAGCGGTGAAACTTTCTGGCGAGGCGGCGGTAGGGCATAGTTCTGGGGAAGCCATGCTTGAAATGGAAAAAATGGCGGCGAGTTTGCCATCCGGAATTGGCTACGAATGGTCGACGACTTCCTATGAAGAGCGCGTTTCTGGCAACCAAGCGCCCATGTTGTTTGCGCTGTCTGTTTTGGTCGTATTCTTATGTTTGGCTGCTTTATACGAAAGTTGGTCGATTCCCTTTGCCGTTTTATTAGTTTTGCCGTTGGGTATTTTGGGGGCGGTTGCTGCAATGTGGTTACGCGGCTTACCTAATGATGTTTATTTTAAAGTTGGGCTCATTACAATTATTGGTCTTTCTGCTAAAAATGCGATTTTGATTATTGAATTTGCCCGCGAATTGCAGCAAAAAGGGGTGGAGTTGGTTGAAGCGACGACACAAGCCTGTCGTCTGCGTTTTCGGCCAATTTTAATGACTTCGATTGCGTTTATTGCGGGGGTTGTTCCCCTTGTGATTAGTTCCGGTGCAGGCGCGGCAAGTCGCCATGCGATTGGAACGGGGGTGGTTGGGGGAATGATTACTGCAACTATTCTGGCTATCTTTTTCGTTCCCGTTTTCTTTATTGTGATGCGTCGACTTTTCCCGGAAAAAGTTTTTCATCCTGCGTCAACCGCAGAAGGGGAAATTCACGGTAAGAAAAAAGAAGCCCCTGCCCTCACGTTGGGTAAAGACAAAAAAGGAGAGACGCCTCATGATGCCCACTAATAAGTTAGTGTGTGCCTGCATCGCAACGTTCTGGTTAGCGGGATGCTCGCTTGCGCCTCAATATGAACGTCCTGCGGCGCCAGTCCCTCCAGTAATTGGGCAGACTGCTGCAAAAGGGACGGTAAAATTTGTTTTACCTGAATGGCAAAAATGGTTTACAGATCCTGTTTTACAACAGGTCTTAATGCGTGCTTTTGCCCAAAATCGAGATTTACGGCTTGTAGCGGCGCAATTAAAGGGCGCGCAAGCCCAATACGGGATCCAAAAGGCAGAGCAAACGCCGACGCTTAATTTAAATGCGACTGAGTCAGCCAACCGTAACCCGAGTATGTTTGGGGGCGGGAGTATGGTCCTCCGCCAATATGGCATTAATTTAGGCATGGCGGCTTTTGAGCTTGATTTTTGGGGCCGGGTGAAAAACCTCACTGAAGCGGCATTAGAAAGCTATCTGGCAACAGAAGAAGGCCAACGGGCCACGCGTTTGAGTCTCGTGACAGCCATTGCAAATGATTGGTATAGTTTAGGCGCCTTACAAACACGTTTGGATTTTGCCAATAAAACGGTGCAGTCTCGGGAAGCCCATGTCAAAATTATGCATGCGCGTTTGAATCGGGGGCTTTCCAACCGCTTGGATAGTTTGCAGGCAGAAACGGCATTAGATAGTGCGCGTCAAGATGCCGCAAATTTATCTAATCAAATTGACCAAACAAAAGCCCGCCTGGCGCTTTTGATTGGCGAGCCTTTACAAGTTCAGCCCAGTCTCTGGAGCAAAGCACCGTTGCCCCCTGTTTTACCAGAAGGGTTAGCTTCAAGTGTTTTATTAAACCGTCCGGATGTCATACAGGCAGAACACCGGCTCAAAGCGGCAAATGCCAATATTGGGGCGGCGCGGGCGGCTTATTTTCCAAGTATTTCTCTTGTGGCAGCATTTGGGCTGGCAACCCGAGATTTAGATAATCTTTTTCAGGGACAAAATCGTTCATGGAGTTTTGCGCCAACCGTAACTATGCCCCTTTTTGATGGAGGCAGTCGCAAAGCGCGCGAAGCCTTGGCTGAAGCTAATGCGCAAGCCGCGGTGGCCGAATATGAAAAGGCGATTCAAACTGCTTTTATGGAAGTCTCTCAAGTGCTGGCTGATCAACATTGGTTAGCGGCACAGCTCAAAATTCAACAACAACAAGCTGATCGTCAAAAAGAACGTTTGCGTTTAGCACAGAGTCGTTATCGCGTAGGACTGGTGGGCTATTTGGATGTTTTAGATGCGGAACGGGATTATTATAATGCCCAACAAACTGTTTTAGAATTACAACGTGCCCGTTTAGCAGCTTCGGCCCAGGCTTATAAAGTAATGGGGGGACTCTAATACACTCCGACCGACAGGTTCTTTTCTGAGTGTGAACCTGTTGTTTTTAATCCCTCGCTTTTTTGATGATGGAAGCGAGGGCTTTTTTTTGTCTGCTGAAATGAATTAATTTATTCACCGAGCGCAACGCCTTCTCGGCGTGGATCTGTCCCGCCTATTATTCCCGCAGGTGTTTTCACTAATGTCTGTACACCACTGGTGATGTCTTGTTCTTGTATTGTGTGTCCAAATTGTTGAAATTGCTGACGAAAAGTATTGGAAAAACGCTTCGTTTCAAGTTGGCTTCCTGTTGATGTCAGGCCAAAATTAGGTAAATTCGCCGCCTGTTGTGCATTTAAATCCCAATGTAAGAGTCCATAAAGTGTTTTGACGCTATGATGAATAATTGTGCTACCTCCAGCACTTCCTGTGATTAAAAATAATTGATGCGTCTTTTTATCAAAAACAAGAAGGGGATTCATTGTGCTCCGTGGACGTTTATGTGGTTCAACACGATTAGCCGTCGGTTTGCCTGTCGCATCATAGGGCTTAAAATTAAAATCAGATAATTGATTATTCAGCAAAAAACCGCCTGGTTGTGTCGGATAATCAGGATTGACCATCTGGCGGGATCCAAACTGCGCCTCAATTGAAGCTGTCATGCTTAAAGCATGCCCCGCTTGATCGATGATGCTAATATGACTCGTGCCGTATTCGGGTTGTTCTTCTGTTTTGCCATAATAATGTGGCAAAAAAATGCCGGCGGGCGCTGTAGACATCCGTTTGGTTGTGATACGTTGGGCGCGGTGCGCCAAATATGTGGGGTCTAAGAGGGCTTCCCAGTGTCGGGCGGGGGCGAGAACAAAATCTGGATCACCTACATATTGCGCTCGATCTGCAAAAGCTAGTCGAGCGGCTTCGACATAAAAATGTAACCACGTTGCCGATGGTCTGTTTTGTTCAAGGGGGAGTGCTGCGGCCGGCGTATGAGATAATAGACCCAAAATCTGACCAGTTGCGAGGAGGCCGCTACTTGGCGGCGGCATGCCACAAATTTGATAAATATTTTTACGAACAGTATAATCTAGACAAAGTGGTTTTCTTTTTTTTGCCTGATACGCGGTTAAATCGTAATGCGTAAGTAAACCCGCTTGAGCGTGTACTTTTTGAATGATTGCATCAGCAATCGGGCCTTCTGTAAGTGCCCGCGCGCCTTTTTTGGCAATCTGACGCAAAATTGTAGCATAAGGTTTATTTTTTAAAAGTGTTCCAATTGGCCAAGGTTCGCCATTGGACTGATAAAAATAAGCAGAGGCGACAGGGTCTTTTTTGAGATGAGGATCGGCTTTTAATAAGCTGTAAAGTCGCGGGCTTATGGCAAAGCCATTTTCGGCAAGTGCAATGGCGGGCTGAAATAATTGTGCCCAGGGCAATTGGCCCTGTTCACGGTGTGCCATTTCTAGCATAGCGACCACGCTGGGCACACCCACTGCCCGCCCGCCCACAATCGCCGTATCAAAATCAAGCGGTTTTTTTTGATCAGGCTGTAAAAAAAGGGTTTCATTGCTGTGGGCGGGGGCCATTTCGCGGCCGTCATAAGCTTCGACTTTTTTTCCATCCCAATAAAGTAAGAACGCGCCGCCGCCAATCCCACTGCTCTGCGGTTCAACTAGCCCCAAGACCATTTGTACGGCAATCGCGGCATCCAAAGCGGAACCGCCTTGAGCAAGAATGTGCTGGCCTACTTGACTCGCATACGGATTGGCCGTGACAATAGCATATTTTTTAAAAGCCGGGGCTTTTTTGACAGCATAGCCGGAAGACATTTCAGGTTGTCGTTCTTCTTGTTGTGCAGATAAGGGGGCAACAAAAAAGAGCGCAGATAAAAAAGAGAAAAAAAAGAGAGAGAATGAAGGGAATTTCATATAATAATGTTGGGTTAATTACTGTGAAAAAAATTTATTAAAATAAACAATACTTTTGAGGATAAATCGATATGCCTAGAAAAAAACAAAATCAAAAATGTATTATCGATACGATTGCGCAATTAGCTGATGCAACGGCCATTCAGCTTTATACACAAGCTAATCATTTTTGTGTTGAATTTACTAATAAGGCGGGCGTTCCAGAACATCATGCCCTTGATTTAAAAGGCCGTGACGATGGGCCGCCAGAACGGATTGATTTCAAATTAGAGCCTTATTTAAAAGCATTTATTCATGATTGTGCGAACGCCGCGGAAACAAATTTTATTTTAGAAAGCATTGTGTTATTGCGTGCAAAAACAGAAAAATCGGCTGATCCAAAATTAGCATTATTAATTGAATACTGGTCAAACAAGAGCCGCATTAGTTTAATGAGCGGCTCAACAGGCGAAAATCTAGCGCGTTATGAAGCGCCTATGTTAGGCGGCACTTTGCGTTTTTATTCTATTGATTTATCAGGTTATTTGCCATGGGCTCGAATTGTCACTTTTTGATTTGATAGATTATGGCGTGTCTTTTTTTGTTGTCATCACTGTGAATTTTAATGGATCAACATGAAAAATCAGGTGTTTTCGTCCTTCTTCAGTACGATGTGTGGTTTGAAATTCTAGCATGGCAGTCGGTCCGATTTGTGCATTGGGCAAGTGGCCGGATTGGCTCATTTCTTGTATAAAAGGTTGATAATTAAGTACTTTTGGTTGTGTCGCAGAAAGGTCAATTAAAGCCATGCCTAATAAAGCATAACAACGATTGCAAATCGATAATAATTGAATAGCCGTATTTAAATCATCTGCCCGATAGCGATTATTAAGTAGGATTAATAAAAATTTTTTTTGCGCGTGCGTGATCGAAAAAGCCTGGTGAAATTCGCTAAGCACAAAGGGGGCGGGTTCTAATTGTAAAGTTTTGACAACAGGTTTGAGCGAGACGGGCATAATCCAAAAGGCCCGCATCTGCTTTTTTTTCAGGGGGGTGTTGCGGTCTGAGGGCGGGTTTTGCAGGCGAGGATCTGCGGGGGAAATCAGTTCTGCATCTGGTTGAAGTAATTTGAGCCATTTAGCTTGTTCTGTCAAAGAAAGGGAAACAGGCTGAATGTTCATGCTTAAAGCGACCTCACTGAAGTAACATAAGAAAAAAATTAAAAAAAGGCGTATCATTTTTGTCTCATTTCTGTAAAAAAGCGCGCCTCAATAAGGCGCGCACAAGATTATTTTGATTTTTCTAGTACATATGTTTTGCCATTGAAAAAATACTGTCCGTGTTCAGCATAATTAATGACTCTCTTTTTCTTTTTGTCAAAAAAGTGGCCTTTTATACGCACATCCAGCAAATAGTAGCCGTTTTTTGGGGGGAGATGACTGAGAATACGTACTTTACTTTTATGTTGTTGAGAAAGGCAGGTTTTGTCTTTATCTGGACTATTTCTTTCATCCTCTGTTCCTTCATCTACACAAGACTGCGTTTCTGCTATAAAAAGAATGCGCTGTTTTTCAGGATCGAGTAAGAACGTGACTTCATCACTTGCATTAATAAATCCTGCTGTCCTTTTGATGCGTAAGATTTCTTTGTCAGGTCCAATTTTTGTGATGGTGATATCTTGAGGGATCTCGCCTCGATGCCCAATAGTACTAAAAAAGGGGTCAATTTTAACAACAACTGGTGTTGCGTTTGTTATATCAATCGAGGCAAGACCAATGACCCCATTACAAGAAGCACAGACACGTTCTGTTAATGTTTCCTGTAAATCATCGCCAATTTGTGTCGCATTGACCATGATAAATAAATGGGTTTTGTTTTGATGCTGAACACGAAAAGCCCGTTCAAATTTAAATAACACATGATCAGCTGGCCCCCCTTCAATGATTTCTGTTTCTTTGATCAATTTTTTTGGGATTTTCCAAAAAAGACGCGCTTTGCCATCAGGCTTAAAATCAGGATCTTCTGATTCTCTTTCTGATCTGATTCGCTCATCATTGCTGTTGAAAATTTTGCCATGGGGATAAGCTAAAGCGAGCCATTTTGCTTGTTCGGCTTCGGTCATTTTCATTTCAGTGATTTGCATCGCCTGTAACGAAAAACTAAAAAAACATAAAATAAAGCTGATTAAAAAACGCATGGGCTTTCCTAAAAAAGGATGAGAAAAAGAAACGACTATTTTTTTAGAACATATTTTTTGCCATTAAAATAATATTGTTCACGCACATGATACGGAAATGCCTTATCGGTCAATTCGTTGTAATTCATACCCTTTTTCTCAATCTGAATGGGATAGCGGCCAAATTGTACAGGCAGGTGCGTTTGTATTTTAACCCGACTATGATAGTGATATTTGTTACAATTTTTGCTTTTTTCTAGGTCACACAAAAATTGAAGGTCTTTACCAGATTCTGTGCTTAAAATCTCTTGTTTTAATGCAAGATCAACTAATGTAAAATATTCTACAACATAACCCATACCCACTGATAGGACGGTATTAAACAAAAAACCATAACGCTCTGGACCAATTTGCAAGATTTTTGCCGCCTCCAAACTGCCTCTTGAGCCGAGTGTAGCTGCAACGGGTTCGTATGCAATCAGTTGTGGATAACCATTGGTAAGATTGATGACAGCCAGCCCTACAATCCCAATACAACTTTTACAAACATATTCGGCCGCATCATCAAAGTCAGTACCGCGTAAGCTATTATTCAGTAAAATAACAACATAACGTTCATTTTTTTTATCTAAAACAAAAGCTTGATGAAATTCGCTGATCACGTGTGTGACGTTTTTACCTTCAGAAACTTGTTTAAAGCGTGCTTTTAATGCTGGTGGAAGTGTCCAAAAACTTTGAATCCTATTTTCTTCTGTTTTTGCTAATTGACTTGTTGGATAAAGAAATTTCATCACAACTGTTTGATTTTCAGGTGTCATTTTGACTTCAGTCAGCTGTAATGCTTGCACAGAAAAACTGATGAAGAAGCCAATTAACATCATAAAAAAGCGCATTTTTTTCTCCTAAACGTGATTTTTTTATAAAACAAGTCTAGCTCGAAAAAATGCGAAAAGGAGTGTTAACAAGCTTGTGATTCATATGAAAAAAGCAGCCTGTCTTGCGCTGCTTTTTGGGGGAATAAATAATGATGATTATTTTGTGGTATATTGTTTGCCATTGTAACGAAAAATTTTACGCACATGATAATTTACGATTTTGTTTAATCGTTCATCATGAATCGTGCCATTGCTTTCAATTTCAATGGGATAATATCCTGCGTTAGGCGGTTGGGTTGTTAATACTTTAAAACGACTGTCATAATGATAAACGCAATTTTTATCATCTTCAGTGCAATTACCGCTGTTGTCCTCGCTGACTGTTTCTGTCAAAATTTCACGTAAAGATTGCATATCAATCAAAGAAATGCCTTCTACAGTAATCCCCGATTGTGTAAATCCGCCTAAAAATTTCAGCGCGTAACGATTCGGCGCGACTTGTATTAGTTGGGATTCCGCGGGCAATTGTCCCCACCCGCCAATTTGAGTGACAACAGGCCGATGTGCGACAACTTTAGGTTTGGGTGTGAGCGTAATGATTGTCATGCCTAGAACACCCGCACATCCATGGCATTCTTGACTCTCTTTTGCACTGTTAAAATTATCCCCGCCTTTAGCATTATTCGTTAAAAAAACAAGACGTTTTTCAGAAGAATCATCAATAAGAAACGCTTTATAAAACTGACTGAGCGCATATTTACCAGAGTGCGCGTCTTTAAAATCCCGTTTTAAATTCGCAGGAATCGCCCAAAAACTCTGAACCGTTTGATTATCTACTTTGGAAATTTTCCCAGCGGGGTAAATAAATTTTAACCATTTTGCTTGATCACTTGGGTTGAGTTTGACTTCTGAAAGCTGTGCCGCATTGACAGTCAAGCTTAAACAAAATAATCCGAGCACAGAAAGAAAACGCATAGTCTTTCTCCATAAAACATAAAATA
>CAZDFJ010000009.1:0-25065 GCA_964504875.1 uncultured Burkholderiales bacterium | reverse complement strand
ATAAAATATAAAAATAGAAAGCAATCATTTTAGATAAAAATAGCTTATTTTTATCGTCAAATGACTGCACTTTCTCGGTTTTTTATATTCAAGAAATTAGTTTGAGGGAGTATAGACTAATTGATTTAAAATTTTTCTGGCTTGGTCAATCAGTTCAGAAGCGGTTAAGCCAATTGGGCCAACGCCTTGCGAAACCAATTGATCGGCGGCTAAACCGTGCAAATACACCCCTAAACGCATTGCTAAAGTCATATCGCATGTCTGAGCAAAGAGTGCGCCAATCACTCCCGCAAGGGTGTCACCCATTCCTGCGCTACTTAGTCCAGGATTGCCTGTTTGGTTAATCCACCATTTGCCATTAGGAGCCATACAAATAGATCCCATCCCTTTGAGAATGACCCACGCTTGATATTTTGAGGCTAAGGCTTTGGCCGCCGCTAAACGATCCGCTTGAATTTGAGCAACAGAAGAATCAAGTAAGGCTGCCGCTTCGGCAGGATGCGGTGTTAATAATAAGACAGCTTGGTGATCTCGGACACATAACGTGTCACATTCTGCTAATAATCGTAATCCGTCTGCATCCAAAATTAAAGGCTTTTGGGTTTTAAAGCTTTCGATTAATAATTTTTTTGCAGCAGGACTTTGTCCCAAACCCATGCCCAAAACCAAGCACGTGAGATCTTCCCGTTGTAAGAGCATTTGATCTGTTTGAAACATGAGTTCTGGATAGTGA
The DNA here is from genome assembly GCA_964504875.1 of uncultured Burkholderiales bacterium. Classification (GTDB taxonomy): domain Bacteria; phylum Pseudomonadota; class Gammaproteobacteria; order Burkholderiales; family CAZDFJ01; genus CAZDFJ01. Next base: position 24,332 of record CAZDFJ010000009.1, on the reverse strand, counting down.
AAATCCATTTCACATCCACTTGCACTGACAAAAACCCGCCCTGCCCCCAATTTGAGTGCTGCTCTGCCCGAAAGAATGGCCGCCCCTTGCATGCTGGGGGCGCCCCCAATCACACCTACATTTCCAAAAAGTCCTTTATGACTATTCAAGACCCGTTTAAATTTGTACCACGCTTCAGATGAAACCATGTTCAGCGAACCCGCTTGATCCGTTTTTGTAAAAAATGTATCAAATTTTTCAGCAGGAAGAAATAAATCATGTACCCAAATTTTACCCGATGCATCGCGCCCATCCGCCGTGAGTAACCCGGGTTTTAGACCTAAAAACGTCAGGGTGTAATCTGCCCGTACAGCCACTCCAAGAATCCGTCCTGTATCGCTTTCAATGCCGCTTGGTACATCCAAAGCGAGCGTTAAACAGTACAGACTCCGATGACGATTCATTTGTTCAATGAGTTCAACATACGGTGAACGAATGGATTTGCTCAGCCCAATCCCAAATAAACCATCAATCATTAAGCCACATCCAGCGGGTAAATGAAATTCAAATCCATGTTGAATTTCAACACCATATTGTTGTGCTAATTGATAGCCAGCTAAGCATTCTGCATTTAAGTGATCGGGTGAGGTGGTCACTAAAATCCGGACGAAATAGCCCATTTGTTTTAAATAAGCGGCGGTGTACAAGGCGTCCCCACCATTATTACCTGGTCCCGCAAGAACATAAATTGTTTTTGAAGTCGAAACAAGTTGGCTTGCAGATTGGGCGGCAATGAGGGCAGCGCGTTGCATCAGTGGTGGCGTAAAACTCCCTTGTTCTAATAACCTTAATGCCTGATTTTTTAAGACTAAACTGCGTTCTTCTGTTAAATAGTGAATCATGGTTATCCTCAATGATAAATTTTTTGATTAGCTATTTTTATTTGCCGATACAGAAACGAGAAAAAATTTCCCCTAAAAGATCATCAGATGTAAAGGCTCCTGTAATGCTACTCAGTGCCTGTTGGGCCAGTCTTGTTTCTTCTGCAAAAAGTTCAAATTGATGAGTATGTAATTGCATCAAACCTTGTGCTAAACGATCCTGAGCTGTCCGAATTGCTTCTAAGTGGCGCGTTCGGGCAATAAATGTTGATTCTTGATTGCTTTGCCAACCTGCTAGTTCTAACAGTTTAGTTCTGACTAATTCCATACCGTCCCCTGTTTTGGCAGAAATAACGTAGGCTGACTCATTTTGATTATGACGTAATTTTTCTTGTTCTTCTGGTGAAATCAGGTCCATTTTATTAAATAATTTGACAACAGGAAGATGCGCCGGTAATTTTTCTAAAATAGCTTGGTCGGCCTGATTCTCGCCCCGCGTGAGATCAATCAATAAAAGCGCCACATCTGCTTGAGTAATCGAGTGCCATGTGCGTTCAATTCCGATTTGCTCAACAAGATCATCTGTTTCGCGCAGTCCAGCCGTGTCAATAATGTGCAAGGGCACGCCCTGAATTTGAATCATTTCACGAACTGCATCACGGGTTGTGCCTGCAATCGGTGTAACAATCGCAATTTCTTCTCCTGCTAATTGGTTTAACAAGCTGGATTTGCCTACATTGGGTTGGCCAATCAGTACAACATGCACTCCTTCGCGCAAGAGTTTGCCTTGATGCGCGCTACGTTCAATTTGTTGTAATGCTTCCAAAATATGCACGGCTTGTTCTTCAGCGCGGGCTTTTTGTAAAAAGTCAATTTCTTCCTCTGGAAAATCAAGGGTGGCTTCAATGAGGACACGTAAAGTAATGACTGCCTCGACTACTTGATGAATTTTTTCAGAAAAAACGCCTTGTAAAGAACGAACGGCTGAGCGGGCCGCTTGAATAGAAGTTGCATCAATTAAATCTGCGATACTTTCAGCCTGAACTAAGTCGAGCTTACCGTTTAAAAAAGCCCGCTGGGTGAATTCGCCTGCTTCAGCAGGCCGCGCTCCCCAAGCCACGCATTGTGAAATAATTAACTGTAAAACCGCCGCGCCACCATGCCCCTGTAGTTCTAAGACATCTTCTCCTGTAAAGCTATTCGGGCCTTCAAAATAGATCGCAATGCCTTCATCTAAAAGCGTCTTATCCACACCATAAAAAGGGGTATACCAAGCATAACGCGGTTCGGGGCATTTTTTCAACAATTTCGTTGCTAAATCACGGACTTGTGGGCCGCTAATTCGGACGATGCCTACGCTGCCGCGGCCATTAGCCGTGGCAACGGCGACAATAGTGTCATTTTTTGTTCCAATCATTTTTGTCCTTTTTGCTTTGAATTTTTTAAATCATCTATACATTATAAAATAGGAAAATGCTGTCTTTTTGCGACAAAGCGGCATTTCTCAATCGAAAATTTGATGCTATGCTACAATATAAAATAAATTTCATTTTCATAATGAAATTAATTCTTGTTTAATCTTTTTCTTTTTTTAAATAAATTATGCTGACCTTTCAGGAAATTATTCTTAAATTACAAAACTACTGGAATCAACAAGGTTGTGTTTTATTACAACCTTATGATATCGAAGTAGGCGCCGGAACATTTCATACCGCCACATTTTTGCGTGCTTTAGGTCCAGAACCTTGGAAAGCGGCGTATGTGCAACCTTCTCGTCGTCCAAAAGACGGGCGTTATGGCGAAAACCCGAATCGTTTACAACATTATTATCAATACCAAGTGGTTTTAAAACCGTCTCCTGAGAATATTCAAGAATTATATTTAAATTCTTTGCGCGAATTAGGGATTGATCCAACCGTGCATGATATTCGTTTTGTTGAAGACGATTGGGAATCTCCGACATTGGGCGCTTGGGGGCTTGGTTGGGAAGTCTGGCTCAACGGCATGGAAGTCACACAATTTACATATTTTCAAGAAGTGGGTAGTTTAATCTGTAAACCCGTTTTAGGTGAAATTACGTATGGTTTAGAACGGCTAGCAATGTATTTGCAAGGCGTCGAAAATGTGTACGATCTCGTCTGGACAGAAGGCGTGACTTATGGTGATGTCTATCATCAAAATGAAGTCGAACAATCTAAATATAATTTTGAACACAGTAATGTGGATGCATTATTTTCGCAATTTAATTTCTTCGAGGGAGAAGCCAAGCGTTTAATGGATTTAGGCTTGTCGCTTCCTGGTTTTGAAATGGTCATGAAATGCTCCCATACTTTTAATTTACTGGATGCGCGTGGTGCTATTTCTGTGACAGAGCGCGCGGCCTATATTGGTCGTGTTAGAAATTTAGCACGAACAGTGGCACAAAGTTATTATCTTTCCCGTGAAGAATTGGGTTTCCCCATGTTAAAAAACACGGCAAAATAAAAATTTTTCTCGCAAATTCAATTATAAAATAACCTTTTTTTGGTTAATACAAAACGATTATGCAAACGACATTTAATGCGCCTCTTTTAATCGAATTACTGACTGAAGAAATGCCTGCGCGCAGCCTAAAAGTGCTTTCTGAACAATTTGGTCAAATTGTTTTTAATAGCTTAAAAAATTTGGCTTTTTTAGACGAGGAACAAAGCCAATTACAATGTTATGCGACGCCTCGACGTTTGGCACTCCATATTTCACATGTGAAATCGATTCAACCCAAGCGGCAACTTGAACGTAAGGGCCCCAGTACAAAAGCCAACCAAAATGCGATTGATGGTTTTGCGCGTTCTTGTGGGGTAAGTCTTACAGAATTAACCACGCGTTTAGACGAAAAAACAAATACAGAATATTATTACTTTGTAAGTGAAAAAGAAGGCGAAATGCTGTCAGTTCACTTAGAAAATATTGTTCAAGAAACATTAAAAAAATTACCAATTCCTAAAATGATGCGCTGGGGAGATAGTACTGTTCAGTTTGTTCGCCCTGTTCATGGTTTAATTTTCTTGCACGGTGATCAAGTTGTGGCAGGAGAAGTCTTAGGCTTAAAAGCGGATCAGAAAACCCGTGGTCATCGTTTTTTAGCAGTGAATTCACACATTAAAATCAATCATGCGGATAATTATGTCTATTTATTAGAAACCGTTGGTCATGTGATTCCAAGCTATGAAAAACGTCGGCAATTAATTTTAAAACAATTAAACGAATATACACATAAAGCCCACGCCACTTTACCTGAGTATGAATCTTTATTAGATGAAGTGACAGGATTAGTCGAGTATCCTGTTGTTTATCAAGGGCAATTTGACGAAGCCTTTTTACATGTTCCGCAAGAATGTTTGATGCTTTCTATGCGTCAACATCAAAAATACTTCCCAATGTTAGATCAAAATGGAAAGTTGTTACCAACTTTTTTGGTCGTCAGCAATTTGCGGACATTTGATCCCAGTGCCATTATTCACGGCAATGAGCGCGTCTTGCGAGCTCGATTATCAGACGCGCGCTTCTTCTTTGAACAAGATCAGAAAACGCCTTTGGCCAGTCGCTTAGAAAAATTAGCGCACGTCGTTTACCATAATAAATTGGGCTCCCAAGCAGATCGTTTGGCGCGCGTCCGGACAATTGCGTCAAATATTGCTAAGACACTTCAAATTGATCCCGCTTTGGTTGAACGCGCTGCTGAACTCGCTAAAGCTGATTTACTCACAGATATGGTGGGTGAATTCCCAGAATTACAAGGTATTATGGGACGATATTACGCCTTAAATGATGGCGAAAATCAACGGGTTGCAACAGCGATTGAGCAACATTATTATCCGCGTTTTGCGGGAGATCGCTTACCTGAGGATATTGTCGGTGTAAGTGTTGCTTTGGCGGATAAATTAGAAACCCTTGTAGGGATTTACGGTATTGGATTGATTCCAACCGGCGAAAAAGATCCTTTTGGTTTGCGTCGTTGCGCTTTGGGTATTTTGCGCATGTTAAGTGAACTTAATCTGAACTTAAAAATCAGTCATTTATTGAGCATTGCTTATGATACGTTTGCGGGCTATGCGTTGACTGCAAAAGCTGAATTGATAGGGAAAATTCAGAATTTTATGACAGACCGCTTCAAATTTTACTTACGCGATCAAGGCTTCTTGAATGACGAAGTTGAAGCTGTTTTAAATATTGATCATGATTTGATTTGTTTGGTGAAAGCCCGTTTGCAAGCCGTGCAGAGCTTTAAACAATTACCTGAAGCGCAGAGTTTAGCCGCCGCCAACAAACGCATTCAAAATATTCTGAAGAAAAATACTGAAGAATTAGAAACCTTGCGTTTTGAGCTCTTATCTGATCCAGCAGAACAACAACTTTACCAGGCGATTTTGCAAGTTAAACCTGAAATTGACAACGCCATTAAAACACAATTTTATGACACTGCTTTAAACCGTTTGGCCGGCATGCGTATTATTGTAGACCGTTTCTTTGATGAAGTGATGGTCAATGTTGACAATAAAGATTTACGTTTGAATCGCTTAAGCTTATTAAAATCACTGTCTGGTTTAATGAATCAAGTAGCGGATATTTCTGTCTTAAATATTTAATTTATTGCATTAAAAAAGGCGAAATAATTGATGAGATTTCGTCTTTTCTGCATAATCCAATTGAAAGAGAAAAGTAATTATGACTGTTCACATTGTGCCCGCTCTCTTGGCCGATATTCCAGAAGTCACACGTTTAGTAGAAGCCCTTTTGTGTGAAATTATGGAAAAAATCGGAGAAGCTGCTTTTCAGTTGGAGACCGCGCATGCGATGTCTTGTTTAAAAAAGGCTTTGTCTATGCAAAAGACGCGGGCCTGGCTCGCACAAGAAGCGTCAACACAACAAGCGGTGGGCGTGATTTTAGTCAGTGAAAGTTTTGCAGTCTATGCGGGTGGAATATTTGGCACAATTACTGAGCTTTATGTTCGGCCTGCTTATCGCAAATATGGCATTGGGAAGCAATTAATTGACACGGTCCGTTTGTTTGGCCAACAACAACAATGGAAGCGCTTAGAAGCCACATCGCCCCCTTTACCTGAATTTGCAGATACAGTAAAATTTTATCAACGAGAAGGGTTTGGTATTACCGGCGGCCGGAAACTCAAAGTGCTTTTGTAATTTATTTTATTATTTTTATTAGAATTTTTAAAGAGAGCCATGACAGAATGAATCAATCTAATATTGAAAGCTATATGAAAAATCTTGGGCAAGCGGCACGGCAGGCCTCTCGTCAAATGGTTCGGGCGGATACCCATGCAAAAAATCTCGCTTTAAACACGATGGCCGCCTTGATTTTGGAAAATCAAGAAGAGCTTTTGGCCGCTAATGAAAAAGATATGAATGCCGCCAAAGCCGCGGGATTAGAAAGTGCGTTATTGGATCGTTTGGCATTAACGCCAAAAGTAATTCAAGGCATGGCAGAAGGGTTGCAACAAATTGCCAGTTTGCATGATCCAGTGGGCGAAATCACTGATTTAAATTATCGTCCTTCTGGGATTCAAGTCGGGAAAATGCGTGTGCCTTTGGGTGTGGTTGGCATTATTTATGAATCTCGTCCTAATGTCACAGCGGATGCGGCCGGTTTAGGGTTAAAATCAGGCAATGCCGTCATTTTGCGAGGCGGGTCGGAAGCCATTCATTCTAATCAAGCGATTGCGAAATATATTCGGGCAGGCTTGGCTGCTGCGAATTTACCTCAAGAAGCGGTTCAAGTGATTGAAACAACGGATCGGGCGGCAGTCGGTCTGCTCGTCAGTATGCCTGAATATGTGGACGTGATTGTCCCACGTGGGGGCAAAGGCTTGATTGAGCGGATCACACGTGAGGCGCGTGTGCCCGTGATTAAGCATTTACATGGCGTTTGTCATGTTTATATTGATAACGAAGCAGATTTAGATAAAGCTGTTCGTATTGCGGATAATGCCAAAACGCAACGTTATGGGACATGCAATACGATGGAAACGCTTTTGGTGCATGAAGAAATTGCTCAGCACGTGTTACCTCGCTTGGCTGATCTTTATTTCAGTAAAAACGTTGAATTAAGAGGCGATGATTTAGCGCGTCAAATTATTCCTCAAATGAACAGTGCAACAGAAGAAGATTGGACAACGGAATATTTAGCACCTGTTTTGAGCGTTAAAATTGTTGAAAATATTGATGCGGCGATTCAGCATATTAACACTTACGGCTCAGCGCATACGGATGCAATTGTGACGCAGAATTATACAAAAGCCCGCCAGTTTTTACGTGAAGTCGATTCTAGTTCTGTCATGATCAATGCATCTACACGTTTTGCTGATGGTTTTGAATATGGTCTCGGGGCAGAAATTGGGATTTCTACAGATAAAATTCATGCGCGTGGTCCTGTTGGTTTAGAAGGGCTCACCAGTCAAAAATATGTGGTTTTAGGGGATGGTCACGTTCGCGGTTAAGTGACTTAACGCAATCGCAATATTAAAAAACCCCTCGTTAGAGGGGCTTTTTTTTGGATTTAGTGTACTGGTGTGGGCTTATCGCTTTCTGGATTAGCGGTGGGAGAAGGGCTCTCTGTGGGTAATGGTGTGCCATTATCACGGGCTTCCGCTTCCTTCGCGGCTTTTTCTTTTGCGAGACGCGCTTTTTCTTTTTTCAGGGCGGCCGCGGCCGCGGCTTCCGCTTGGGTTGCTTCAGCGGTGCCTTTCAAGGCAACAGGATGTCCATCTTTCAGTTGTGAATTATTTTCAAGGGCGATTAATTCACCATCTTTGATGCCTTCAGTGATCTCAATTTGTCCTTCCCGTTTTTCGCCCAATTTGACAGGGCGTAAGGTCACTGTATTGGTGTCTTTTTTGTAGACAAAAACCGCAGGACCTTCTGGTAATGTCACAATCGCTTTTTCAGGAAGCATCAACGCTGTTGGATGATTTAAAATTTCAACAACAGCATCAACATTCGTGCCTTGTGCCCATGGAATCGTTTCATCGAGTAAAACTTTAATTTGCCATTCACCAGATGGCAGTTTTCTTAACTCTTGTACTTTTCGGTCGATGATTGTATCCGGTGCTGTTTTAACAGACATGCTGATTTTTTGCCCCACTGCAAGGCGTTCTGTTTGCGCCGGAAAAATAAAACTGGCCGTCCGTTGTTTCATATTCGGTGTAATTTCGAACAAAATCTGTCCCCGATTGACTTGCATATTTTCTTCGACGGTCATTTGGGTAATTTTGCCCGCAACGGGAGCTTTTAGAGACGCCAACCTAATATTTCGTTTTGCTTCGCGATTTTGGATCGAGGCTTGTTTATATAACGTTTCAAAATTAGCAGGTAATGTAATATCGGCGGCATGTTTCATGCCGTTCAATCGATCTAGTTCAGCTTGACTATCTTGTTCTTGGATGACATAGTTTTCTGTCTCAAATTCTGCCAGCATTTGATTGACCATTAACACATCCTCTTTTTTTGTGGAAACTTTGATAATTTTTCCAGTCAACGGAGAAGCAATATGCACAAGATTCGGTCTGTCTACAATACCTCGGGCTGAATTCGCCTCAATTTTAATCATTTTAGTATCAATGGGCGTTGTGGTAATCACAATAGGAATCGGTGGTTTTTTGCCCTTTTCTTTTTTTGTACTAGATTTATTGGAATCCTCCCAAGGCATTTGACACCCTGCTAACGGTAGGGCAATCAATCCTGTAAGCAACGCTGTAATAAGAATTTTTTTAGACATTTAATTACATTCTCCAACAGAGTTTGCAGCACAACGTTTGCGATTAATCCAAGTGGCATCACTAAAATTGGTATCACTCAATGCTGTATTATCAAAAGTCGCATCAACCAAGAAAGCTTTACTTAAATTTGCCCGTGAGAGGTTTGCAGATTCAAAACTGGCCCCGCGCAAATTGCTACCATACAGATTAGCCCCGCGTAGATCAGTCACATTAAAACTGGCTGATTGGAGTTGAGCCCAGCGTAAATCCGCATTTTTGAGCGTTGCTACTTTTAAAATAGCTTGACTTAAATCGGCCCCCGCCAATTTTGCGCCTGTCAAATTGGTCCCTGTTAAATTCGCGCCGCGCAAGTTGGCCCCTGATAAATTCACCCCCGCCAAATTTTTATTACTCAAATTCGCAAAAGCGCATTGTGCCCGAGGCTGCGGGTGACAATCCATTGCAGACGAAGAAGTGGTTCCCAAAAGCAAAAAAGTGACACTCATTAAAAAAGAAGAAAAAAAACTGAAAACAGAAATCTTATTTCGTTTTTTTGGAACCCATCGCGTTTTACTTTTCAAATAAAAAATCATTCATACCCACCTATAATATCATTAATTTCCGTAAGAATTTATCTAGATTCTATACATAAATATTATTTTTTATTGCAAAAATATACTAAAATCTTAACTCAAAACATTGTCTTTTTGCTAGCAATTCTTTTTGAATTCTTTAAATACTGAAGAAAAAAATTTAAAAAAGTCATATTAATTAAAGTTTGTTTCTTTTTAACTGATTTTGAATGAAAATTCAACCATTTTGCATATTTTGTAAACGTTTAATCCAACAAAATGTATTAACTAAGCTGATTTGATCAGGTGTTTCACAGACAACAGACATCAATGCCGGATTAGCAATTAATAAAGCGAGCGTTTTTGCGCGTGAAATAGCAACGTTTAAACGATTTTTAGAATACAAAAATTCCATTTGGTGCGTTGCGCTTTCGCCGTCTGAAGTGACCATAGATATAATGACAACTTCTGCTTCTTGTCCTTGGAATTTATCAATGGTACCGACCCGTGCCTTTTCAGGGAGCCGATTTTTTAACAATTGGACTTGTAAATTATAAGGGGTCACTATTAAGATGTTTTCATCCTGAATAGGTAGAATTTGACCTTCTTTTGTATAAGATTGTTTTAATAAACTGTTATAAATTTCTGTAACTAATTGTGCTTCTTCTTCGCTACTATCTGTACAATTTTTATGTAATATAGGGACAAAATGTAAACCTGTTTGCCGTAAGGCAAAATGGGCGGTATCAGTCTCTAATACTAAGGATTGAGTTTGTGTATGCGCCCGCGCCGCCAAACGTTGGTCATATAATGCTGTTGACAGAAAAGCACAAATTTCTGGATGCATCCGCCATGTTTCCCCTAAAAAGAACCCCCGATCAGGCGGCACAGTGGCTTTCCCTTGTAAAAAATAATCTAATACAGATAGGCCTGATTCATGCGGGTGCTCCCCTTGAACAGGTTGGCCTAACTGCATTTGGTCACCCAATAAAATAATGCGTTTAGCAGATAAACCAATTGCTACTAAATTAGCAAGAGAAACTTGTCCTGCTTCGTCAACAAATAAGTAATCAAATTTTTGATCAAAACGGGGCTGTGCAAATAACCATGCTGTCCCCGCCACCAGTTGAAAACGCCCATTTTCAAATCCTTCAAAAACTTCGGCATTGTGAAAACTTTCAGTCATATAGAGCGAAGTGGGCTTGTATTGGCTGTCTAAATCTTTTTCTGTACTTTTTTTCACACCAGAAAAGAAAAAATTGAGTTCATGGGCGCGTTTTTCGATGGCCGCCAGTAAGTTATGAATCGCTTTATGACTATTGGAAGAAATAGCAATCCGCGCGCCGCGTTGCAATAAATTTGTAATCAAACGAGACGCAATATAAGTTTTTCCGGCGCCGGGTGGCCCTTGAATAAATAATACGCTATTTTCTAGGTTGAGAACGGTTTTTAAAATATGACGCGCCCGATCTTCTGGGGTTGGATATAATTCTGGGCAATCAATTTTTTGTCCGCGCGGGGTATTTTTTAAATGAGGCGGCCGCCGCATGAGCAAATCAGTCACGGCCGGAAAACTTTGTCCGGTATGATCTTCAATAATACTTTCAGCGTAGCGTAACAACGCTTTGGCTAATAGATCAACTCGAACAGGTCGATCAGGAATAAGAGACAAATGATCAGGTAAACCATCTGCCGAACTGATACTTAATTCAATGAAATAATTAATTGAATCTAATTTGACAATTTCACCGGCACTTTGCAGTGTTTTAGCGTTAAGACAAGTTTTTCCTTCACGTAATTTAGTTTGTTGAGGGGGAAAACTATACGTGTAAATTTTTTTGCGACTCGTCGCTTCTGAAATAACTGGTATGTTTTTGACACGGGATAAGCCCCCCAAACAATTATCATCATGAATTAATTCTGTTGTATTCATATGATGACGTGCAAACATGTCCCATAACGCGGGTTCGCGTTCTCGTTGATAAAAATCCAAGAGATCAGCGACTAATTGCAAAAACTCTTGTTGTTCCGGCATTTTTTCTTGACAAGAAAGTAAAGCCTGATGCGTCAATGAAGTGTCTAAATTAACAGCTGCTTCTTTAAGTAATACTGCTTTTCTTGCTTCAGCATAAGGCGAAAGGGTATTTTTTTTCGTCAGGAGCCAGCTATGTAATGATTCAATTGCATCACAAGTTGTGTAATTTTTTTGTGTGATTTCTTCAAGAAGAGATAAATCCTGCTGATCGTGTTCACGCCATTGATTATATTGATATAATAATTCACCTTTATGAACAATTTTTTGATTAGTGAACAAAGGTGCAATGCTATTCAAACGATATGAGGGGGCAGAAATTGCAATGCTTTCCCGTAAAACTTGCTCTAAATTGACAAAAACATCATGTTTAAATAAATAGTTAATTTGTGTCAAACGTTGCGGAAATTTTTCACCCAGGCGTTCAAATGTTTGAATCACATGTGAACCATAATGATAAATATGCAACTTTGTGTCTTGTTTATAATAACGCCCAATAATTTCGAGGAGATTTTCCAGCAGTATTTTTTCCTCTTCTAACGAATGGGCCCAAAGTTGTACATAATTGGGTAAAAAATTATCTTCAAGGACACGAATTGTGGCACTATAACATAGTAGACCCACAACAGTTGTATCGAGTCGCATTTCTAAATAGAGATCTTTTTCTTGGGCCGCAGGAAGACTTAATAAGCCTTCATCTTCTGTTAAGGGGAGAAGGACTTGTCCTAAGACTGTGTCATAATTTGTTTCAGCCGCTTTTAAAATTAATTGGGCAAAAGTTTGTAATTTCGTAAAGTATTGTTCAGGAAAAAGTGTCTGTGTTTTTGCAGACAGTGTACATAATGTCGTCAGATTATCAACCTGATTTTGTTTTAAATGATTAATTTGCCATGAGGTGATCATGGGGATTTGATTGAGATAGTGATCCGCTTGCCAGCGTTTATTACAGTGCTCTTGCCAAGGGCAAACGGAACAGCTGTCACATTTTTCTGGATAAGGTGAGGCTAATGTCTTTAAATGATAGCTGTTTGTAAAATTGTAAAATTTCTCAATAAGTTCATCAACATAATATTGAGCCTCCCCATAAGCATAACTCACCTTTTCATTATTACCTAAAACAAAATGGAAATGATTCAGCGGGGCTTTTTGGTATAAAGACATTATTTTTGTATATAACGCTGCTTGGATAATAAAAGGCGCGCGAGTCTTTTGCGCAAACTTTGTATCAATCACTTCATAAAGGGGCTGATTGGGGTCAGTTGGATGGGGGATGCGGTGTAAAAAATCAGGTTTGATTAACCAAGTCAGCGGAAAATCAGGGTCAGGATATGTTAAAACTGCTTGATACAGATATTCTGCCCCACTTTGTAACGCTTTTTTTGTTGCATTAATTTGTTCGATTCGCGTCCGACCTGCTTGGGTAATATCAACAATATTAACCCCTTGTTGCGTGAGCTTTTGAAAATAAGCGACTTCGTGCTGTCTGCCTTTTTCAGCAATCATCTGAATATCTTGAGGCAAAGTAATTTGTTCTGATTGTAAAGCCGCGTTTTGTTCAAAACAGATTTGAAGATCAAGATAAGTACGATAAGCACAACCTTGAAAGTAAACGAGGTCAGTTGCAGAATAATGATCTTTATGCATTGAAATAATCCATCTGAAAAAGAAACGCGTCTATGAACAGCAAAAGGTGACGCATGAAATTCACATCTAAACAATGTCAGAATTAGTAAGATAAAATCGCGCGTTTAAATAAAAAAAATCAACCAGTTGCTTGGTTGATTTTTAGTAATTGACTGTCTGATAATGCACTATATGTATTAACGCATGCGAGAGGATGCTAAAGTCTCAGGACGTTGATATTGCCCCAAAATCACTGAAATGTTATCTTTTCCACCATGATCATTGGCCTGATCAATGAGCATTTGACACGCTGCACCCAAGCCAGATTGCATGGCGTAACATAAAATTCCTTCGATTTCAATATCTTCCAGCATACCATTTAATCCATCAGAACAAAGTAAAACAATATCTTCAGGCTGGAGCTCAATCACGGCGGTGTCTAATTCTACTTCTGCTCCTGGGCCTAACGCGCGTAAAATAATATTACGGCGCGGGGCTTCACCGATAGCGCCCGCATCTTTCCACGCTTGATAAAGCGAATGATCGTGTGTTAATTGTTCCAAGTGATGACGCCGAAGACGATATAAACGACTATCTCCGATATGAAACATTAAGTAAGCATCTGCGCTTTTTGCATACCATAAACCAACAATGGTTGTGCCCATGCCTCGACTTTGACCATAGCCGCGTTCAATATTCATTTGATGAATCTTAGCATTAGCATATGCCACTGCATTTTTAAGCTGTAATACTGCCATAAGCGGGATATCATCTAAAGTCGAATCTTGATCGAGAGCTTGATCCGAATGATGTTCAGGCAAAGATGTTTTTTTAAAGCCTGGAATGCTTTGTTCAAGAATAGATTCCAGATTTGAACCGCTTTTTTCACTCATCAATGCGACCCGCAGGTAGTGGCGGAGTGCTAACACTGCCTCAGCACTGGCGACATTGCCCGCCGCATGTCCCCCCATCCCATCAGCAACAACTAACAGCCCTAATTCTTCATCAATATAGAAAGAATCTTCATTTAGAGAACGGGCCTTCCCAATATCCGTCATGCCAATGACTTTTAAGAGGTGAACATTTTTATAGTCGTATTGTTTCATATTACTTTATTAGAAATAATGATCATTTAAAGCGATTAACTCGCGTCATATTTGTGAAAGTATGTGCATTATATTATCACGAGTTCATTATAAGCGTCTAATTTTTACTCAAATAATTTATGATAGATATTTAACATAATATCAAGAGCATTTAATCAAATTTGAAAAAATCATATGCATATATGAACGTTGTTTCTTATCTGTCCTAGCTTAGGTCTATCGGACAGATAAGAACAACCAAGAAATGACTTGTTTTAGAGCGCTCGTGTATTATTGGACAAATGTTGTCTTTCTGCAACGGTCATAGCCACCTTATTACGTAAATAATAAGGCATCGCTTGCTCAGGGGGGACACACGCATTGGGTCGGTTTTGAATAGCCAAACGCGCACAAGTCAAAATATCACGCGCATGAGGATAAAGAATTTCCGATAAAATCACAACTTCCCCAATAGGTAATTGCGCCAATTGTGCTGGGTAAGTTTTAAATCCCGTCCCGCAACCTGTCCAATTTTTTTCCAAAAGATGAAATAATTGGGCTTGTTGTGGATGGATCAAACATGGCTCAATCATATTTTCAATCGCAGTGCAATGTCCTGCTTCATCATGAGTGAGATGATAAGCTGCATAATAAACCTCTCCCATTCGTGCATCAAGACAGCTAATCACTGCTTGTTGCTGACTTTGAATAGCCAAAGCTTCTAACGTATTGACAGGAAGAAGCGTTACATCCGCACCTAATGCTAATCCTTGGGCTATCCCGCATGCAATTCGTACCCCTGTAAAAGAGCCCGGACCGCTCCCAAAGGCAATCGTATCCAAATCGGCTAATTTCAGATTTGTTTGTGCCAATAATTGTTTGATCATAGGGAACAAGGCTTCAGCATGACGATTCACTGCCATGATTTCTTGGCTGAATGTTTGACCATCACAATACAAAGCGACAGAACATAATTCCGTTGCGGTATCCAATGCAAGAATTTTCATAAAGAATAATTAAAATACGATCAAATTTCTCTTAAACAAGACAGGACAAAAATATTATTGTGCAGGCTGGGTGTGTTTTTCCATATGTTTATGATCATGTTTTTCCATATGGTTGTGACGATGTCCTTCGCGTACAGGCGCACTTAATTGAATGACTTTCTTTTCTGCACCATCAATGTATAATTTCAGATTAACAACATTACCTACGGCCAAAGGTTGTTTTAAGTCAATTAACATGATGTGATAGCCACCAGGTTTTAATTGGACAACTTGTCCTGCAGGAAATGCGAGCTCAGGAATTGCTTTCATTTTCATGATGCCATTTTCCATGGACATAGTATGGATTTCTGTCACATTAGAAACATCACTTTCTGCTTTGATCAATTTGTTGTTTGCTGTGGATTTGACAGTCATGTAAACTGCGCCGACTTTTTGACCTGGTTTGGTTGCAAAAGCAAAGGCCTCTGTCACTGTGACTGTTGAAGATGCGGCCTGACCTGCAGGGGCAACGCCTTCTGCTGCCAGTGCAGTAGAAACATAACCTGCTAGTACAAGACTACTCATAACAATTGTTTTTTTCAAAAAAGAAGCCATTATTTTCTCCAAAGTGTGAGCAAGAATGTAATCAAACAAGAATGAATAATTATACAACACTTTGAAAAGTGACTTCTTGTTTTTTTATCGAATATCTTACACTCAGATCTTCCAAACCGAATGGAAAAGCAATACTGTTAATTAAACAATCCCGCCTAAAAAAATCAAAAATAAAATAAAAAAATAAATAAATTTAGTTTTTCTATCCCGATAAAATAAAATGTAAAAATAAATATCAAGTTGTTTCGGAAAAAACTATAAAATTTGCTTTTCGAAAATAATAAGTGCAATTATGATAAATAGCATTTGATGCCTGTTTCTAAAAATTTTTTTTAGGAATTAATTTAGTTTGTATTTTTATAAATAATGTTAATAATGATTAAACAACAATGATGGTATCTTGAGTCATAGAAAAAAACCGTTATGATCAAAAAAATCAGAGGAGAGAATCGCTTTTACTTATGAAAAATAAATCACATTTTAAAATGAATCTTTCAGAATGGGCGCTAAAACATCAATCGCTCACCCGTTATTTTATGGTGGTCTTGATTATTGCAGGTTTGGCTGCCTATTTTAATTTAGGCCGAAAGGAAGATCCTGAATTTACGATTAAAATTATGGTTGTTCGGGCCAATTGGCCGGGGGCAACAGCGCGCGAAGTTGAACAACAAGTGACGGATCGTTTGGAGAAAAAGCTTCAGGAAGTCCCTTTTTTGGATAATATCACCAGTTATTCTAAACCGGGCGAAAGTATGATTTTTATTGAACTGAAAGAATATACTGACCCGAAAGCCGTGCCTGATATTTGGCATAAAGTTCGCGAGAAAATCAGTGATATTAAAACGCAATTGCCAGATGGTGTCGTGGGACCCTTTTTCAATGATGAATTTGGCGATACTTTTGGTTCAATTTATGCCTTTACAAGCGACGGTTTTAGCTATGCGGAAGTAAAAAAAGAAGTAGATCGTGTGAGACAAGAATTATTAGCCATTCCAAATGTCAGTAAAGTTGAGTTAGCAGGTGAACAAGCTGAAAAAATTTATATTGAAATGGCAAATGATAAATTAGCTTCATTAGGCATTGATCCTTTACAAGTGGCGAGTATTCTCAAAGCGCAAAATGCGATGACGCCGGCAGGAAGTATTGTTACAAAAACAGATAATATTTATCTTCGTGTTTCTGGCGATTTTAAATCCGTTGAAAGTATTCGTGAAATTGGAATTCGGGCAAATGGGCGGGAACTCAAATTAGGGGATGTCGCCCGCGTCTATCGCGGTTATGAAGATCCTCCGACTTATAAGATGCGTTTTAACGGAAAAGAAGCCATTGGCTTATCGATTTCCATGACAAAAGGCGGCGATGTTTTAGCGTTGGGTGAAGCATTGAGCCAATCGATACAACGTATTCAAAATGAATTGCCCGTTGGTATGACTATTCATCAGGTTTCTGATCAACCTAAAGTGGTCAAAAACTCTATTAATGAATTTATGAAATCTCTGCTAGAAGCTTTAATTATTGTTTTAGCAGTGAGTTTGTTAAGTTTAGGCTGGCGTATTGGTATTGTTGTTGCGTTTTCCATTCCGATAGTGCTGTGTACGACTTTTTTGGTCATGAAGTTATTTAATATTGATTTGCAACGAATTTCTTTAGGGGCTTTAATTATTGCATTAGGTTTGCTTGTTGATGATGCGATTATTGCGGTTGAAATGATGGCATTAAAATTGGAACAAGGTTGGTCACGGATGCGGGCGGCCACTTTTGCGTATGAATCCACTGCTTTTCCAATGCTCACTGGAACGTTAATTACTTCCGCAGGATTTTTGCCCGTTGGTTTTGCAAAATCTAACGCTGGTGAATATGTTTTTACCTTGTTTGCAGTAGTGTCTGTTGCGTTGATTTCTTCATGGTTTGTCGCGGTTATTTTTATTCCTTATTTAGGGTTTAAATTACTGCCAGAAAGTTTACGCGAAGAGCATCTTGATGAGGCCACGATTTATAACACACGGTTTTATCGGATTTTCAAGAAGATTTTGGGTTTTTGTTTAAAATATCCAAAAATGATTGTTACGCTCACAATTGCGACATTTGTTTTGGCGATAGTGAGTTTTAAATTTGTTGAAAAGCAGTTTTTTCCCTCTTCTGCCCGTCCTGAGATTCTGGTCGATTTGTGGCTACCAGAAGGCAGTGTTTTTCATGAAACGGAGCGGACAACAAAACTTGTTGAGGCCCTGCTACAAAAAGATCAAGGCATTATTAATTATGCCAGTTATGTTGGGGCGGGCTCGCCTCGGTTTTATTTACCTCTAAAACCTGAACTCATGAATGTCAATTTTTCACAAATGGTCATCATGACAAAGGGATTAGACGAACGCGAACGCGTTTTGAAAAAATTAAATCAACATTTTCATGAAGATTCGGCTTTTTCTCATGTGCGGGGGCGGGCGACGCGTCTTGAAAATGGTCCCCCTGTCGGCTATCCTGTCAGTTTCCGTATTTCTGGAGAAGATCCGAAGAAATTACGGGAAATTTCAGAGCAAATGGCAACAATTATGCGCCAAAATCCTTCAACCCGCGATGTCAATATGACATGGAATGAGATGTTAAAAGTCGCAAAATTGAGTATTGATCAAGAAAAAGCGCGGGCGTTGGGAATTTCTTCTCAAAATATTGCACAAAATGTCCAAACATTGTTGCGGGGGGTGACAATTACTCAATTTCGTGAAGATGATAAATTAATTGACATTGTTGTTCGCGCGGACGAACCCAACCGTGATTCTTTAGAACGGTTAAAATCTTTAACGGTTTATACCCATGATGGGAAATATATTCCGTTAAGTCAGATTGCTCATTTTGCGTATGAATTTGAAGAGCCGATTATTCATCGGCGCAATCGTTATCCTGTCATTACAGTGCGCGCCGATATTAAAGATGGGGTCCAAGCGCCAGATGTGACGGCTCAGATTTGGCCTTTATTTCAGCCGATTATTCAACAATTACCGGTTAATTATAAAATTGAAATTGCAGGTTCTGCTGAAGCAAGCGGTAAATCGCAAGCCTCCATTGCTGCGGTGGTTCCTATGACTATTTTTGTTATTATCACATTATTGATGATTCAAATGCAAAGTGTGCAACGCACAGTGATTGTCATTTTAAGTGCGCCACTTGGTATGATTGGGGTTACGTTATTTCTCTTATTGCTTCATTTTCCGTTTGGGTTTGTGGCAAATTTAGGCGTATTAGCTTTATTCGGAATGATCATGCGTAATTCTGTTATTTTGATGGATCAAATTGAACAGGATATTAAAGCAGGTCATACCCCGTTTGAAGCGGTACAGGGGGCGGCGGTCAGACGATTTAGACCGATTATGTTGACAGCGTTTGCGGCGATCCTAGCGATGATTCCATTGACACGGAGTACCTTTTGGGGGCCAATGGCCGTCGCAATTATGGGGGGGCTTTTTGTCGCCACTATCCTAACATTGCTGTTTTTACCCGCATTATATGTTGTGTGGTTTAGAGTTAAGCCGACTGTTGCTTTACAAAAAACTTAGACAATTAAATTAATTATCATGATAAAAAAAGCCTCGATATATCGAGGCTTTTTTATATTATTGTCCTCTATTATTTTTCATTTGAGAGCGCACTAACGCCTGTCATTTCGACTTGATATTTTTGTTGAAGCGTTTTTACAAAGATTTCTTGTTCAAGGTTGTGGGTAAGGCGAGCCGTTTCATCTGCTAACGCTTTGGTTTCAATACGAGCAATTGTTTGTGCTGTTTCGCTAATTTCGCCCACTTGTAAAGTAATTTGAAAATGCGGGGATTCTGGATGCGCGGTTTTAATTTTTTCAATTAAACTAGCTTTCATGGGAAGTAAAGCCATTTTATAGGTTTCAGGAATTAATAACGTCAAATTATCACGATCGTAGTGTGTTAAGACAGCATTTTCAGCAATATGGGCTTCCATCGCTGAGAATTTAATGCGCCGACATAATAATTGCCATGTTTTAGTCAAATCAGTTGTTTCGGCGGGCGCCCGTGCAGGCGTTTCAGTGGTCAGATCTTTATGTGGCGGCGCGGGCATATTCGTTGGAGGAAGTCCTCGTTCTTTGGGCGCCGGTGGCAAAACAAACTGAGATGTGCCGCGTTTTAATGTCTGTGTCATATCTAAGCGGTGAAAGGCGAGCAAACGTAACAAAATCATGCGAAAACCTGTGTAACTATCTGGGGCTAAAGATAAGTCCGCTTGATTTTTAATAATTAAATCGTAATATAATTGCACTTGTTCTGGGCTAAAAACTTTACTGAATTCAAGAAGGGTAGCGCGTGTTTCCTGATCAAGCGGTAAGCCATCCGGAATAATTTGCAAGACAGCAATTTGATAAAATAATAAAGATAATCCTTCTAGAGCCCCTTCAAAAGAAAGGCCCCGTTCGGCAATTTTTTCTGCTTCATTCAGTAATCGTATTCCGTCTTGGGCCGCTAATGCATTGATCACATGATATAAATAACGATGATCAATCGTCCCTAACATACTTCGTGTGCTTTCATTTTGAACGGTTCCCTGTCCATAAGCAATGGCTTGGTCTAACAAGCTGAGGGCATCTCGCAGACTCCCATGTGCGGCTTGGGCCACTAACTCAAGTGCAATAATTTCATAGTGAATGCCCTCTTGTTCTAAAATAAATTGAAGACGTTCTTGAATCAAACGGACTGGAAGAGGTTTTAAATTAAGTTGTAAACAACGGGATAAAATAGTAACAGGGATTTTTTGCGGATCTGTTGTGGCTAAAATAAATTTCACATGTGCCGGCGGTTCTTCTAATGTTTTGAGCATCGCATTGAACGCGGCTTTGGAAAGCATATGCACTTCGTCAATAATATAAACTTTATATTTGCCAGTAGTAGGTGCATATTGTGCGTTTTCAATAATTTCACGCATATTGTCAATACCCGTGTTTGAAGCCGCATCAAGTTCAATGAGGTCCACAAAACGGTTTTGATCAATTTGTAGACAAGCCGGACATTTTCCACAAGGGGTTGAAGTGACACCTTGTTCGCAATTGAGTGATTTTGCCAAAATACGGGCGAGGGTTGTTTTTCCGACACCGCGTGTTCCTGTCAATAAATAAGCATGATGCAACCGTTTTTGTTCAAGGGCATTCACAAGGGCAAGTTTAACGTGTTCTTGTCCAACAAGTTGTGTAAAATCATGGGGACGCCATTTTCGGGCTAAAACTTGATGTGTTATCATAATTAAACATTCTCTGTGTTATAATATTAAATGAAATTTATTTTATTTTATCTATAGTAACTGGGAGTCGTTTCTATTTTAAAGAAGCGCATATTTTCTTTTAAGTGATTGGCTTCACTATTCAAACTTTCTGCGGCGGCAGTCGTTTCTTCGACTAAGGCTGCATTTTCCTGTGTAACGCGGTCAATATTTGATATGGCCTGATGCACTTGATGAATGCCCTGCGATTGTTCATTAGATGCATTTGCAATAGATTCAATCATTTCAGAAACTTGCGCAATGGATCCTGTAATACCTGATAGCATTGCGCCGGATTTATCTGCTAACTGTGTCCCAACTTCAATTCGCGTCACACTTTCATGAATGAGTTTTTTAATATCTTTAGCTGCTTCAGCAGATTTTTGTGCTAAAGCGCGAACTTCGCTTGCGACCACGGCAAAACCCCGTCCATGTTCGCCTTGCCGCGCAGCTTCCACAGCGGCATTTAACGCTAACAAATTGGTTTGAAAGGCGATGCTATCAATAATGGTGACAATATCGGCGATTTGGGTACTCGATGCTTTAATGGATTGCATAGCTGAAATAGTTTGATGCATGACATCAACGCCTGCTCCTGCCTGACGCTGTACTTGAGAGGCTAAATCGGCCACTTTTTTTGCGTTCGCTGTATTGGCTTGTACAGCGGTAGACATTTCGTGCATGGTGGCGCTAGTTTCTTCTAAGGCGGCGGCTTGTTCTTGTACACGCCCTGATAAATCTGACGATCCTTGTGAAACTTGTGCGGCCGCTTCATTTACCATATTAGATGTATCAATTGCTTGGATCACAACAGATTTTACTTTCTCGGAAGAATAGTTGATTGCATTTTTCAAGTCATGGAGTTGACCTTGAAAGACAGTAGATTGTAATTCTTTGGTTAAATCACCTATTGCTTGGGCAGACATTATTTCTGTCATATGATTAATTGCTTCGGTTAGATTCACCATACTTTCATTAATGTCTGTTTTTAAAACTAATAAATCTCCTGCGGCTTCTCCTTGAACATGTACCCCAAAATTCCCTTTTCGCATATTCTGCATAATGGTTACAATTTCGTTGATGATCTGCTTCAGTGAAAGCATGGCTTGATTCGCATCACATAACATTGTGCCATATTCTCCTCTCGCATTTGTATCAAGTGTCACGCTAAAATTTCCCTGACTTAATGACCGCATGGCATTACCAAGTTCATTCATCACTTTGTGAATATTTTCTGCTGAATGATTAATTCCTTGTTTTAATAATGCTAAATCACCAATATAATTTCCTTGAATTCTTTGAGACGTATCGCCATCTGCTAAAGCCGCGATAACACTATTCGTTTCTTGAATGACTTGATGAAATGAAGAAAATAAGCGGTTCATTTGATTCACCATTTTACCTATTTCATTTTGTTCACAGTTGTTTAATACAATATCAAAATGTCCTGTTCGTAAGACTTCATCGATACTATCAGAAGCAGATTTCACGGGAATAATTACTTTAGAACGGACTAAAAATATCAATGTTAAAATAATAAAAATTAATAGTAATAAAATACTTACTAATAATCCTAAAGCAAAAGTTACTTTTTCTTCAATTTGTTCTTTCAATAAGTGCGCACTTTTTACGACAATATGACGGCCTAATAATAACCCAGCTGAATCTGTAATAGGCAATACAATGACAATCTGATCATCAATGACTTGGGCGTGGGGCTGTGCCTCTTCAAGTAAACCCGAATATTTTTGATTAACTTCTGTCATAAAAGAAGGATCAAACCATTTCATGTGGGCAACAAGAAAGTGATCGGCTATTTTCATATTCTCTTTTAGTTTATCGGGGGTTTTCCCAAAAAGTTGTTGTAACGCACGATCGTCAATTAACATGAGCCATTCTTTCCCCATTGTTTTTAAATCGCGTTTAATTGAACCCACTCCTTGGTAATTTGTTACGACCCCTATTAATTGATTTTCGAACATCACTGGTGCCGCGCCTAATACGCCGACCCCTGCTGAAGTAATACCAAAATTTACTTGAGATTTCTGACTAGATAAAGTTTTCTCAATAATACTATGTTTGGTTATGTCACCAAAACTGTCTAATTTCCAAGATTTTACAAAAGAACGTTTTTCTATATCGACAACGTGAGTATAAACAGTTTTAAAGTCACTAATAGAAGCAATATTCTTTTGTATATTTTTAATCCCATTAATGATAATATTTCTGTCAGCGAATCTTAAACCATCTATGATATCTGGACGTTGCGCAGTCATGAGAGACATCGCGCGGACGGATTCTTGTTTTGCCGTAATTTTTGCTTTCAGAATAGCCGATTCTTCTTGTAGCGCGGTCTGTAAAACGGTTTGTTCAATGGGGGCAACGATTGCTTGATACAAAAATAAAGATAGAATAATCGCCGCTAGACTTGTTGTTATCACGGCATTAAAAACTAATGTACCAAATAATGTTTTATTTTGTATGGTTTGCCTCATTCCTCTTCCTTGAAAATAAATAAATTAAAATGATAAGCTAATTTTTTATCACAATCAGTCATGCTGATAGACATCACATTAATCTAACTATTTGTATTTAGAATTGAATCTGTCTAGACAGCTTTGTATTTTTTTGTGACACAATTATACGCAGTCTAACTTATTTGAACAAAAGAATTCAATATAATTTATGACTAAAACCAAGAAATGTGCTTTTTATACTATGAAAAGGCTCTTTAAACAGAGAGCGACCAATGTTTTTTTTAGAACACTGAAGAAGAATTGACTGAGATCAATAGAATTGAGAGAAC
This sequence comes from uncultured Burkholderiales bacterium, assembly GCA_964504875.1. Classification (GTDB taxonomy): domain Bacteria; phylum Pseudomonadota; class Gammaproteobacteria; order Burkholderiales; family CAZDFJ01; genus CAZDFJ01. The sequence continues at coordinate 731 of CAZDFJ010000009.1, read as the reverse complement.
TTGTCACATAAAAGGCCGCTTTTTTTGTGCAAAAGCGGCCATCACGGAAAATAAATCAGAAAGAATAATCTAAAGCATTAGGAACCTTCGTGATTTTGCTCCATAAAACTACGCAATTTTTCTGAACGGGACGGATGACGTAATTTGCGCAATGCTTTGGCTTCTATTTGACGAATCCGTTCACGTGTCACATCAAATTGTTTTCCGACTTCTTCTAACGTGTGATCCGTGCTCATTTCTATACCAAAGCGCATTCTGAGGACTTTTGCTTCACGGGGCGTCAACGTATCTAACACTTCTTTTGTAATAACACGGAGATTGTCATAAACTGCTGCATCAACAGGCGACATGGTTGAGCCATCTTCAATAAAATCACCTAAATGAGAATCATCATCATCACCAATCGGGGTTTCCATTGAAATAGGTTCTTTGGAAATACGCAGAATACGACGAATTCGTTCTTCAGTCATATCCATTAAACGGGCAAGTTCAGCAGGCTCTGGTTCTGTCCCATTTTCTTGAACATGTTGCCGAATAATCCGATTCATTTTGTTGATTGTTTCAATCATGTGTACAGGAATGCGAATGGTTCGGGCTTGATCCGCAATAGAACGTGTAATTGCTTGACGAATCCACCATGTTGCATAGGTTGAAAATTTATAACCGCGACGATATTCAAATTTATCGACGGCTTTCATTAAGCCAATATTACCTTCTTGAATTAAATCTAA
>CAZDFJ010000008.1:1554-70965 GCA_964504875.1 uncultured Burkholderiales bacterium | reverse complement strand
GCCATTTCTACGACGGTGTTTCTTTCAGGAGGACGAATTGATTCCATAGGAACAAAATCAAGCGGCGAAGAAGGCGATAATTCTTTTAACGCAGTGTTCTTATCTAAAAAAACTGGGTTATTTGGCACGGGCGCTTCTAAAATGGCCTCGGTAGGGGTGACATTTGTGATGATTGTTTCAATTTGTTTTCGGTTGAGTGCCTGTTGTATGGACTGATCGATTTTGGCAGTTGGATTCTGACTAACTTGGTCACTGATTGACGCATTGAGCGCGTTTTGTAACGGCACAGTTTGGTTCATTGGATTGTTCGGCGGCGTTGCGCCGATGTTTTTTTGGGAAACAAGGCGACCCATTAACGAAAGGGAAGGTTTCACCACTTTATTAATAGGGTTATTTAATTCTACAAGAGGGGTCTTTGTATTGGTTTGAATAGACGCAATTTTAGGCGCAGCCCATTGACTTTCAGAAGAAGAAAGAGGCAATTTTTGCGGATCAGTTTGAACAGGACTGGCAAAATTTGCCGCTGGCGTTTCAGACGTTAACGGAAGGGGCGAGAGGCCTGTTTCCGGAAGCATTTCTGCCATTGGATATGTTGACGGACTCGAAGCGATCGGCTGTGTACTTGATTCAGTAGCATATCCCCGATAGGTCATCATATTCTGAACTAAATCAGAATTTAATGCGGAAAACTCTTCCGGTGAAAGCGGATTTTCTACTGTAGAATCAACAAGTTGAGTATATTCTGCTGGAGTAAAAGAAGAAGGTTGCGTTTCGAGTTTAGAAGCTAAACTACTTTGCATAGCCTCTGAAAAGACTGCCTCTTGTATTCCCTCCTCAGGAAGGATCGTCTGTATATTCGCGCCCTCTAGATTATTTAGTGTAGAGGTCGTTTTTAGAAGATTTTGCTGAAGTTGAGTGAATAAATTAGCCATTCTTTTTCCCTTTTTATAAAATTGCTTATTAATTATATCGAATATTGATCAAACATGAGCATGAACTATGCCGATTTATTTTAGCAAAAAGTATAAATGAAGGAGAAAAGAACGGCAGAGTCTATAATGTCATTCTTCTGTATTACGCGCACGCATATTTGCCGCCCGCACACCAAACTCATCATTGAGTTTTTGTTCGCGTTTATTTTCTTTCGCGTCTTCCTGACGATTATGTCTATCTAGTAAAGCATTCATCGCGTTGAGTTTTACTTTTTTTTGTTTTAATACTTCCAAGCCTTTTTCCCAACGTTGCTGGCTTTTTTCAACTTCTTTCTCCTGCACAGTCAAAGCATCATCCAAACGATTCAAGAACTTATAATAATCTTTCCACATCGTAATTGGAATACTCGCTTGTGAAAGTTGTTCTCGACGCTGATAATATTCAGCACGAAAACCCGCCACTTGGTTTAAGCGATCTTCTGCTTTTTGCCAATCTGCTTTATTTTTGCTGAGTTGACGCGCAGCTTCATCAAGTTGATCTTGTGCGAGATCAATTAATGGCTGCAAAGGAAATTTTTTTGCCATATTGTTCTCTTTTTTTTAAATATCAAAAAGCTTCAATATTCATCCGATATCTTTCAAAATCTATCGCATTAGGCCCTGAAGCCACGTTCGACTTTCATCATATGTCGCGCGAGATTTTGGAGACTGTTGTAAAAACTCTTCGATTTTTGGAAAAATTGCAATGGCTTTATCCAAAACGGGATCATTACCACGCACATAGGCCCCGACATTGATTAAATCTCGATTACGTTGATAACGGGAATATAAATTTTTAAATTTCCGGACAAAATCCATTTCTGAAGGCGAGATTAATTCATTAATCGCCCGACTCACAGACATTTCTACATCAATGGCAGGATAATGACCTTGATCAGCTAGACTTCGAGAAAGCACAACGTGACCGTCCAAAATCGCACGGGCACTATCTGCAATGGGATCTTGTTGATCATCCCCTTCAGATAAAACAGTATAAAAAGCAGTAATAGATCCCCCTCCTTCTAACCCATTCCCAGCCCGCTCTACTAACGCCGGTAATTTTGCAAACACAGAAGGCGGATACCCTTTAGTTGCTGGAGGTTCCCCAATTGCAAGCGCAATTTCACGTTGCGCCATCGCATAACGAGTGAGCGAATCCATAATCAACAAAACATTTTTACCTTGATCTCGAAAATATTCTGCTAAAGCCGTCGCATAAGCTGCACCATGTAAACGTTGCAAGGGAGAAGTATCTGCTGGTGCCGCAACCACAACAGAACGAGCTAAACCATCTGCGCCGAGAATATTTTCAATAAATTCTTTAACCTCCCGCCCCCGTTCACCAATCAAACCCACTACTACGATTTCTGCACTGGTAAACCGCGCCATCATTCCAAGCAACACGCTTTTACCAACCCCAGAACCCGCAAAAAGCCCCATCCGTTGACCCCGTCCAACAGTCAAAAGAGAATTAATCGCCCGCACCCCTGTATCTAAAATATGATGAATCGGAGCCCGATCCATTGGGTTAAAAGGGCGGCTATACAAAGGAACCAAAGCTTCTGGAATAATAGGGCCGCCTTTATCTAATATACGTCCTGTTCCATCCAAAACGCGCCCGAGCAAATTAAAACCTGCTGGCATCATGCGTCCCCGACTTTGCGGCGCGCCTTCATCAGATTCAGTCAAATCTAATGAAAATTTTTCATCAAAACGAGGCACACGCATATCAGCGGCATTCATAGGGACAACCTTTGCCCCCGGCTCTAACCCGTCAACACTCGTCGAAGGCATCAAGTAAAGCTTTTCACCAGCAAACCCCACAACTTCTGCTTCAACAGTTAAACCTTCAGGCATAATAATTAAACAACTACTTCCCACAGGGACTTTTAAGCCGACGGCTTCCATGGTCAAACCTACAATCCGTGTCAGACGTCCACTTGTTTGCCAAGGGGGTAATTTTTTCAAAACGTTTTCACAGAGCTGAATATAATCATCCACACGCTGTAATACAGGCACTTTTGGATGTTTCCTACTTGAGCCAACCATCGTCTTCTTGTCCTAAGGTTTCAATAATTTGATTCCAACGAGTCTCTACCGTTGCATCCAATTCACTATTTGTAGAACGTACTAAGAAACCACCATCTGTCATATTAGGATCTTCAACAATTTCCCATTCAGAATGTACTAATTCGGCTTGCAAATGTTTTTTGACCAAGGCCGCATCCCGAGGTGACAGAACTAATACAGGTTCTGTAATTGCATAGGGCAAGCTACTGACTGCTTTGCGGACAACAGGTAAAATTAATTCAGGACGAACACGCAACGCTTCTTGAAACATTCTGCTCGCCAGGGCCACACTCATTTTCATGATTTGCTCGGGAACATCGCATTCTACTTGTCCCATTAAACTCTCAAGTTGAGACATAATTTCTTTAAGATGATCCAATTCTGCGCGGGCATCTGCATAAGCTGCTTGATAGCCTTTTTCTCGTCCTTCGTTAATCCCTTCCCGAATACCTTGCTGTACACCTGCTTGATGCCCTTCACGTCTGCCAGTTTCAAAACCTTCTTGATGTGCTTGGTTTTTAATAGCAAGCAATTCTTCTTCACTAACAGCAGGAACACTATGATGTTCTTCTATTTCTTCTTCATGATCCAGAATAGAATCATCCAGATTGTCCCCTTCATGTTCTCCGTCTTCTTCGGAGATACTGTCCATTTCCCATTTTTGCCAATCTAAATGTTTTAGATCCGGCGTATCTGTGGAAACGACCCGATTACTCAACAAGCCCATCGTCACCTTTACCTGCTAACACGACTTCGCCTTCTTCGGCTAAAGCACGAACAATCTTAAGGATTTCACGCTGTTCCGTTTCGACTTCACTCAGTTTAACTGGCCCTTTTGCTTCTAAATCTTCTTTTAACATTTCAGAAGCCCGTGAAGACATATTTTTGAAAATTTTGTTTTTGAGCGCTTCGCTAGTTCCTTTCAACGCGACAATCAGTGAATCGTTTTGAATTTCGCGCAATAAACGTTGCATAGAACGATCGTCCAAATCCATTAAATTATCAAAAGTAAACATTTGATCTTGAATTTGTTGTGCCAGTTCACCATCGTATTCTCGAATACTATTCAATACAGAAGTCTCGAGGGTACTTCCCATAAAGTTGAGAATTTCCGCAGCAGTGCGAATCCCACCCATTGCACTTTTCTTCAATTTATCGCTACCAGCCAAGAGTTTTCGTAAAACGTCATTTAATTCTCTTAATGCCGCCGGCTGAATCCCTTCTAATGTTGCAATCCGCAACATAACATCATTACGCATCCGGTCAGTAAAATAACCTAAAATTTCTCCGGCCTGATCTCGATCCAAGTGCACTAAAATCGTTGCAATAATTTGTGGATGTTCATTCCGAATCAATTCCGCAACAGAGCCAGAATCCATCCATTTCAAGCCTTCAATCCCGCTTGTATCGCCCCCATGCAAAATGCGATCAATCAAGTTAGACGCTTTATCTGTTCCCAAAGCTTTTGTTAACACAGAACGAATGTACTCGTCCATGGATTGTCCAAAATGAGTGCGATCTTCTGAGGATTCAATAAATTCATCCAAAATGGCCTCAGCTTGATCCCGCTTAATCGTACTGAGCGTTGCCATCACGCCCCCTAATTTCTGTACGTCTTTTGGACCTAAATATTTAATGACTTCAGAGGCTTCTTCTTCCCCTAAAATTGTCAGCAATACTGCACTTTTATAAATAGAATCTTCACTCATTTTGATTTAATAGCAATGACAAAATTAATTAATTGTAAAAAAAGACCACATCGCTCTTTTTTTTTATGGATAGAAAAACAACAATTTGATTAGACTGAATAATGCTATCGATGTTTTATTATTGATTATACGTGATACATATCGTCTGACAAGTCAATTACAACATGCAATGTACGAAAAGGCCTTCGATTTCTACAACCCTACAAAAAAGAAGGGTACACATTTGAAATGTACCCTCTTTTTTTTCTACGCTGGTTTAACCATCTGCATCGATCCACTCTTTGATGATCGTCGCCACCAAACGCGGATTTTCTTTTGCAATGGAGCGAACATGCGCCAATTTTTCTTCATAAGTATTCAATTTCGGTACATAAGGCGTCCCATCTAAATTCATTAAGACGCCGTTGACCATTTGCGTTCCCGGAGGCAAGGCAGGTCCTCCTTCTACCCCCATTCCTTCTAAAGCCACTTCTGGCGGCGGGGTGGGCGTCATTAACTTGCGAATCATTGGGCGAATCACACCGAAAATTAAATATAAGAAAATAGCCATGATCACAGCGAAGCGACCTGCTTTTTCTAACATTTCAAAGAACCATGTTTGTTTCCAGAATGGATCATCTTCCTTCTCAATATTAAAGGAAGCGTTCACCACATTGAGTGTATCCCCACGTTCTTTTTGGAATCCCATTGCTTCACGCACAAGATTATTGATTTGAGTCATTTCTTGCGGATTTAAAGGTTTGAAATTCTCTGTTCCATCTGATTCTACATTTTTACGATAATTGACCACAACAGCAACAGAAAGACGCTTAATCGAACCAGATTGTCCTTTTGTATGTTGAATGGTTTTATCAACTTCATAATTCGTCGTATTTTCGCGACGACTATTCCCAACAGAGCCACTAGTTTGAGTAGGTTGCCCAGGTCCTGTTGTTAATGGAGCCGTTGCTGCCCCCGGCGGTTGATTAGATAAAGCGCCCGGCACACCAACAGGCGGATTATTATTTTCAACAACTTCTGCTGTTTGTGTACTCCGTACTGTTGCTTTATCTGGAGCTTGATTGGGACGATAAGACTCGGAAGTCTGTTCAGTCTGAGAAAAATCAATATCAGCCGTAACTTGAGCACGAACATTACTTTGCCCAGTAATTGGGCCCACAATATCCTCAATTCGTTTCGAAAAAGTTCGTTCAACCTGACGGACGTATTCTAATTGTGTTGGATTCAATCCAGCACGATGCATAGCATCTTCATTATTCGTCAATAACGAACCATTTTGATCAACAATTGTAATATTTTTAGTGGGTAAATCAGGCACACTATTTGAGATTAAATTTAAAATCCCACTCACTTGACTCGGATCAAGTGCGCGTCCATTGTTCAAATGCAACACAACTGATGCACTTGGCTTCAACTGTTCTCTCACAAAAACAGTTGGTTTAGGAATGGCCAAATGAACCCGCGCATTTTTCACTGCATTAATCGTTTCAATGGATCGAGCAATTTCCCCTTCTAATGCCCGTTGGTAGTTAACTTGCTCAGCAAACTGGCTAATCCCCAGTTTCTGGTTTTCCATCAATTCAAAGCCTGTTGTTCCCCCCTTTGGAATCCCTTGCGAAGCAAGGCGAAGGCGCATTTCATAGACTTGTTCTGCTGGAATTAAAATTGCACTACCATTATCTGAAACCCTATACGGAATATTTTGTTGCTGTAATGCTGCTAAAACGTCCCCGCCATCTTTCTCTGAAAGATTCGAATAAAGAGTTTTATATTCAACTGCTTGTGACCAAAGGATGAGCCCAACCATTACACCAATAACGGTGAGTGTTGCTGCAATAATCCCCATCTTCTTCGGGGTCGACAAATCTTTGAAACCCTGAATGAGGGTAAGCAGCCTTTCTTGCGAAATTGCCATCTGTACGCCTTATCTTGGGTTATTAAACCTGCATATTCATAATTTCTTGATATGCAGTAACGAGTTTATTTCGGACTTGAGTCATGGTTTGAAATGTGAGACTGGCTTTTTGTAAAGAAATCATCACATCTTGCAAAGAAACATCACTGGATCCTGCTTCATATTCTTGCGCAGTTCGATGTGAAAGCTCTTGTTTTTGATTGACACTATTAATGGTGTCTTTAAGTACCGCTCCAAAATCAACAGAACGCGTGTCATTAATTGAATCGGACGAAACCCCCGCAGCTAACTGCGACGTTTGTTTTAATTCCTTAATGACTTGGTTCAATCCTGCAGAGTTTACTGCATTAATATTATTGATGTCCATTTTTAAACCCAGCCCTTTTTAAATCATTTATTTAGTTTTGAATCGTTTTACATTAACACTATTAACTTTCATTTATGTTGATATTATTATTATAATTAACAGTGCTTTATTGACTTTGATATGTTTGATTTTGTGAACGAAGACAAAAATATACTTTGGATAATGTCTAATTCTCTCAATTATAACGATATTTGAATACGATACAAAAAAAATTTGATTATCTTATTAAAAAACTTGAAATTATCGTTTCATTTCGTTTTTTATGATGAATAATCTCTATTTTCTTGATAGTTTCTGGTTGACAACCCATTATATACTCGTTTGCTTTACTTTTTTTGAACTTGGCTTTCCTCAAATTCCTTACGGTATTGTTGTAACTTATACCGTAACGTTCGGCCACTCATTCCTAAACGTTGGGCGGCCAACGTTCGTGATCCATTCACTGCTTTTAATGTTTCTAAAATATGTTTTTTTTCCAAACTTTTTAAATCATGCGGGGCTTCTTCTGCGGCAGAATTAATCTGTTCTTTTTCTACTACAAGACTGGCGTAAAGCGCATCGACTTGCTGAATTTTATGCTGATCTGCGGTAATCACTTCTCGCGAAAGGGCTTTTAAAGTCTGCTCTAATTTAGGTCGAATCGAGGAAAATTCATTCTTATTTAACAACAAATGTTCTGACTTAATTTCATCATTTGGTGAAAGAATTACAGCACGCTGAATGACATTTTCCAATTCCCGCACATTCCCTAACCACGGGTAATTTAATAAGTTTTTTTCTGCTTCTGAGCTAAATACTAATCGATTTCGTTTATATTCAGATGCGGTACGATGAAGCAAATATTTTGCCAAAGGCAAAATATCATCCCGTCTTTCCCGTAAAGGAGGAATTTCAAAAGGAACAACATTTAAACGATAATATAAGTCACTTCGAAATTTTCCTTCTTGAATAAACTGAGGTAAATCCCGATTGGAAGTGGCAAGAATTCGAATATCTAAAGGAATCATTTTCTTTCCACCAACACGCTCAACTTCTCGCTCCTGTAACACTCGCAATAACTTTGCTTGTAACTGTAAAGGCATTTCAGAAATTTCATCTAATAACAAAGTTCCGTTTTGCGCTTGTTCAAATTTACCGGCGTAAGCCTGTGTTGCTCCTGTAAATGCCCCTTTTTCATATCCAAATAATGTGGCTTCAAGTAAGTTTTCTGGAATAGCCGCACAATTAATCGCGACAAAAGGATGCGTGGCTCGAGGTGAATGACGATGAATAAACTGCGCAAAAACCTCTTTACCTGTTCCGCTTTCCCCTGTAATTAAGACGGTTGCTTCCGTTTGCGCAACCCGTCGGGCCATTTCTAACAAATGTAACGACACCCCATCTTGGGCAATGACTTCTTGTTTATCTTCTCCCCGACCGAGAAAAGCAGGCAAACTATATTTTTCAATTTCATGAATCAGTATATCTGGTTCAAATGGTTTAACCAAATAACCACTTGCCCCCGCTTGCATCGCATTCACCGCTTTTTCAATCATGCCGTATGCTGTCATTAATAAAACTGGTAAATATGGATAGCGCTGTTTAATGCGTTGTAATAATTCATGTCCATTCATGGGGTACATTTGTACATCTGATAAAACAAGCCCCACTTGTTCTTGTTCCAAGCATGTTAATGCTTCCAGACCTCCACTTGCACACAAGGCAGTATAGCCATTCAGCGCTAAGGTATCGGCAATCGCCTCACGCAGGGCGGCATCATCTTCTACAACTAAAATGGGTAGCGTTGTACTCATGCTCTTTTTTTCTAATTGACCATATTAAAAAAGCCTTTTTATTTTAACCAAAAAGGCTTTTATTGCTTGTACTCTATCAGGAAAACTTATGCGACGCCGCCGTCTTCACCTTGTTTTTCAGCAAGATTTTGATAATACAAAGCTTCAAAATTGACAGGAGACAAAATGAAAGGTGTAAATCCTGCCCGTGTTGTCATATCAGAAACCACTTCACGCACATAAGGAAATAAAATATTAGGACATGCAATACCCAAAATAGGATCTAATTCTTCTTCTGGAACATTACGAATTTCAAAAATACCAGATTGCGCCACTTCTACCAAGAAAACAGTTTTCTCTTCACCAATCGTTGCAGTTGCTGTTACTGTTAATGTATTTTCGTACAAGCCTTCTGCAACAGCTTGAGCATCATTTCTGATTTCAATTTGAACTTGCGGGGTTTCTTGTTCAAAAAAAACAGCGGGCGCATTGGGAACTTCTAAAGACAAATCTTTTACATAAATTTTTTGAATACCAAAAACCGGTTGATTTTGCTCGTCTGACATCTGACATCTTCCTCTATATTAAATAATAAGTAAATCAATTAAAACAAATTATTAATGTTTTGTATGATAAATATCATTCAAAACCCGAATGGCATAACGTTGTTCTTGTCCTACCATTTGATTTAAGCTATTGACTTGTGGATGAACTAATTTATTCATCAAAGCACGACTGAGTTCTTCAATAATTTTTTCAGGATCTTCTCCTTTTGTCAGTCGTTTTTGAGCCCGTTCCAACTCATGACGGCGTTGACGCTCAGCATAATCATGAATCATTCGAATCACAGGGACTGTCTCCCGACGTTGTACCCAATGCATAAATTCTGTCACATTATGATCAATAATGACTTCCGCATCAAGCACCGCGGCTTGCCTTGTTTCTACACCATTTTGTACGATTTGGGCCAGATCATCAACTGTATACAAAAAGGCATCACTCAATTCACTGACTTCTGGTTCAATATCACGCGGGACGGCTAAATCAATTAATAACATAGGCCGATATTTTCGCTGTTTTAAGGCGCGTTGAACTAACCCTTTCCCTAAAATAGGCAACGCACTTCCCGTTGAAGTAATGACAACATCAAATTCAGATAAATGGAGATTTAAATCTTGAAGATTACAACTCGTAGCGCCAATAAAGCGACTCGCTAATTCTTGTGCGTGACTGAGCGTACGATTGGCAATCATGATTTTCTGTGGTTGCTGGGCATGAAAATGGGTGACACATAATTCAATCATTTCTCCTGCGCCAATAAATAAGATTTTCTGATCTTGAATCTTACCAAAAATTTGCTCGCCAATTCGCACGGCGGCCGCGGCCATTGAAACACTTTGCGTGCCAATTGCGGTTTGTGTCCGCACTTTTTTCGCCACGGCAAAAGTATTTTGAAATAATTTATATAAAATCGTACCCAATGTGCCCGCTTCTTCCGCACAGCGCACTGCTTGTTTCATTTGCCCTAAAATTTGGGCTTCCCCTAAAACCATTGAATCTAATCCACTTGCCACCCGAAAGGCATGTTTGACGGCTTCGTCATTAGGCAAAGTATAAAGATATTGCTGAACTTGGTCAGGGCTTAATTGATGGTACTGGCATAACCATGCAATGACTTGATTCGGCTCGGAGGTATGACAATAAATTTCCATCCGATTACAGGTCGACAAAATCGCCGCCTCTTCTACATGAGGCTGATGACGTAAATCTTGTAACGCGGTCATCATGACATCTGCTGGAAATGCCACACGTTCACGTATCGAAACAGGTGTTTGATGGTGGTTCATCCCAAATGCAAACAGATACATAGTCAATCAATTAATAATAAGATTTAAAAATACAACGGCGATAGATATCACTTTCTCTTCATATGTTATTGAGCCTATTCGCCATGAATACGCGCGATTTTAATTATGCTAGGAGAAAAGTCACGTCTTTTTCTTTTTAACACAGTCTTTTATGCCTTTTTTTGGGCAAGCACGTTTGATTTGTTAAAAGAATCGTCTTTAGTTGTGTGATTTGCGTTATTTGCGCTTTGATATGTTTAAGATAAAAGAAATTTTCTTAAAAAAATTACTTTTTCTTTTTCATTATAGGGCTTGTCACATTTTTTTTTGTCAAACTTTTTATTTTTTGAGCAATAAGCCTTGCTATGTCCGTCTTTCTTAATACATTTTTTTCGGTGTCATATTTAGACAAGGAGGCTAAATTTATTACGAATAAAGAACGATCCTTGACACAAAAAAGAACGTAAGGCGTCATTTTAGCAGTTTTTTACAAAAACCTTATTGGAATTCGAAATAGATTAATGAAAAAGTTCAAAGAATGTGTCCTTTCTTATCGAAAAAGAAACAATTCTTTGAACAAAAACAATTTTTCTGTTAGTGAATTCTATTTCTAACTTTATATTCTAGGATTTTTTCTCCTTCCGCAGGAATCGTGACATCCCAGCGCACTGCCTGGCTGTTCTCCCGAATATTTTTTTGAGATTCATTTAAGATTTCCCAATTCGTCCCCAAGGGTTCAACCACCCGCACTGTCACAGGCGTATCTTTGGCATTGCGCAACGTAAAACGATAACTACTTTCGGCTTGTTTCTCTTTAATTTGGCGATAAGTAGTTTGTACTTTATCGACAGAAATATCAAAAGCCTCGCCCATTTTCAAACGAATTTTTTCGTTTTTTGGCGTATGTTCGACACTATCCTCACCAATAAATTGGGTGCGACCTGCCTTATCTGCGGTATAAACACGCATGATCCCAGCAGGCAACGGTTTACCTAAATCTCCATTTTTATTTTCAAATTCTAAAAAGACATTAGGTTTAAGTTTTTTACTGATTTCTCCATATTGACTGTAATAATAATAGTCATTTCCATTGAGAATATACAAATGTTTCATTGGAATATTTTGTGCAGAAAGTAATGCAACTTGCTTCGTTTGATTCTCTGCAATCGAAGTCAGACGATCTAACGTATATAAATGATAATCAAAAAGACTTTCTTCAGCGACATTTGGTGCAGCCATGGTAGGGGCAGGCGCAGCCATCGCCACGGCTGGATAAGCCATGGCCCGATGTTTTGGCTGAACACGATTCACTGATCCCGCGACTAATTGCAATAAAGCATTTTCATAACTTGTGCCACTGGTATTTGTTAAGGTGATCCAGCCGTTTAATGTCATGGTTTTTTGATCTGTTGACAAATTTGCGACATAATCTGCTTTCCAACCTAAGCCCCCCGTCAAATAACTCAGCTCAAGAGGCGTTTTTGTAATTGCATTTGGGGTGGCTAAATTTAAGACAAGCGTTGGTCTATCCCGTAAATTCGCTGGAATATGATTAAAACTATAGCGGCCAGGATTGCCAATTTCAATACGATTCGCATATTTCAAAACAATGCCATTATTAGTGGACAAAACAGTTGCATTTTCACGGGATTCTTGTCCTGTCGCAGGATTTGTCCGAATGACTGTAATCGTTTTTCCAACATGTTTCTCTAACAATTTATCTGGTGTTAATAAATCAAAATCAAAATTCTGTTCTAATAAATGTACATTTGGATGATTTTTTGTCTTAATGGACGCTGTTTCTGGACGAATTTGAGCAGACACATCTCGAAAAGCTACTTGGTTTTGGCCCGCATCCAAATTGATCTGGCGGGTGTCTTTAATTAACGCTAGATTGTCATTATAAATAGTCACCGCTAAGGCACTTCTTTCTTTTGTGGTTGTTGTTATTTCTGCCTGTACTTCTGTTGTTTGTATATTCATTAATATTCCCCCAACAAGACTCAATACCCCTGCTTGAATTGTTTTTTTCATCATTACCATTTATTCCTTAATTAATAAATTCTGCAACTTTCCATAACTGCAAAATTTCGTCTGTCAATAGATGATAATCTAGTGCGCCACGCGTTTTTGGAAAAGCATACCGCACAGGTTTACCCGCAGCAAAAGATTCGGCTAAATGAATATCCGTCCGAATTCCTCGGAATAAACGGTCATTTCCATATTGCAATGAAATATTTTCAATAACTGTTTTATGCATATTCATACGCTTATCTACCATAATCGGCACTAATCCTAATAGTTTTAAATCAGGATTAACTGTACTTGCGATTTTGTAAAAAAGTCGGGCTAATTGTTTCACTCCTTCACTGGCCAAATGATGTGGCACAAGCGGAATCAAAATTCCATTGGCCGCAGCAACCGAATTCATTAAAACAATATCTAGTGAAGGCGGCGTATCTAAAACAATAAAATCAAAACGCTCTTGAAATTCTGGTTGATTTAAATAATCATGTAATAAACGCAATTGCCTTTGTACTGCAAAGCCTTCAAAGTTTGTATCTGCTGGTAAAAAAAAGAGATTTTCAAAAGCCGTTTCTTTGACAGCTGCTAATAGATCGATCTTTTCAGGGCTAGAAAAAATATCATGAATGCTTGGCGTACCTTTTGGTAAAATACCAAATCCTAACCCAATTGAAGCATGGGATTGCGTATCCATATCAATGAGTAAAGTCCGAAAACCTCGAAAAGCAATTTCCGCAGCAAGATTGACAGAAGATGTCGTTTTTCCCGTGCCCCCTTTTCGATTAGATATCGTCAACACAAAAGTTCTTTTCATTCTCAAAGTCCTACATTAATTAAGTTGAATTTAAATCGATTCCATCACACATGCATTTTCTCTTATTTTTGATCGAATAGGCTTTTTTTTTAGGAAAATTTCTTTGAATTATGAAAAATATAATCAGAATTTTTTGGGGGAGGATTTTTGCAAGAAAACAAAAATGATTGAAACAGTGCGTGATTAAAAAAATAAAGACAAAAAAAAGGCACTTTTCAAGTGAATTTATGAAAAAGTGCCAGATTCTATTTTTGAATGATACATGTTCAGCTTATCCCCAAAACGGGAACGAAATTTATCTCAAAAAGAATAATAAATATTTATTAATCTTTTTTATCATTTTGATGTTTCATAAAATAAATTAACCAAAAGACAACTGACACCACTGCACCCAACACAGTGATAATAGATAACAAGCCTATTTGAGAATGCAACAATACGTTTAACATCATTATGCTCCCATATCAATTTATTAGAACATCATAATATTATGAAATACTATCATAGTTATTTGGACAAGGCTATCTTTTTAATGCTTTTTTTTTCTCTATTCATAAAAAAAAAGATTGTCTAGACAAAGGGTTTCAGCGTATTGTTTGCTTAAGAAAGTTTCAATTTTTATACATTCTATTTTTGTGAGGGAATAAATATTTATGTTAGTTCTTAAAGAAACAACGCTTTGCTGTATTGATTGTGTTAACTATGCGCTCGCATTAAAAGCACTGAAAAAAACATTACACGCTTGCCAATTTGAAAAAGTCTATTTTTTTACAGATTATATTCCTCAATCTCATGATAGTCTTCCACCCGAAATAGAAATTATCCCGATTCCAAAAATTAAAAATACAGTGGAATATTCCTATTTTATGTTAAAAACACTCCATCAATTTATTGAAACAGATTTTGCACTAATTATTCAATGGGATGGATATATTTTGCACCCACAAAGTTGGTCTGAGGAATTTAAAAAATATGATTATATTGGGGCCAAATGGTGGTATGAAGACGGCCTGAACGTGGGCAATGGTGGGTTTTCATGGCGTTCAAAAAAACTACTCAAGGCGCTACAGGATCCACATTTCGTTTGTTATGATCCAGAAGATGCTTTAATTTGTCGAATTGAACGCCCCTTTTTAGAACAGCATTATGCGATTCATTTTGCACCAGAAAGCATTGCAGACCAATTTGCATTTGAATGCACGCCCCCTATAGGACAACCTTTTGGCTTTCATGGCCGCTTTAATTTTCATTTTTTTCATGAAAGTGATGATATTTTTGATGTGGCGCAACAAACGCATCTTGATAATGACCTCAAAGGCGCAGCGGTCTTATATAAACAGATTTTAAGCAAGAATCCCAATTTTATTCCCGCATGGAAAGGACTCGGCACAGTTGCCGCAGAAATCGGTTTACTGGCAGAGGCGGCCCAATATTTTTACAACGCCTATCAGCTGGATCCAGCGAATCCTATTACCCTAAATGAATTAGGATTACTTTACAGCCAAAATAAACAATATCAACAAGCAAAGGCGTGCTTTGAACAAGCACTGGTTTTAGATCCGCATTATGTTGCAGCGCAACAAAATTATCTTGCTATTCAATCTTTGAATTAATAAAATAAATAGAATTTTGTTAGTTTTCTTTATATTTTCCGCTGAAAATAGCCGCGCTTTTTTGTATTGAACGTCAATGAGAAAAATCTAAAGCTATTTTTTATCTACAAATTGCAACCTATTGAAAAACTGCTATAATTTCCAAGTTTTTCACCTAATGTTTTGACGTTTATTCATTATGTTCACTTTCGAAACGCTGTTACAGGTGCTAGAAGCAGAAGGACGCAATGCACCCCACGATCCAAATTGGGTACTTTCTTATCCCACAGTCAGCACAGATAGTCGTCAACTTCAAACAAATGAATTATTTTTTGCTTTAGCTGGCGAACATTTTAATGCCCATCATTTTTTAAAAAATGTTCAAGAAAAAAACGCCTGCGCGGCAGTGGTTGAGCGGCAATTTTTACCCCTTGTTTTGGAACAAAACTTAACAATTCCACTTTTCATTGTGGAAAATTCCCGTCATGCATTAGGCAAACTAGCACAGTATTGGCGAACTATTTGTTCGCAAACATGTGTGATGGGTATTACTGGTAGTAATGGCAAAACCACTGTCAAAGAAATGATCGCGCATTGTTTACAGACATTGAAGGTGCCTTATTTGGCCACCAAAGGAAATCTAAACAATGATATCGGTTTACCTCTCATGCTATGCCAGCTTCGTCCCGAACACCAGTACGCTGTGCTCGAAATGGGTATGAATCACTCAGGAGAACTGACTTATTTAAGTCAAATTGCGCAACCTGATATCGCTGTGATTACAACAGTTCAACATGCACATTTTGGCTGTTTTGATACGATTGAAGCCATTGCAAATGCAAAAGGGGAAATTCTTAGCGGCCTGAAAGCAAATGGCGTGGCCATTCTTGATGCTATGAGTCCTTATTTTTTCCTTTGGGAACGCCTGTTGGGCTCAAAACAGATTATTCCTTTTGTCACTGAACCGACGCATTTTGAACTTTGTCTTTTAGGGGCACATAATCAATTTAATGCCCGCATTACTTACACTATTTTGATGCATTTAGGCTTTGCAGCAGAAACGATTAAACACGCCTTGAGTACGTTTGCAGGGGTTAAAGGACGTTTACAAACACACTTACTTCAATGCCATCAAACAAAGATTACGCTCATTGATGACACATATAATGCTAATCCCGACTCGATGAAAGCAGGATTAGCCACTTTGGCAACACATCCTAGTAATATTAAAATTGCGGTATTGGGCGATATGGGAGAGTTGGGGTCGCATGCAGAACATTTACATCAACAATTAGGATTCTATATTGCTGATCTGAATCATATTGATTATGTATTTTGTTTTGGTTCGCTTATGCAACATACGGCCGAAGGCGCGCGGACAGCTTCTCATGCCAATATTCGCGTCTTAGATTTCAATGATAGTGCTGAAGCGATGAACGTTTTACGTCTCACAATTGAACACTTAACAAAAAATAATGATCTCCCCCAGCTCGCTATTTTTGTTAAAGGCTCTCGGGCTGCTAAAATGGAACGTTTTGTCTCTTTTCTTTCAGAGCAATGCGCTTCTAAAACGAATTTATAATTACATTTTTAGTGGGAAATAAAACGTCATGTTACTTCTTTTAACGCAATATCTTGGACTAAGTGTCCGTACGTTTTATGTATTTAATTACATCACACTTCGTTCTGTTTTGGCGATTTTAACAGCTTTGGTAATTTCATTCCTCGTTGGCCCTTGGATGATTCGCAAATTGACTGAGCTCAAAATTGGGCAAGCCGTCCGCGATGATGGTCCTCAAACCCATTTAACGAAAGCAGGGACGCCCACAATGGGCGGGGCACTCATTTTAGTGGCGATTTCCGTAACAACTTTGTTATGGGCTGATTTACATAATTATTATGTCTGGATTGTTTTACTCACCACATTAGGCTTTGGGGCGGTGGGTTGGATTGATGATTATCGCAAAGTGGTGCATAAAAACCCGCAAGGCTTGCTAGCTCGAGAAAAATATACATACCAGTCTGTCTTAGGTTTTTTAGCGGCCGCTACTCTTGCAGCCCATGCTAATTTACCCGCTCACACTGAATTATTAATTCCATTTTTTAAAAATGCTTCTTTGCCTCTTGGCCTCGTTGGTTTTATGATTTTGACTTATTTTGTCATTGTCGGATCAAGTAATGCTGTAAATTTAACTGACGGATTAGATGGGCTGGCCATTATGCCAACAGTGATGGTTGCAGGAGGCTTAGGCATTTTTGCTTACGTCGCAGGAAATAGCGTATTTGCCAAATATTTAGGCATTCCCTACATTCCAGGAGCCGGCGAGCTAGTCATTATTTGCGGGGCTATCGTGGGCGCAGGGCTAGGCTTTCTTTGGTTTAATACTTATCCCGCTGATGTCTTTATGGGCGATGTTGGCGCATTAGCTTTAGGGGCCTCTTTAGGCGTGATTGCTGTGATTATTCGCCAAGAAATCGTGCTCTTTATTATGGGCGGCTTATTTGTTATGGAAACAATTTCCGTCATGATGCAAGTCGCTTCATTTAAATTGCGAGGAAAACGTCTGTTCTTGATGGCTCCCATTCATCACCATTTTGAACTCAAAGGTTGGAAAGAGACACAAGTCGTCGTCCGTTTTTGGATTATCACAATGATGCTTGTCTTAGTCGGGCTTTCTACGCTGAAATTACGTTAATTTGCCTTTAAAAGCGTGTTTTAACACGCTTTTTTTCTTTTTCATTTAAGTAGAAAAACATGAATTTACTGCGCGCACTTTTCACTGTCAGCAGCTTTACCTTTATTTCTCGCATTTTAGGTTTTATTCGAGATACAGTCATTGCCCGCAGTTTTGGTGCGGGATTGTACACTGATGCTTTTTTTGTAGCGTTCAAACTGCCTAATTTATTGCGCCGAATTTTTGCCGAAGGGGCTTTTTCACAAGCATTTGTTCCCATTTTAAGTGAATATCATAATCAAAAAGGCGAAGAAGAAACACAAATTTTAATTAACAAAGTCAGCTCTGTGCTGGCTGTTGTCTTATTTTTAATCACATCCATTGGAATTATTGCTGCCCCCATTTTGGTTTATATTAGCGCCCCTGGTTTTGATAAATTCCCTGCTAAATTTGATATTACTGTTCAACTTTTACAAGTCACTTTTCCCTATATTTTATTTATCTCGCTTGTTTCATTTACCAGTTCTGTTCTGAATACTTATCAACAATTTTCTGTCCCTGCCTTTACGCCCGTTTTTTTAAACATTAGTTTTATTGGTTTTGCACTATGGCTAGCGCCCTATTTTCATCCGCCTGTTTTGGCGTTGGCTTGGGCTGTTTTTTTTGGAGGCATTATCCAGCTTCTGTTTCAAATTCCTTTTTTGATTAAAATCAAGAAGTTACCGCGTTGGGATTTAGATTATCATGATAAGGGGGTGAGACGCGTCCTTAAGCAAATGGCCCCAGCATTGCTAGGCGTTTCTATCAGTCAAATTAGTTTATTAATTAATACAATTTTTGCTTCTTTTTTAGTCTCAGGCAGCGTTTCTTGGATTTATTATGCGGATCGCCTGATGGAGTTTCCGGTCGGTATCCTAGGCGTGGCCTTGGGAAGTATTTTACTGCCGAGCCTTTCTAAGGCGCATGCTTCCAACGATTCTGTCAAATATTCTAAATTACTTGATTGGGGATTACGCCTGACAATTTTGTTGTCTTTACCAGCTATTTTGGGTTTGGCTCAGTTGTCTGTCCCTCTGATTACCACACTTTTTCATTATGGTCATTTTAGCATTAACGATGTCTATATGACACAGCGCGCTTTAGTCGCTTATAGCATTGGCCTTGTTGGATTAATTTTAATCAAGATTTTAGCTCCTGGTTTTTATGCGAAACAAGATGTGCGGACTCCTGTAAAAATTGCCATTATTACGCTCATTTCAACACAACTTATGAATCTTGCTTTTATTTTTCCATTGCAACATGCGGGGCTTTCTTTGTCTATTGCATTGGGATCATGCCTGAACGCGGCCATGCTTTTTTGGGGATTAAAAAAGCGCGCCATTTATACCCCTGAAAAAGGCTGGCTCCGTTTCTTTTTAAGTGTGATAGCTGGATTGGTCGCGATGTTTCTTGTATTTTTATTTTTTGCGGGCGATGATACCGTTTGGTTACATGCCAGAATGCACGAACGCGTTTTACGCCTTGGGTTATTAATCATTGCGGGGGCCGGCGTTTATTTTGCCACCTTAAGAATAATGGGCATGCGCTTGAGCGATTTCCGCGCATATGTAGACAAATAATTTTCATTAATTAATTTATTTATTTTTTTAGAGCGAGCTTATTCGAAGATGAACAAAAAGCCATTTTTGTTATTGATTTTAGATGGTTTTGGTTATAGAGAACCAGCAGCAGATAATGCGATTAGTTTGGCTAATACGCCTAATTGGGATCGGATTTGGGCGACATATCCTCATACCACGATTCAAGCCTCAGAAAACCATGTTGGTTTACCCCATGGGCAAATGGGCAATTCTGAGGTAGGCCATTTAAACATCGGCGCAGGACGAATTGTTTATCAAGAGCTAACCCGAATTAGTCTCGCTATTGAAAATAAAACTTTTTATCAAAATGAAGTCTTGCGCCATCTTTTAGCAGAAGTCAAAAAACATAATGGCACACTTCATGTACTCGGACTGGTTTCGGATGGCGGCGTGCATGCGCACGATAGTCATATTGCGGCCATGCTTGAAATGGCTGATCAGGCGGGAATTCAAAAAGTACGAATTCATGCATTTTTAGATGGACGAGATACCCCCCCACGCAGTGCGGCGACTTATTTAGCACAATTACAAGCACATTGTGAGGCACAAAAAAATGATACAAAAATGGCTTCTTTAGTGGGGCGTTATTATGCCATGGATCGGGATAAGCGGTGGGAACGCTTACAAAGTGCGTATGATTTGATTACATTAGGACAGGGAGAATATTCTGCGCCAGATGCCCAAAGCGGATTACAAGCTGCTTATGATCGCGCCGAAAATGACGAATTTGTCAAACCAACCGTGATTGGATCCGCAGAAGCAATGAAAGACGGGGACGGCGTCATTTTCATGAATTTTCGAGCCGATCGCGCGCGGCAACTCACCCAAGCGTTTTTGGATGTCAATTTCACAGGATTCACCCGCCAAAATCAACCGCGCCTGAGTGGTTTTACTACCCTCACAAGTTATGGCGAAGAATTCGATAAATTACCGCTACAGGTCGCATTTAAACCTGAATTATTAAAAAATACATTGGGCGAATACTTAGCAACGCACCAAAAAACACAATTACGCATCGCAGAAACGGAAAAATATGCTCACGTTACCTATTTCTTTAATGGCGGAGCAGAAGAACCGTTTGCAGCAGAAGATCGGGTTTTAATCCCTTCTCCTAAAGTGGCGACGTATGATCTGAAACCTGAAATGAGTGCCCATGAAGTTACTGAAAAACTTGAAGCCGCGATTCTTTCCCATCAATATGATGTCTTAATTTGTAATTTAGCAAATGGAGATATGGTCGGTCATACTGGTAAAATAGAGGCGGCCATTCAAGCCGTACAAACGCTTGATGAATGTGTCGCGCGTTTAGAAACCGCGATTTTACAGGCGGATGGACAAATGCTGATTACTGCTGATCATGGCAATGTGGACACAATGTTAGACGAAGTAAGCGGACAACCCAGCACGGCACACAGTCTTAATCCTGTCCCGCTTGTTTACATCAATCAAAACAAAGCGTTGACGCTCAAAGAGGGCGGGAAACTCGCAGATTTAGCCCCGACTTTGTTACATTTAATTCATTTACCGATTCCGCCAGAAATGACAGGATCGGTTCTGGTTTAATTGTTCAATTATAATAAAAAAAGGCGTGAGGAGGAATCACGCCTTTTCTTTGGCACCACAACAAAACAACAACAACACGCTAATTATGACGCGACGTGCGCATGAGCATGTAAATCACGATGGGATTCATAATAATGCGTGTATTCTTTACGCAATACATGCTTTTGAATTTTTCCTGTCGTCGTCATTGGAAATTTGTCTAAAAATACGACCGCTTTGGGAATTTCATGCAAACCTAAATGGGCCGCACACAAATCGACAATATCTTTTTGTGAAATTTCTTGACCTTCCTTTGGAATGACAAAGGCTGTCACGGCTTCAATCCAATGTTCGTGCGGTAACCCGACCGCCGTCGCATTGGCCACCGCATGATGTGATAATAAAACCCGTTCCACTTTGACAGAAGGTACATTTTCGCCACCTGTTTTGATCATATCTTTTTTACGATCAATAAAAAGCAGTTGGCCGTCTTCATCAAACATTGCTAAATCGCCCGTATGATGCCAGCCAAATTGACGCGCTTCCGCGGTGGCTTCAGGATTTTTGAAATAGCCTTCCATCACATTAGGGCCGCGTTGAACCAATTCGCCCACTTCCCCACGAGGCAATAAATGACCGCTATCATCCATAATCGCCATGTCATTAATCAAAGAAGGTTGTCCCCAATATGCCCCAAAACGACGCAATTGCTCTTCTGGTTTAAACCAAACAGTCCCCGGATACATTTCCGTTTGTCCAGAAATCAGCGCAAAATTCGGACAAATTTCTTTAATTAAACGTTCCAGCGTACCTTGATCCATTGGCGCCATCGCATAAAGACAATAACGTAAAGTCGCCAAATTATAATCATAACGTTTGTCTGATTCTAATAAAGCTCGATACATCATCGGCAACGCAAACACCCATGTAATATGATGCTTTTGGACTAAGTCCATAAGGGTCTCAGCTTGAAAATGGCGAATAATCACAGCTGTCGCCCCCAAATGCCAAAACGCCGCAGACAGCGTGTGCTGCGCACAATGAAATAATGGCATCAAACAACTTGACACGTCATCTTTGGTCAAACCTTGTTCAATAATGTTTCCTAACGTCGCAATATAAACAGACAAATGACTTTGCATGACCCCTTTTGCTTTGGCAGTCGTTCCGCTAGTATACATAATTTGCGCCACATCTCGCTCGCAAATATCAACCAGCGGCTCAACGGTCGATTGGCCTGCGATTTCATCCTGAAAAGGCTTAACATTATGCCCTTCAATTTTAACGTTTTTCACGTTAATTAATAAAATATCACCAGAAAAAATGGCCTCTATCTCTGGTCTCACTCGGGGCAATAATTCATCATCCGCAACCAATAATTTTGCTTCTGAATGCGTAATCACATATTGTAAATCTTCGCCAGAAGAAAGCGGATTCATGGGCACCCACACCAACCCTGCTCGAGCAACCCCAAACATTACAATCACAAAATCGGCCGTATTTAAACAAAGCGTGGCAACTTTGTCTCCTTTTTGCAAACCTTTTCCTAATAAATAATTAGCAAATTGGCTGACTAAATGATCGAATTCTCGATAGGTAATCTCCCGATCCCCTTCAATAATCGCGACTTTATTAGGGGTACGAGAGGCACTACGCCGAATAATATCCGCCGTACAAATTCGATTAATCACACTCAGCGGGTACTTCCCATCAATCAGGGGGCTTTGTTCTTTTTCTGCTACTATTGTTGTCATAACTCCATCCTCTTTTTTTTATACGTTTTTAAGAAAACAAACAAGTACTTAATTGGTTATTTTTATGTTTTAATACAATGGGAAAGCAATTTTTATTACAGTAACTTGTTTAAAAACTTTTACAAATTCTCTTTTGGAATTTTTTTACTATTTTCGTGTTTGAGTCAAGAAAGCTTCAAGTGCTGCTTCATGTTCTGCTGTTTGGTGCAAATAGCCTTGGTAAATTGCGGTGGTCTCCAGAAAGTGCGGTAATTCCATTGTGTTACCCAAACGTAAAAGCCGTTTTGCTAAACGGGTAGCTTTGGGCGATTTTGCGGCAATTTTTTCTGCAAAGTCTCTCGCTGTTGAAAGTAACGTCTCCGGCTCCACCACAGCTAACACCATACCAAGTGATTTCGCCTCTTCTGCTGAAACAATTCTACCGGTAAGAATTAATTCGGCGGCGCGTTGAGCACCAATGATACGCGGCAAAAACCAGGCGCCACCATCTCCCGGAATAATCCCTAAATTCACAAAAGTCGAACCAAATCGAGCTTTTGTAGAAGCAATCCGAATATCTGCCGCTAACGCAAAATCGAGACCTGCGCCAACCGCTGCGCCGTTAATCGCACTAATAACAGGGACTTCTAAGTTATAAAATAACTGTATAAATTGCTGAATACCTTGACGATAATGCTGAGCCACTTCAAAAGCATTGCCAGCAAACATGCCCTTTTTTTCTTTCATATCAAAAACATTACCGCCTGAAGAAAAACCTTCGCCTGCCCCTGTCACAATTAAGACCCGAATCGCATTATTCTGATTAATTTTATGACACAAATTAATCAACTCTTCAATGACACCTTCTTGTGTAATCGCATTTCTCGTTTCTGGCATATTCAATGTCAGCGTTGCGATTCCTAGCTCATTTAATTCAAACAGTAAATTTTGCTTTGACATGGCTATTCCTTATGCTGTCGCCGTTTCGTCTTCTTTAAAAGCAAACAAGACTGCATCGGCCTCGACAATTTGATCGACTTGGTAAACAATACGCTCAATTACCCCATCTCGTGGCGAATGAATCGTATGTTCCATTTTCATTGCCTCTAAAATCAAAAGCGGTTGACCTTTTTCAACTTGGTCCCCAACACTGACAAAAACTTTAGCAATACGTCCTGGCATCGCCGCAGTTAAACGCCCCCCAGGTACCTCGTCTGCACTTTCAAAAACAAAAGGATTAATCTTAATTAAATCAAAACGTTGGTCCGCCAAAAAGACAGTCAAGGCATCTTGCTCCCGTAATACTGTCAGCACAATTTGTGTGTCAGCGAAAGCCAAGCGCAACCGATTTTCATCTAAACGCGTGACGCGAAAATCATAAGTATTTTTAGTATCGTCCAATAATGTCGCACGATATTGTCCCTTAACGCCTGAAAGCAGGATTTCTAAGTTCGCGGCTTTGAGCGGATTGGCCAAAATAACCCGCCGTTGACGACGTGTATTCAAACGCCACGTACTGGGTTGATGCCATGGTGAAAAAGGATCCGCCGAATGCTGCGCACCTTGCGCGGCTTCAGCTTCTTCATCCATCACAACTTGAGCAAGTGCCCCCAAAACGGCTAAATCTGGTAATTCTGTCTCAGGTTGTGGCAATAAAGATGTCAAATATGTATCTACAAACAAGGTATCTGTTGTGCCCGCAATAAACGCCGCATTCGTAACCAAATTGGACAAAAACGGAATATTCGTCACTAATCCAATGACACCCATTTGATTTAAACTATGACGTAATCGACTAATAGCAACATGGCGATCCTGTCCCCAGACAATTAATTTTGCAATCATGGGATCATAAAAAATACTGATGGTATCGCCTTCTACTACGCCAGTATCAATGCGAATATTTTTGCCATCCGGAACCGGATGATAATAACGTTTTAATGTCCCTGTTTCTGGGAGAAATTGATTCGCAGGATTTTCGGCATACACCCGTACTTCAATAGCGTGCCCTTGACGCGTTATTTCCGCCTGCGTTAATGGTAACGGCTCCCCGGCTGCTACACGCAATTGCCACTCAACCAAATCCTGACCCGTTGTCATTTCTGTCACAGGATGTTCAACTTGCAAACGGGTGTTCATTTCCATAAAGAAAAATTCACGGTTGGCCCCAACAATAAACTCAATGGTTCCCGCCCCAACATAATGAATCGCTTGCGCGGCTTTCACCGCCGCTTCACCCATCGCGGCCCGCATAGTTTCATCCAAAAAAGGCGAAGGCGTTTCTTCTAAAATTTTTTGATGACGACGTTGAATCGAACATTCCCGTTCAAATAAATGCACAACTTGACCGTGACTATCCCCAAAAACTTGAAATTCAATATGACGCGGCCCTTCTACAAAACGCTCTAATAAAACATCCTCGTTGCCAAATGCATTTTTTGCTTCACGACGGGCGGCCTCAAGCTGCGAGAAAAACTCTTCAGTTTGGCGCACAAGGCGCATCCCCTTGCCCCCACCGCCCGCAACAGCTTTAATTAATAGGGGATAACCGACACGTTCAGCTTCCTCTTGTAAAAAAGCCGCCTCTTGCTGATCGCCATGATAGCCCGGGACAATAGGTACCCCTGCTTCATCCATGATTTTTTTCGCCGCACTTTTAGAGCCCATTTTATCGATGGCTTCTGGTGTTGGCCCAATGAACACAACCCCTGCGGCCTCACACGCGCGCGCAAAATCCGTATTTTCAGAAAGAAAGCCATAACCTGGATGAATCGCTTCTACCCCTTGTGCTTTCGCAATGGCTAAAATCACATCGCCTTTCAAGTAAGAATCCGTCGGACGGGGCCCACCAATATGGTAAGCTTCATCTGCCAATTTGACATGACGCGCTTCTCGATCCGCATCAGAATACACCGCGACACTTCGGATACCCAATCGCCGGCAGGTTTCGATCACACGACAGGCAATTTCACCACGATTGGCAATCAGAACTTTTTTAAACATTTTCATTTTGTCTTAATTATTTAACCATTTAAATTGATCATATTTTTAAGCAAGGAAAAGACTATTTATTTTTGCTTAAAAAAGCGCTTAACCGTTCTTGACCTTCTTGGGAAGTCCGCAAACGGGCAATAAGTTCTGCGGTTTCACCCAACAAGGCATCATCCACATGTTGCATATCTGCACTCACTGATGCAATCAAACGTTTCGTGGCTTTCAAAGCTTGAGGCCCCGCTGCTAAAAGGGCTTCACTTTTGGCCTTGACCGCTTCATCTAATAAAGCTTCTGTTTCAAAAACTTGATGGACCAAACCAATTTGGCAGGCTTGATGCGCGTCAAATTTTTCCGCAGTCAAAAAATAACGCCGGGCTTGACGCTGGCCAATCGCAGCAACAACATAAGGAGAAATCGTCGCCGGAGCAAGCCCTAATTTCACCTCAGTGAGGGCAAACTGCGCATGACTAGCCGCCAAAACAATATCACAACAGGCAATTAAACCGACGCCACCTCCAAACGCTGAGCCATTCACTCGCGCAATCGTTGGCTTACTTAATTTATCCAATAAACGTAACATTTCTGCGAGCAAAATTGCATCATCATAGTTTTGTTCTTTACTATAATTTACCATTTTGCGCATCCAATTTAAGTCCGCGCCGGCCGAAAATGATTTACCTAAACCCGTTAAGACCAAAACACGAATTGTCGGATCGAGCTCAATCCGTTTAAATTCAATAATCAAATCCGCGATTAATTTATCATCAAAAGCATTATGTAAATTAGGTCGATTAAATGCGAGCGTCGCAACACCGTGATTATCACGTGTTAAAATCAAGCTTTTATTTGTCTCTGGCATCATTTTCTCCGTTGGCTTTTCTTTCTTTTCTAATCTATTCAAGAAAATTTATCTCAAATAAATAGCTGTTAAAATAAATTTTCTTGACTGAATTATTGTCAAATATTTTTTGTGTAACAAGGGAGTCGCCACTCCCTTTTTTTGGATGATATTTTATATATTACATACGGAAAATACCGTATTGCGTTTCTTGTGGTTCAGCATTTAACGCAGCAGATAATGCTAAGCCTAATACCATACGCGTGTCTGCTGGATCGATAATGCCATCGTCCCATAAGCGCGCGGAAGCATAGTAGGGATGGCCTTGATGTTCATACTGATCCCGAATAGGCGCTTTGAATTTTTCTTCTTCTTCAGGCAACCAAGTTTGACCTTTGGCTTCAATATTATCGCGGCGAACGGTTGCTAATACATTTGCGGCCTGTTCTCCACCCATAACAGAAATCCGGGCATTGGGCCACATCCATAACATCCGCGCCCCAAAAGCCCGCCCACACATACCATAATTTCCCGCGCCAAAAGATCCCCCAATAATCACAGTAAATTTGGGGACTTTTGCACACGAAACGGCCGTGACCATTTTTGCCCCATCCCGCGCAATCCCGCCATTTTCATACTTACGCCCAACCATAAAACCAGTAATATTTTGCAAAAAGACGAGGGGAATCTGACGCTGATTACATAATTCAATAAAATGGGTGCCTTTTAAAGCGGATTCAGAAAACAAAATGCCATTGTTCGCAATAATTCCAACAGGATAACCGTAAATTTTTGCAAAACCACACACTAATGTTGTGCCATATAATTGTTTAAATTCGTGAAACTCAGAACCATCTACTAAGCGCATAATGACTTCACGAATGTCAAAAGGTTGACGCGTGTCTTTTGGAATGACACCGTAAAGTTCATGGGGCGCATATTTAGGTTCAACCGGCATTTTTAATTCTAAATGGACGCGTTTTTTGATATTGAGATTCGCCACTACTTCCCGCGCAATACTTAAGGCATGCGCATCATCTTGTGCCAAATGATCTGTTACACCAGAAGTGCGACAATGCACATCTGCCCCGCCTAATTCTTCTGCGGTGACCACTTCACCTGTTGCTGCTTTGACTAACGGGGGCCCACCTAAAAAGATAGTCCCTTGATTTTTCACAATAATTGATTCATCACACATTGCAGGAACATAGGCGCCCCCAGCCGTACACGAGCCTAACACCACCGCAATTTGTGGGATGCCCAAAGCTGACATATTCGCTTGATTATAAAAAATCCGGCCAAAATGTTCTTTATCAGGAAAAACTTCATCTTGAAGAGGCAAAAAAGCCCCGCCTGAATCAACCAAATACACACAAGGTAAATGATTTTCTAATGCAATTTCTTGCGCACGTAAATGCTTTTTAACAGTTAAGGGATAATAAGTTCCCCCTTTCACAGTCGCATCATTAGCCACAATCACAACTTCATGTCCATGAATCCGACCGATTCCAGTAATGACCCCTGCTGCGGGCGCATCATTACTGTACATATCATAAGCCGCAAGTTGTGAAAACTCTAAAAAAGGACTCCCCGCATCTAACAACGCCTTAATCCGATCACGAGGAAGCAATTTTCCGCGGGCTAAATGTTTAGCACACGCCGCTTGCCCCCCACCTTGGCTAATCTGCTCTACTTTTTCACGCAGATCGTCTACCAAAGTTTGCATGTGTTGTGCGTTCTCAAGAAAACGAGGAGAAGTCACGTCTATTTTACTGTTTAAAACTGGCATTATTTTTCTCTATAGAGTGAAAATATTTTCACAAAATGAATGCTTTTAATTTATTTTGCATCAAAAATTTCACGGCCGATTAACATCCGGCGAATTTCGTTTGTCCCGGCACCAATGTCATATAATTTTGCATCACGCAATAAACGACCTGTAGGATATTCATTAATATAGCCATTGCCTCCTAAACATTGGATTGCTTCTAAAGCGACTTTGACGCCACGTTCAGACGCATAAAGCAAACACGCGGCGGCATCTTTTCGTGTATTCTGCTTATTATCACAATCTTGCGCGACTTTATACACATAGGCACGGGCAGTTTGTAATCCCACATACATATCTGCAATTTTGCCTTGCATTAATTCAAACAAACCAATTGGCTGATCAAATTGCTTACGTTCACGCAAGTAAGGCACGGCAATTTCAAGGGCCGCTTGCATAATGCCTAAAGGCCCGCCCGCCAATGTTACACGTTCATAATCCAAACCACGCATCAACACGCGGACGCCTTGATTCACTTCGCCTAATACATTTTCTGCTGGAATTTCACAATCTTCAAAAACAAGCTCACACGTATTTGAACCACGCATTCCCAATTTATCTAATTTTTGAGCCGTACTAAACCCTTTCATACCTTTTTCAATCAGAAAAGCGGTCATACAACGGGATCCGGCTTCTTTTCCAGCAGTACGCATATAAACAATTAAGACATTGGCATCTGGACCGTTAGTAATCCACATTTTGTTACCATTTGCGACCCATGTACCATCTTCACGTTTAACCGCGCGGCACGCCATAGAACCCACCACATCGGAACCTGCACCCGGTTCAGACATCGCCAGCGCGCCTACAAATTCCCCTGAACATAATAGCGGTAAATATTTTCGGCGTTGCGCTTCTGTACCATTAAGATAAATATTATTCGTACACAAATTAGAATGCGCACCATAAGACAGCCCGACAGAAGCGGAAGCCCGAGAAATTTCTTCAATCGCAATTGTATGCGCTAAATAGCCTTGGCCCATCCCGCCATATTCTTCAGGGATCGTTAAACCTAATAATCCCATCTCTCCTAATTTGCGCCATAAATCCGCTGGAAAGAGATTCGTTTCATCAATTTCTGCCGCCCGAGGAGCAATTTCAATCTCAGCAAATTTACGAATTGTTTCCCGTAATTCATCCAATTCTGGTGTGACTTTAATATTTGTATCGTTGTAAGGCATGTTTTCTCTCGCTTTTTATTTTGTTTGAGATGCATCAATGATCAAATCGGCAGGCACATCGATTTCCATACGAAGCATGGCTGCGCCCATTGTTTTACCTAAATTGTCACTTCGTAAAGATTGAGAAGCCCCTCCACCTAACGCGCCATTTAAAACAAATTTCAGCGCATTTAAATTCGGCATCGGATAATATTCGACTTCCTCTGTGGTCATTAAGGGCGCAAAATGCGCGCGAACACGTTCTGGCGTGACTTCTTTGACTAAAAGATCATAATATTCAGGTTTATAAGCAAACAAACCCAAATCGGCACGATTGCCTTTGTCTCCGCTTCGACAATGGGCAATTTCGACTAATCTGATTCGTTTTGTTTCTGCCATTTATTACACCTCCACCGCATGAATTTGGACAAAAGGTTCCACATGCTGACGGTCAATTAATGTTGGGAAAATCCCTAATAAACCGCGCACCCCAGAAGTGGGGACAATTGTCACAAAAGGCGGACCGCTCAAAAACAAATGCGGCACTAATTGCGAAATTTTACGGGCGGCAGATTGGCTGTACGTTTTTACAGCAATACGCATGAAAATTTCATTAATATTCTCAACGCCTTCCGTATGAGAAAGTGCCCCATGTAAGGCGTTGTAACCCATATATTCGACATGCACATCTTCAATTTTGTGACCATCTCGGGCAATATGCGATTTAATCATATGCGCCGCCACCTCTGCTTTTTTCAACGCGTCCGGCCATGCATATCCCGCAATCCCTTGTGCCATATACCCATCATCATAGCCCGCTAAAACCTTAAGTGTTTGGGGCGCAGGTAAACCAGTTGCACCAGACACATGCACGTGATCTTCATTCAAATCTTTTAAAACAATTGTGCCCATATCGACAATGACATCTGGGGAATAATAGCGTCGTGGATTATGCGTTTCATAAAGTAATTGCTCAGATACTGTACGAACATTCACACGCCCGCCCGTCCCCTCTGCTTTGGTAATCACCGCCGAACTATCTTCATAGACTTCTGCAATGGGATAACCAATATTTTCAATGGCGGGGACTTCTGCCCAATCTTTACCGCCATAATTTCCACCACTTCCTTGACCAGAACATTCTAATAAATGCCCAACAGTAATGCCTTGGGCGAGTTTGTCATAATCTTCAAAAGACCAACCAAACTCATAAATCATAGGGGCCAAAAAGAGAGCCGCATCAGCCACACGTCCTGTTAAAACAATATCGGCCCCTTGTTGTAACGCCTCGACTAATGGTTTTGCCCCCAAATAAGCATTCACAAATAAAATGCGGTCTCGAACTTCATCAAGCGATTGTGCCGTATCTAAATGCTTAAAATGAACGCCTTTTTCAGAAAGCGTATCTAAGCGTTCAGATAACGCATCGCCTGTAACCGCAACAATTTTCGCTTTCAGCCCTTTTTTTTCAAAAGCGGCCGCCAGCGCTTTTTGTGCGCCGAGTGGATTCAAACCCCCCGCATTTAACACGAATTTAATCCCTTTTTCTTTGGCCAAAGGATACAATTCTGTCAACATTGGGACTAAATCTTTCGTAAAACCACTTTGGCTGTCTTTTAGCCGATCTTTTTGCAAGATGGCAAGCGTTAACTCCGCCAAGTGATCTGAGGCAATATAATTCACGTTACCGCGTTCAATTGTGGCGCGGATGGGGGCCCATGAATCGCCATAAAATCCCAAACCGCTTCCAATACGAATTTTTTTCATTTTATTTATGTTCCGTCAACAAAAGAGTGCATAAATAGAATTATTTATAAAAACAAATATTATTTTTTCTAAAAGAAATTTATTCTTTATTTAGATTTTATATAATGTTTATCAAAGTTAAAATTTAATATATAACAAGCATTTAGCTGTTGCAAGTTGCATCGCAACATAATCAAAAACGGTCTATTTTCATAAACATTAGATAATCGGTCTTTTTTCAAAAAACGGTTTTATTTTTAATAAAATACTCGGAAATTCGTATTGTTTTTAATAAATAAATTTTTTTTAATTTTTTAAAAAAAAGTGATTTTTTCATGTAAAAGCAATGAGTTGACAGAATGTGTTTGAGAAAAAAAGGATTTTTAAGCACAATTTTTCTCATTTCATTTTGATAATTGAAAAATGATAATAAAGATCAGATAAATCACATTATTTTAACTTTCAATGTTATAATAAACAGGCTACTTTTTGGAAAAACATCAAAAAAAGCAATAAGATAAGAAAAAGATTTTTTATAGCAATCTACTTCTTTTTTCTTTTTTTTGGTATAAAATAACTAAAAAATAATTAGTGCAAAAACTTAAATCTATTAAGAATCAAATTTTGGATAGTTGATATGTGTGCTTTGTCATCAAAAAAAACTGCAATTGTCTTTGCTTATCATAATGTTGGGGTCCGCTGCCTTGAAGTTTTACTGGCTCGACCCGATTTAATCGATGTCAAACTTGTTGTCACGCATCAAGATAATCCAAACGAAACAATTTGGTTTGAAAGTGTTGAAGAATTAGCATTGCGCCAGAAAATCCCTGTGATTACGCCAGAAAATCCTAATACACGAGAAACAATGAGTTTGCTTGAAGAAATTGGGCCTGATTTTATTTTCTCGTTTTATTATCGTCATATGCTAGATGAGGATATTTTATATTTGGCAACAGAGGGGGCACTCAATATGCATGGGTCGCTTTTGCCAAAATATCGTGGGCGTGTCCCGATTAATTGGGCTATTTTATTGGGTGAAAGCCAAACAGGCGCCACATTGCACTATATGACGGGGAAACCTGATGCAGGCGATCTTGTTGACCAAGAAGCTGTTTCTATTTTGCCGGATGATACCGCTTTAATTGTTTTTCAAAAAGTGACATATGCCGCAGAACGTATTTTAGAGCGGGCCCTTCCAGAGCTCATAGCAGGCACTGCACCACGCATTGAACAAGATTTGAGTCAAGGCTCTTACTATTCTGGCCGTAAACCAGAAGACGGCATGATTTTGTGGGAACAATATGACTCCATCCAAATTCATAATTTGGTTCGTGCAGTGGCCCCGCCTTATCCAGGCGCGTGGACAACTATTGATAACGAAAAGTTTTATATTTATCGGACCCGTCGTGTTCCTGCAAATGAAGCAAGCTTTTTTACTGAAGACTTGGAACAAACTGGAGTCCATCTGTTCACACATGAAAATAGCTTGTATGTACGTTGTGTAGATGGCAAATACATTGAAATCCTTGAAGGCGAATATCAAGGGGAATCATTAAATCGTCATAATATGGGTATGTTGTTTGGATTATGAAAAAGTCTTTAATTTTCGGGATCAGTATATTAGGCTTCGCTTTTTCTTTCAGTGCGCAGGCTGACATCTACTCTTATGTGGATCAAGACGGGGTATTACATATTACAGATAAACCCCCAGTGAAACTATTGAAAGATGTAAAATCACTCAAAAAAGTTGTCGTGACACCTGAAGCAGAGCGACCACAAAAAAGTCCTAATACAGGTGTATCAACAGGATATACAGGAAATATTCAAGCTTCTTCTTTGAAAAAATCCAGTACAAATGGAGGCCAACAAGTTGAATCTGCGAATTTCCCTCACGTTGATAAAACAGAACAACAAAAACGTGATGCATGGCGTCTAAAATTACTCTCTCAAGAACTAGAAAATGAGCGTCAATCGCTCAACCAAACACTTTCTGATTTAAATTCTGAAAAGGACATCAAAAAGTTAGAAGTCTTGCGAGAAAAGAAAATCACACATGAAAAGAATATTGAAGCCATTACAAAAGAAATGAAAAGTGCCCGTTACCAAAATTAATCCCCCCTCTATTTGTAGAGAAAGGGTCAATTGTTGTTTTTTTAAATTGATTCCTATATAATCATGGAGAGGGTTGTGTTTTTGTTCTTTATTGGTCATAAAAGACTAATATTAATATGCGCTTGAATAAAAACGCACTTTCTCACTCAAAACGGGCACTTCTTTTATGCGCTTAGGTTCTATATGGTCAAGAAACCTTCATTTCAATTTTCTTTAAAAAGCTTACTTGCACAACTCGATAATCATCCCAATAATCCAGAATTATTGCGCCTTGTTGGTCAAAAATATATGGATAATAAAAAATTCCAAAAGGCGATTTTATATCTTGTGCAAGCGCAGGAAATTGATCCACGTGAAGATTTTTCAAGCCACTTCCAGTTGGCAACTTGTTATGAAGCTTTGCATAATAAATCTCATGCCCGTACACATTATATTCGGGCCTTTTCTCTTGCTTTTGCAAAACAACTGACAGAAATGAAGCGGGCGGTTTTAAGCGTACCTTTTTCAGAAGCGTTTCTTGAGAAAATTCAGCAATACATCAAAATTTTACATTTTTTAGAAATTTTGCAAGAGCCGACGCAATTAAAAGCTCTTTTTGGGCTTTCTTCTGAAGAAATGGATGAGCACTTAATGTTTTTGCGCGTCTTATCTGTTTATTTACGTTTTGGCTACGAACATATTGATTTTTGGCTTTATCATGCGGCGATTGCTCAAGATTTTGAAGATTATGCGGCCTTGGTTGAATCTTATCATAAGCTCATGGAATTTGAGCCGGATAATTATGAATGGTTGACCGGCTTAAGTTATGCCTATTATGAGGCGGGTGAATTAGCTCAAGCGATTGAACATGCCCTTGATGCTACTGAAATTTATCCCGATGAGCCAGAATGTTGGCATATGTTAGGCGATTTATATCTCTTTGATGATCGCGAACCAGAAGCGTATCTTGCTTACAAAAAAGCGAGCGAACTTGATCCAACAGATGAACAATGTTTATTGGATGTCGCAGAAACGACACCTGATTTGAACGAGAAAAAAGCCTATTTGTTACGGATTCTCAAACTGAGTCCTGAACATGTCGAAGCTTTGTATCTTTTAGGTGAGTATTACAGTGAAGTCAAAGAATTTAAACAAGCTCTAAAATATTATAAAAAAGCGTATCAACTTGATGAATTAGAGCCATTATACGTCATGGCGTTGGCAGATTGTTATGAAGAACTGCATGATATCGATAAAGCGCTACGCTATTATGTTTTATTTCTCAAATATGAACCAAATGACGAATTTGTATTATTTAAAGCGGCCTTGATTTATTTACAAAAAGAGCGTGAAAATAAAGCTATTCCTTTGTTATTAAAATTAACAGAACAGGCTCCAGAACAAGTTTTTTATTTTACACTCCTTGCGCATGCTTATATTAAGTTGAATCGTCTCAAAGAAGCTGAACGATTGTTACTACGTTTAATCCAAAAAGAACAATCTGATTTTGTCCCTTATTTATTGCTTTCTTATCTTTATTCTCAACAACCGCAACTTGGTGCAGATTTCGTTTTCTTTTATGAAAAAGCGGTCAGTAAAATGTCTGAAGAAGACAGAAAAACGTTAAATTTACCGTTTATTCCTAAAGGAAAAGCGACGCCCTCTAATCTTTCAATCGACTTTTCCAAGATTGATTTACAGACGCTTTACGCTGCACAAATTGATGCGTATCAAGAACAAAATGAGCAGTCTCTTTCTGAGCTGGCAAACGATTTTCAACATTTTTTTAATCCTAGTAAAGATAAAAAAATTCATTAATTTTTTGAATTTCTCCATGAGTGCGGTCTCGTATGATTCATCCTCAACTCATTACCGCTGTTAATGATACCTTACCCGAAAATGTCTCCTCCCTATGTGTCGCATTAAGCGGTGGACTAGACTCTTCTGTTTTACTCGATATATTACATTCAATTTGTCAAAAAAGAAACATTCAGCTTTCGGCATTACATGTCAACCATCAAATTAGCCCGAACGCAAAAGAATGGGCTCTTTTCTGCCAAAAAAAATGTGAAAATTATGAAATTGCTTATGAGATCAAACTAATCAGTTGTCTTCGACAAGGAGGAGAAAGCCTTGAAGAAGTCGCGCGTCGTCAACGTTATCATGCCTATGCATCGCAACCGGCGCCGTGGATCGCATTAGCACATCATTTAGATGATCAAGTTGAAACTTTTTTTATTCAACTTTTTCGAGGCAGTGGTGTACGTGGATTGAGCAGTATGCCTTTGTCCCGGGCTTTTGGACCCCACAAGACAATTTGGCGGCCGCTTCTTAATTTTTCACGACGCGATCTTGAACGCTATGCACACGAAAGAAACTTATCATGGATTGAAGATGAAAGTAATCAAGACACGCGCTATTTGAGAAATTTTTTTCGCAAGGATATACTGCCATTAATCGAAGAACGGTTACCTAGTTATCGACAAGTTGTCCAGCGCACACAGAATCATTTTCAAGAAATTGATGCGCTATTAGCCTCTATTGGCAAAGAAGATCTCACCCGTTTTTATTGTTCTGAACAAAAAGCAGTCGATATTAAAGCCTTTCAAGATTTTTTTAAAACGGATCCATTGCGGGCCCGTCATGCTTTACGTTTCTTGATTAGCCAGCTTGCTTGTCTACCATTTAGTACACAACAATTTGAAGAATTAATCAAACAATTATGCGATTATCATGCTGAAAGTCATTTGACAATCCAACATGATACCTCATGTTTTGTCGCCTATCAGGGATCGCTTTATTTTTTACCACGATTCTTTGGCAAGCCTTTTTCTACATTAGAGACCTGGACAAAAACATGGGATTGGAAAAAACAAAAAACCCTTTTTTTACCAGAAATTCGGGCTTGTTTAACCCTGGAAATCATGCCTTATAGTGTCGCAGAACAATCGTATCCTTCCCATTTTTTATTGGATCTTCTAAAATTGCCTGCCGTTTTAGACCTGAAAATGCGAACGGGACAAGAAACATTAAGAATCGCGTCAAATCGGCCTCAACGGACGCTTAAACAACATTACCAAAGTGCAAAAATTCCGCCTTTTTTCCGAACGCGCCTTCCACTTGTTTACGCAAATACTAAACTTTGTTTTGTGCCCTTTATTGGGACGGCCTCTACTTTTCAGCCAGAAAAAATTAACACTATGTTTTTTTCATTTGCGATGCCGCGTATGGTCGGAATTATTCATTTTAAATGGGAAGATGAAGTCATTAAAAAGATTATTTTTGATGGAGAATAGACAACCATGTCGCTGTCTACACTGGAAAAATGGCTTCATCTCATCCAAACGAATCTAGAAAATGAACAATTTGATCAGGCTCGTTCTCATCTAGAAAATGCGCTCTCTGCTTTTCCAAACGATGCCCAATTATGGACTTTATTTGGTATTACAGCGCTCAAACAATCTGAGCTCTATTTAGCAGAGCACACTTTGTTGCACGCCCTGTCGCTCTCTACTAGTACAAAAACGCTTTATTATTTAGGCATGGTTTATGAACAACAAAACAAGTGGCCAGAAGCTTCGCATATTTATCATCATCTTTTAAAAATTGATCCTGATTTTTATGTCGCTTCTTTTGCATTGGGGCATATTTATCAAGTACAACAACAATTTGATGCCGCCGAAAAAGCATATTTACATGTCATTACACGTTGCCCACAACATGTTTCAGCTTATTATAATTTAGCCTTACTTTATCAAGAAAATCATCATTATAAACAAGCATTTAATTGTTATGAGCAAGTTATTTTCATAGAGCCTAATCATTTTATAGCGCGTTGGAATTATGCGTCATTACTCTTTGCACGAGGGTATTATAAAAAGGCAGCAAAACACTACTCAGAAGCCCTTCAGTTAAATAATCAAGAATCAGATTTGGCTTTAAACTATGCAAGTGTGCTTTACCTTTTAGGCCGTTTTGACGAAATTATTACAGTACTCTTGCCTTTTTTGCAGCGCGAACCTGAGCATAGTGAGCTCAATTATTCTGTTGCGTTAGCGTATTATCATCTTGGACAATTTGATCAGGCGATTCCATTACTTGAGAAAACCATTACACTCAATCCACAACGAGTTGAAGCCTATTCTAATTTGAATGATATTTATGCCCAACTCCAACAAACCGAACGCGCGCGCCAATATGGAATACAAGCTTTATCTCTCAAAGATGCGCTTTTTTCTCAAAAGGTGACGCCTTTATCTACAACAATACCACGCCCTCTTGATCTAGAAAAAAAGAAAAAAGTCATTAGTTTTAGTTTATGGGGAGAAATTCCGACTTATACACTCGGCGCGATTGAAAATGCGCGTCTTATTTCAAAAATTTATCCGGATTGGATTGGACGTTTTTATTGTGACCAAAGTGTGCCAGAACATATTTTGACAGCCCTCGCAACATCTGGTGCAGAAGTCATTTTAATGCCCCCCGCACAACATTATGAAGGTTTATTTTGGCGTTTTCAGGTCGCATCCGATCCTGATGTAGGTTATTTTCTCTGTCGAGATTGTGATTCTCGCTTAAATTTACGTGAAAAAGCGGCGGTCGACGCCTGGATTATCTCAGGTAAAGCTTTTCATATTATGCGGGATGAACTCATTCATTCTGAATTGATTTTAGCAGGCATGTGGGGCGGGGTGGCCGGTATTCTTCCTCATCTTGCACAAGAAATCACACAATTTATTCAAACCCATCCGCCACACCGTTGGATGGATCAAGTTTTTTTACGTGAATACATTTGGGGACAAGTAAAAACGCATTGCCTTATTCATGATAGTTATTTTGCGCCCTTATTCGATGCGGTCCCTTTTCCAGAAAGTGTCCGTACCCTTCCTGCTGTTGGGCAGGGTTTTAAAATGCTCAGCACGTAATCCCTTCTTCTGCTTTTCATTCAATTTTTCTATTTTAGATAACAATCTAATATGACTCTTTTTTCAAGCGAATTTTTAAATAATAGCACGGTGATTGCTCCTGCGCTGGGCGCTGGTTTTATTATTTTACTCACACACATTCCTTTAGGCAGCGAAGTGCTCAAACGGGGAATTGTTTTTATTGATTTAGCCATTGCCCAAATGGCAAGTTTAGGCGTGATAGTCGCGGCTAGTTTTGGCTTTGAACCCCAAAGTTGGGGAACACAATTTTTTGCACTAGGTATGGCCCTCTTTGCTGGAATAGGCTTAGCAAAACTCGAAAAAATCACCGCACAATGGCAAGAGGCCTTAATCGGTATTTTATTTATTCTTTCTTCGAGTTTGGGCGTGATTCTTTTAGCAAATAATCCACATGGGGGCGAAGAACTCAAAGAGTTATTGGTTGGCCAAATTTTGTGGGTCACGCCTTATCAACTTTTTTGGAATAGTCTCATTCATGTTGTTCTATGTGGATTATTTATTTTTTTCCAATTTTATAGAAAAAGTTTACCGAGTCTAGGTTTTCATTTGATGTTCGCAATTGCTATTACTTTTTCTGTGCAATTAATTGGCGTGTATTTAGTTTTTTCTAGTTTAATTATTCCCGCACTCGCCACACTGCATTTTAGATCGCAGCCGAAAAGACGACTATTGTATGCTTATACTTTAGGGGGAAGTAGTTATTTTATTGGCTTACTTTTTTCTGCTTTTTTCGATTTGCCGGCGGGCGCATTAATTGTGTGGGCGATGGCACTCATTTCTCTTTGTTTTTTTCTGTTTTTTCGAAGCTTAGGAAAATAAGAAAATAAACATAAAAAAAAGGCTCGTTTTGAGCCTTTTTTATCTGATATGCTTAATTTTAAAAGAATGTTATTGCAGTCTGATAGAAAATAAAACTCAGTAACCATGCGAGCCCTAACGACCACGCCATCACTAACACCGTAAATTTTTTGTCTTTTGATTCATTATTGAGCGTCGCAATCGTTGCTAAACATGGAATATACAATAATGAGAAAATCATAAAACTATATGCTTCTTTCCAAGTAAGTTGGTGTGCAATGGATTGTGATAACGCATCCCCTTCCAAACCATAAATCACCGCAAGAGAACCAATCACAACCTCTTTTGCAACAAAGCCAAACAACAATGTAATCGTCAGCTTTTCATTAATCCCCAGTGGCGCAAAAATTGGATGTAACCATCCCCCCAAAATCCCCGCCAAAGTATGTTCACTTGCTGGCGGCACATTTGTCGGAAAATTAGTTAAAAACCAAACAGCGATAACCCCTAATGTAATAAATTTGGTTGCCCGAGTCAGAAAATGTTTTACCTCATGCCATGCCCGAACAAGCATTTGTTGATATGTAGGCAACCGATACGGTGGCATTTCTAAAACAAAAGGCTCTTGATTCGCATATTGCCGTTTAAAAAATAAAGCCGTGACAAAAGTCGCAAAAAAACTCAGAACATACATCGAAAATAAAACGACCGGGGCCATTTGTGCTGTAAACAATGCGGCACTAAAAAATAAGAAAATCTGTAACCGTGCAGAACATAAAGACAAGGGAATTGTCAACATTGTGAGCAATCGAAGGGCGCGAGAACGCATTACTCGTGTTCCCATGACAGCCGGAACATTACAGCCAAATCCCATTAAAATCATGACAAAACTGCGACCATCTAAGCCCATTTTTGACATGATAGAATCCATCAAAAAAGCAGCCCGAGATAAATAACCACTGTCTTCTACAATTGCCATAAACAAGAAAAATAACACAATTAGTGGCACAAAAGCGGCAACGGTCGCCACACCGTTGTAAATTCCATCCAGTAACAAACCTTGCCAAAAAGGAGATAATCCATGAAATGCAGGTTCTAACATCCCTGAACGAAGCCAATCAAACCCTTCTGCAATCACATCTTGAATCGGCTTACCTAGGGTAAAAATCCCTTGAAATAAAAGAAAAATAACCCCAAAAAAGATAGGTAATCCTAAAATAGGGTGTAACAAAATACGATCTAAACGATGGGTCCATGAAGCAGGTAATTGGACAGGAACATGGACGGCATTTTTGAAAATTTCAAGTTGACGTTGTTCGAGCGCACGATCCAAAGCAAGAATTGTTTTGAGCTTTTCTTGTGTCGATAAAAATTGATATTGGGCATCTAATTTACCCAATTCTGTTTGCGGCGCGCGAAGTTCAGTCAAGCTGTGACGGATTTGATTAAACGCTTCTGTATAACCTCGTCCATATTTTGCCGCCATAAGCAAAACAGGACAATCTAAAGATTCGCTCATTTTTTGGGTGTCAATATCAATCCCAAATTTCTTGGCTTCATCAGCCATATTTAACAGTAAAACAAGCGGAATCCCTAATTCTTTGAGTTGTAATGCCAATCCTAATTGACGTTCAATTTGGACAGCATTTAACACAATAGTAATTAAATCAACTGATTGGCTTTCTAAAAAATGCCGGACGACGCGCTCATCGTCAGAAAAACCATGTAAATCATAAATGCCTGGGAGATCAATGATCTCAACCATCTCCGCGCCCATTAAAATTTTCGCGCTCATTAAATCAACCGTGACGCCTGGCCAATTTCCAACGCGCGCAGATGCCCCCGTCATACGATTAAAAAACGTAGACTTCCCTGTATTGGGCATCCCTAATACAGCAATTCTTTTCACTTTTTACGTAATCCTTAACAAGAGAGAATTGTGATTCAATTCAGATAAAAAGACACAAATAGTGAATTTAAATTGCTAACAATAGAGTTCTATCTTCTCTGCTTCATTTTTCCGCAACATTACTTCTGTTGTTCCAACACGAACATGCATTGGTCCATTAAAAATAGCCCGTCGAATCATTTCAATTTTTTGTCCCACTCGAAAACCTAACGCAACTAATCGATAATATAATTCTTGGTCTGCATGTAAGGCCGCGATCACCCCAGCTTGCTTTGAACCTAGTTCAGAAAGTGATTTTTTACTGGTAGATTGATTTTGTTTAGCTTGTTCTATAAAAATACTATCTATTGCATTCATACTTATTTTTCTCCTAAATTAAAAATAATCATTTATTTAACACTTTTATCTTTGTTTTTCTCTTATATTCAATATAATTTTTTATTATGTATGATGATGATTATCACTAAGCATATTAATTATGCATAACAGCATGGACATTCAATTATGCTGGAGGTAATACAAAAAATTCTGGTTTGTTCATCGCCTGATTTAAATGAGCAAGAGTTTCACGCATACAACTGGCTGAGCGTTTACAGATAATGACTGGCAAAGATTGTTTTTCAGCAGCACTTCTGTAGCTTTTCATGACGTTATGTCCCAAAAAATCTGTAAACAAAATCATCAGATCCGCACCCCGTGGCAAGCTAGGCACCTTTCGCTGATGCGTACTTGCACGACCACTAATATGTTTCAAAATATCGATTCCAAAATCTTTC
This sequence comes from uncultured Burkholderiales bacterium, assembly GCA_964504875.1. Lineage (GTDB taxonomy): Bacteria > Pseudomonadota > Gammaproteobacteria > Burkholderiales > CAZDFJ01 > CAZDFJ01. The sequence goes on along the minus strand of CAZDFJ010000008.1, from coordinate 29,207 downwards.
AAAACTTCTGGAATATTTCCGAGCTTATCTGCTCCTACTAAGATTGCATTTTTCATTTTTTTTATCCCTTAAAGAAATTTAGAATACTAATGCCAATGTAATCTTAATAGCTTAATGATAATCATTCTCATCTTTGATGTCAATTGAAAAAAAAAGTTCCCTTCGTTTTTTTGTTAACATCTATAAGAAAATACTATGTTTTTCTAAATTTTCAAGAGAAAAAAGCGGATTATTCAGATAAATTTGAAGCACATTCAAAAGCGGTACGAATCTCTTTAGAGGATAAAAGATGCGCTAACAAAATCTCCCCTTTTGGTTCTTTATAAAAATTCGCAAGCAAATGTAAATGGCATGCTGCACGCGTTAATGCGACGTATAATAAACGCTGCATTTCATACTGCAATCGTTGGGCTTGTATATGCTTAATATAACAATAAGTTTTATTTTCGGCGTCTTCATCTACTGAAAGCGGCGCGAGTAGTAAACCACTTTGGAGCGTCAACGGATCACTTTCAAGCCATTTTAATAATTCTTTTTGAGGAGGAGGACGTTTTCGATGCAAAGAAGGCAAAATGACAGTCCCAAATTCTAAGCCCTTAGATTGATGAATCGTCATAATTTGGACAGGATTTTGATCATATACTTTTGCATCCACATAATGATTATCTAATTCTTTTAGTAATACAGATAATTCTGGGAAATAATAACCACTTTTTGAAAGAACTTGTTTTAATAATTGAAAATAATCTAAAGTGGCCTTACGTTCAATCTCTGTTAAATAAGCGGGCGCATTCAATGACAACCACACCCCTTGAACCAAATCAGCAAAATGCAATTTTTGCCGTTGGGTTAAAGCGCGACGCATGATGTCCAAAAAAATAACCAAACGCGCATGACTCTGCGCACGCAAAGCCTGATTTAAATCGTCTTGTTGTTCTATAAAAAAAGCCAAACGCTCTAACACTGTGCAATCATAACTTTCTTGATGGGCAAATAAGACAGAAAATTCTTTTAAATCAAGTCCCATAAAAGGAGCGCGAAGCAAAGCTAACCATGCAACCCGATCCGCTGGATGCATTAAAGCACGCGTTAAAGCCAATAAATCTTGAATCACAGGAGCTTGGCTTAATCGTTCAATTTTGACAGGGAGATAAGCGATTTTTTCTTGTTGTAATACAGTAATTAAATGAGCGGCATGTTGGCGGTTGTACACTAAAACAGCAATCGTGTGATCCGTTTTTTGAAGAGAATAATGTTTTTGTGTTTTACGAATAATTTCAACAATCCGTTGCGCTTCTACATCTGAATAGACTTCTTCATTTTCTTCTGAAAAAGCGTGATGGGTTACCGCTTGATAAAAATCAGGGGGATAATCAAAATCTTTCGTGCTGACGGAAGGAGTATACGGAATCGCGCCCGTTTCGACTTCTTCATATTTTGGCAAAATTTCTTTCATATTACGATTAAACCATTCGATTAATGGCAATGTTGAACGAAAATTTTGCTGTAATACAATATTGGTTAATATCAGATCAGGCTGAATCGCGCCCGCTTGCTTTGCCCGTAAAAACAAACTCACATTCGCTTCACGAAAAGAATAAATCGATTGCATAGGATCGCCCACAATAAAAACAGTGCGGCCCTCTCCTTTTTGCCAGCCCCGTGTCAATTTTTGGAGTAAAGCGTATTGTACATAAGAAGTGTCTTGAAATTCGTCAAATAAAATATGTCTAATTTGATAATCTAATCGTAAGGCCAAATCAGATGGACAATCTGTCCCATATTCTTCGTCCCCAAAAACATTTAATGCTGCCTGTGTAATCTCACTAAAATCGACTTCTCCCATTTTTGTAAAAGTTTGTTTCAGTTTAGCAACCGCATAAACAAGCAAAAAAATTAAATGTTTTAGTGTTTCCCAATCTTCCAAATTATATGTCTTATCGGGCAAATAATCGCTTAACTCAACCAATAAAGTTTCTAAATGGGGGATCGCCCTCAATCGGGCACTATATTCTGAAATACTTTGATGTTCCAGCGTTTTTGCGGCAAAACCATCAGTTTTAGTAAAACGGGTTCGCCACTGGCGCGATTTTGTCAAAAATAAATTCGCCAACCCCTGCCATATTGCGCAAAACGCTATTTCCCCTGTCACCACTTGATTGGCTTGATACGTTTTGAAAACTTCCAGTGCGTTCTTATCCGTTTGTTTATTCGCAACGGTTTGACATAATAAGACAAGATTATCTATTTCTTGTTGGGAACAAGCTTGCAAAAAACCAGCATGAACAGCTTGAATTTTCTCTTGAATTGTTTTTTGTAAACTGGATTCAAATTGTGCCCGGACATTATCTAAATCAGCTTGGATTTCTTGTTGTTCATTGGCTGATTGTGCATGTAAATGTTTTTGAATAAATTGAAATAAAACATAAACATGTCGCATCCACTGATCTCTCTTTTTAAGCATTTCAATTAAGAGATTCTGTAATTGACTTAAATTATTATCTAATATGGGCAAAACATGTTGTAATGCCTGCTGACAATTAAATTCATACAGATCAGTATAATTTTCTTCAGGCGTTTTCAGCACCTCAAAAACCTGATTAATCGCTTCGCTATAAAGTACTTCAGGATCTTCACTTGGCGTTGCTGTCAATCCCAACCCAGAGCTGAACGGCATCCGGCGCGTCAAACTACGACAAAATGCGTCAATTGTATAAATTTTTAAACGGGCGGGGTATGTTTCTAATTGCCAATTTTTTTCTTGGCTACGCAACAAGGCAGCATGGGCGATATCCCACAAGGCCTGTTCGTAGCCACTTTCTGATGGTCTTGATTGATTTCGAACTAACGTTAACGCTTCTAAAATGCGTTCTGCCATTTCAGCCGCGGCTTTTCGTGTAAACGTGATCGCTAAAATTTCCTCGGGTTCATTAACATACGCCAATAAAACCAAAAAACGTTGAATTAAGAGTCCCGTTTTTCCTGATCCCGCCGGAGCCTGCACAATAAAAGAATGGGCTGGATCTAGTGCAGCGTGCCGTTCAGAAGCATCAACAATCATAACCAATTCACAAAATTTTCAAGTAAAATTAAACCCGCTTCCTGACTTTTTTCAGGATGAAATTGCACTGCAAAAAGATTATCTTGTGCGACGGCACTCGTAAAAGTAAACGGATAATCTGTTTGTCCAACACTATAAGATTCGCCTTCTGCATCCAAATAATAACTATGGACAAAGTAAAAACGCGTTCCATTTTCAATACGTTGAAAAAGGGGATGCGTTTTCGCATAATCAACCCGATTCCAGCCAATGTGCGGCACTTTTAATTTAATGCCTTGATTATCTATCATTTTTTCTGGGGGAAATAAACGAATATTACCCGGTAAAATGCCTAGACCATGCACATTCCCTTCTTCGCTAAAATCAAATAAGGCTTGCATGCCCAAACAGATTCCCAAAAAAGGTTTTGTTTTTGTCACTTGCATGACGGCCTCGCGTAGACCCCGTTTTTCTAATTCATGAATACAATCAGGCATCGCCCCCACTCCTGGGAAGACGACTTTATCAGCTTGATAAATTTTATCCGGATCGCTCGTCACAAGGATCGTATTCTCTGGCGCAACATGTTCTAATGCTTTTGCCACAGAACGCAAATTACCCATTCCATAATCTACAACAGCAATTGTCAGACTCATAAGTTTTTCTTAAAAAAGAAGGATGTTAATGAATAAATAAGACTACTTATTCTAAAAAAGATTAGTATTGATATCAATAAAAAACTTTTTAGAGAAATTTTCGGGAAAACAAAATTTTCCCTCACACAGTTTTTCCTTATGATTCAACCCATGAATTTTTAAGGAAATTTTTTTGATTACTGCAATTTCAATTGTGCTAGACAAAAAGAATACTCGCCGTGTTGCCCCCTGCTGGCATCCCTGCCTTTTCCATTTTTTGATAGATATCTGTTAATTGCTCGCGAATTTTCTGCATTGAATTTTCAGTCAAAATATGGTGATTATCATCCACTAACGTTGCATCCAGTGCGGTTGCCATATCTCTTGCAATTTTATACATATGATCAAAGACTTGTAATCCATTTGCAACCGTTGGAACCTCTAATAAAAACGTTAATCCTGATACAAGAATTTCTTCACCAGAAGCTAAATTTAAAGGCGCATTATCAATTGCAATTAAACTAAAGACGCTTCGACTACTTGGGTTAAGTGCATGATAAGATTGTGTTTTTGTGTTGAAACGCAACTGAACACTCTGTGCTAATTCCGCAATACGGATGCTACTAAATCCATCTGCATGATTGGGTAATAAATTTAAACCAATGCCAATATCAATACTCGCACAAAATTGATCCAATTCTTGAGCGCGATTTAATACATTTTGACTTTCGCCTAAAATCACTTCTGCATCAAGGCGTTTTCCTAAATCATTCACCCCTTGCACAAATGTATTTAACTCTGATTGTGCCAATGCACCGGTTCGATCAACTAATTGAACCCCCAAAGCCATACGCAAATAATGCTGCGGTAATTTCGGATCAATTTTTTCCCATGTCCGACTTTTTTGCCCGAATCCAATTAAATGCACACGTTTATGTAATGTAATAAACACATCCATGTGTTTTTGAATTTCTTCTAGTGAAACCCCCATATTATGCTCAATCGCCCGGTTCTTATCGAGTTCCGCAATATAAAAAAAACGCGGATCAAACAATTTGTTAGAAAGTGGCGGAATCGTCACTTTTACATAAACAGGCGCAGCCGGCCGCTCTTCAACAACTGGGGGCTTGACAGAAGTCTCGAGAGATGTTTTGATCTTTTCGTCCTGACTTTTCAACTCTCGTGTATTTAATTCTGTTTGTGTCGCAATTTTCTCAACCAAGTCGTCTAAATGTAATTCGCGGTGTTCAGACTTTGCGGGAACAACACGTACTTTTTCTGAAATACTTGGCGGCATCGAATGAGATGTATTTGTCTTATTAGGAGAAAGTACTGTCACATCTTGAGTGTTTTTTTCAGGGTGCGTGCCTGTATCCATTTTGGGATCTAAAACACGCTTCTTTCGGACAGTCTTTTTTAGGACATCCTCAGAGACAGTATCTGCATTAAATGAATCTTGTAAATTTTTATATTTTCTTTCTTGAAGTCGGTTAAAAACAAAAATACCCGCAATAAATAAGCCTCCAATAATAAGTAGGCTAAGTTGCAATTCACTGATCATAATTGAAGCATTCCGTTTTTTTTTGCTACTATTATTATAAGATCAATTTTTCAAAACACTTTAGATTAAATTTAATCTGAAAAATCACGTTTTTTGTCCATGTTTTTTTTGTGGAACATGACTTTTTTGTTTATCTTGAACATTCAATCTTAAAAATATGTCCAAAGTTAATTTATCCAATCTCGTTGTCGAACGCGTCGATCAACTCGCATTATTAGAAACTTTTGAAAATCCCAGTGCTGGACGCGATTTTCATATTCACATGGAAATTCCAGAATTCACATGTCTTTGCCCAAAAACAGGGCAACCTGACTTTGCCACAATTTTTTTAGATTATATCCCAGATCAAAAATGCGTTGAGTTAAAAAGTTTAAAACTTTATATGTGGGCCTATCGGAATCAAGGCACTTTTCATGAGGCCGTCACTAACCAAATTTTAGATGATCTTGTCGCCTTAACACAGCCGCGTTTTATGCGTCTTACCAGTAAATTCTACGTTCGAGGCGGGATTTTCACAAATGTGGTCGCAGAATATCGCCAAGAAAATTGGCAGCCGGCCCCACGCGTCGAACTCAGTACTTTTGAACCACAATTTAACACACGTGGCTAAGGGCGCCTATTAAACAAAAAGACAGAGAATACTACATTTACTCTGTCTTTAATACAAGACGTAATCTCTTCAAATAAAGCCTCCTTCTTTATTTCATTTTTTTTATGAGAAAACACGATGTCATCCCTCCCTTTTCTAGAATCTGATTCGGAAACTTCACGTATTTGCTATACAACTAATTTGCCTTTAAAATGGGAAAATCTTGAACAAGATAACAGAATTACCACTTGGGCCAATGCCAATTTGATTATGTTGCGTTCTTTTTTTCATCTGGATACACTTGAATTAACGAATGAACTCAAAGATCAAAATACACCTCTTGAAAAAACAATAGAACGCTTAGAGGCAAAAGTTGATTTAACAATGCAACTTGTTTCAATGTTAGTGCATCACCATAGCCCTTTACCCACATTACATCCAGTTTCTCTTTTTGCGGACAAATTAATTTGGCAAGACGAACAGATTCCTCATCCAGTGGGACAAAAAATTATTCTCACAATTTATATTTCTGGAAAGCTTCCATTACCTTTAGTTTTACCTGCACAGGTCGCTAATATAAAACCGCTTGACAACAAGACTGCCGAAATGACCGCTCATTTTATCGACATAGATGAAGCGACGCAAGACTGGCTTGATCGTACTATCTTTCGCTTTCATCGACGGGAAATTTATGCACAACGAGGAGCTAAAAAACAATACTAAATTAAGACATTTCTGGGTTTATCTCAGCATTATCACATGGATTGTTTACATTTTATGGGCATTTTGGTTTTATTGGATTCAGCCAATCCAACCATTCTATATTAGAAAAACTTACTTAGCCACTCAAGACCTTGTTGTTTTTTACCAAAAAGATCTCTCTCAACAACTTAAATCACAAAATTTTCTTTCGAAAATTTCACTTTCCCCTGAAAAAAAAGGTTATATTTTATATTTCGTTGATGAAAATTGCCAATGTAATCGCTACATCAGGGACTTTGAAGAAAAGCTTCAGGCTTTTTCTCATAATTTTGTCAAAATTAATATTAATAAAAAAGATTCGACAATCTCTATTCCAGCGAGTCCTGCTTTTGCCATTGTAGATCGTAACGGTATTGTGAAATATTTTGGGCCCTATGCTTTACCCGAATTTTGCGGGGCAACCAATACCAAAGGACATTGGGATCTCATCCAAAATAAATTATTACATATCGATTCTTTCAACTCAGAACAAACACCAGAAATAGACATGCTTGTAAATGGTTGTTTCTGTGCATGGGAAAAACATACATGATCTCTTTTATCTCTCAGGACGCATCTTTTGAGACCTTTTCGCTTGACCAATTTTATCAAGATGCTGACAAGCTCATGCTGACAGTGATTTGGCTCTTATTTGGAATGACATTAGGTTTTGCTCTTATTTATGACACATGGACTGAAGCATTAATGATCGGTTTAACTACCGCGCTTTTCCAAACAGCTTTGTATTTCTTTATTCGAGGAAAACGGCTTTTTCGCACAGTCATTGCGTTCAACTTTATGGTTTATTCTGCCTTGTCTATTCATCAACTACATGGCATGATTGAAGGCCATTTTTCTGTTTTTATTTTATTATCATTTTTGTTGTACTATCGCGATTGGCTTCCTATTATCGTTGGGGCGGGAACAATTGCTGTACATCATATTGCATTTGACTATTTTCAACGGCAAGGTTTACCTGTGTTTGTTTTTAACACAGGGGGCGGCATTGGCTTAGTCCTTATTCATGCGGCTTATGTTATTTTTGAAACGATTATTTTAGTTTTCATGGCAATTAAAAATTATAGCGAGGCTCTTCACGTTGAAAATACCGAAAAAGTCGCCACAGAATTAACACAGCGCGCTTCTTCTGAAAATCATACGATTGATCTTAGCTTAACGCATCAAGACATTGATCAAATTGAAGACAGAACAACAAAAGGCTTTTATTATTTTCTACAATCTGTCCACAAAGTCATTACACATGTTCATACTGTTTCAAATGAAATTGTTTCTATTTCCGAAAATTTTACAACGTTTGCAAAACAAGAAGTCACGCATCTTGAGCATCAACAAAAAGAAACAGAAAATATTAGTCAAATTATGATGAATTTTACACACACTGTTTCGTCTATTATGATGCATACTAAAGAAGCGGTTGTTTCTGCCCATCAGGCACAACAACAAATGGAGGCCAATCAACAAATTATTTCTAATGCTGTTGAAGGTATTTCTGGGCTCATTCAAGCGATTCATAAAGTTGCAGCAGTTATTCGCGAACTCGATGATCAAAACAAAAAAATAGATTCTATTTTAGCCTCTATTCACGCCATTGCAACTCAAACAAATTTACTCGCCTTAAATGCCTCGATTGAAGCCGCACGGGCGGGCGAAGCGGGCCGAGGTTTTTCTGTTGTTGCAGATGAAATTCGTGAGTTAGCAAATAGTACACAGAGATCAACAGCAGCCATTCAAAGCCTTTTAGGCAGTTTACAAGATGGAACCAATACAGCTGTTCAACTTATTGATGATAATATTAAACAAGCGGAACAAGAAACAACGCAAATTACCCATGTGGGCGCGTCATTCATGACCCTTTCAAAAATTGTGGCCAGCCTTTCTCATTTAACACAAGATGTTGACAGTATGATTGAATCACAAGACGCGATGAATACCCGCATTACAACAAGTTTAACCAGTATGCAAAAGGTAGTACAAACAAGCGTGAATAATTCAAGAGAAAACATGGACTTAAGTACCCATTTATTTGAATTAGCAACTGATTTAGATAAAAGAGTTCAAAAGTTTACACTAAAATAATAAAAAAACAGATTTATATTTCCATTTCTTACTTTAGATTTATGATTATGTAATTTATTTTATTGTATGATACTAATCAAAATAATTTATTTGACATGAGGATAATTAAAAATTATATGATTTTTCCGCCTAAACCCCAAGACGAAACTGCACGGCTTGATACATTAGCAGAGTATGCGATTTTAGACACGGATTCAGAAGAACGTTTCGATCGGATCACGCGAATGGTCAGTTCACTCTTAAATACGCCGATTGCTTCAATCGCTCTAGTTGCAGAAGATCATATCTGGTTTAAATCAAAAATTGGTTTTGAGGCCAAGCAAATTGATCGCGATGCTTCATTTTGTGGGCATACCATTTTGCAAGATGAATTATTTATTGTGGAAGATGCCCAGCTGGACGCCCGCTTTCATGACAACCCATTTGTGATTAATCCGCCTTTTTTTCGGGCTTATGCGGGTATGCCGCTTCAGGTCGCAAATTACAAAAAAATTGGGGCGCTTTGCGTTGTAGATACAAAACCGCGCATTTTTTCTGAAGAAGAAAAACGATTATTACGTGATCTTGCGGCAATTGTAGTCGATGCCTTTGAGCACCGTTTGGCTTTTCGTCAATCTCTACGTGAAAAAGTAAAATCAGAATCAATTTCAGCCGTCTTATGTCAAAGTGAAGCCAAATATAAAGCGATTCTCGATAATGCAGTAGATGGCATTATTTTAATCAAAAAAAATGGCATTATTGAAGCATTTAATATCGCGGCTGAACGCATTTTTGGTTATCAAGCACAGGAAGTAATCGGAAAAAATGTCAGTATGCTTATGCCTGAACCTTATCGTTCTCAACATGATGGCTACTTGACACATTATTTAAATTCGCATATTCCTAAAATTATTGGAACCGGCCGAGAAGTACAAGGCCTTCGAAAAAATGGTTCTATTTTCCCAATGCGACTTGCAGTAAGCGACATTGCAGTTGGAGCAGAACAACTTTTTTCGGGCATGGTTCATGATATGTCAGAAGTCCATGCCGCTCAAGAAGCCGTGAAATCGAGTGGCAATTTATTACGTTCAATGATCGATGCTTCTCCAGAACCGATTTTTGTTAAAAATCTAGAAGGCCATTATATTTTATTGAATCAAGCAAGTGCTTCTGTGATTCAACGCAGTATTAAAGAAGTGTTAAATAAAACAGATGAAGATCTTTTTCCTGCTGCCCTCGCACAAGAAATTCGCAATCTAGATTTACAAGTATTAGTAACACAAGAAACTGTTCAAATAGAAGAAAATATTCCAAATCGAGAAGGGGTAAATCGCACTTATATTGTCACAAAATCACCTTTTTATGATGCAAATGGTCATCTCAGTGGGATTGTTACCACAGCAAAAGATATTTCAGAACGTAAACAAATGGAAGCCCGCCTTATAGAAAGTGAGCGGCGTTTAATTCTCTCTCAACGTTTTGCCAATATTGGGACATGGGATTGGAATTTAGAAACAGATGCTTTTTATTGGTCTGATCGCATCCCACTTTTATTGGGTTATAGTACTGATCATGATATGCCGAGTTTCCAACGCTTTATTAACGCCGTTCATCCTAAAGATAAACGGCTGGTTGAAAACGCCATTCAGGGTTGTATTTATCAAAATACTGAATATAACGTTAAACATCGCGTGATTTGGGAAGATGAATCGATTCACTGGCTGCACCAACGTGGGGACGTCATTCGGGATGAAAGCGGCAAAGCATTACGGATGTTAGGATTAGTTCAAGACATTACACAATTTACTGAGGCGCAACAAATGATTGCGGCAAAAGAAGCCCGTTATCGGGCTATTGTGGATGATCAAACAGAATTATTATGTCGTTTTGATCTCGAAGGCCGTTTAACTTTTGTTAATAAAGCTTATGCCGCTTATTTTAATCGCCCGATTCAGTCCCTTATTGGTCAATATTTTTATACATTTCTTCCGCCAAAAGACAGTGCGCTTATTAAACAAGTGATTCAGGAATTAACTTATGAAAACCCTGTGATCACAAATGAACATCATGTTATTTCTGGAGCCGGCGAATTACGCTGGATGCAATGGACCAAACGCGCGATTTTTGACGAAGATCACCATATTATTGAATATCAATCTTTTGGAATTGATACGACAGATCGGAAACTCGCAGAAGAAAATATTCAGGCCGCCAAAGAAGCAGCAGATAAGGCCAATCAGGCAAAATCCGAGTTTCTTTCCAGCATGAGCCATGAGTTAAGAACCCCTCTGAACGCCATTTTAGGTTTTGCTCAACTGCTTAATCAAAGCCGAAAAGATCCACTTTCAGAAAAACAAAAAAAACATATTCAACATATTATTAAAGCCGGCAAACATTTATTAGATTTGATCAATGAAATTCTTGATTTAGCTAAAATTGAAGCAGGGCGCGTTTCGCTTTCTATTGAAAAAGTAGATATATCTCATATTGTGACTGAATGTTTAACACTTGTTGACGCCCTGACTTCACAAAATGCAATTCAATTAATTAATCTTGTTCCAAATACCCCTGTTTTTATTCTCGCAGATTATATGCGCCTTAAACAAGTGTTATTAAATCTGTTATCCAATGCGATTAAATATAATAAAACACAGGGATCAGTCACAATTTGTACCTATATTAAGCCAACACAACTGGAATGCTCGATTCAAGATACTGGAAAGGGCATTCCTTATGACATGCAGGATAAACTTTTTGAACCTTTTTGGCGACTTGATCCTGATCAAACAGAAATTGAAGGAACAGGTATTGGCTTGACCATCACGAAAAAATTAGTTGAACACATGAATGGTCAAATTTGGTTTGAAAGCGTTCCAGATCAAGGGAGTACTTTTTGGATTGCGCTTCCACTCGCAAACGAAAGTATGTTAAGTACAAATACTATAGAAAATAGCTCCGAAAGCACAGATGATATGACATTGCTCGGAGCATTAAGTATTCTCTATATCGAAGATAATCCAGCGAATATTCTGCTTATGCAAGAAATTTTTGAAGAATATCCGGAGTATCGCTTATTTTGTGAGAAAAACGCGATAGATGGAATTGCACAAGCAAAAATACTTCAACCGGATTTAATTATTATGGATATTAATATGCCCGAGATGAATGGCATTGAAGCCGTTTCTCAATTAAAATTAATTCCAGAAACCGCGCATATTCCTGTCATTGCCCTCAGTGCAAATGTCATGGAACAAACAGTCCAAGCAGGACTCAAAGCGGGCTTTTTACATTATCTTCCAAAACCCGTTGATATTCAAAAACTTATGAATATTATTTATACTATTTTTCAAAAAGATTAACTCTTTTTATTTTAAAGAATTTTACTTTTTATGCCGTTTTCTGATCAAAATAAAATTAACGTTTTTGATGCAAAAATCTTAATTGTTGATGATAACCTGACAAATATTGCTTTGCTTGAAGACATCTTAGATGATGCAGGTTATACGCATCTTTTTTCTACTTCTGACTCCCGGACTGTTGTTGATCTTTACATAGCACATGAATTTGATTTAATTTTATTAGATATTCGTATGCCTTATATGGATGGACACATGGTCATGCAGGCCCTCAGCCAGAAGTTACAAGACGACTATTTGCCTATTATTGTTTTGACAGCACAAACTGATAGTGAAACACGGATTAGAGCGCTCGAAAATGGCGCAAAAGATTTTCTTACGAAGCCTTTTGATCCAGTTGAAGTGAATTTACGTATTCGGAATATGTTAGAAGTACGTGGTTTTTATCAGACGAAAAAAAATATGACTGTCTTATTAGAACAGGCGGTCAATGCACGCACGAAAGAACTCGCTGAACAAAAAACCTATTTACAAAGCATTATGGATAACGCCGGCGAAGCGATTTTTACAGTCGATGCAACTGGCATTATTCAAACCGTGAATGCGTTTGCTACGCGACTTTTTTCTAAAAATATAGACCAAATGATTGGAAAAAATATCAATGTCTATTTTAGCCAATCAATTACAGCCTTAGCATTTGGTACACATGAATTACGCATGACACGTGATGATTTAAGTGAGTTTTCGCTTGAATTATCGATTAATGCTTTACATGACGTTGCAGAAGGAAAAGTTATTATCGCCCGTGATATTAGTGAGCGCAAAGCCGCAGAAGAAAAACTGGCCTACTTGGCTCACTACGATCAATTGACCGCCTTACCTAATCGTTTTTCAACGCAAGAAAAAATCCGCGCTTTATTAGATACCAACCAAAAGGGGGCGATTACCTATCTTTCCATTGATCAATTACAATATATTCATGATACTTTTGGACATTTAACTGTCGAAAAACTCATCTGTGCGATTGCTGAAAGACTCCGATTTTACTACCAGCAATGTGATTTCTTAGGCACATGGGAAAGTGGCGAATTTATTCTTATTTTTATGGAAAAAACAAGCCTTTCTTCACAAGAAGTCATTGCTTTGTTAGATCAGATTATTCTTCCACTCACGCAACCTTATTTTATTGAACATCACGAAATTATTATTAATTATCATGTTGGAATTAGCTTTTTCGAACCCCATGACGAAAAAAAATTAACCATAGAAAAATTAATTCAACAAGTGGCGCTTGCAAACTTTTTTGGAAAAAATAAAAATCCTACAGAACGGTATCATTTTTTTGAAGAAAGTATGGAGCACGCCGTTGCTGAGCGGCATTTATTAGAACGCGAACTTCGTCATGCCATTGAACGGACACAACTTGAACTTTTTTACCAACCTAAAATTAATTTAAGTACTCAAAAAATTATGGGGGCAGAAGCGCTGATTCGTTGGCGACATCCTGAATTTGGTTTAGTCCCCCCGCTCAAATTTATTCCGCTCGCTGAAGAAACAGGTCTGATTGTCCAGATAGGACGTTGGGTTTTGGAACAAGCTATTATTGATTCTAAAAGATGGCAACAACAATTTGATTTAACGCATTTTAATATTGCGGTAAACGTTTCAGCACATCAGTTTGATTCAAATTTAGCGCCTTATGTCACAAACTTATTAGATCAACATCAATTTGATCCCAAAAACCTAGAATTAGAAATTACAGAAAGTGCGATCATGCGCGATATTGACACAGCCTTATTTATACTAGAAGATTTTCGAAAATTAGGCATAGGAATTGCGATTGATGACTTTGGAACGGGTTATTCATCACTAGCTTATTTACGACGTTTACCTATTACGACACTTAAAATTGATGCGTCATTTATTCGTGATATTGTCTCAGATGTCAATGCACAAAGCATTGCTTCAACTATTATTGCCATGAGTCAAACACTTAATCTTAACACTGTTGCTGAAGGAATTGAAACACTTGATCATGAAGCCATTTTAAAAAATCTCAATTGTCATTATGGGCAAGGTTATTTTTACGCAAAACCCGTTCCGGCCCATGAATTTGAGCAATTGATTGGGCATTTTAATCCGCACGCGATCTAATCAATTTATATCCAAAGGAAAAGAACTGGGTTCTTTTCCTTATTGGTAATTTTTTATTGTTCAGTTTAGAAAAAACCAATATCCACTTGAAATAAGCGTTCCACTTTAGGAATGACTTTTTTATCTGTTAAGAAAATAATCAAATGGTCTTCAGATTCAATAACCGTATCATGATGTGCAATAAAAACTTCATGATCGCGGACAACCGCACCAATTGTCACTTGTTCTGGCAAATCAATTTCTTTGACAGTCCGTCCCACCACTTTTGAACTTTTCTTGTCACCATGGACAATCACTTCAAATGCTTCTGCCGCACCCCGACGCAGACGATGCACTGCCACCATATCGCCCCGTCGGACATGCGCAAGAAGCGATCCAATCGTAGCCTGCACAGGAGAGAGGGCAATATCGATTTCTCCACCTTGCACTAAATCGACATAAATTTTTCGATTAATCAAAGAGATAACTCGATGTGCTCCCATTCGTTTTGCCAAAAGCGCCCCCATGATATTATCTTCATCATCATTTGTGAGCGCACAAAATAAATCCATTTCCTCAATATTTTCTGTTTCAAGCAAACTTTCGTCTGTCGCATCCCCATGTAAAACTAAAGCATGATTTAATTCTTGTGACAAACGCGCGCATGTTTTTGGATTATGATCAATAATTTTGACATAATATTTGCCCTCTAACTGTTTGGCTAAACGTCGCCCAATATTCCCGCCGCCTGCAATCATAATACGTCTTACAGGCGTTGCAACGCGTCTCAATTCTTTAAAGACCATTCGAATATGTTCGCTAGCCGCAATCAAGAAAACATCATCCCCCGGTTCTACAATGGTATTTCCTCGAATATTTAACGGATGATCTTTTCTAAAAATCGCCGCCACACGGGTTGGAATATGTGGCATATGTGTGCGTAAATATTGAATTTCTTTCCCAACAAGCAATCCATCTTCTCGCGCCCGCACATTGACTAATTTCACCAAACCTTCATGAAAATCAAGAACTTGCAAGGCTTCAGGAAATTCGACTAATTTTTTAATATAATCTGTAATTAACTGCTCAGGACAAATTGAGTGATCTACTGCAAAATTCTCAGAACTAAAAATTTCTGGATGCTCTAGATAATCACTTGAACGAATTCGGGCAATTTTTGTAGGCACATGAAACAAAGTATCTGCCAATTTACACGCAAGCATATTAGTTTCATCGCTTTGTGTCACTGCCAAAATCATGTCCGCATCATCTGCGCCAGCGTCACCCAATGTAGAAGGATGTGCCGCATGTCCGCACACGGTCCGCAAATCCAGTCGATCTTGCAATTGTTTTAAGCTTTCTGCATTAAGATCGACAACAGTAATATCATTTTCTTCACTCACTAAATTTTCAGCGACGGAGGCCCCGACTCTTCCGGCACCTAAAATAATAATTTTCATCGAATGCTGCTGCTCCTATTGATGTAAATCTAGATTATTCTTCTTCGATATAACAAGCTTTAGCAATATGATATAAACCATTTAATAATAAATAGGGTTGATATTCAACTTTTCCCTTAATTAAAGACTTAATCAATTCTGCATCTCCGCCCGTCATCACACAAAGTACTTCTTTTGGATGAATAAAATCGAGCTCTAATCGGAGTCGATCAATCGCGCCGGCTAAACTCATAAGCGCCCCACTAAAAACCGCATCCTGCGTATTTAATGGCAAATACTGAAATTCTGATGCATTAAAATCTGCTTGGGTAGGCGATTGCAAAATTTTTTGTTGAATTTCAGCTGTTTTTTGCAACAGGGCACTTTGCATCATATGTAATCCCGGAATAATCACGCCCCCGATAAATACCCCTTGATCATTGAGGGCATCAATTGTCATTGCCGTCCCCGCACTGACGACCAGACAATTTGTTTGATATTGATGCCACGCACTCACTAAATTCACAAAACGATCCGCGCCTAATTGAGTTGGCGAAGTATATGTATTACGTAACCCACAAAGATTTTCAGAAGCTTTGATCCATTGGATTTTTAAACCGTACTGTTGCAAGTAATTTTCAAGCTGAATTTGAATATCTTTACCAGCAACACAACAGCCAATACAACATGTTATTTTTTTTCTATCCAGCATTTCATATAACAAATATAAATCAATTTTTGCACGACGTTCACTCGTTTTGTGTAAACTTGCATGCTCAATGACACACATTTGCATTGGATTTGAGGAACTTTTTTCTGAATTATACAATGCAAATTTAATGCGAGTATTTCCAGCATCAATTGCTAAAATTGTCATATCATTACCTTATATTCAAAATAATAAAACGAAATAATTGAGAAAATATAAAATTTTTTTACAAATAATAAATTTTTTTACAAAAAAAATTTCATTTTTACTGTAAACTTTTTAATCATCATACCGTTATTGTGTTTAAAGGCACGCAATAAGGTTAAAATGGCCTATTCTAATTAGACTAAGTGAGTCATTAAATAAATTGGGTTCGTTAGAATGTGTCAGTTGCGCCTTGACAAAAAAAAAGGTTACAATAGGTTTATGGTCTTTTCTTTATTATATTTGATAAACCTAAATCCTATTTAGAAATGGATGAACAGCAATGATTAACAGAAAACAAATAAGCCGTACCGTCTGCTCCCTGTTTGTTGGATTGATGCTAAGCGCACAAGTATATGCTGGTTCACCAGATATCAAAATTTATCGGGATGGTCAAGTTCCAGATCCTACTGAAGTGGCGTCTATTTTATCCAATGTAGGTGGGAAAGTTCCGGCAAAACATGTTCGCAAATCTCGTGGGCGCGGCATTGTTTTACTTGATGATGATGCCCCCGTCAATACGGTACAGGCCACAGGGGAACAAGAGAGAATGCCTTCTCAAGTGGTCATGAATGGTTCTCGCGGAAATGAAGGAGGGAATTTCAATATGCTGGCTATTCCAGTGAAATTCACATCCTCAAATGATGTTTCACCAGAGTCTTATGCGGTTTTGGATGCCGTAGCTGCTGGGATAAAACAAACAAATAACGAAGGCAAAAGCAAACGTAAAATCGTCATTGAAGCACATACAGATCAAACAAGCAAGTCTAAAAGCTACAACGTGACGATGTCAAAAGAACAAGCAGAAGCCGTTCGTAACTTTTTGGTCTATAAACACAACATTGACGCCAGAACATTAGAATTAGTTGGGAAAGGCCGAAATGAGCCACTCAACAAACGCAATCAAAATGCTGAGGGCAATGCTCGTGTGCAGTTTTACACTGCTGAAGCCCGTTAAAACAATGAAGAAAAAGGTGACTCAAATGAAAACCTTAATGATGACAGTTATTGCGGCCTTTGTCGCCTCCAATGCATTTGCTGCTGAAGTCGGCGGAAATGTGAACACCACAGTGAAAACAGGGAATATTACCCAAGTCAGTTCTGGTGTCAATAACAAACAAAGTATTACAGCCGGTTCCGTAGAAGGCGGCAAAGCAAAAGTCGGTGGAAATTTTAAATCCACTGTTACGACAGGAAATATTACCCAAGGGACAAGTGGCGTTGGGAATGAACAAAGTATTACTTTGGGATCTGTCAAAAGCAAACATTAATTAAATAAACGAAAGAATAGATTTTTGTTGTTGTTTTTTGTAGTTGCAGTTAATTTTATATTATAAGGCGTTTCGAAAAACGTCCCTTTTCTAAGGATAAAAAACCATGAAAAAAGTCATCGCTACATTAGTTGCTACACTTGTTGCTTCCAGTGCTTTTGCTGCTGAAGTGGGTGGAAATGTTGATACTAAAGTGAAAACTGGCAATGTGACTCAAGTCAGTTCTGGTGTAGGTAACAAACAAAGCTTGTCTGCTGGCTCTGTTCAAGGCAAAGCAAAAGTTGGTGGGAACTTCAAAGCGGATGTGAAAACTGGCAATGTTACCCAAGCAACTAGCGGTGTAGGTAACCAACAAGGTGCAACATTAGGTTCCGTTAAAGGACACTAATCATAATTGTGCCATATAGACTGTGGCGACAATTGTGAAATGCAGACATGAGGCTGAGAACTTTTTTCTCAAGCCTCATTTTTTTTATTCCATAGAATGCCTTAGATTGTATGCGATGACTTTCTTTAAACTGCATATTAAATTAAAATAAAAATAATCCTTATTTTTTTTCGCTGGAGAAAAACCATGTTCTCTCATAAAAAAAGCTGGGCAATCGCTGCGGTTCTTTTCGTCAATTTGAATGCAATTGGATTGGTTCAGGCAAGCAGTAATGGCATTGACGATCCAGCGAGTGCTGCAAAACTCATGCGGGCCGGGGCAAAAGCAAACCAAATGATGAAAAACTCAGACGGTTCTGACGGCTCAGGGACAACAAGTAGTAATGGCACAACAGGATGCAATGGCGTCAATGTCGGTAATGTTTATACTGACAAAAAAGGCAACAATCCTAAAGAAGTCATTACTGTAATTAAAGGTGATATTATTAATACTGGAAAATGTAAAAAATAATGCTAGGCAATTTTTAAATTATTTTATTGACAGTATAATGACATAAAACATTTTGTGATGTTCTCGCCAATTTTTCACATGTAGGACATGTGATATATGGCGAAACAAATAAAAATTTTTAGAAAATGATTTCAGAGGGGAACAAGAATGCATGACTTTGGAAAAAAAACCATTGCGGCAATGCTCGTGGCATCTGTAGGCTTATCAGCTTGCGTTAGTAATCAAGTTCAACAACGCACTGAAAAAGAATACGAATCGGCTCGCAAAGGTCCAGAACGCGCTCCACAAAAAACCATTACCAATTTTAACGAAAGCCTTCGTTGTATGGATATGATGATGATTGGTTATGGTGTCCGTGATGTCACATTACTTGTTGAAGATTTGGCCGACAATACCAAAAAAGTGAGCGTTGGTACACGGGATATGTTAATTTCTGCTATTTCCGATATGACACGTCGTAGTCGTGCCATTCGTTTAAATACATTTGGAAATGACAGCGGTGCCCTCCTGAGTTATTTAGAAAAATCTAAAAAAGACAATGTGTACCAAATTGTCCCAAAATATGATTTACGCGGTTCTATTTCTCAATTAGATGATTCTGTGGCACGAACTCAAGCAGATTTTGGATTAAGTTTTGGGCAAGATGCCTCCATCGGAACCTCTAATAATGCCAGCCTTTCTGCACTCGGTTTAGATTTAAGCGTTGTTGATACTGATTCAATGACAGTGATTCCGGGGGTTACATCACGTAATAGCGTTGCGATTTTCAAATCTGGAAAAGGCGTGGATGGGGATGCCACCATTCGTAAATTAGGTTTAACTTTCACGTTTGCTGTGAATAAAAATGAGGGAACAAGCCAAGCTGTTCGTAATCTCATTGAACTGGCCTCGATTGAGCTTGTTGGTAAAATGCTCAAAATCCCTTATTGGCAATGTTTAGGCACAGAGGCTAGCCCAGAAGTACAACGCGAACTCGAAGATTGGTATTACACCCTTCAGGCAGATAATAAGCTAATTGAGTATTTCCAAGCGCAAATGCGCAATCGGGGTTACTATGGCGGGATGATGGATGGCAAACAAACGGCTGAATTCCAAGAAGCCGTCAAAAATTATCGCCAATCATTAGGCTTGAGTCCAGAAGCAATTATTGATTTCCCGTTCTTTAAAGCCATGCTTTCTGTTCCTGTCAGCCAAGTGGTTGCTCAAACTGAAGGCACTTCCCGTCGTGGAACAGTTCAAGAACAACGGGCACCGCTGCCCCTTAGTTTGCAAATTAATTCAACCAGTCATCCGAATAATAGTCGGGCGCGCCCCAATGATGTGCTAACGTTTAATATCCGTCCTAATCGAAACGCGTTCGTTTATTGTTACTATAAAGATGAGAAAAATGTCTTTCAACGGATTTTCCCGAACCGCTTCACGCGGGATGCGATGGTCAGCCAATCTACGGGTTTAGATTTACCCGGGACAATGCGTTTCCGTTTGAATGCGAACCCGCAACGGCTGCCAGAAAGCATGCTCTGTTTCGCCACACCACAAGATGTGTTACAACGCTTACCTGAAAGTATTCGTGGGGCAGATTTTGCAAAATTACCTGTCAGCTCTTTTGAACAAATTCGGTCAAGTTTCTCTCAAGTGGCCCCTAATAATGCAGAAGCCACTTATAACCTTGCTTTTTAATTTTTCATTTGCTCAGGGGGCATTTGCTCCCTTGGAGTAGGCATCATGTCCCAATTCTTCACACGTTTTTTAGTTTTTGCTGCTATTGGGCTCAGTCTTAACCACATGGCCTATGCCGCTGATACCAGAAACAGTAATAAAATGGCTACCCCTAATCAAGCACAAATTCGCTGTTGGCAATATGGCAAACTGGTTTTGGATGAGTCGGCTTTACAAATGCTTTCTACCGCCAATAATATGAATAGCCAAGTTGTTTTTAACTCGACCAATAATCCAAGACAAACTGTCTATGTCACAGAAATTGGCTCTTCGACATGTCTCATTAGAAAAGAAGATTTATCTTATTAAGCCAGCTTTTTAGTCACAATCAAAAAAAGGGCGTCTAGTTTTGGCTCCCTTTTTTTCTCTCTTGACTAAGGTCGAAATCGAGGCGGTGGACCAAAATGCATTGAATCAAAAGCAGGACGTTCTCGTGGAAAAAAACCGCCTTGTGTTTCGTTTTCTCCTCGTCGTGGCGGCAGGCCTTGGGGCGGATTTTCAGGCAAATTAGGATTAGCGGCTCTTGCTTTTTGATACATTTCAGCAGCTTTTTCGGGCTGATTTTGTTCTAAATAATAACGTCTTAATGCTAAATATGGATGAAAAAACCGCGGATCATATTGCAATGCTAATTTAAAGGCAGTCTGCATTTCTTTATCTAATCCCAAATGTTGATAGACCAAACCCAAATGAAAATAAGCAATTTTATAAATATTTTTATCTTGAATAAACTGCGTTAAATCTTTTAATAATTGAATATCGCCTTTCTTTTTGGCATAAATATCATGTAATAAATGATAGGCCCCTTTTTCTTTTGGATTTTGCGCAAGCAAAGTTTTGATCGCATTTAAGGCTTGTTTTTCCTCGCCGCGAAAAAAATAATTTCTGGCTTCATATAAAGGATCGGTTCCATTTTCTTGAGAGGGGCGCGTAGGCGCAGCAGCAGATAACATTGAGGGCGCTCCATTTTGGGGATGATCTTGTTCTTGTGAACGCAGCAGCATTGTCGTCTCTACCTGTTTATTTGTCTTTTCTTCTTGAGCAGATAAATTTTGCTGCCGAATTTTTGCAAGCGCTCCATTTTTATGCTGAGGACACTGTTTTAAAAATAAAGAAAATTCTTGACTATTTGTTGCATTTTTAATGTCAGACCATAACTGATTACACTCGTCATTGAGATAAATTTTTTTCTCAGCACTCAACGCTTTTTCTTTTGGCAGGGGTAATTTCACTTCTGAGGGCGGGCCTGAATTGCTAATATTAATCACAATTTTTGGCATAATAAAATAAAAATCCCCATCCAAAGAACCATAAACCCACGGCTCCTGCTCGCCATTTGTTTCGCTTTTCACCCGTTTTTTAACAATTTTGAGAATATCTTCAATTTTTGCTTCCGGATGTTGAGATAATTCTGACAATAATGCAGCGGTATAGGGACTATGTTTTGTTTCCCCATCTGAGGCAACTGTGCCGTGCTTTGCGGCATAAGAAATGAGGGTACCACTAACTTCGGTTGGGGCGGCCAAGCCTCTTTTTCCACCCCTTGATAAATTAGCTAATGGATTATTCCGGCACGCATCGAGAAAAACAAGATTCACTTTTGTTTTTGCTTCTTCAAGCTCTTCTAAAATACTTTTTAAGTGAAAGCTCATCAAGGGCACATCGTGTTTGGACTTAATTCGCGCATCAACAGCGGGCAAATAATTTTCTCCATCCATTTCTAAACCATGTCCCGCATAAAAAAAGGTGACTTCATCACCTATATTTAAATGGCTTCGAAAATCACGCAAAACCTCTCCAATTTCGTTAATTTTGACGTCTTTTTTCAAAATAACTTCAAAACCAAGACGCTGTAAAATTTGGGCCATGGCATCCGCATCATTGGTAGGATTTTCAAGCGATCCTAAATATTGATAATGGCTATTTCCAATGACAAGCGCGAGACGTTTTTCTGCCTGCACACTACTTGAAAAACACAACAGACTCAAAATTAATACGCAATGCCAATATTTTTTTATTTTCCGCATTTTTTCCCCTTTTTTGTTTTTTCATAGGTCTCGACTATTTTAGCTAAAAACCGATTTTTTGGTCTACAGAAAAGGGTTTTTCCTGACACATTCTCTTTTTCTTTTTCGGCAAGTTAATGTCATCATAAAATATTTTATGATTATTTTTTGTTTTCTTATTCTGACAAGTCGGGAAAAGTAATGCAGGATGTAATTTTGTTTTTGAAGAACATGAAGAAAATGACGAAATATTATGAAAATGATATTGAAAATCACGTCACATATTCATTCAATTTAAATGATAAAAAAAAAGAAACAGAAACAGGATTTTTGCGTTCTTCCTTCGCTTCGAATTGAATCCCTTCAGAAGAACGCTTTTAATGCGATGACCCTTTATACCGATATAAAATTAACGCTGAAATTGTAAAAAATTTTGAACAGTACTCCAATTAATTTTATACGTAACAGTTCCTGCTTGATGCTGTGAATGCACAATTTCGACTTTTAATAACTCACTTAAATGCGCCAGTAAAGACAAAATAGGCAAATTTAAAAACTCGCTCATTTGACTAATTGTCAAACCTAATTTTTTATGTTTCATCAAGAGTTTATAAATGTCTTGATGCTCTTTTTGATGGAGCACGCCCCAAATATTAATGGCTCTTTGACTCGTCATAAAAACTCCTTATCCATCAGATGAATAGCTTAATTTTTTCATTAGATTCAAATAGTTATCAATCTTATTTTCCACATTTTTTTTCAAATAGGATTGACAATTTGTCAACAAAGCATATAATATTTTTCTAAAAATGTAAATAATAATTATTATCATTATCAAAGAAAAAGAACATGTGTAAACTCAGCCAACTTGAACTCCGCGAAGTCGGAATTGTTCACCATATTGACATACATCATCCCATTCGCCACACGCTCATGCATATGGGAATCATTTTTGGATCACAAATTTTAATCTGGAAAAAAGCCCCTTTTGGGGACCCGATAGAAGTCAAAATTGGTAGCTTCAATCTAGCATTACGCAAAGAAGAAGCAGACTTAATTACTGTCGAAAAAATGTGAGGGATACACTGATGAAGACCGTTGCCTTAGTGGGTAATCCAAATTGTGGCAAAACGACGATTTTTAATCGTCTCACAGGTGCAAATCAACATACTGGGAATTATTCTGGGGTAACTGTCGAAAAAAAAGAAGGATTTTGTGTTTGGAAAAATCATTCTTTTTCGATTATTGATCTGCCCGGTCTTTACAGTTTAAGCAGCACAGCGCCTGATCAAAAAATGGCGAGCCAATTTTTAATTTTTAATAAACCTGATTTAATTATTAACATTATTGATGCGAGTAATTTACACCGGCACTTGTATTTAACGATTCAATTACTTGAACTTAATTTACCAGTTATTTTAGTCTTAAATATGATTGATCAAGTAGGAGAAAGTCATCTTGATTTAGACATCTTAGAAGAACATTTGGGCGCCAAAATTTTAACTACAGTTGGCAGCCAAAATATCGGACTTGATCGCGTACTTGAAAACATTGGCTATCATTTATTCTATTTGACCCCAGAAGAAAAAGCACCCGTTTTTCAATTAAAATATGATGCGATTCTTGAAAAAAGCCTCACTCAAATTGAAACAGTTTTACAGTCTCAAACTCATTTAGGACATCATCCTCGTTGGCTGGCAATACGTTTGCTTGAGGATACTTTTGAAGCGCGGCATTATTTAATTCAACAAGCGATTACACAACTTCCACAAATTGAGTATTGCCTGAAACAAGCGATACAACGCATTCATATGCATTTTCAAGAAGAAATTGCCACGCTTTTTACACAACAGCGTTATGCTTTTCTATCACAAATTATGCCGCATATTTTGCTGAATTTTAAACAGGAAATTAGTTTTTCTGATAAAGTGGATCGCCTTATCACGCATCGTTTTTTAGGCTTACCTTTGTTTTTCTGTTTGATTTATTTTTTATTTTTTCTTGTCTTTGAAATTGGCGAAATACCACAAGCATGGATTGAAACGAGTTTACAATTTTTCACCCATTGGGTACGAACTGTTCTCCCGGCAGGTGAATTACAACATCTTGTTATAGAAGGAATTTTAGGCGGTGTCGGAATTGCGCTTTCTTTTTTGCCTCCAATGATTATTCTTTATTTTGGCATGGCTTTAATGGAAGATAGCGGCTATATGGCCCGAGTGGCTTTTTTGATGGACGGCATGATGAAACGCTTTGGGCTACATGGCAAATCATGTATTCCGTTGATTTTAGGATTCGGCTGTAATGTGCCAGCAATTTTAAGCACCCGTACTTTAGAAAATCATAGTGATCGTGTGATGACAATTTTAATCATTCCCTTGATGAGTTGTAGTGCTAAATTGGCTGTCTATACCCTCCTCATCGGAACTTTTTTTCCAAAAGAACACGGCCCCATTATCTTGCTTGGCCTTTATTTTTTGGGTTTAATTTTAGGGTTTATTTTGTCATTGAGTTTAAAAAATACATTTTTTAAATACCAAAAAACGACTTTTATTATGGAGATGCCACATTATCACTTACCCACTTTACGTAATTTATGCCTACATGTCTGGGAACGAATTTATCTTTATCTCAAAAAAGCTAGTACCGTTATTTTAACAGTTTCTGTCCTCATGTGGTTTGCTACCAATTATCCTCATTTAGAACAGCCCGCTTCTCCCCAACAAAAGCTCGCATATAGTTATGCGGGGCAAATGGGACAGCTTCTTACACCCGTAATGGAACCGCTCGGACTCAATTGGCAAGTTGGCGTCAGCTTAACTTCTGCGCTCATTGCCAAAGAAGTTTTTATTAGCACTTTTACCGTAATTAATAACGTTGAAAACCATACTGAATCAACTGCGCCACCAACAAATATAGATATTGCACAAACCTTATTATCTAAGCAAATTTTAACGCCTTTGTCGAGTCTTGCCTTAATGGTCTTTATTTTAATTTATTCACCTTGTATTGCCACACTCTCAGTGATTCAGCGTGAAACAAACTCATGGAATTGGGCATTTTTCAGCTTCTTTTTTAACACCATTATTGCATGGATGATCGCCTTTTTAACTTACCAACTTGGTAGTCTTTTTATTTAGGAAAAAACATGACGTTTGATGAATATTTTATGATCCTTATTTTTGGAATCACTGTTTTTATTTTTATTCGACTATGCTATCGTACGCTGCGCAATAAGGGATCGCGTTGCGGTCACTGTCAATCTTGCGATAGTCAGGCTTGTCACTCCTCTCTTTCACGCCCACATAAAAAAGAATGAATATTAAAAACAAAATGCGCATTGTGACACTTATTGCCTCACTTTTGCCCACCATCATTTTATTATTAACTTTTCAAAAACTCAATCCACAAGCAGATGCCTCCATTCGCAATTTGCTCACAGCAGAACTAGCTATTGGTTTTTGTATGGGTATGATTTTGCCTTATTTTTTTGGCAAATGGTTGATTTTATCGGCTGTTAAAAAAATTCAATTTTTTTGCGAACAAATGCAAAAAGGGCAATATGATGCCCGTCTGCCTCTCACTGTGGAAAAAACGCAAGGAGAAGAAGAAAACGAACTCCACACTTTAATGCGGACGCTCAACTGGATGGCGCGACAAATTGAAGTGCGACAACAAGAATTAGAACATTCTTTAGATGCACTCAATCAAGCCAAACATGACATGGAACAACTGGCAATGACTGATGCGCTCACACAATTGCCTAATCGACGCGCTTTCTTTCTGCGTTTCGAAAAAGACTGTCAGCAGCTGGATGCCGCTTTCGGGTTATGCTTACTCGATATTGATTTTTTTAAGAAAATTAATGACACTTACGGACACGATCACGGCGATATCGTGTTACAAGCAGTGGGAAAACTCTTTCGAGAACAATTTCAAACAGTATATGCGGCACGAGTCGGCGGAGAAGAATTTGCAATTTTAATTCAAGCAAAGACAACACAAGCAGTCTTTCAAGCTGCGGATCATATTCGACAAGCGATCGCACAGCTTGAAATTCGGACACTGACTCAAGGAAAATCCATCCCTGTCACTGTTTCTATTGGTTGTTGTTTTGCCCAACGTTTTGAGCCACAACAACTGTTATTGCCTCATGTTTTATATAAAACCGTTGATCTTGCACTTTATGCTGCAAAAGAAAGCGGACGAAATCGGGTCGTTTTTCAAGAAATAGATGTTACTGATGCAATAGGATAATCAGTATAACCAGCAGGACCTGGTGAGTAAAATGTTGCCATATCAAAAGGGGCTAACGGCAAATTTTGACCAAAACGACTGACTAAATCCGGGTTAGAAATATAATATTTTCCAAAAGCAACCATCTCTGCTAAACCAGTTTGAACCACAGCCGTTGCCGTTTGATAATCATAACCATTATTTGTGATAATAAAGCCCTCATAATCAGGACGGAATGTTTTTAATACCTCAGGCATCTGTAAATGACCACTCGGTAAGTGTTCGCCGCAGGGTTCAACATATTGACTAACCGCTTCGACTAACTGTACATAAGCTAGCTTGCGTTCAGATAAAGCGTGCAATAAATACTGATAAGTTGCCAACGGATCGCTATCGAACATATCGTTAAAACGCCCGACTGGCGTAAGTTTAATCCCAACCCGGTCCGCACCCCATACTTCAATGAGCGCATCTAAACATGCTAATGGAAAACGACAGCGATTTTCAACTGAACCACCGTATTGATCTGTTCGTTGATTGGACCCATCACGCAAAAATTGATCGATCAAATACCCATTCGCAGCATGTAATTCTACGCCATCAAAACCCGCTTCCATCGCTAAATACGCGGCTTGCCGAAATTGTGCGATTGTTTGTTGTATATCCTCCTCGGTCATTTCACGCGGGACAGGATAAGGCCGTTTGCCGTTGCCTGTATGGGTTTCACCGCGTACGGCAATAGGTGAGGGCGCAATTGGTGTTTGTCCGCCGTTTAAATCAGGATGTGTCGCCCGGCCTGCATGCCATAACTGGACAAAAATTCGACCATTTTGTGCATGAACCGCGTCCGTTACTTTTTTCCAGCCTTGCGCCTGCTCCACTGTCCGAATCCCCGCAGATCCAGGAAAACATTCGCCAATTTGAGCGACTTGAGAAGCCTCGGTAATCAATAATCCTGCTGAGGCCCGTTGTGCATAATGGGTCACATGCAAATCATTAGCAATGCCTGTCGCATAATCTGCGCGCATCCGTGTGAGTGA
>CAZDFJ010000008.1:0-1454 GCA_964504875.1 uncultured Burkholderiales bacterium | reverse complement strand
ATTGTATAGGGTTTTTTATTCAATTTTTGGGCTAAAAATACACCAAAGACCGCCCCATAAGCCCCCGTTGTCCGAGAACGCGGTCCATAAACATTAAATAACCGCAATGACAAGGCTGGTAAATTATAGACTTTTGCCCAATGCAAGACGAGTTCTTCGCCCATATATTTAGTCAGCGCATAAGGATAGCGGGGGGCAATCGGCGTCGTTTCTGGCGTAGGATAGACATCTGGAATACCATAGCTAGACGAAGAAGCCGCATAAACAAGCCGTTTAACATTCGCTTTCTTTGCCGCTTGCAAAACATTCATTGTTCCATGCACGTTTACATGAAAATACAACTCAGGTTGTTCAATAGACGGCACAATATCAGCCAAGCCAGCCAAATGAAAAACCCAATCCACCCCTTCAAATAAAGGCGTCAGTTTTTCTTGATCTAAAATATCTACTTGATGAAATTGCAATCGAGCATGTTCTGCAAAAGTCTGAATATTTTTTAAACGCCCACACGCTAAATTATCAATAATAATGACTTCATGTCCTTCATTGAGGAGACGTTCACTTAAGTGACTACCAATAAATCCAGCTCCACCTGTAACAATTACACGCATTTTTCTATCCTAATTTTGAATATTTTTTGTAATGAATTAAATAAAATTAACATGTTTAACAGGCTGATCAATCAGTTTGAATAAATAACGATTGACTTCATCCATTCGGCAATTTTTACGGCATTCGCGAATATCTAATTCATGACGAATATAATGAAAATTCTGTTTGCGCTTTTCACTCTGCCAAATTTCTTGGAAAGTATTTTGATTAATATTGCCATATTGAAAACGTTCGTCGAGCAGATACGCGCTACACCCATAAAATGAACCGTTCGCCATGATGTAACCCCATAAAAACGGCGTCGCATGACAACATGTATACGGTGTATTTTCACTATATTTTTTCATGGTGTGTTTTCGAAAAATCACACTAAATTCTGGCGTATTTAATTTTTCTAATTGATCCGCTAAATTCAATTGCGAATCATATGTCAAGGATTCATAAACGCGCGTGAGACTAAACAAGTGTTGTGAATAGGGTTTGACCACAAGATAATCTAAACCAATTTCATCACGACACAATAAGGCTAATTTTTCAATTTCATGTTGATTTTCAGGGAGCAGTAAGATCTGCGCGCCAATTGTACAATCGATATTTTTTGCTTTTTTCTCTTGTACGGCCCGCTTGAGATTGCTCACTACTTTATCAAAATCACGGGGTTTGGTTCGATGAATCTGTGCATATGTCTCTGCTGATCCTGCATTTAAAGAGACTTTAATCCAAGAAGTCAACGGCAAAGAACGTTCAACAAATTCTTCATTTAAGACAACCGCATTCGTTGTAAAGCTCACATCAATGCCAGATTGTTTTGTGATTTCGACAATGTCATTAATTTTTTTATG
>CAZDFJ010000007.1:0-72822 GCA_964504875.1 uncultured Burkholderiales bacterium | reverse complement strand
CAGCACTAAAAAAACTATCAGAAGTTATGGCAGAATGAAGGGGGGGGGGGGGGGAAGTACTGTCATTTTACCGTGCATCAAATCATCCAATACACATACAATTTCTCCAAAAAACCCTTGAATTTTTTCAAACAAAATATTAATTTTTTGACTAATTAATAGAAAATCTTGATTTTCTTCATTAATGAGCTCAAGAGATAATTTTTTATCAAAACTACCATTTTCAGCAGTATAAATCGCGTCTTCTAATACACAAAGTGTGCGCACTAATACTGTCCGATCTTGAATTTCAAAACATGAGGCAAGACGTTGATTTTGCAGGGAAAAAATAGGGGTAATCCGACATTCTAAATGTAATACATCAATAATAACTTTTTTCGTCAAAGCTTCACCCATTTTTAAAGAACAAATAGGCACAGCAAGATGTTGTAATACTTTTTGCATCGCATCAAATTGTTTTCCTAAAAGATCGGAAGAATAATGCGGGTCAATTTCCTTAAAATGATGTTGATTTTTCTCAAAAAAAGCCGCAGCAGCCTGATTTCTATAAATTAACTCATACCTCTCATTCAAAAAAAAGACGGGTTGTGTACAAAAATCCAACACTTGCATAGGATTAATTTGTGCTAAATAATCCTCAACACTTTTTTTTATCATTACAAGATTCCCTTATAATTCATTTTTGATTTTTTTATTTTTAACGAGTTAAATCACAAAAATATTTCTATTTTTTTAGGTATAGCTGAAATAAAAAAGCGAACTTACTTCAGAAATAAATGATATTCAATATGAAAATATGCTAAATAAAAAACCAGTATATAATTTTATTTATCAAATTAAATTAATATTTAATGAGAATAGTATACAAAAAACAATTTTTTAATTCAAATCTATTTTTTATAAAAATAAAATATAGACTATTATTTTTTTAATATTATTAAAAAATCTTAGTAAATAAAAAATGGAAGGTTATGCAAAAAATAGGCGGGATTTTTAGACAAACAAAAGACCCCCTGTGCGGGGGAAGGCCACTAGGGTTTAAACACTTCAATAAAAGATTGCACCGGCACTTCAACCAAACTGTCATGTTGCGCTAAGAGCGCCTGAATTTCTTCTTGATAGTTTAATTTTTGTTCTTCTTGTTGATCTGGATCAAAGCGGTTAATTGCATTTTTCAAATCATGACTCAAATAACCTAAAATTGAAGTTAATAATACTGTTTTTTGTGTCGTTTGATAAGTAATACTGTGTGATTTTTTCACATATTTAATTGATTGGCGCATATCATTAAAGAAATCATCTTGTTTATATAAGTTTTTCTGAATTTCTTCCAAAATGGCAGACATCATCATAATAATTTCGCTCGTAGCATATAGTTTTGACGAAAGCATTTCAAAGATTTCATTAATGGATTCTTGCTTTGCATCCACATTTTGATTAATCGCCGCAAAAGCATGATAAATATTTTGCATCAAATCATTTGTAGTCAAAATCATTGATTCGCACTCTTGCGTAACCATTTGAATGCCTTTCCCAATATTTCCCACTTCAATTTGACGCAATGCACCACGTAATGCATCTAAATGCCCGCGTAACGTGAAATTGATTGATTTAATCACATCCAAAGTATGCACAATGCGTTCATAGACATCACTCAGCACCGCGTGAAAAATTGAACGTAAATCACCAATAATGTCATTATCATTTGTTAAAGTATTTGCGACTTCAATCGCCTGATGAATTTCAAGATTATTATTATGAATATGCTCTAAAAAAGCATGTAACTGACTCTCAATGCCATTAATTTCGATTTCTTCTTTTTCGGCCGCCATGGCTAATAATGTATTTTTAGAATTAATTTTATCCAAAGTATATTGCATTAAATTTGAAACATTTCTAATATCTTTGATAAAATCACAAAATTTTTCTAAAACATAATTAAAATCACTTTTTGTTGTACTAAAGAAACTTTCATCTTGTTCAACCTCGAGCGAAACTTCTACTGGTGTTAATTTTCCGCGCATCAAATTCTCTAAAATACACGTAATTTCACCAAAGAATGCCTGAATTTTTTCAAATAATACATTGACTTTTTGACTGACTAAAAGAAAATCTGGATTTTCTGACGTAATGACTTCTAAAGGGATTTTTTTATCGAAAATTCCTTTTTCTGCTGTGTAAATCGCCTCTTCCAAAACACAAAGCGTGTGCATTAACATAGTACGATCTTGGATTTCAAAACAAGATCCTTCACGCTCTCCTGCTTCTGAAAAAATAGGCGTTATTTTACATTCTAAATGTAAAATTCCGATCGTGATTGATTGAACTAAAGCATCTTCTTCTTGCAATTCTAAAACTTTATCATGGGCCTCTGCCAACATTTCCTCTAATACAAGAAATTTTTTTCCTAATTCATTGGGCGCATAACTTGGATCAATATTTTTAAAGTGACGCGCATTATTTTCAAAGAAAATGCGGGCAGACCGATTAAAATAAATCAATTCAAAATTCAAATTAATAAAAAACACTGGTTGTGTACAAAAATCAAGTACACGCATTGGATTAATCTTTTTTAAACATTCTAAATGAACAGCTGGCATTTTCCCTCCTTTTTCGTTAATTATTTAAATACTTTCACCACTGGCTGTGATTTTAATTCAATAGGTTGCTGATGTTGTTTTAATAATTCTTCTATGCGTTTTTGATTTCGAATATGTTCTTCTTCTGAATCCGGTGTCTCTACGCGCATCATGTTAAATTGATCTAAGATATCCTCTAGTTCATTACTAATATAAACCAGTACTCTTGCTAATAAAACACTATTTCGAATTGTCTCGACTGTATCAATATGCGAATTTTTCAAACGATGAACAGATTGGTTAAACTCAGCAAATAAATTATCTTGATATGTTAAACTTTGCTGTACTTCTGCCAAAATAGTAGACATTAACATAATGACATCATTCATGCTTGTCATATTTAGCGAAATCTTATCTAACATCAAATCGAGGGATTGATTTTGCTCTTCCAAATTACGCGAAACAGAAGTAGCAGAGGTCTGAATTTGGTTCATAAGCTCATTTGTGCCGCGAATCATGGCTTCACACTCTGTTGTAACAATCGTAATTCCGCGTCCAATATTGCCTATTTGGATTTCATTAATAGCTAATTTTAACTGTGATAAATGCCCTTTTAAGACATAATGCATACAAGCTGTTGCATCTAATACTGTTTTTAATTGTTTGCGGACTTCCTGAAAAACAGTCCGCACATCTTCAACAATTGAGAAATTATTTGAAAGTGAATTAGCCACCTCGATTGCCTGCTGAATCTCCAGATGATTGGCATGAAGCTTTTCGAAAAAATACTGGACATTTTCTTCTATTTTATCTGTCTCTATAGATTCACGCTCGGAGGTCATCGCTAATTCAGAATTTTTTGCAATGATTTTTTGAATCACTGCTTGCATCAATTTGGAGTGGCTTTTTGTGTTCTTAACAAACGTATAAATTTTATTTAAAGTGTAATTTAAATCATGTCGTGTTGCTGCGAAAAAATCATGTGTTTGCGTGTCTTCATTAATGGTATATGACACTAAATTTTTATCTAACTCCCCATTAACAACATGCTCTAACGCCGCCGAAATATCTGAAAAAAAATGATGAATGGTTTCAAAAAGCGTATTGATTTTTTCCCCAATTAATTTCAAGGGGCTATATTCATCTGCAATTAAATCCTTTGGAATTTTCTTATCAAATTTACCTTTTGCAGCGGCTTGAATCGCTTCTTCTAAGCGAGAAATAGTCTGCATTAATGTTGTCTGGTCATAGACCTCAATACAAGCGCCAATGCGTTTATAATTCGCATCAAAAGTCGGTGTAATCAATAATTCTAGTGTCAAATTACCTAAGGTAATAATCTCCGAAAGACGCTCTCCTAATTCAAGATGCTCTACTTCATAACGCCGATGCGATAATTTCTCTTCTAAAATGTTAAAATGAGTATGCATCAAATTCGCAGTAAAATTAGGTA
Organism: uncultured Burkholderiales bacterium; assembly: GCA_964504875.1. Taxonomy (GTDB): domain Bacteria; phylum Pseudomonadota; class Gammaproteobacteria; order Burkholderiales; family CAZDFJ01; genus CAZDFJ01. The sequence goes on along the minus strand of CAZDFJ010000007.1, from coordinate 68,790 downwards.
TGATCTTTTGAAGTTCTTTTTCATTTTGCTGAAAAAAAGAAAGCGCTCTAAAATTAAGATAATAAATATTAAATAAATAATCGACCAAAATAATGGGCTGTGCACAAAAATCTAATACAATACTTAATTCTGTTTGTTCAAAATGAGAAGTATTTGTGCCTTTTATTGCATGCATTTGAGTGCTCCTTTTAATCATTTTTTTAATTTGTTTTTGTCATTTTATCATATTAGAACCAACTTTAAATAACTAATTTTATAGATAAATATCTTTTATTAAAAATTTTTGGGAAAAAGAGGCCATAAAAAAACCCATTTGAGCTTTTTTTAAAGATCAAATGGGAAAATTAGAAAATAAAATACGTAAATTATAAAAACGATTTCTTAGAAAAATGTAATTGAATCATCCGCAGATTTTGCCGTAGGAGCTGCATTAGAAGCTGGTTTATTCAATTTTTTTGTGGTGTTGCTCGGTGAAGGAGAGGACGGTTTCACCTTGACTGTACTATTAGTACTTGTCGTTGTCTTCGCTTGATGAATTTGACGCTGTTCTCTCGTCGTGTAGCCCAGCTCCATATCTTTTAACCATTGCTGCGCATCGATTCGTACTTGGGACCCTCGTTGAATCTCATTTTTGGCCTGTTGTAAATGTTTAAATAAAGCATCTAAACTTTTACAAACATGTGTCAAAATTTGACTCGTCCGATCCTGGAACTGTAATGACACTAACACATTTGAAATTTCATCCCGAATTTGTTGACCAATCGTCTGCATCGCTTCTGTTGCCTGAGACATTGAAGAAGTCATCTGATGGAAACGATTCAACACATCATGAATCGCAGATTCAGAATCATTCACTGTTTGGAAATCTTGATTTGCAGAAGCCTCCACCACTTGGGAAGCAGACGCAATGGCAGCACTAATGACGTTCACTTTTTCGGACATTTGTTTACCTGTATCACTGGATAAACTTGAAAGTTTTCGAACTTCGTCCGCAACCACGGCAAATCCCCGTCCCGCTTCACCCGCGCGGGCGGCTTCAATGGCGGCATTTAATGCTAACAAATTAGTTTGGGCCGCAATCGCAGCCACATCTGTTGCCATTTTTTCTAATTCGTCAGTATATTGTGTCAGTCCACGAATATGTGTAATCATCTCATTTTTCGCTTGTAACGCGACTTTGAGCGATTCAACCACTTGATTAAGATTTGATTCACTTTCGTTTAAGACAGAAACGACATTATCGCCTTGCATACTATTTGCGCCGGAGATATTTGTTGATACAGAAATCGTTTCTTCCAATTTACTAAGCAAATCGCGAAACTGGTCGGTTAAATCTCGAATCACATTTTCTGTTTGGGAACGCGCATTTTCTACTTGCTCAGACCAAACAGGCATCGCCTGTAAACAGACTTCATCCAAATTCCCAATGGCCGCCCCCGCATCGTTCCCCGAAGACGCATATTGCTGTTGTCCGGCGGAATGATTATGCATCTTTGCTGGTCCCGCCATTTTCTCTAAAGCTTGTTCATGGCGTTGACTTGCCAAAAAGCCTAATATTCCCCCAACCAAAATCAACCCAACTGACACAATAATGGTGACTATTTCTGTCGGCGCCAGTGTAAACACTGCAATTGCACCAATAACCCCTGATACTACGGGAAAAACTAGGATTGCATTATCTTTTTCTACTTTCAATTCGTTTGCCTCATATTATTAATATCAATTTGCCCACTAAGCTTATTATTTAAGTTTATTGTTATTTTTTTATGATTTTCTCGTGATAACTTCCCTAAAAGTTTAAAAATACACTGTATTTCATATATAGTTATTTCATTCTTATACAAATTTAATACATGTGGTGAGTTTTCTTTATCATGTCGACAAATCTTTTCGTATTTTAAATTTTATTTGCAGAAAAATTATTTTATACGATTTTTTTATCTTCGCTTTCTTCACCTTTTTGTAGTCTAACATGTTTGAATTCAAATCCAAAGAGATCAACTCTACAGAAAAGACATATCGTGAATAAATCTAATTTCTTCATAATTTCAGCTTTTTACTAGCCTATTTATGACGAGATTGTACTTGTTTTTTTATTTATTTTGTGTATTTCCCTTCAAACATTCAATTTGAAAATTGAAATAAAGCTTTGTTTTTAATTTTTTTAAATAAAAAAGGCTTATGTATTTACACATAAGCCTCATAATTTAAATCAAATTTTTTCTTTTTTAAACAACTTCTAACATTTTTGGCGAATCTTTAAATGCTCCGAAGCGAATATTGTGTTTTGCCGCAGCAATAACAAAACGCTCAAATGTATCCGCATCGGCCTTCGTAAAGTGCATTAAGATCACACTTTGATCTTTGATCGTATGAAAAATATTTTCATTAATTGTATCATTTACTACAATTTGTTGGCTGGCATGATGTGAAAAGTCATGATCCCACCAAGAAATTTTCCAACCAAATTCCTCTCGAATAATATGTTTTAACATATCGCGCTTTGCTTTCTTCCCTGAATCCCCATAAGGAAAACGGAAAGCTTTAATATGTTCAAAAGCTTCTGTTCCCAATTTTTGCGTAATAATTTGTTTATAACGCATCAAATCCGCATAAAAAGCACTGGGACTTAATAAAGAACATGGATGATGCGCATACGTATGGCAATGAAACTCATGCCCTTGATTAATGGCTAATCGCCAGACCTCAGGATCCCGCTCAACAACTTGCCCAATAATAAATAAAGACAACGGCACATGATAATATTCAGCAATGCCTAAAATGCGTTTCTTTTGACGCCAGCCATCATCCAGTGTCAGATAAACTGTTTTTTGGCCTGCTTTATTGACAGCATTATTTTGTGATGGCGTATTGGCCTTCACAGCATCTGCTGTCTGAGATTGAATATAATTCCCATGCTGATCAGTTAATCCCACTGAATTGGGCTGAATCATTCCTTCTGTTGCGACTAGCCCTGTATTAGAGATCATAATGCCATTTTGAGGCTGACTTCCCCCAAAAAATTCCATGCCAAATGGAATGCTAGCAACACCCCCAGCGGTGACAATCCCTGCCCCTGCCCATTTTAAAAAACGACGCCGATTCATCTTTTATCTCGAAAAAATCATTTTGAATTTTGATACAAAAAAATAAAGCTTTTTCTTTTCTTATTTTCGCATCTTTCTTATTATAAGCAAGGTGTTTGAAATAAAGCTTCTTTTTTTGCCACGATTAGTAATACACGCCCAAATTGAGACATGAGTCCTGCATAAAATGCTGCATCTTCCCCTTCACCAAAATAGACATCAACCCGTCCTCCCCCACGAATGGCTCCCCCTGTATCCTGAGTGAACATAAAACTTTCAAACGGCACATGAGGCATGTCTTTTTTAGGAATATCCGAATCTTTATAATTAATGTCAGGAACCGTTGTTTTAAGATAGACCATCCCCCCGCGTGGGATTAGGCGATGATCCATTGCAACACTGGCCCAACCTGTCAAAGGACGCCCAATATTTCCTAAAGGCGCCCCTTGTTTTTTTACTTTAAAAAAAACAAAACTGGAATCTGTATTAATTAAACGCTCCAATTCTTGTGGATTATTCTCTACATAACGCCGAATCGCCTGTAATGACATATTTTCGCGTTCAATTTTATTTTCATCAATGAGAATTTTACCAATAGGTGTGTATTTATAGCCGTTATCCGTATGGTAACCCACATGTAAAAGTTGATCTGTTTCACGCACACGAATAATGGCTGAACCTTGTACATGTGTGAAATACTGATCCAAACGATTTCTTAAATAAATAATGGGTCTTAGCAAATTCTCAGGGTTTTCTTCAATCACTTGTCTGGGGAAATAACGGACTTTCACCCGTGCTTGATTCATTGCCTTTGGCGGTTCATACAATCCGTAAGGAAACTCGTCAGAACGTGTCAAGCTTCCCTCATAAATAGGGGCATAGTATCCTGTAATAAGCGCACTTCCATAATTATTTTTTGTCTCATATACATCAAAATATTGAATTAATTTATCTCTTAAGTCTGCACGAGAATTCACATTTTTTGCTAAACACTGAAATAATTGAATGGAACGAATCATTTCATGAGGAGAATATGAAACCGAACCATAATTAAACACCTTATTATCGGATAATGTTCGATAATATGAAATGGATTGTGCCGCTGCTTTATTAAATTTCTTTGTAGGCGGCTCTAGTGAATTGAAAACATTCACGACTTCATCTGGCGTTAATTTCACAATATTTGCAGAGCGGGGGGCAGCAGCATGAAGCAACGTCGTAAAAATAAGCAAGCCCCACAAAAGGAGAGATTGCCTTTTAAAATTTTTATACAGTATCATGATACGAACTAAACCTAAGACATAAAAAGACCGATTATTGTATCTCATCTTTTTTCATGAAAGTAGCTTTTCTGATTTTGAAATTAGAAAAGAACGCGCCTCTCTGCCTTAAAAAATCTATACTAAGTTTTCTTACATTGTGTTCAAAAAGTTATTTGCTTTTTGCTTCTTGACAGCAATCGATTAATTACAGAAATTATAAGTGAATATTAATAATAAATAATTTATTTTTAGAGAGGTTATACTTGCTAATTCTATCACTTTATTTATACGTTCAGAAGAAAATCCATGTATCTTTTTAGTTTTCTCAAAAAAATTATCTTTCTGAAATCATCTCTATTTTGTTTAAAAATTATTTTGCCAGCTCAATAATTTTCTTTCAGTAAATTTTTTCTTTGAGATAGCGTATTAATTGCATAATTTTTTTCATTTCAGGCTAATTTATCACAATTTGTTCAGATTAGAATCAAAACGTTTCTATTTTTAATTAAAAGATCTATATTTAAAATAAACAAAATTTTGATAAATTAAAAAAAATGTATAAAATAAGAACAAATGACACGCAAAAAAAGGAAAATAAAAATGAGAGAAGACATTTCTATTCAGAAAAATGATGTAGAATTAGGCTCTGTATTAGATTTTTGTACACAGCCTATTATTTTTTTAAATTTCAATTTCGAAGTTTTTTATTTTAACTTTAGAACATTACATTTTTGTCAAACACATGAAAAAGCTTTTTCAAAATGTGATCAAGATTTTAAACCCAATATTCTCAATACGCATCTCCGGATTTTTGAAGAAAAACTAGCAAACCGTCTTAATGAAATGTTTGCACTAAGCTTTGGTCAAATGCTTGTTGAACGTATTCAAATAGATTATTTACATCTTGAGCTTAGAATTACCCCGTTATTTTCTGTCACAAATGAAAAATTGGGATGCTGCATTGAAATTCATGATCAAACAGAATTATGGAACACGTTAGATCTGATTAATACTACGATTCAAAACGCACAAGAAGGACTTTTTGACACAAGTATTCCAATGCAAAGTGTTTCAAACGAATATGAAATTTTGCCACAAATTGGCCAAAAAATTAACACTCTTTTTGAAACAATTCATGGTTTTTTTGGAGAAATGGCCTGTGCTTTTGAAGCGCTTATTAATGGCGAATTATTTTATTCTATGCCCATGACAACATATGAAAAACAATATCCAGAAAGTTTCTTTAGTTCAACAAAAATGGATTTTAATTATGTTTTGAGAAATTTATGTACTTTTGTGCGAGAAACCAAAAAATCTTCCCGTTTAATGATGGAATTACTCAATCAAATTCTGATGAAAAACTCAGAATTAGCAATGACATCCGAAAAAGAAAATACCGAAGCCATGCATATTAGCGCGCACATCCAACATTTTTTTGAAATGGTTCGTTCTACCCATTTTGAAATTAATCAAGCTGTCGAAATTGCCAACAATTTACATCTTGATCCTTCCGCTTTGGATGATTTGCATAATGTTTTTCATACACTCCGCACCCAATTAAAAACAATGGCGGACAATACGCAATATATGAATTTTCTCTTTAAAGAACACTTAAATGGCTTTCAGACGGCTTTACAAGAAATTCACATAGGAAACATTGGGAAGGGCATTTTTCTAGTTAATTCTGAGTGCGAAGCCTTGATGAAAAATACAACAAATTTAATGTACAATATTCAAGATGCGGTCCAAAAAATTAATACAAAAGTGGATCATTCTTTTGAACATGTATTAAAAAAAGTCTCCCTTAATAATCACACGATGCATGATGCAATTACGCTGATGTCATCCATGTTGAATGCGATTCGTCAAACTTTAGAATCTCAAGACAACCAATTTGAATCATTACAAACTTCTATTTTCACGTTGCATTCCTCTCACCAAGAAACCACGACGCGTATTGAAAATACTTTTTTATTGTCATCAGTGATGATTCATATTATTGAAGACCTTAATATTGCTTTAGGTAAATTTGTTGACCAAGATCAAGCCCATCTTGTGGCAATAGAAGAGAATTTAAAAGAAGAAATTGAACAGTTATTATTAATGCAATACACGCATCTCTAAACTTTAAGTGTGTTCCCTTTACTGAGAATAAAATTATGAAAGAAAATTATATGCATCCCATTTCTGAAGAAAAAAATACAAATCAGACTGATTTTTCTATTGTACTTGATTTTGCGACATTACCTATCATTTTTGTGACACCCGATTTTGAAGTGAACTACTTTAATTTTCGGGCCTTTTCTTTTTTTCAAGCCCATGAAAAAGCCTTTAAGCAATGTGATCCTGCTTTTCATGCAAATGCACTTTTACATACGACTTTTGATATTTTTTCAATGCACCTCACTGAGCATATGAAAGAAATTGATCAGCTTAAGCTAGGCGAAAATCTCAAATTTTTTATTAATGTAGACTATTTACAATTAGAAATTAAAATTATGCCACTTTTTACTGTTTCGCATGTGAAATCTGGCTTATGCATCGAAATTCACGATCGGACCGAATTATTAAATACACTCGATTTACTTAATGTCACACTTGAAAACGCAAAAGAAGGTTTATTTGATACGACGATTCCATTAGAAGCCGTCTCTCAAGAATATGCGATTTTGCCCGTATTAAGTCAAAAAATCAATGACTTGTTTGAAACAATTCACGGTTTTTTTGGAGAAATGGCCTGTGCTTTTGAAGATCTTATTAATGGCAATTTAACCCATGATCTTTCTCTGAATACACACGAGCAAAACAATCCAGATAGCTTTTTTAGTGCGACAAAACGGGATTTTAATTATGTTCTTTCCAATTTGGCGCATTTTCTCGAAAAAGTAAAAAATAATGAACAATTAATGCAATTTGTACTCGAGCAAACAATAACAAAAAATGAGGCGCTGTCCTCTATTTTTAAAGAAAAAACGAAACAGACGACACAAATTACTCTTGATCTGAATGCATTCATTTCACAAACACGGGCGACACATTTAGAAGTTTCTCAAGCAGTGGAAGTCGCACAAACTTTAACAAATCATTATTCTGTCATTGATGAACTCAAAAATATTTTTCAAGAAGTGGGATTACAATTACAATCTATTTTAGAATCAACACGTTATATGCATTATATTTTTAAAGGCCATCTCAGTAATTTGAGAACAGCTATTACTGAGATCAATGCAGGCAACATCGGGCGGGGAATTCATTTGATCAATACAGAATGCGAAGATATGATTCAAAATACGACAGATATGTTGGCTAAAATCCAGATTTCTGTTGTCAATATGACTAAACATTTTGATACAAAACATCAATCATTAGATAGCATTTTAGATACATTGTCATCCAATATTAATGGCATGGTGGCCATCGTGACATTAATGCATACTGTTTTAAATGAAGTTCAACGTATTTTCGCTGATCATGAATGCTTATTTGATACATTTTCAACTGGTTTACAAACATTAAATTGTTTAGAAGAACACGCGGATGCGCATCTGGACCAACTCTGTATTTTAAATAAAACGACGCTCAAAATTAATATGCAATTAGAAAATATTATTAATGGTTTTAACTTTATTGCCACTGAAAATATTCCATTGAATGATCAAAATTACGTAGAAATGAAGCAGAAACATTTTTTACTACAACAAAATCTTATTCTAGAAACACTCAATTAATTCTGAAAAATCAAATTATTTTAGTGTTTTTAATGAGTTTTTCTATCCCTTTTATAATAAAATAGAATCAATATTAGATTTTTTATTACTTTTTAAATCTTAAAAAAGGAAAATAGGCAATGTCTGAAATCTCCACACAAAAAAATGCGATCCATTCACCTACTTTTGATCAAGCAGAATTGGGAATTGTATTAGATTTTTGCGCGCAACCTATCTTATTTATTGATGAGACTTTTCGCGTGTATTATGTCAATTTTAGAGCCCTTTCTTTTTTTCATACACATCTTGATCAATTTAAAGCCTGCGATCAAACGTTTGATCCGAACGTTTTATATACAAATTTTAAATTTTTAAACGAAAAATTATCCCATCGGCATGACGAAATGACAGCCAGCCGTCTTGGCGAGTGTCTGACTGAAGTCATTACTGTCAACGCACTTACATTAGAATTACGGATGATTCCTATTTTTTCGACAAATTACGAACGTTTAGGCATGTGTATCGAAATTCACGATAAAACCGAATTAGTTCATTTGGCAACATCGCTAGAAAATGCCATTCAGGCAGCAGAAAGAGGCGTATTCGACGAAAAAGTTACAGAGCCTGCGATCTCTCAAAAATATCAAGCATTTCAGCCTATTCATCAAAAATTGAACACGCTTTTTGAAAAAATACATGTCTTTTTTGGAGAAATAACATGTGCTTTGGAACATCTTGTCAATGGCAATTTGACACAGGATGTTATCTTTCAAGAAGACGGGGCAAATCAATCTAATATTTTTGATTCAACAAAACACGATTTTAATTATGCTTTTAAACAGTTGTATACACTTATTAAGCATTACAAAGATGATATTTTATTAGTACAGTTAGTTTTTGAAAAAATCACAAAAAACCATATGCTTTTACATTCAATTAATGAAAATCAAATGATTGAAACACAAAAAATTGGCACGCATTTTTCTGATTTTTTTGATCAAGTCCGAGCGAATGCTCTCGAAACTCAACAAGCCCTTGAGGTCGCGAATACACTCACTCATAATTATGAAGCGATCGACTCTCTTCGCCATGTTTTCAACGACATTCGACATCAATTGCAAGCTGTTCTTGAATCAACCAAGTATATGCACTATGTCTTCAAAGGAAACTTAGATAATCTTAAAATTGCTTTATACGAAATAGAAAAGGGAAATATTGGAAAAGGCATTGCTATTGTTACACAAGAATGTGAACAAATGATTGCGCGAACTAATTCATTAATGTATCAAATTCAAACATTAGTCGCAAACATTAATCAAAATTTTGACGAAAAACACCAAATACTTGAATCTTTTTCATTTAGCATCAATGGCATGATGGATATTATTTCTTTAATGTCTTCGCTTTTGACGCAAATTCAAAAAAATATTTTAAATCAAGATTCTCTTTTTACACATGTGAATCAATCTGTCACACAGCTTAAAGAAGAACAAAATTTGACCACAACCACACTGGTTCAAACCGAACGTTTGTCACAAGCCCTTGTTTCAGTGAATCATAATGCAGAACACTCGCTAAAAGCTTTTTCTCAGTCACTGGCAGTCACGCCTGAAGAAAAAGAAAAAATGACACAACGTTTAGACACTTTTTTAGAATAAAATCTGCGGACAGAATCAGCTTAAATCCAATTAAAATGAATTCAGCACTGAAATACTCATTTTTTTCTCGCGCGAAGAATTTTGTATTTTTTGATTGAAAAAAGATTGATCTTTTGAAGGAAAACGATAAGATTGGATGTGAGTAAGATAAATGGTGGCGAATCAGGGATTTGAACCCCGGACCAATGGATTATGATTCCACTGCTCTAACCACTGAGCTAATTCGCCACTGCATCGTGTTTGAAGTCGCTATTATCCATTAAACCTAAATACTTGTCAAGATGTTTTGAAATGCTTTCTGAAAAAAATTTAAAATCTAAATTACAAACTTTTGCAAATCAATGTGTTGCTTGTGGATTATGTTTACCGCATTGCCCAACTTACCGTAAAACAGAAAACGAAGCAGACTCCCCTCGTGGGCGCATCGCTATGATGAAAGGCGTATTAGAACAGCGCATTCCTGCCAATGCCCGTTTTAAACAACACATTGATTTATGTTTAACCTGCCAAGCTTGCGAACGGGTCTGCCCCTCTAAAGTAAAGTATGGCGAACTCATCGATGGAGTGCGTGCATTTATTCAAGAAAAGACTTCTCCATCCTCTCTCAAAGAAAAAGTGGTTCATTATGTGATCAAAACACCTCCTGCTTTCAAATTATTAGTACAATGCTTAGCTAGCTATCAAAAATCGGGACTCGCCTCGCTTTTCAAAAAAACAAAATTATTGTCATTATTGCACCTCACAGAATATGATGCTATTTTGCCCCCTATTGATCAAATCCCCACATGGAACACTGTTTATCCAGCCTCCCAACCTAAAGGGCACGTGGCCTTATTTTTGGGATGTGTCACCCGTTATTTTGATATCAAAACATTACAAGATAGTATTTTTATACTTAATGCATTAGGCTATAGCGTACAAATTCCTGCTGAACAAGGTTGTTGCGGGGCATTTTTTCAACATCAAGGTTACTTAACTGAAAGCACAGCATTACAACAACTGAATGAAGCGGCTTTTCAAGTCAAACTTGACCAAGAAAAACCTGATGCTTTGTTATTTACCGCTTCTGGTTGTGGCACGACTTTGATCCAACAATCGTTTGCTTATCCCGTTCGCGATATTTCTGAATTTATCTTAGAAAAACTGATAGAAACCCCTTTAATATTTAAAAAAACGCTTCCTTCGCTCACAATTTTTGTCCATGATCCATGCACAATGAAAAACGTTCTTAAAAAAGAAAATATTATTTATCAATTACTTGAACGTCTCCCTAATGTGAGAATCATACCCCTTCCTGAAAATTATCAATGTTGTGGTTTTGGAGGAAATTATTATTTTTCCCAACCAGAAATGTCTCAATCATTACGACAAGATAAAGAAAATATTCTTAACAAAATAGAAAAAATTGATATTTTAGTAACAACAAACATTGGCTGTGCTTTACAATTACAACGCGCTTTACATGAAACCAAACATTTTTCAGTTTCGGTATTACATCCAGTGTCTGTGCTGGCTCGTTTTTTGTAAGCTGATTATTTATTATTGTATTGGAGTTTAATTGAATGACACAATCCCATCGGCAATTTATTCATCAAATGCGTATTCCAGTACGTTGGGGAGATATGGATGCCCTCGGCCATTTAAATAATACTGTTTATTTTCGTCTGATGGAACAAGCTCGAATTGATTGGATGGAAAAATTAGAATTACCCATTATTGATAAAGGGCAAGGGGTGATCATTGTCAGTGCCAATTGTCATTTTAAATTACCGATTGTTTATCCTGCAACCGTCCAAATTGATATTTTTGCGAATCCACCTGGCCGGAGTAGTATTCATCAAGAATATGAACTTCGTGATGCTGAAAACCCAGATAAACTTTATGCAGTAGGAAGTAGCACATTAGTGTGGATTGATCATCATATGGGAAAATCGATTCCCCTTCCTGAAAAAATTCGGGCTTTATTTCCAGAATAATTTACTTTTATTTCTTCTTCATATTCAAAAAAGAGTCATTTTTTTATGCGTAATCTTATATTTATCTTTCTGAGTGGGCTCACAGCTAGTCTTTCTTTTTCCGCACACGCAGCAGACTACAGCGAATCCACACAATCAAACTATGCGAGAAAATCCTATCCCAATCGGGAACAAGACTCATACTATGATGAGAAAAGTGAGAGGGCTACACGGCGGCCAATGGCTCAGGAAAATTCGTCTTATGATTATGCAAGTACGGACTTTAGTTTGACAGGTAATACACGCGCAAAAACTGCAAGAAAACTCAAAGTTTCTGATACGATTCAAAATGATAATCGGCCTTCAGATGGATATTATTATCTTTATCCTAATCGGTAAGCCCGTATTTTTTATTCAAAATAATCCAGCAAGTTGGCAAAAATTACGCGGAAAAGCATAAAAAAAGGGAGCATTAAGCTCCCTTTTTTCTTCCATTGTTTAGATTATGCTGCTTTATCTAAACCAAATGTTTTATGTAATTCGCGCACCGCTAATTCTAAATATTTTTCATCAATAATGACTGAAACACGAATTTCAGAAGTAGAAATCATTTGAATATTAATATTTTCTTTAGCAAGGGCCGCAAACATTTCGCTAGCAACACCACTATGAGAACGCATCCCAACACCCACGATAGAAACTTTTGCAATTTTATCGGAGGTTAAAATTTCACGGGCGCCAATTTTGTCTTTTTGTTGTTCTAAGGCTTCTAATGCTGCTTTCAATTCACCACGTGGGACAGTGAAAGTAAAATCTGTCAAACCTTCTGCGCTAATATTTTGGATAATAATATCAACATTCACATTCGCTGCTGCGACAGGACCCAAAATTTGATGAGCAATACCAGGACGATCAGGTACACCTAAGACTGTAATCTTTGCTTCGTCACGACTAAACGCAATTCCTGAAATAATGGCTTGTTCCATATTCTCATCTCCTTCGTAGGTAATCAGTGTACCATTTCCTTGATCTTCAAAACTGGATAAAACACGTAATTTAACTTGATATTTGCCCGCAAATTCAACAGAGCGAATTTGTAACACTTTTGAACCTAAGCTTGCCATTTCAAGCATTTCTTCAAAGGTAATCGAATCTAAACGACGGGCTTCAGGCACAATTCGTGGGTCAGTTGTATAAACACCATCTACATCCGTGTAAATTTGACATTCGTCTGCTTTTAATGCAGCCGCTAAAGCCACGCCGGTTGTATCAGACCCACCCCGACCTAACGTAGTAATATTCCCGTTTTCATCAACACCTTGGAAACCCGCAACAATAATCACTCGTCCTGCTTCTAAGTCAGCACGCATATTATGTTCATCAATATCCAAAATACGGGCTTTTGTAAAAGCATTATCTGTCAAAATACGGACTTGACCACCTGTATAACTTTTTGCATCTACGCCTATTTCTTTTAATGCCATGGCTAACAGACCGATCGTGACTTGTTCTCCCGTAGAAATAATGACGTCTAATTCTCGAGGATCAGGATCAGTTTGAATGGCTTTGGCTAGGGCGATCAGCCGATTTGTTTCACCACTCATTGCAGAAACAACCACAACAACTTGATGTCCTTCCGCGCGAAAACGGGCCACGCGTTGAGCAACATTTTTAATGCGGTCTGGACTTCCTACAGAAGTTCCACCATATTTTTGTACAATTAAAGCCATGTTTTTTCACTTCCAAAAAATAAATCTGTTCTATATTGTGCTGTTTTCTAAAAACACAAAATAATCATGGAAAGACTATTATTTTACTCATAAGGGAATGATTCATTTCCCTCATAATATTCTTAAAATGGCATTTTAAACCCAGCAGGCAGACCCATTGAAGAAGTCAAATCCCCCATTTTTTCTTGGCTTAACAATTCGGCACGACGGACCGCATCATTTAATGCCGCTGCAATGAGATCTTCTAACATTTCTTTGTCATCGGCTTCACCTGTGAACAAACTCGGATCAATTTGTACCCGTTTCACATCATGACGGCAAGTCATCATTACTTTGACCATACCTGCCCCCGACTGACCCTCTACTTCGATTTGTCCTAATTGCTCTTGCATTTTTTGCATGTTTTCTTGCATTTGTTGGGCTTGTTTTAACAAACCACCTAATCCGGCTTTCCCAAACATAATTTAATCCTTTAAACTTTAAATTTGTTGAAAAACTGCAATGATAACTTATTTTACGACACTCTCTCAAGTGATGTTACTTCATCTGCCTCTTTTTTTATATGATTTTTGATTCATTTTCATTCTTATTTAACAGTTTCGGACCCTTTTTTAGGATTACAGATTTTTTTCTATCTTATTGAAAAATACAATCATTATTTTGCTGAGCCAAAAAACTGATTTTCATTTCAAAAAGACTTTTTAAAAACGTTTTCCTCATTTTTTTTGCGAAAGACCTACTTTTTTTTTTAAATTTCCATTAAAGAAGTCTCACACAAAAAAGTAATACGTTCTATAATTCATATCATAAAGATAATACGTACGCTAAAATGTTGATCATTTTGATAAAATAACACTTATAAATAAACCATTAAAAATTTTTATCTTATTTAATTTGTAATATTTATTTTAAGCTTTTAACAAAAATAGAATAACGCTTTTATTTTATCTTTGATTGATCACACTCTCTTTGTATCAAGCAAAGAAGAACACGCTTTTTGTAAAAAAAAATATAATAAAAAACCTGTTTATTTGATTATCTAATATAATCAAATCTTTGTTTAAAAAAACAAATTTATTAGACCCTCTGTTTTAATTTTTCTATATTTCAAATCTTTTATAATATGATCGCTCAAGGCTTAACAATACTCATTGCTGATGATAACCGCACCACCCTTACACTGCTGACACATGCAATTAGAAGAATGGGTCATTATGTTATTTGCGCAACGAATGGCTATGAAGCCCTCGATATGTATGTTGCGCATGATCCTGATTTATTACTACTTGATGTATGCATGCCAGAACTAGATGGTATTGAAACGACAAAACGCCTTCGTGAAATGAATAACAAATACTGGATTCCTATTGTATTAATTAGCTCGATGAATGATCCAGAACAGCTTGTCACTGGTTTATCCGCTGGCGCAGATGATTATCTCTTTAAGCCCATTAATTTTGTTATTCTTGAATCAAAAATACGATCAATGCATCGTATTTCTGTCATGCAAAATCAATTATTTTTAAAAAACAGAGAATTAGCTGAATATTATTTCCTAGAAGAGAATGAAAAAGAACTGGTGAAACAGCTTTCACGTTATAGTTTTTTACGCACAGAAAAGCAAGCCATTTCCCAACTCAAACCAATTCAATATCGTTTTATTGCCAATGAGCACTATGATCGGCAAACACTTGTTGCCACCAGAACGCCAACTGGGGTTTTACATATTTTAATGTTAGAAAATTATAGTCACCATGGGCTTTCCGGATTATTAAATGCCTTAATCTTGACAGAAATTTTCTACGATTTTACAGAAAAAGGACACACGCCCGCCTATATTATTGAAGAAATGAATGCCCGTTTGCATCGAATTACTTCATCTGTTTATTATTACACGCCCGCTACTTTTATTGCTGTTGATCCGATGAATCAACTGATTTCAGTTTGGAACGGGGCAAATCCACCAATTTATTTTTTCAATAAACAAAAACAAGTGGTTTATCAAAGTGAACCCAAACATCTTCCTTTAGGCGCATTAGCGCCCCATCATTTTGATGCCAAACCAGAAATTTTACCTTTAGGTGAATATTTAGTTTTTTTATTTAGCAATAGCTTATTAAGATTAGATGAAAGACTACATATTGATTTAATCAAGTTAATTCAAACGACAGAAACCACACAAATTGTCAATGAACTCGAAGCTTTTTTAACAACTAAAAAACAAGAACCAACAGTCCAAGAAAGCCTATTGTTTGCATTTATTGATTGTCACGCAGAGTTAGAAGAATATAATTATCACGCAGATTTACGCCTTCGCAATAAAGGTGAACAAGATTTTTTTGTTTTACCTTATCTTTTACAAAAGATTATTCCAATTTATCCAAAACATGAACATGAAAAATGGCTTTTTTCTTTTGTTTTTACAGAAAATCAGTTAAAAACAATGGATATTCCCCCTTTAATTTTAGATACGATTGGAAATATTCATGTGATTCGCCCGCATTTAAATCAAATTTTTCTTGTTTTTTCAGAGCTTTTTTACAATGCATTGGATCATGGAATTTTAGAATTAAATTCTGAACTGAAACGTCATCCTAATGGTTTTGAATACTATATTGCAGAACGGACAAAACGTTTAAAAGATCTCAAATATGGTCGAATTGAAGTCAATTTTAAAATTCAATCCTGTGAATATGACCCGCGTCCCTGCCTCATTATTCGCCTCAAAGATAGTGGTCACGGTTTTGATTGGCAAAAATATTTTCTGTTTCCAGAAAAAACAAACATGAGCCGTCCTTCAATTAAACCTTATGGACGGGGTATTTTACTGGTTAAACATATTTGCGAAGAAATTCAATATTCATGGACAGGAAATGAGGTCACTGTTCATTACTTTTTAGATGCCTAATTTTTAATTTTTTCTTGAGTACTATAAACATAATGGAACAACCGCCGCGTTTTTTTGCTCCCGCCATTCATTTAATGGCTAAATTACGTTATCAACAGAAAATCTTATTGATGGGGGGCATTATTCTCGTTGTCTTTCTTCTTTTAATGTTCATGATGTTTCAAGAGTTTAATAAACGCATTCACATGACAGAAAAAGAAATCCTCAGTGCCCATTATATGCAACCTGTTTTAAATATTATGGTCCAGTTGCAAAAACATCGCGGGCTTGGAAATCGTTTTTTAAATGGCGACCAGAGCACACAAGCTGGATTAGAAGCGGCACGGACAGCCCTTTCCCATGAAGTCACACAATTAGAAACATTACAATCTCAAGAAAAATTCCAATTTTTAGAAGAACATACCCATTTCGTTGCCTTCAAACAAAAATGGGACTTATTACAAAAACAATTTGTCACACTTCAACCGAAAGAAAGCTTTGCACAACATACTGTATTAATTTCAGAAATTCAACAGTGGATTAGTGATATTGCTGATCGGGGTGGACTGGCCCTTGATCCTGAAGCAGATACTTATTATGTTATTTTCAATACGATTTCGATTTTACCTGATTTAACCGAACGAATTGGGCAAGCCCGAGGGTTAGCTTCAGGCATTGCAGCGAGCCGGAATGTGAAAAATCCACAAAAGCAAAGTTTGCTTTTAATTCCGGGAGTCATTCAATATGATGCTCAACTTTATCAACAAAATCTAGATAAAATTCAAAGACATAATCCATTTATTTTCAATAGACTCGTTTCATCTTCTCGCGATCTGATTGAAAAAATTACCCATTATACAGAACGCTTACGCCATGATATTTTAGAAACAGAATCGATTACTGTTTCTCCGCAAGTCATTTTTGATGAAGGTACTGAAATTATTACCCTTGCAGTAAAACAAATCCAAATGAATTCGCCTATTTTGGATCAATTATTAAAAGATCGAAAAAACTATTATCAAATTCAATTACTCATTACATTAGGGGCATCCGTTATCACAATTATGCTCTCTATTTATTTGGGCGTCGGCTTTTATTATTGTGTCTATCTAACAGTTTTACGCCTTAAAACAGCCGCACATTGTTTTGAAAAAGGCGAATTAAATACACGAATTGAGCTGAAAACACATGATGAACTCGCTGATATTGCTGAAGCTTTTAACAAAATGGCGGCCTCTTTTTCGGTGGTCATTCGTGACGTTAATCAAACTGTGACGGACATGCATCAGATCTCTGAAACTTTACTCGAATCATCCACAACATTACGAGCGCGCGCCCATCATCAAAGTGAAGCCACCACCACGAATGCAGCGGCCCTTGAAGAAATGTCTGGGAGTATTCGCGATATTGCAGAGCATGCGGACGAAACAGAACAACTTTCTCATCATTCAGAACAAAGCGCCGAGCAAGGTAATCAAATTGTGCTTCATGTTGTTACAGAGATAGAAAACATTGCAAAAACAGTACATCAAGCATTATCCAGCCTTCATTTATTAGGACAACGATCTGGGGCTATCACTGAAATTGTGAGCGTTATTGCCGAAATTGCAGATCGAACAAACCTACTTGCATTAAATGCAGCTATCGAAGCCGCCCGCGCGGGCGAAGCGGGGCGGGGGTTTTCAATTGTCGCAGATGAAATTCGGCAATTAGCTGAAAATACATCTAAAGCCACAAAGCAAATTAGTCAAGTTATTCATGATATTAATAAACATATTACCGAAAGTACGGTAGAAATTACGCAAGGAAACCAACAAATCACTGAGAGTGTACAATATACTAATCAATCGGCTTCTCTTCTTGAAAAAATTACACTTGAAGCAAAACACGTATTGGAGTATATTAAACAGATAACCCATGCGACACATGAGCAAAAAGAAGCGGCCTATTACCTTGCACAAAGTTTAGATGATATGGCTCGAATTGCTGAGGCAAACGCTGCCGATTCTGATCACACTGTTACATTGGCTACACAACTTCAAAATGCATCTCTCCATTTGCATAAAACAGTTCAACATTTTCAAATCTAATTTTTTATTTGGTTTGAGAAAACTGACAAAAAAGGGGAGCGGTCTTGTATACAAATCAGGCATTATCTGTCATGATTTTTTCATCAGATAGTCCTGAAGCTGTCAAATTCGTTTTTTATACTTGACCGAAATTGATTATCAATGAGGAGTTGTATCATGCAAAAACTATCAAAAAACAATTTAGTCAATATGCACAATGAGGTGCTTGAACTCGTCCATATTAGTGACGATCATGTGGTGACAATTAAATTAATAGGAACGCTTGATTTTACTTCTATGCGGTTTTTCAGAGATTATCTCCACCATGTTCTCGATACACATCATTTGTCTTATTTACATTTGGACTGCTCAACACTAACAGGCATTGATCATGTAGGCGTCGGGTGCTTGCTTTATTTTTACCGTCTCCTCAATGAACAACATTGTTTACTTAAACTCAGTCATGTCCCTTCTCAAATTCAGTCCATTTTCAAACAACATCCTTTATTAGAAACCTGTCTTATCTCGCCACATCATACTCATTTTCTTGAGCATGTATTTGATTTACTTAACTTAAATTCAATTCATTCCCATGATATGCTTCCGATTTTTAATGCACATGTTAAAGCACTTTCTTTGCAAGAATAATTTTGCTGATAAGGGTCGCTCCATAAAAAAAGCCATGCTGAACATGGCCTTTTTTTTTGGGTTACTCGGACATCAGTAGCCTAACGATTCTTCCCTTTTTTCTCATTTTTCTCAATCGGAAGATCGGCTTGAACCCATGCATTAATTCCCCCCGCCAAATTAAATAGCTGGGTAAATCCTGCTTTCTTCAAAAGACGACAGGCCATAGACGCCCGTTGCCCACTTTTACAATAAACTAAGACCGGCTCACTTTTACTTTTTTCTACTTCGTTCATGCGTTTAAGTAATTGATCGACAGGAATATGCTTTGCACGACCAATATGCCCTGCACTAAATTCTGCTTGAGAACGCACATCTAAAATGAGTGTATTCGCTTCATTCATCAAACGCGTTGCTTCGGTCGTACCAACCTCTTTATATCCTCCAGTAATTTTCAAAATGGAGGGTAAAACTAACATGCCTAAACTCATAAACCACAAAATCACTAACCAAATGTTAGTCGCAATAAAATCACTCAATGTCACTTCCTCAGATTTCAAATAAAATAAAAAATATAGTTTTGGCTTTTTTTTATTAATTTAGACAGTTCTTTGCCTATTTTTAGCGTGTTTCTGTTACACAGAGAACGTTGAAGAAAATCAAGAAGATTTAGTATATTTTTGGGCAATCAAAAATCTTAGTTTTTTGAGTCCTTGACTCAGATTTAATGCTGTATTCACACGTAATAATTCGCCACCCATCTCTATAAGAGTAAGCGCAACTGGAGGTTGTAATCCACAAATTACGACCTCTGTGCCTAATAATTCTATCATTTGCGTTGTATCATTAATGACTTTCGCCATAAATGAATCGACTAAATCGACGGCACTCACATCAATACATACACCTTCTGCATTTTCCTCTACAATTTTATGAAGCAAATCAGATTGAAAATGAAGAAAATCATCATCGCTTAAATCGACTTGTATCGATGTTAGCAACATGTTGTCTAGCTTTAAAATGGGAACTCTTGTCATATTTTATTGAGTTCTATAGAAAAGGATGAATTTCGTAGGAATGATCACTTAAGAATTAATCTAATTCTGACCTGTTATCTCAATATGCCACACAAATAATGAGGATTGTTTTCTGAAAAATAGAATGCCATTATAAATTATCTTGAAATAGATTATCTATTTTTTTTAAATCGTTATATTTTCTAAAACATTTTAAACACGTTAGAATAAGAAAATCAAGTATTTTCCTTCTAGGCTTGCTTTGAATTTTTTATTTTATTCTTTCTATAGACTATAGAAAGAATTTTTATCCGCCGCATTTGTTTTTTTATAAAGCACGACATATCGATTGTTATTTTACCCCAGATTTGTTGTGATATCAGCATTTTTATTTATGACAATACAGAAAATAATATACGATTAATGCAAATTTTCATTTATTCAATTTTTTTGAATTATTTGAAAATAAATTTCAAGTGATCGAGACACAATTGCATTCACAATGCGATCCCCTCAATAATCGAAACAGTTTATGCTAAAATGATGCTTTTGTTTCGCTTCTTGATTTTGAAAATTAAAAAAAGATTCAGTTCTTTACTTGACTAGATTAAATATAATGTTATATCCAGAACATTTTGATGTTATTGTCGTGGGCGGGGGGCATGCCGGCACTGAAGCCGCGCTCGCGAGCGCACGAATGGGCAGAAAAACACTTTTACTCACACATTCCAGTGACACATTAGGACAAATGTCTTGCAATCCTTCTATTGGCGGGATTGGCAAAGGACATCTTGTGAAAGAAGTCGATGCCCTGGGTGGAGCCATGGCAGCCGCTGCTGATGAAGCCGGTATTCAATTTCGCATTTTAAACGGTAGTAAAGGCCCTGCTGTCCGTGCGACGCGTGTTCAAGCCGATCGCGTTTTATATCGTCAAGCCATTCGGACACGCCTTGAACATCAAGAAAACCTCTTTATTTTTCAGCAGGCCGTAGATGATTTGCTCCTTGAGGGCGATAAAGTTGTCGGTGTTGTCACACAGGTGGGCGTACAATTTCAAAGTCATGCTGTTGTCCTCACAACAGGGACATTTTTAGCGGGATTAATTCATGTTGGATTGTCCAATTATCGCGCTGGTCGGATGGGCGATGCGCCTGCAATCCATTTGGCTGAACGTCTTCGCGAACTCAAGCTTCCCGTTGGCCGATTAAAAACAGGAACGCCGCCTCGAATCGATGGACGAACACTCAATTATGCTGTGATGCGGGAACAGCCTGGTGATTTTCCCACACCGGTTTTTTCTTTTTTAGGCCATCGTGAACAACACCCTAAACAAGTTTCATGTTGGATTAGTGATACCAATGAACAAACGCACGAAATTATCCGAAGTGGCCTTGATCGCTCACCTTTATATACAGGTGTGATTGAAGGTGTTGGCCCACGCTATTGCCCTTCTATTGAAGATAAAATTATGCGGTTTGCCGATAAAAACTCTCATCAAGTTTTTGTTGAACCCGAAGGATTAGATACTTACGAAATTTATCCAAACGGCATTTCAACGAGTTTACCGTTTGATATCCAATTTAAACTCGTTCGTTCGATTCGTGGTTTTGAGAATGCGCATATTACACGGCCGGGTTACGCGATCGAGTACGATTATTTTGATCCGCGTTATTTAAAATCTTCTTTGGAAACAAAAGCCATTCAAGGATTATTTTTCGCCGGACAAATTAATGGCACGACTGGCTATGAAGAAGCAGCAGCACAGGGGTTACTGGCTGGATTAAATGCAGGATTATTTGTTCAAGGTAAAGAAGCATGGTGTCCTTCGCGAGATCAAGCTTATCTTGGCGTCTTAGTTGATGATTTAATCACAAAAGGCGTGAATGAGCCATATCGTATGTTTACGAGTCGCGCAGAATATCGTTTACTCTTACGTGAAGATAATGCTGATTTACGTTTAACTGAAATCGGGTATCAATTAGGTGTTGTAGACGAACGCCGTTGGCAAAAATTTTGTGAAAAACAAGAAGAAATTGCTCGGGAAAAAGCCTTTTTACAAGGTACATGGGTGAACCCACGGACGATTGATACGCAAAAAGCCTTATCTGTTTTAGGCAAAACGATTGAGCATGAATATAATCTTTTTGATTTATTACGTCGCCCAGAAGTCAACTATGATGCGCTTATGACGTTATCTCCTATAGAGCATACACCAATTATTGACGAACAAGTCAAAGAACAAATTGAAATCCAAGCAAAATATCAAGGCTATGTTGAACGCCAATTAGATGAAATTGAGCGGCAGAAACAATATGAAACTTTAGTCATTCCTGCCGAATTTGATTATCATGCAGTTCAGGCCTTATCGATAGAAGTCCGCCATAAATTGACTCAATATCGCCCAGAAACGCTTGGGCAAGCGGCTCGGATCTCTGGTATCACCCCCGCAGCGATTTCTGTTTTGTTGGTTTATCTCAAACGGAGTCAACGATCGACAGTTTAATTGTATTTTCTTTTTCTACTTCTTTTTTTCAAGGATTTATCATGAAATTGATTAAAAATATCGTAGCAGCGTGTTTAGTAACAGGTTTGACTTTTGGGATGGGCGCACACGCCGCCGAAAAACCAGCTGCGGAAGCAAAACCTGCCGCCGTTGCAGCAGCGAAAACCGTTGATTTAAATACTGCAACAGAAGCAGAATTAAAATCCATTAAAGGAATTGGGGCAGCAAAAGCAAAAGCCATCGTTGAATATCGCACTAAAAATGGAAAATTTACTTCTGTGAATGATTTAGCAAAAGTGAAAGGCGTCGGCAAAAAAACTGTGGATCAAGTGAAAAATCTCGTTTCTGTCAAATAAGCAAACGCACTTAAAAAATTTATCAATAAATTTTGCCCATATTAGCGTACTAATATGGGTTTCTTTTTCTGTTCTTTTTATGAAAAATCGTTATATCGCATTAATTCCGGCCGCAGGAATAGGGACAAGAATGAGCACAACCGTTCCTAAACAATATTTATTATTACATCATAAACCTTTGTTATATTATACAATTTTACCTTTTTATAAACATTCTTTTTGTGAAAAAATAGTTATTGTCTTATCTCCTGAAGATCAACAATGGGCAGAATTTGCACAAAAAAAAATATGGGATGAATACAACAAATCTCGTGTTGAAATTATTTATTGTGGCGGAGCAACGCGGGCAGAAAGTGTCTTAAATGGGCTCAAACATATTCAAAACAAGCAATGGGCAGAACCGAATCAATTCATTGCCGTACACGATGCAGCACGTTGTTGTTTGCCACTTCATACATTGGATTCTTTTTATCAAACGTTATGTTTCGATGAAATTGGCGGGATTATGGCTATTCCTGTGGTTGAAACAGTGAAACAAACCAAATTAAATGAAAATCTTGTACAAAAAACCATTCCAAGAGAAACGCTTTTTCTTGCACAAACCCCCCAAATGTTTCGCTTTGATCTTTTATTTAATGCATTAAAACAAACACTCAATACCCCCAATATATCGCCTACAGATGAGTGTCAAGCTTTGGAGCGAACCGGTTATCAACCGCGCCTCGTTTTAGGCCATCGGCAAAACCTTAAAGTAACCTATCCAGAAGATATTGCTTTAGCTGCATTTTATTTATCTCAAAACACTGATTAAAAAAACAATATTTTTCTCAAAAAAATTTTGACATATTAGAGGTTCTATTCATGAAACGCCGCTTTCTCTGGATCTTATATACGTTATTACTTTATCTTCTTTTTCCGTTTATTTTATTTTATTTATATCTTTTTCGGGGAAAAAAACAACCTGCCTATCGCATGCATCTCGCAGAGCGTTTTGGGTTTTTCAAAAAAAAATATTCGAATCAGAAATTTATTTGGATTCATGCTGTTTCAGTCGGTGAAACGCGGGCTGTTCAAAAACTGATTCACACCCTAATACATGACTTTCCAGAATCTAGCCTATTATTAACACATAGTACGCCGACTGGACGTGAAACCGGCGCCCTGCTTTATCGCCCTTTTTTTGAAAAAAATCCTGAGCGCTTTGTCCAAATTTATTTACCCTATGATTATCACAGTGCAATTAATCGTTTCTTTGATCATTTTAATATTGAATGGGGTCTACTTGTTGAAACAGAAATTTGGTTTCATCTTATTCATGAAGCCAAAAAAAGATCAGTTCCATTATTTTTAATTAATGCTCGCCTTTCTGAAAAATCGGGCAAAAAATATGCCCATTCCCTTTTTTATGATCTCACAAAATCGGCTCTCACATCGCTCACAGGGGTGTATACACAAAGTGAAGGCGACACTGAACGATTTCAACGATACTTAAATTTCACACCACAGCACACTTTTGGTAATCTAAAATTCGATTTAACGCCCCCAATTGAACAAATTCATTTAGGTCAAAAATGGTCTGAATCTTGGCATAAAAATGCTAAAAATATTATTATTTTTGCCAGTACACGGGATGGGGAAGAGGTTTTATTACTGAAACAAATAATTTTGCAGGCAGAAGCCTTTGCGGATACGCTTTTTTTATTCGTACCACGGCATCCACAACGTTTTTCTGAAGTCGCGACCCTTATTGAGGCATCTGGTATAGCCTATCAAAAACGCAGTCAACTCCTTCTAGATGCAAATTTTTATCTTGATCCAGACACTAAAATTTTACTTGGAGATAGTTTAGGTGAATTATTTGCCTATTATCAAGCGGCGGATATCACATTTGTTGGGGGAAGTTTATTACCTTATGGTTGTCAAAATATTATTGAACCCGCACTATTAGGTAAGCCTCTCTTATTTGGCCCCTCAGTTTTTAATTTTGCGGAAGTCACGCAACTTGCCTTAAAACAACAGGCGGCGATTCAAGTGAATGATGCAGCACAACTTTTTGAAGCCCTGTCTTTATTAATCAAAGCGCCTGTCACCTGCGCAAAAGTCGGGCAGGCGGCGACGCAATTTGCAAGCGCCCATCAAGGCACAACAACGCAAACCCTCAGTGCACTCAAAGCCGTTGGTGTGTTTAAATAATAAAAAAAACGCCCAATTAAAGGGCGTTTTTACTTTCTATATTAATGCTCTCTTTTTGTCAATGAATCAAAATCACAATAAGATAACCATTTTTCATATGTATAGCGCGCCACTTTTTGTAACTGGGCTACCGCGCTATCCATTTGTTTTAAAATTTGGGCTTCATTTTGAATAGATTCAAAATCAGGAGACAATAATTGTAATTCTTCCCGATATTTTGACGCCCATGTTTTGATCATTTCTTGTGTCATTTCAATATGGCATTGCATTCCCAAATAGCGATCTTGATACAAAAAAGCTTGATTTTGACAATATTTTCCTGTCAATAAACGATGCCCCCCTTCAGGAAGAGAAAATGTTTCTCCATGCCAATGAAACGCATTAAATTCTTTTTCATTAAACCAGGCTTGTGCCAAGTGCGCATTTTCAATATGCACCTGTCCCCAACCGTATTCTCTGACCGGATTAGCTTTAATTTCACCCCCTAACGCTTTGGATAAAAGTTGCCCTCCCAAACAATGCCCAATCACTGGAATATCATGATGAATTGCATCATTAATTAATAATAAAATATCTGTAATCCAAGGTAAGGGATCGTTTACAGACATGACCCCACCCATAAAAACTAATCCAGCAAAATCAGTGGCTTTTTGCGGCACTGACATGCCTTCATCGACTTTGATCAGAACATAGGGTAAATTTTTTTCCTGAATGAGAACCTCAAAATAACCAGGATCTTCAGTAGGGGAATGGCGAAAAATTGCAAGGGGTTTTGTCACTTTTTTTTCTTCCTTATGACCAATAAACTAAAATTTTCAGAAAAAATAATTTTTTTACTCTAAAGAGACGCTAACATTTTTTTGTTGCAATTGATTGATCTAAATTATTTGATGGATTTAATCCAACAAATGCGCCTTCGTCGTTCTCAGCGATTTCTGTTTCTGTCACAGGCATGATTGTACCGTCGACTTCGACCCCGGTCTCAGGCGTTTGGGACGTATTATTTTTTGATTTCGGTTTAATCAATAACACGCCTGTTAAAACCAATCCCGCTCCTGCTATTTGAATGCCCCCTACTGGTTCATCCAAATAAATATACGCTAAAAAGATCGTCGCAACAGGCCCAATTGTATTAATCATGGCCGCATGATTTGCACCAATTCGACGCATTCCTTCTGCAAATAATAAAGAGGGCAAAGCTGTTGAAAAAATGGCCATCAATCCAGCAAGCCAATAAACTTTAGCATCATAATGCAAAAGATGGTGCATTGGATAAGTCATCCCAAATTGCAAAAACGTCACAATAGTAGAAATAATCATTGCAATGGCTGTAAACCGAACGGAGCCAACACGTTGTACAACTTGCCCACTTCCCGTTAAATAAAACGCAAACGAAATCGCACTCAATAAAACAAAAAGACTACCAATTAAAATATTTTTTGTTTCTGCTTCTATCTGAATATCATGAATGAAAGCAAGAGAAATACCAGCATAGGTTAACAATAATGCAATCATGTCTCTTTTACTTAATTTTTGCTTGAAAAAAACAAAAGATAAAATGACAACTAAAGTGGGATATAAAAATAAAATTAACCGCTCAAGAGCCGCTGAAATATACATTAACCCCATAAAATCTAATAACCCTGCCAAATAGAAACCTAACGATCCTAGGACACAGAGTTTTAGCCAATCCTTTCGCGAAAGCGGTTCCATTGCGTTTGGATCTTTTCTATTCTTCAGATAAAGCCATGCCATTGATAATACAAAAAAGGGTAAAGATAATCCCATTCGTAATGCCAATAATGTTAACCCGTCTAAATCAGGAGCCTGTGCATAGGCAAGTTTTGCAAAAATGGCTTTTGCTGAAAAACAAATAGCAGCAATAAAACAAAGAACCATCCCAAAAATGGCAGGTTGTTGAGGATTTACTTTCATGATCCAAGACTCTGTAATAATCAATAACGAAACAAAAAGAATAAACGCAAAGCGTTGCAAACAGGGCTGCAAAACTTTGCGTTTCTAATCAAGTAGATAGATAATATTGAAAAATTATGCTTTCGGCACTTTGCCTTGTTCGGCACGTTTTCGACGAATTGTTTTTGGATCGGCAATGAGGTCACGATAAATTTCAATACGATCCCCATTTTTAAGGAGCGTATTGAGTTTAACCACTTTGCTAAAAATGCCGACTTTATTGTGTTTTAAATCAATTTCAGGGTAATATGTCAGTATATTAGACTGATAAATTGCTTCTTCTACTGTAGTCTTTTCGGGGAGATGTAGCGTCAATAGGGTCTGCCTTGTGGGTAACGCATAGACGATATCAACAGTAACCATCATTTTATATATACCAAATAATTTTGACTATTATAAAAATTAAAGTTCATCATCACCATATAATATTTCTGCTTGATTAATAAAAGCATCCACAAAAGTATTGGCAATGTGATTAAACACAGGCCCTAAAATTTTTTCTAGAATCCGACTAGAAAACTCGTAATGTAAATTAAAAATAATCTTACAGGCAGAAGCATTGAGTTGAATAAACTGCCATGATCCATGAAGTTGTTTAAACGGCCCTTTTAGAAGCTTTATTTCTATCATTTCATAAGGTTTATTATAATTCTTCGTTGTAAAACTTTGCTTAATACTATGATAATCAATGTGGATCGTTGCCTCTGTTGTGTCTATTGTCCGTAGATGTAGCTCACTGCCCCCGCACCATGGCAAGAATTTCGGATAATTTTCAACTTGATCAACAAGATGATACATTTTTTCAGAAGAATGATTCACTAATACTGTCTTTTCTACAACAGCCATAATTTCTCTCTCTTAAGCGAACATGTTAAAATCAAAAGCAATGACTTTTCAGAATTATAAATTCATTATTTAAAATTGCGAAAAAAATCTTTCTTTTGCGTAAAAAAGGGAGCAATTATGCAAGAATATTACATTGGACTTATGTCAGGGACCAGTGCAGATGGCGTTGATGGCGTTCTGGTTTCATTCTCACAAGAAGAATCCGCGCAAGAAAACATCATACCACAATTTCATAAGCATGCTTATATTCAATTTTCTCATGAATTGCACAACAAGTTGATCTTACTAAACCAACCAAGTCTCAACGATCTTGAACAAAGTATGCAGATTGCGATTGAATGTGTTGATATTTACTCGCAAGTCGTAACGACATTACTAACTGAAGCAAAACTCCCCCCTGCAACCATTTGTGCAATGGGCGTTCATGGGCAAACGGTTCGACATCGCCCCGAAAAAGGTTATTCCATTCAAATTAATCATCCTAGTTTACTCGCGGAAAAAACAGGGATCACAACAATTGCAGATTTTCGACAACGGGATATTGCAGCAGGAGGACAAGGTGCCCCGCTTGTTCCGAGTTTTCATGCCTATCTTTGGCAACATTCAACACGCCCGCGCTGCATTATTAATTTAGGAGGAATCAGTAACGTAACTTTTTTACCTGCTAAAACAAGCCATTTGCCTATTGTTGGTTTTGATTGTGGGCCCGCAAATGCCTTAATGGACGCATGGATTCAAGCGCATTTTAATCAAAAAACTTATGATCATAACGGTCAATGGGCCGCCTCCGGAACTGTTCTTCCTGCGCTTCTCGATGCGCTTTTACAACACCCTTTTTTTGCAAAACCTTTTCCAAAAAGTACCGGCCGAGATATTTTTCATCTTGAATGGGTTCGATCATTTTTAATTGGGACGGAACGCCCTCAAGATGTACAAGCAACATTACTTGCACTCACAGTTGAGACAATTCGACAAGGTTTGACACAAATTTTGGACAACGCTCAGCCCTTAGAAATTTATTTATGTGGTGGCGGGGCATACAACCCTATTTTATTACAAGCTTTACAACAGGCTTGCCCTTTTGCAACAGTACAAACAACCGCAGTATTAGGCTTACCGCCCGAACATATTGAAGCCTATGCATTTGCATGGCTTGCCCGCCAAACACAGCATGGCTGTACAGCCACATTGCCCTCTGTCACAGGCGCGCGGGGCCCCCGCATTTTAGGAGCCATTTATCCCGCTTAACGAAAACAATATTGAACCGCTTCTTCAATTCGTGAAATCGCATAAACAGTCAAATCAGGTAAATCTACTCCTTTCGGTTGGTTGGCTTTGGGAATTAGTGCATGTGTAAAGCCTAATTTACTCGCCTCTTTCAAGCGATCCTGACCTTTTTGAACAGGGCGAATTTCGCCAGCAAGGCCGACTTCGCCAAAAATGACCATTTTTTCAGGAAGAGGCGTATTTTTAAGAGACGAAATAATCGCCATTAAGATCGCCAAATCAGCCGCGGGCTCAGTAATTTTGACACCAGAAACCGCATTAATAAAAACATCTTGATCAGCACAAAAGATTTGAGCATGTCGATATAATACAGCTAATAACATGGCTAATCGATTTTGTTCCAGCCCAACAGTTAAACGCCGGGGATTGCCATGTGCATCGTTGACAAGCGCTTGAATTTCAACCAAGAGAGGGCGAGAGCCTTCTTGCGTGACCGTCACACACGATCCCGAAACAGGTTGTGCATGATGCGATAAAAATAAAGCAGAAGGATTATTGACCCCTTTTAAGCCTTTATCCGTCATAGCAAACACACCTAATTCATTCACAGCCCCAAAACGGTTCTTAAATGCACGAATCAATCGAAAAGTCGATTGCGTATCGCCTTCAAAGTACAAAACCGTGTCGACAATATGCTCTAAAATACGCGGGCCGGCGAGAGTGCCTTCCTTAGTGACATGTCCTATCAAAATCATAATCGTTCCCTGTTGCTTTGCATAACGCGTCAGTTCTACCGCGCACTCTCGCACTTGGGAAACGCTCCCCGGACTAGATTGCAATAATTCTGTATAAATCGTCTGAATTGAATCAATCACGACCACTTTGGCCTGTGTCTGTTTACACGCTTCCAAAATTTTTTCTAATTGTATTTCTGCAAAGATTTGCACTTGTACATTTTGAATACTGAGACGATGGGCCCGCAAGGCAATTTGTTGGGCAGATTCTTCTCCACTGACATAAAGTAAATCAGGATAATTTTTTTGGGCTAAATGCGCTAATGTTTGCAGTAATAATGTCGATTTACCAATTCCCGGATCGCCGCCGATTAAGATGACTCCGCCATGTACAAATCCCCCCCCTAATACACGATCTAGTTCACCTATTCCAGTAGGAACACGCGGAATTTCTGCCGTTTCTACTGCATTTAAATATTGTAATGAGGAGGTAATTGCTAATGCCTGGCGCGCCGCCGCAGACGGTGTGAGTTGTTCTTTTTGTGGTTTTGCCTCTATCACTTCTTCTTGTAAAGTATTCCACTGATAACAGTGGGGACATTGTCCCTGCCATTTAGGGGATTGGCCGCCACAATTTTGGCAGACATAAACTGTTTTTAACTTTGCCATGACGATATCTCCTCACAATAAAAATGACACGTTTAGGTGGCATTTTTTGTTTGCACACTTATCACGTGTCAGTCTTTTTATTTTTTAAATAAAGAATAGCAATTGAATCAGTATTTAATTTGCATTCAACGCCAAACCTAAGTCTCGAATTAATTTCATTTCAATTTGATAAATTTCGCGAACAAGATCACCCATTTGTGCAAAGTAAGTTGGATTCTTCTCAGCAAAAACCATTTTGCATAAACTCGCAATTTGTGACCAAATGACCGCAGAATCTCGCAAACGCTGGCTCGCATTCAACTCTTTTAACACAGGTAAATACACTTGGGCTTCTTCCAAGAAATCCGCATATAATAATCGGAAGGCACTGCCGCCAGTTCCTCGTTTTTCAATGGATTGATACGCAAAGCGGGCGGCCCATTCCCAATCTGGGGTGAGTTCTGCCCAACGAGGTAATTCATATGCCAGTAACTCCATTCGGGCAAAGCCTTCATAAGGATGTTCTGGGGTTGTCAAAAGGCGGACTGATTCTAAAATGGCTTGCCGTAATGTTTCGGCATTAATTTTTTCTTGAATATATTCCGGTGTCAATTGAGGAGCTTCTGCCCAGTGATACCCTACCATCAATGGGGGCACCTGGACGGCAATAGCCGAACGTAAATGATCAAAATGTAATGATTGCAATTCTTGATATGCGATATCTGCAACGCATACACCTTGTTGTTCTAAATCGATTCCGACGATCACAATGCCATGCCCCGGAAAATGGACAGGCTCATAATAAGGCAAATAAACTAAATCTGTTACCGCTAAAATGGGTCGTTGACGGTTCAAAATCACGTCGGCCATTTTTTCTGGGTTCCATTCCCCAGCGCGCGTTACAGCTTGCCCAATTCTTTGATAAAATCGGCGTTCTAACAAAGAACAACGCCCATTAAATCGAAACTGTGGCGCCTTCGGCAACGTATTAAAATAAAAGAAACCCAAACCGGCGCCTAAACCAAAAACCATGGCTTCACTCATTTCAATACCATCATAGTCTAACACATCACGAATGCTGGTTGACGAACAATGAACGCCAATCCGATGACGAAATCCCGTCAATGCATTTTCAATTTTTACGTTCTTCATTACGCTCTATCCTTAAAAAAAGAGGAAAACACAACTAATTCATTTTTAGTAAGCAATCTATCTTTTAAGACAGTGCTACTTTGATGAAAAATAAAAGAAAATTCTAATTCGTTTTCAAATCTTTGGTTTTGTTTCTCGATGCGAATTAATTTACCATTATGTAAAATAATTATATAATCTGTTTCAAAATGTGACGATTTTGGCTCTTGTTAAGGTAAAAATTATAGAATACCTGTTTTTTTCTTAAATTAAATTAAATCTCTTTACGAATCGCAAACGCTTATGTCAGAAGATAGTGATTTAGAAAAAACCGAACCCGCCTCGGGCAGGAAGATAGAAAAAGCACGCGAACAGGGGCAAGTTCCCAAATCGCAAGAATTAATGTCTTTTGTTTCAATGATTGTAGCCTCTTCTACACTCATTATGATGAGTACAACGTTTTTAGAGTATTTTAGTAAACTCATGAAACAGGCACTCATTTTTGATAGAAAATTAATTACCAATCCGCATGATACACTAGAAGTATTCTACCACATGGCATGGGATACTTTGTTTATTTTATTACCATTTCTAGTGATTGTCATGATTGCAGTCATCGTCAGTTCGATGTCTATGACAGGCATGCTTTTTTCATTAGAATCGCTTGCGCCTAAATTTGACAAGCTGAATCCAATTGCTGGACTAGGTCGAATGTTTTCTAAAAATAGCTTGGTACAATTGAGTCTCTCTGTCCTCAAGGCTATTTTAATTGGATCTCTGGCTTATTTAGTTGTACAAAATCGCCAGGCTGAGCTACTTGGCTTAATTTCAGAGCCCTTTGCAGAAAGTTTTAATCATGTGTGGCAAATTGTTATTTGGACTTTTATTTGGTTAGCCGGAAGTATGTTGTTTCTTGTTTTGATTGACGTTCCGTATCAGTTATACACTTATAATGAACAAATGAAAATGACAAAACAAGAAGCAAAAGACGAAGCGAAAGAAAGCGATGGAAACCCAGAAATTAAATCTCGAATTCGAAGCTTACAAAGACAAGCCGCGCGGAAACGAATGATGTCCAATGTTCCGCAAGCGGATGTCATCGTCACTAACCCAACACATTTTGCCGTGGCCCTCAAATACGATAATAAAGAAATGGCCGCGCCTATTGTCTTAGCAAAAGGGACATTAAAACTAGCAGAACGGATTATTGAAATCGGTAAGGAGAACAAAATTGCTGTTTTACAGTATCCGCCTCTCGCGCGGGCACTCTATAAACATGTGGAAGTAGAACAAGAAATTCCTTCTGCACTTTATTCCGCAGTGGCCGAAATTTTAGCCTATATTTACCAGTTAAGACGTTATGAAACACTCGGTGGAGAGAGACCAGAAATGCCTAAAAACCTAGAGGTGCCAGAGGATTTAGACCCAGGTGAAACAACAGCTGAAGAACTCGGACGTCTACATCCAGAAGACAAAGTAGTGATTGGTTAGTCATCCATAATATTAAATTATAAAACTTGATATTTTCAAAAATTTGTTAGTTTTTCTTGTGATTAGACAAGAAATGACGGGGTAAACATGAAGGCAATCTCGCACTTATTTAGAGATTTTAACGTCAATCGCCTTACTGGACCAGTTCTAGTTATCATGGTTTTGGCAATGATGATTTTGCCACTGCCGCCATTTGTATTAGATTTATTTTTTACATTTAATATTGCGATTTCCATTATTGTTTTGTTAGTCAGTTTATATACAACAAACGTGTTAGAATTCGCCGTATTTCCAACAGTCTTACTGATTACAACCTTACTTCGGCTTTCTTTAAATATTGCCTCAACCCGTTTAGTTTTAATGAATGGTCATGGCGGCGGCGATGCGGCGGGGAAAGTGATTGAAGCATTTGGTCACTTTTTGATTGGGGGCAACCCAACCGTTGGGATTGTCGTTTTTATTATCTTAGTGGTGATTAACTTCGTGGTGATTACCAAAGGGGCGGGGCGGATTGCTGAAGTGAGTGCCCGTTTTACTTTGGATGCCTTACCTGGTAAGCAAATGGCGATTGATGCCGATTTGAATGCGGGGATGATTAACGAAGATCAAGCAAAAAAACGACGTTCTGAAGTTCAGCAAGAAGCCGATTTTTACGGCTCTATGGATGGGGCCAGTAAGTTTGTTCGAGGCGATGCGGTAGCTGGGATTGTCATCATGTTGATCAACGTGATCGGGGGACTCATCGTCGGGGTGGTACAACATGATTTAGCTTTTGCCGATGCCGCGCATAAATACACTTTGTTAACTGTGGGTGATGGACTGGTAGCACAAATTCCGTCACTGGTTATTTCCGTGGCCGCGGGTGTGATTGTGACACGGGTTGCTACCGATAAAGACATGAGTGAGCAATTGCTTGAACAGCTCATCATGAAACGCGCCCAAGTGATGGTGATTACGGCTATTTTACTCCTTGCCTTGGGTGTCATTCCAGGAATGCCTCATTTGTCCTTTATCGCCATGGCCCTTTTATTATTCAGTGCAGCTTATTATATCGAACAAAAACAAGATGTTACTGAAGAAACACATAACGGGCCTGACATCAGCGAAATTCCTGATCACCTCAAACCAACCAGCGAAACTCCCGAAGTGACTTGGGATGACGTGCTTCCTGTTGACACGCTAGGACTAGAAGTTGGATACCGTTTGATTCCGCTTGTCGATCGGACGCAAGATGGGGATTTATTAAAACGGATTCGTGGTATTCGGAAAAAAATTGCTCAAGATTTAGGGTTTCTTGTCCCGTCTATTCATATTCGAGATAATTTACAACTCAAACCGAGTGTTTATCGCATCATGTTAAAAGGCGTGGAAATTGCCCAAGCCGAAGCGCATGCGGGGATGTTTCTCGCGATTAATCCTGGGCGCGTTTTGGGTCAACTCAATGGACCTCAAACTTTCGACCCGACTTTTGGATTACCCGCAACATGGATTGATCATACCCAAAAAGATTTAGCGCAAACATATGGATATACTGTCGTTGACACAAGTACAGTGATTGCAACCCATTTAAGTCACATTATTCAAGAAAATTCTTCTGAATTATTAGGGCGTGACCAAGTTCAACAGTTATTAGATCATGTCGCAAAGGAATCGCCCAAGTTGGTAGAAGAATTAGTACCAAAAGTTTTACCATTAAGTATTATTCAAAAAGTATTACAAAATTTGCTCGAAGAAAATGTACATATTCGAGATATGCGGACGGTTTTAGAGGCAATGGCAGATGTTGGTACCAAAATGCAAGATCCAGATGATTTAACTTCAGTTGTGCGGGTTGCATTAGGCCGCTCTATTATTCACGAGATTTTCCCTGGACAAAATGAACTCTCTGTTATTGCCCTTGATCCTGGATTAGAACAAATTTTAATGCAAGCAGTACAAGCAAAAACAAGTGATGGCGGCGTGGGGCTCGAACCTGGATTAGCAGAGGCAATGTTAGTGCAGACACGCGATGTGGTTCAATCACAAGAACAAATGGGGCTTGTTCCTGTTTTATTAGTTCCACCAGCACTCCGTAATTTAATGGCTAAATTCCTACGTCGGGCGTCCCCTCAATTGAAAATATTATCACATGCGGAAATTCCCGATTCTAAAAATATTAAAGTCACTGCTGTCTTGGGAGGTCGTGGGTGATCATAAAAAAATTTGTTGCATCAACCCAACGTGATGCACTCATTCAGCTGAAAGATAATTTAGGCGATAATGCTGTGATTTTATCCAATCGGACATTACCCGGTGGAAATGTCGAAATCATGGCTATCGCTGAAGAAGACATGTCTGTTTTAACAGGCGTCGAAATTAATGATGGCGATAATGCTGCGTTAGATTACGCGAAAGAACTCAAAAAAGCCACAGCGCGGCAAACGCCCACTCTGGACAAAAATCTTTCAAGTGAAGAATATATTCGACCTAATCCAGCAACTTTGGCACAGTTGACGCAAGCAGCACAAGACCAAATTAAAAAATATCAGCAGGAGCAAAAAAAGCAACAAGAAAGTCCCTCTGATGACAATGCCACTCCGCCCCCACAACGCACCGTGACGCGGACAAATGGGACAATTTCTCCTACTACGAATAAACAATCTGTTACGGGAAAACCTGCCCAACGAGTGCATTCAAATATTGGACAAGCCGGCACTAATTCAGATCCTTTAGAAGAAATTGCTAAAGAAGTTCGTATTTTACGTAGCATGGTAGAAGGGCAGCTAGCGGGGTTGGCATGGTCTGATATGCAACGTCGCGATCCCATTAAACTTGAAGTCATGCGACATTTATTAGCTGTTGGACATGGTCCACTCTTAAGCCGCCAACTCGTTGCCGCCATGCCAACAGGATTGGATATGCTCAAAGGGATGCGATGGATCAAAAATGTTTTAGCGAAAAACTTAAAAACAGTTACAGCAGCAGATGAACTGGTAGAAAAAGGCGGCATTTACGCCCTCGTCGGGCCCACTGGTATTGGCAAAACCACAACAATTGCGAAACTAGCCGCCCGCTATACATTGAAACATGGGGCGTATAACCTTGCATTGTTGACCACAGATAGCTATCGAATTGGCGCACATGACCAATTGAGAATTTATGGCCGAATTTTGGGTGTTCCTGTTTACACTGTTCGTGATGATGCTGATCTTGAAGTTACGTTGAAAGAATTACAAAATAAACACTTAATTTTAATTGATACAGTTGGAATGTCTCAAAGAGACGAGCGTGTTGAAGAACAAAAATCTTTTTTATGTGCGAGTCATATTCCAGTCAAACGCATTTTATTATTAAATGCAACAGTTCAAGGACCTACCCTTGAAGATATTATCCGGGCTCATCAAGGAGATTCACTCGAAGGCTGTATTTTAACCAAAATGGATGAATCGCTGAATATTGCTTCAGCATTAGATGTCATTATTCGACACCGTCTAGCATTACATTATGTCACAAATGGGCAACGGGTTCCTGAAGATCTCCATTTAGCAAATGCATTATATCTGACTGATCGTTCATTACGTCTTGTCCAAGATGAAAGCGGATTCTCCCTTGGTGAGGCAGAATATCCTCTTGTGATGTCTCACCTTATGGCAGAAGCCAACCATCAAATTTCACGACAAAACATTAGTGGGGAGATCCCCAAACAAGGGGATGAGGATGCCTAATCCGTATGAATTTAAAGGCATTCAATCTGATCAAGCAGAAGGTTTACGACAACTCCTTACAAAAAACCTTGTACGCGTTGTCAATGTGATCAGTACACAACGATATACAGGCCATACGCAAATTACTACCAATCTTGCGCTTGCCCTCAAAAAGAGAAAACATGAAGTTATTATTTTAGATCAACTTGAAGGAAAAATGAGTATTGCGCATCATTTACAGCTCAATCAAACGCCTTATGATTTGCTTGATTTAATGATGCATCGGCGTTCTTTACAAGAGATTATTTTTACGAGTCCGCAAAATTTGCATATGATTGCCATTTCAAAAGGCTTACGATTTTTTAATCGCCTTGGCGAAAATGATCGTCAATGGTTAATTAACAATTTTAAAATTTTGTCAGGAAAAGTGAGTGTTGTTTTAGTACATGCCGGATTTTATCAAGATATTCAACAAGGCGTTTTAAGTAGTCTTGCTTCTCAAGAAAATGTATTAGTTGTCACGAATGATCCCATGTCACTTAAATCTGCGTACCGTTTGATGGAGAAGTTTGTCCAAATTTTTTCACAAAGACGGTTTCACATTTTGGTAAATAAAGTAAAATCAGAACAAGAAGCTATCTTGATTTTTGATAAATTGTTTGAAGTTGTCAGTTCTCGACTCAATGTATTACTTGAATATATGGGGCACGTTCCCTTTGATATTAAAATTGCACAAAGTTTACAAGAAGGACAACTTGTGTGTCTGAGTCATCCGACCTCGCCCGCCGCTGTTTCTTTTTCACATTTGGCAGAAGTCATTGATAATTGGCCTTATCCAGGAGCAAGCAATGCGGGACTTGATCACTTTGTACAACGTCTAATTACAATGAGCAAAAAAAATGGACTAGAACAGTTCATTCAATAAAATGGCAATATTATTTATCATAATAATGACACCCTCAGAATACTTGGTTTATTATCTGTTGAAGTGAAATAAAAAAGAGGAGGTGGGCATTTCCGCGCACTTTCTGAATAATAGCTGTCCACAAAAGATTAAAGAAATAAGTAATTTTCTTACTTATTTTCATCAAAAAAGATTAATATACTTTTATTGTAAGTAAACACTATTAGAGTTTAAGCAAGAAATGCCAACGCTTCAGAAAGCAGAACAAGATAAATATATTATTGACTATTCACCTCTTGTCAAAAAAATTGCCTATTATTTTATGGCAAGGTTACCAGCAAGTGTCCAAGTAGATGATCTCATTCAAGCGGGATTAGTTGGACTGTTGGAAGCTGTCCGTAATTTTGATAACACACAAGGGGCTCAATTTGAAACCTATGCGACCCAACGCATTCGCGGGGCGATTCTTGATGAACTGCGCCAGATTGATTGGTTACCACGTAGTGCGCGCAAAAATCAGCGACTTATTGAGACAGCGATTAATCAATTAGAACAACAAATTGGGCGACAACCTTCAGAGCAACAAATTGCCAATGCATTGTGCGTTTCACTAGCACAATATCAACAAATGCTGGCGAATGCTAAAGGCTATCAGCTCCTTTATTATGAAGACTTTCAATCTAATAATCAGGAATACCAAGATTTTTTTGAATATTATACTCACGAACAGCAATCGAATCCATTAGACATTATTCAGGATCATCGTTTTCGGGAAGCACTTGTGCGGGCTATTAAACAATTACCTGAACGTGAAAAATTGGTCATGGCTCTTTATTATGAGCAAGAATTAAACTTAAAAGAAATTGGACAAGTTCTTGAAGTAACCGAATCTCGTGTATGCCAATTACATAGTCAAGCAATTGCACGTATTCGAGGTAAATTGAAAGATTGGATACATTAATAAGTGCTTTTCAACACGCATTAATCCTTTTAAAATACAGATTAATTAAAATTCAATATTTTTCATAAAAAGTGATGAAGTCAAGCAAGATTCAAGAAATTCGTTTTATAAAAAAAGGAGAACATCATTGGATTACGTGAGTATTGTAGGGATAGTCTTATCTCTTGTCGCGATTGTAGGGGGACAAGTACTAGAGGGAGGACATGTTAGCTCTTTACTACAACCTACAGCATTTTTGATTGTGATTGGCGGAACATTTGGTGCAATTCTACTTCAATCTTCTACGAAAACCATTATAGAATCTTTTTCAATGTTGAAATGGGTATTTGTTCCTCCTAAATTTAATGGTCTAGAACTCATTGATCAAATAGTAGGCTGGAGTGTGACCGCACGTCGAGGCGGGTTACTTTCACTTGAACCTTATATTGAAGATATTGAGGACGATTTTACAAAACGGGGCTTACAAATGCTTGTGGATGGAATCGAGCCCACAATTTTACGGAATGCCCTTGAATTAGACATCAGCACCTATGATGAACACTTACGTCATACCGCGAAAGTCTGGGAAAGTGCAGGGGGGTATTCACCCACTATCGGGATTTTGGGTGCGGTGATGGGGTTGATTCATGTGATGGAAAATTTGAGTGAACCATCCAAGTTGGGGGCAGGGATTGCGGTTGCTTTTGTGGCAACCATTTATGGGGTTGGGGCAGCCAACTTGTTTATGATTCCAATCGCAGGAAAACTAAAATATCTTGTGACGCAACAAGTGACTGAAAAACAAATGTTTGTTGATGGACTTGTTTCTATTGCAAATGGTGAAAATCCTCGTTTAATTGAAGAAAAATTGAAGAGCTACCTCATTTAAAATTTGTGTTCATGACAGAATAATTTTATCCCATAACACGTTACTGAGGACAAAAAAATAAAAAATGGCAAGAAAAACAAAACATGATGATCATGAAAACCTAGAACGTTGGCTGGTGTCTTATGCGGATTTTATGACACTTTTGCTCGCGTTTTTTGTTGTCATGTATTCAATTTCTCAAGTGAATGAGGGGAAATATCGCACATTTAGTGATTCATTGATTACGGCATTTAATATGCCGAGTCAAGAACGCAAATCTGTTTTAACTAAAGATGAATTATTAAATAAACCACTCAAACAAAATAGTGCGAAAGAAGTCGCAAAACGACGACAAGAAGTTGTCAAGATGAAATCGATTGCTGATAATGTGTTAAAAGCGATGGAAAGTCTTGTAAAAGAAGGGAAAGTAAAAGTTGCTCAAACGCCTCGTGGATTGGAAATTGAAATTAATGCGAGTGTTTTATTCCCACCAGGAGAAGCCTATTTACAAACACAATCCTTACAAGTTCTTTCTTCTGTGGGGCGCGTTTTAGCAAGCATTCCCAATCGTATTGAAGTTGAAGGACATACGGATAATTTACCTATTAGTTCTCCTATTTTTCCTTCTAACTGGGAACTTTCTTCAGCACGAGCAAGTAGTGTGGTTCGGCTTTTTATGGACACGGGCGTTTCTGGCGACCGTTTAACAGTCATTGGTTACGCCGATCATCGTCCTGTTGGACCAAATGATAATGAAATTAATCGGGCCAAAAATCGGCGCGTGAATGTGATGATTCTTCCAGAAAAAATGCAAGAAGCTCGCGAAGTGCCATTAGAAGTCCTTAATGAAGCAGGAAAACCATTGACTGACAATGAAAAAGCATTATTAGATGCTGAAAAAGCAAAACATCTTCCTGCTAGCACAGCACCAAAACAATAAAATTGCCGCATTAAAAAACCCGATGCTTAATACGCATCGGGTTTATTTTTGTCCCGCAATTGTCAATTCAAGAAACTAAATAAGATTAGTTTTTCTCTTGATCAACTAAACGGTTTTTACGAATCCATGGCATCATGCTACGTAATTTTTCACCGACTTGCTCAATTGGATGCGCTTTTTGATTACGACGCATTGCAGTTAAGCTAGGACCACCGGCTTGATTTTCTAAGATGAATTCTTTCGCAAATTGACCGTCTTGAATTTCTTTCAGAATTTTGCGCATTTCAACTTTTGTTGCTTCGGTCACAACACGTGGACCGCGTGTCAAATCGCCATATTCTGCTGTATTGGAGATGGAATAGCGCATGTTCGCAATGCCGCCTTCATACATTAAGTCAACGATTAATTTTAATTCATGTAAGCATTCAAAGTATGCCATTTCTGCTGGGTAACCTGCTTCAACAAGCGTTTCAAAGCCAGCTTGAACCAATGCAGAAGCGCCACCACATAACACAGCTTGTTCACCAAATAAATCAGTTTCAGTTTCATCTTTGAAATTTGTTTCAATGACGCCACCACGTGTCCCACCATTTGCCCAAGCATAAGACAACGCGATTTCTTTTGCTTTGCCGCTCGCATTTTGGTGAACCGCGATTAAGGAAGGAACCCCGCCACCTTGTGTAAAGGTAGAGCGAACTAAATGGCCTGGCCCTTTTGGTGCAACCATAATCACATCTAAATCGCTACGTGGAACGATTTGACCATAGTGAATATTGAAACCGTGTGCAAATGCTAAAACCGCGCCTTTTTTCAAGCTCGCTTCGATTTCTTTATAAACACGCGCTTGTTGTTCATCTGGAACAAGAATCATAACGAGATCTGCATCTGCTGCAGCATCTTTTGAACTTTTTACAGCTAAACCTGCTGCTTCTGCTTTTTTCCAAGAAGAGCCGCCTTCACGCAAACCAACAACAACATTTACACCTGAATCTTTTAAGTTGTTAGCATGGGCATGCCCTTGTGAACCATAACCAATAATCGCAACTTTGCGATCTTTAATTAAACTTTGATCAGCATCTTGACAGTAGTAAACATTTAAAGACATCTTTGGTTCATCCTTTAAGCAAATTGAGAAAAGTAGGAAGGAAAGAAAAAATCGCTTCCTACTTTTAAAGTATATGAATTTTAAAAGTATTGTCTAGAATTAGACACGTAAAACACGTTCGACACGAGCAATCCCTGACGCACCTGTACGAACTGTTTCTAAAATCAAACTCGGATCAATTGCTGCCATAAAGGCATCTATTTTTTGACAATCGCCCGTAATTTCGATGGTATACAGTTTTTCTGTCACATCGATGATTTTGCCTCGGAAAATATCCGTCATTCGCTTTAATTCTTCACGGTCTTTCCCAACAGCACGTACTTTAATTAAGACTAATTCACGTTCAATAAAGTTGCCATCATTTAAATCAACAACTTTCACAACATCAACGAGCTTATTTAATTGTTTAATAATTTGCTCGATGATTTCATCAGAGCCATTTGTCACAATAGTCATGCGAGACAAAGTAGGATCTTCTGTTGGCGCAACGGTTAAGGATTCAATATTATAGCCACGCGCAGAAAACAAACCTGCCACACGTGATAACGCCCCCGCCTCATTTTCTAATAATAATGCAATGACATGTCGCATAATGGCCTCGCTTATTCATCCAAAATCATTTGACTTAAGCCCTTACCACCGGGAACCATTGGGTACACATTTTCTTCTTGGTCGGTAATAAAGTCTACAAAGACCAAACGCTCTTTGTTTTCTTCAGAAAATGCTTCACGCAAAGCGGCTTCAACATCTTCTGGACGCTCGACACGAATTCCAACATGTCCGTAACTTTC
Organism: uncultured Burkholderiales bacterium; assembly: GCA_964504875.1. Classification (GTDB taxonomy): domain Bacteria; phylum Pseudomonadota; class Gammaproteobacteria; order Burkholderiales; family CAZDFJ01; genus CAZDFJ01. Next base: position 26,459 of record CAZDFJ010000007.1, on the reverse strand, counting down.
TGTCAATTTCTTGAAATCAGGAAGCGCATTCATATATGATTCAGAATAACGACTACCATAGAAAAACTCTTGCCACTGGCGAACCATTCCCATATAACGATTATTGAGCATAATAATCTTCAATGGAATATGATATTGTTTACATGTAGACAATTCTTGAATACACATTTGAATACTTGCTTCGCCTGTCACGCAAACGACGGTATCCTCTGGATTCGCTAATTGCACCCCAATCGCAGCAGGCAAACCAAAACCCATTGTTCCCAATCCACCAGAATTCACCCAATGACGCGGTTTATCAAACTTGTAGAATTGTGCGGTCCACATTTGGTGTTGGCCAACATCAGACGTGACAAACGCTTTACCTTGTGTAATTTCATACAGCTTTTGTAAAACGAATTGTGGCTTAATAATACTCGATTCAGTATCATAACTTAAACAATCGCGTTGACGCCATGTTTCAATATGCTTCCACCAATCTGCCAAAGCGGACGCATCAGGACGCGTTCTTTCCGTTTCAACAATTTGAACCATTTCTTCTAATGTTTCATTCACAGCCCCCACAATCGGCACATCCACACGAACCCGTTTCGAAATCGAAGCAGGATCAATATCAATATGAATGATTCGTTTGGGTTCAGATAAGAAATGCCCTGGGTTACTGATCACACGATCATCAAAACGCGCCCCAATAGCTAATAAAGTGTCGCATTTTTGCATGGCCATATTTGCCTCATATGTCCCATGCATCCCTAACATTCCTAAAAATTGTCTGTCTGTAGAAGGATAGCCGCCTAGCCCCATTAATGTGCTAGTACATGGCAGATTTAATGCTTTAACCAATTTGGTCAAGTTTTCAGAAGCATTGCCTAATACAACCCCACCTCCAATGTAAACCATTGGGCGCTTGGCTTCCAACAAAATTTGTGCCGCTTTTTTAATTTGTCCTGAATGTCCTTTTGTAACAGGACTATATGAACGTAAAGTTACACTTTGTGGATAATTAAACGCAAATTTGTGTTGGGTAACATCTTTCGGCACATCAACAACAACCGGACCCGGACGACCAGTTGCAGCTAAATAAAATGCTTTTTTGATAGTCGAAGCCAGCTCGGAAACATCTTTTACGAGAAAATTGTGTTTCACGCAAGGACGGGTAATCCCGACCATGTCCACCTCTTGGAACGCATCCAACCCGATCATATCTGTTGTGACTTGGCCACTTAATACAACCATTGGAATAGAATCCATATAAGCGGTTGCAATCCCAGTCACTGCATTGGTTGCGCCAGGACCAGATGTAACGAGTGCGACCCCAACTCTCCCTGAAGAACGTGCATAGCCATCAGCGGCATGAACTGCCCCTTGCTCATGGCGAACGAGAACATGTTTAAACTTGTTTTGTTTAAAAATCTCGTCATAAATATTTAAAACCGCTCCTCCGGGGTAACCAAAAACAAAATCTACCCCTTCCTCCTGAAGGCAGCGAACAATTATTTCGGCACCTGTGATTTCCATAATTAATTAATCATCAAAAATTAAAAAATAAAAAATACATCTAGCGCTTAATTTCCTATTGAACAAAACAATTTCAATATGAAATTAAGTTCAGAATTCTTGCCTAAACCCAGATAGGAGTTATATTGGCATATTAACAAATCAGTGTGGATATTTGATTGTGTGACTTTCAAAAAGCACGGATTTCTTTATTAAGTTTCAACACACTATTTTTTTTATTATGTATCTCGCTTTATCGTGCCACTACTTTGAGGTGACAATGACGGCTTTATTCTTCACGGGTGGGAAAAATAAACGTCATTTTGCAATAAGAGACAGAGAGAAAAAACAGAGAACAAATAAATTAAATAAATTTATTTAATTTCATCAAGCATTTCCATTGGGATAGGCCCTGGATGCTTGACAAGAAGGATTTACCTTCCTGACACGTTTTTTCTATTTTTCAAAAAGAACATCATTCGACTCTTTTTTGAGTTGGTAAAGCATGCGTCTTGAATCAGTTTTGACTGATTTGACAAAGCATATTGTCATTTACGCTGACGGTAATGGCCTAAAATGACAATGGCAGGCAGGAAAAGAACTGCATTACTTGATAACAGGACAAACACCTTGCCGCATTTCTTATACAAATGGTTCACTCACATTTTGTATAAATAATTTTGAATTGGACTTCCGAATAACGCAGGCCTATTTAATAAAAGCCTTTGCTTCTTTGTTACATCACATTATTTTGACTTTGTGCGGTTTTTACCACAATTTCTCTTGGGTCATTATAAGAGAACAAGATTATTTAGTCGTATTATTTGACCCAATAAAAAATTTTTTATGTGATTTAACTAGCATTTAATTTGTGAAACCAATGATTATACATCATCATACTAAAGTGAAACCAAACGTCAAGTCATTTCTTGAAAATATTTATGTCAATTTGGACTTATTTTTAGAAAATCGTCTCTTATTGTAACAAGATCATACTTTTTTCGCGAAATTTTTTATTCGGTCGCAACAATTAGTTGTTGCTTGAGATGTTTTGCAGCAAAAGCATAGCCGCCATCTGCTCCATCAATTAAGTGTACTTCATTATCTTGTCGCACTGAGCATGTAATAAAAGCTTTGGAATTAATATGGAGTCCATAAAAAATTTTCTTTTTCTGAAAAGCTGAATCCAAAAATGCTTCTAATTTCAGGCGATCTTGTTGGTAACACGTGATTGTCATTTTTAACGCCCCATCTATTTTGCGGTAATCGCTTGCAATCCATGTTTCATACCGAGGATTTTTTGGTATTTTCGGAAACCATTTCAAGAAAAAACCAACCATTTTTTGCCGGAAAGGAAGAACCCAATGCAACCATTTTCTAAAAGAGTTGGATCGTTTCCATGTTTTCACTTTCTCTGACAATAATAAAGTTCGAGTTTCCTGACTAATTTGCAATTGCTCATATTGTAATGGGTGACTATTTTCTAATAAATTAATATTTTTATCTAAATAAATTAAAATATCATGATAACAATCAAGTTGTTCCGTCATTGTCTCTTTACGGGCTTTCACAATCAAACTAATCACTTCTTCTTTGTTAGGATGAATATCTTGAAAAGAACAAGCAAAACCTTCAAACCATTTTGGAGAAAAAGATAGGACCTCAGGCGATGATTTTGAAATAAGACGTTCTGACTTCATTCTTTTTTCAGCAAAATCAATTCCATTTCCAATGATATACGCTTGATTATAACGTTTTGAAACCCGTTGCTTTGCAATCTGTAAAGTATAACCTGCTGCATACATTTCTCGAAGCGCCAGAAAATGACCGCGTAATTCTAAATTAAAAACCTCTTTTGCAAATTGTTGATTAATCTCCACCATTTTTTTTGCATGAGGTAAAAGCGATTCAGGAAGAAAAAATGTAACACCATCTCCGCCAAACAAAAATGGAATTTCTATTTCTTTAGGAATTAAATTGAATAAAGTAGTAATCGCTAACACACTAATAATATTTACTTCTTTATAATGGCCCGCCTCAATGGCTTGCGTCGAACCGACAACATCCGTTAAAACAATCCACCAGTTGGCTGGCATCTGATGATAATTTTTTAATTCTGTACTTTCTCGAAAATCACAAAAAACGGGTAAGGTTTTATAAAATAAGTCTGTTTTTTTCAATTATGCGTTTCCAATTCAACAAAAATTTTTCATGAAGACAAAGCCTTACCCTTTTTTAATGAGAAAAATATGCCCCTCAATTTTTTATGAAAGCAGCGTATTTTTCAGTTGTGACACGGATTCAATAAATACTTGGGCACGCTGAGCATAGCCAGTAAACATATCAAAACTAGCGCAAGCAGGAGAGAGTAAGACAATATCGCCTTGTTTTGCCTGCGCAAAACTAAGCTGGACAGCTTCTTGCATTGAGGACGCATGCAATAATGGTACCGTCGCTTGGCCCGAGAGCGCTTTTTCAATAATGGGCGCATCTTTACCGATTAAAACCACCGCGCGCGCATGTTTTAAAACGGCTTCACGCATTACATCAAAATCTTGTCCTTTTCCTTCCCCACCCAAAATTAATACAATGGGTTCATCAAAACCAGTGAGCGCGGCAATTGTCGCGCCAACATTCGTTCCTTTTGAGTCATCATAAAAACGAATTTTCTGAATCTCGTTTACAAATTCTACACGATGGGGCAAGCCCTTAAAAACTGAAAGGGCTTCTAAAATCATTTGTTTAGCAATACCTATACTTTCGCATAAATAAAACGTTGCTAATGCATTTTCAATATTATGTTTGCCTGCCACTTTTAGGTGTTGGAAAGCTATTTTTAATTCATTTGGCACATGATTACGATCAAAATAATGAACCACACGCCCGACTAAAGCCATTTTGACACTTTCAGGATCGTTTTGATTGAGAACTTGTACGCCTTCTCCTGTAAAAATTCGCGCTTTCGTTTGGGCATAATGCTCAAAACTCTCATAACGATCTAAATGATCTTGTGTCACATTCAAGACCGTCGCCGCCAGCGCATTTAAAGTATAGGTTGTTTCCAATTGAAAGCTAGAGAGTTCTAAAACAAAAACATCTGCATAATCTTGATCTTCTGCTACAGAAAGAGCATCTAAAATAGGTAATCCAATATTTCCCGCAACAACTGTTTTTAATCCAGCATGACGACAACAGGCCCCACACATTTCGGTCACCGTACTTTTACCATTACTTCCTGTAATCGCAATAATTTTTGCTTCAGGCCGAACCGCCCAAGCAAAAAGCTCAATATCACCAATCACGGCAACTTGGCGTTGTTTTGCTTCTTGAATCAACGGGTGGGCAATCGGTACCCCCGGACTGACCACAATTAAATCAATATCTTGAAATAATTCTGGTGTAAATTCACCCAAATGAAGCGGGAGATTAGGCAAATCTGTTTGTGCTTGCCCCAAGTAAGGTGGATTTTTTCGTGTGTCGGCTACACAAACTGTTGCCCCTTGACGTAACAACCAACGAACACAAGACCAACCTGTTTCGCCAAGTCCTAAAACTAAAGCTTTTTGGTTTTTTAAATGAATGCTCATTTTTTTATAATTTAAAAATTTTTAAATGGCAACCCAGAAAGGATTGCTAGAATAGGAAGATAGAAATTTTTTATTATTCTAGCACTGGTTTTCTCAAAAGCGTATTACTTCCACTGATTTTGGAGTGTCATCACAATGAATGTTTTTATTATTTATGCCCATCATGAACCGAAATCTTTTAATGCTGCAATGAAAAACTGCGCAGTTGAAACTTTTTCGGCCGCAGGACATCTTGTCCAAGTTTCTGATTTATATGCTATGCAATTTAAAGCGATTGCTGATCAGGCTGATTTTTTACACACACAAAATATTCTTGAAACTGATCCAGAATATTATTTTAATTATGCCCTCGAACAACGACAAGCCGTTAAAAAAGGATCCCTTACCCCTGATATTCAAGCAGAACTCGATAAAATTTTGTGGGCCGATTTATTAATTTTTCAATTTCCTATGTATTGGTACAGTCTTCCTGCAATATTAAAAGGCTGGTTTGATCGCATTTTTTTATCTGGCCCTATTTATGGTGGAAAGCGATTTTATAATCATGGCGGTTTGGTCGGAAAAAAAGCGTTACTTGCTTTTACCTTAGGTGGCCGTAATGATATGTTTCAAGAAAATGCCATTCATGGCCCAATGGAAAGTTTGTTGCGCCCTATTCAGCAAGGTATTTTAGGCTATACAGGATTGAATGTCCTGCCCCCTTTTATAGGGTATCATATTCCCTATTTAACTGATGAAAAACGCGCGGATATTCTTCAGGATTACCAGAAATATTTGTTAAATTTAGAAAAATTAACACCACTTTCTATGCCTCGTCTCGAAGATTTTGACGATCATTTTCAGAAACGTGACGATTAATTCTCTTGTAAAAATGCGTGAATTTGCTGTGCTAAATTTTCTGATATTTTTGGCACAGCAGCAATATCTTGTATTGTTGCATTTTTAAGCTTATCCACTGTTTTAAACTGTTCGAGTAAATATTTTTTCCGCTGCTTTCCAACCTGAGGAATATTATCCAATATAGATTCTAGTTGCGAAGAACGATGTTTCAAACGATGATATTGAATCGCAAAACGGTGCGCTTCATCTCGAATAGACTGTAATAAATGTAACACAGAATCGTCATGGTCTAAACGAAAAGAATGAATTTCAGTGTGATCCGGATCCAAGAAAAATAACGTTTCAAGCCCGGCCTTCCGCCCTTCTCCTTTTGCAATCGCCATCAAAAAAATCTGCGGCATCAACCCCAATGTAGAAAGCACTTCCTTGGCTGCTTCAAGCTGTAATGGCCCGCCATCAATCAAAATTAAATCGGGAAGTAACGCCCGCTGCACTAACTGATGTGTATAGTGTTTTGTCAAAAGCAATTGCATTCCAATAAGATCATTTCCTGAAGCAACGTCAAGCTGATAATGCCGGTAATTACTTGTTTCCATTTGTTTTTTTTGAAAAACAACACACGATCCAACTGTTTGGTTTCCCTGAAGATGACTGACATCAAAGCATTCGATTTTTTCAATCCTGCGTGGTAAACCAAGATGCTGGTTTAACAAAAAAAGCGCTTCTTGATATTGCTTGGGTTGTTTTTCTAAATGTCGATTGAGAGCAAATTGTGCATTTTCTTCTGCCATTTTCAACCATGCTTGATATTCGGCATTCAGTTTTTTAACAAAATGAATACGCCATGTTGCCAATAGAGGGTGAAACGCGTCTTGCTGTTCTGTTGTCATGTTTGACAAGAAATGATAAGGAAGCGCTGTTTCCTCAAGAGATGCATAAATCTGTTCAAAAAAGGCAGATAAAATCGCTTGAAAATCAAAATGATAGTGGTTTTCATAAAAAAAGCGACGTTCTCCAATAGGTTTTCCATCTCGAATTGAAACTAAATTTAAACACAATACTGTTTGATGAATATGTGTCTGTGTTGCAATAGCTAAAATATCTAAGTAAATGGGTTTTTGACTGTTAATATATTGTTTTTGCTGAATTTTTTGTAAAGATTGTAATTGATCCCGATAGCGGGCAGCTTGTTCAAAAGCCATTTTTTCTGAAGCTTCATACATTTTTTTTTCAAGCTGCTTCAAAATGGTCGTTTTTTTTCCTTCTAAAAATTGGACAACCGCACGCACATCTTGTTGGTAGGCCTCTGGCGTAATTTTTTGCACACAAGGCGCACTACATCGTTCAATATTATGAAGTAAACACGCCCGACTCCGATACGCAAAAACATTTTCTTCACAAGTTCGTATTTGAAAAATGCGCTGCAACACTTGAATCGTGTCATACACGGCTTGGGCGTGCGGGAATGGCCCAAACAATGAAAGTTTTTTTATTTTTAACAATTGAAGGGATTTATTACTGCGAAAATAGCCCAATTTTGGAAAAACTTCACTTGTTGAGAGTGTCAAATATGGATAGGATTTATCATCCCGAAAAATAATATTATATTTGGGAACCAATGCCTGAATCAGATTATGTTCTAAAATTAAAGCTTCTTCTTCTGTTGAAGTCAGGGTCACTTCAATATGTTGCACCTGCTTGATCATGGTTTGAATACGAGAACTCAACTTCGCCTGATTTGTAAAATAAGATCGGACACGCCGTTGTAAATCTTTTGCTTTTCCCACATATAAAACATGATGATCTGCATCATACATCCGATAGACCCCTGCTGTATGGGGCAATTTTTTTAAAAAATCGTTTTCAATCATAAAGAAATTTCTCGACCATATGAAAAAATATGAATTTTTTGGCTGATTGTATCAACCTAATACAGGTTATGGCGTTATTGTTCATTATTTCAGAATAAAATTTTATGGCAGTGCAATTTTTTATGTACGATTGATGGAATGATCTCACTCGAATCGAATTCGAAATTTTTCGTGAAAATTGCTTGAGGGATTAATTTTTAATCGATACAATCATTAAAAATACTTCTTTTTTTTTATTGCTGTTGATCTCATAAGGAGAGATTCATGTCGATTTTTCCACCCAACCCTAAAATGTTTGAGGAATTTGCGCAAAAAATCCAAGAGCTTGTCGCGCAAAGCCCTGCAAAAGATATTGAGAAAAATATGAAGGCATTACTCCAATCAATGTTTAACCGCATGGATTTAGTGACACGGGAAGAATTTGACATTCAAAAAGAAGTGTTACTCAAAACCCGTGAGAAAATTACTGAACTTGAAAAACAAGTTTCTAGTCTTGAAATCGCTTTAAGAGAACTCTTGGCCTCCCCTTCTGCGGATAATCAAGCGGCTTCCATGGCCACAGCTTCCGCTTCTGCACCCGCAGAGGACAACTCTGCGGCAGCTACGCCCGCATCAACGCCTAATGAATCTAAACCTGAATAATTTTTATGTTATTATCATAAAAATAACAGGTTTCATTCTGAAATATTTCTAGTATTATCAAGTATTTAATTAAAACATTTTGTTTATTATTAGGCTGAAATTATTCGGCATTATCCATAATAAGAAACCAAATGTCGCTGTCGCTTCTTAAGAAAAGAATACACCTGTTGTTTGGAAATCGATCTTTCCGACGGAGGTTATGCTATAGTGCATGAGTAATCAACGACTTTCAATGTACCGATGACACGGGCTATCTTTTTTTACACCATAAGGTACGCACGCTGTCACAGAAAGAATACATATTGATGTGATCAAAAACACAATATATTTCCACGCCTAGCCTGTCTGAATGCGCATCTTATGCAAATGATTTTTAATAGGATTTCAAAACAGAACATGCTAGAATAATTAATTAATTTTGTCGAATAGAGTTTTTCAGCAAAATGGGAGATTTTCCTCGAATCAAACGTCTTCCCCCCTATGTCTTTAATATTACGGGCGAATTAAAATTAGAAGCACGCCGTCATGGGGAAGATATTATAGACTTTGGAATGGGTAACCCAGATCAACCCACTCCTCAACATATCGTAGACAAACTTGTTGAAACTGTTCAACGCGGTGATACGCATCGTTATTCTGTTTCAAAAGGGATTCCTCGTTTACGCAAAGCGATCTGTAACTGGTACAAAACGCGTTTTGACGTCGATCTTGATCCTGATTCTGAGGCCATTGTTACAATTGGTTCAAAAGAAGGGATTGCGCACTTAGCTTTAGCGACGTTAGATGCGGGCGATGTCGTCCTTGTTCCTGATCCTAGTTATCCTATTCATATTTTTGGGCCGGTTATTGCGGGAGCTTCTGTGCATCATATCCCTATGACCCCTGAATATAATTTTCTGGAAGAACTCAAAAAAGCCATTCGGGATTGCAGTCCAAAACCCAAAATGCTTATTTTGAATTTCCCAAGTAATCCCACAACGCAATGTGTTGATTTAGCTTTCTTTGAACAAATTATTGCGCTCGCCAAAGAACACAATATTTATGTTGTGCATGACTTGGCGTATGCGGATATTGCATTTGATGGCTATGTTGCGCCTTCTATTATGCAAGTTCCGGGAGCACGGGATATCGCGGTCGAATTTTTTACACTCTCCAAAAGCTATAATATGCCGGGTTGGCGTGTGGGCTTTATGGTTGGGAATAAAGAATTAGTCAATGCTTTAGCCCGCTTAAAAAGCTATCATGATTATGGTACATTTACGCCAATTCAAGTGGCCAGTATTTTGGCATTAGAAGGACCACAGGATTGCGTACAAGAAATTTGCGAATTGTACTGCAAACGTCGAGATGCCTTATGTCGTGGCCTCCATTCGGTCGGTTGGATGGTTGAAGTGCCGAAGGCCACTATGTTTGTTTGGGCCAAAATTCCAGAACCTTATGCGCATTTAAAATCTCTTGAGTTCTCCAAAAAATTACTGCAAGATGCAAAAGTCGCGGTTTCTCCAGGGATTGGATTTGGTGAGTATGGTGATGATTATGTTCGTTTTTCACTGATTGAAAACGAAGAGCGGACGCGCCAAGCCATTCGTGGAATTCGTGATATGTTCCGCAAAGATGGCCTATTAGCCAAATAAACAAAATTGAAAGAAACACTGGCGCATTTTGATTATGCAATTCGTTGCTTTTTCAATAATGCGCCAACTGTTATATTAGGTTGTTCTATTTTTCTAAAAATTAATTGTAAAAAACAAATTATTTTAATCAATTTTTGGGTGAAAAATGAGTCAAAATAAAGAAATCAAGCCGTTAAAGGTCGGACTTTTAGGATTGGGGACTGTTGGGGGCGGAACGCTCACTGTGTTACGTCGTAACCGTGAAGAAATTAGCCGTCGGGCGGGACGTGAAATTCAAGTTGTGATGGCCGCTGTTCGTCAACTTTCCAAAGCACAACAAAAATACGGGAGTGACGATTTAGAATTAACAACGGATGGTTTTGCTGTTGTCAATAACCCTGAAATTGACATTGTTATTGAAGCTATGGGTGGCATTAATCCTGCTAAAGATTTTATCTTACAAGCCATTAAAAAAGGCAAACATATTGTCACAGCGAATAAAGCATTATTAGCCTTACATGGCAATGAAATTTTTACAGCGGCCCAAGAAAATAATGTGATGGTCGCCTTTGAAGCCGCAGTAGGCGGGGGCATTCCGATTATTAAAGCCTTACGTGAAGGTTTAACTGCCAATCGCATTCAATGGTTAGCTGGCATTATCAATGGGACAAGTAATTTTATTTTGACAGAAATGCGCGAGAAAGGCTTAGATTTCAACACCGTTTTAGCCCAAGCGCAAGCCTTAGGTTATGCGGAAGCGGATCCAACTTTTGATATTGAAGGCGTTGACGCGGCCCATAAATTAAGCATTTTGTCAGCGATTGCGTTCGGTTGTCCTGTTCAATTTGACAAAGCCTATGTAGAAGGCATCAGCAAGTTAACACGCGAAGATATTGCCTACGCAGAAGAATTAGGATATCGCATTAAATTATTGGGAATTTCCCGCAAAAATCCAAATGGCATTGAATTGCGTGTGCATCCCACTTTAATTCCAGAAAAACGGATACTTGCCAACGTAAATGGCGTTATGAATGCTGTTTTGGTTAATGGCGATGCGGTCGGATCAACCTTGTATTATGGCGCAGGCGCGGGCGCGGAACCAACAGCTTCTAGTGTTGTGGCGGATTTAGTTGATGTAACGCGTATGCATACTTCTGATCCACATCAACGCGTTCCACACTTAGCTTTCCAACCAGATGCGCTTTCTGACTTGCCTATTTTAGACATTAGTGAAGTGAAAACAGCGTATTATTTACGGATGCGCGTTGCAGACAAAACAGGTGTTCTAGCAGATATTACTCGTATTTTAGCAAAATATGAAATTTCAATTGATGCGTTAATTCAAAAAGAACCGGCCGAAGGGCAAGATCAAACCGATTTGATTTTATTAACACATAAAACTATTGAAAAAAATCTCAATTCCGCCTTAAAAGAAATCGAAGGACTGAGCACAAGCTTAGCCCCTGTCATTCGAATTCGATTAGAAACATTAGGAAAATAAAACTATTTCGTTAAAGTGTCCTAAAAAAACCCGTTCGATGAACGGGTTTTTTATTTATTTAGACACCATACTGTGCCCGATAGGCTTCTACTTTAGGTAAAAAGGCCTTGAGATCAGCCGCATCAGTTTGAGATAAATGAAACAATAAGTCATTTAAATTCGCAATGCTAATAACGGGGACGCTGTAACGCTCACTGACTTCTTGCACCGCGGATTGCGTGCCTTTGCCTTTTTCCATGCGGTCCAAAGCAATCACTACCCCCGCTAACACGGCCTGGTTTTGATTAATCAAGGTTACTGATTCACCCACAGAAGTGCCTGCTGAAATGACATCATCAATGACTAAAATCCGACCTGTCAAAGGCGCGCCAATCAAATTTCCACCTTCACCATGATCTTTGACTTCTTTACGGTTAAAAGCAAAGGGGACGTCACGGCCCAATTCTGCTAAAGCAATACTTGTTGCGGCTGCTAGAGAAATGCCTTTATAAGCAGGCCCAAAAAGCATATCAAATTCAACACCAGAATTAAGAATTGCTTTGGCATAAAATTGCCCTAATACACGCAATTTGTTACCTGTGTTAAACAAACCCGCATTAAAAAAATAAGGGGAAAGACGTCCTGCTTTTGTCACAAACTCCCCAAATTTTAAAATTTGATGTTCTAATGAAAATTGAATAAATTCTTGATTAAATGACATTTTTGATCTTCTTTCCGGACAGGAGTAAAAATTAATCACATAAGATTGCTTTTTCAAATTGTGTTTGAATTGGCTCAATTAAAGCTTGCTTGAGTTTTAAGGCAGCTGGATTAATAATCAATCGAGAACTAATCGGCATAATTTCTTCAACAGCACGCAAATGATTTGCTTTCAATGTATTCCCACTACTAACTAAATCAACAATGGCATCTGCTAATCCCACTAATGGGGCTAATTCCATTGAGCCATATAATTTAATTAAATCAACATGCATGCCTTTGCTCGCAAAATGCTCGCGGGCGGCCTTGACATATTTTGTGGCAACGCGCAAACGCGCTCCTTGACGGACAATACTTTGATAATCAAAATCATTCCGGACCGCAACCATCATGCGACAACGCGCAATATTTAAATCTAAAGGTTGATAAAGTCCTTCACCGCCATGTTCATATAAGACATCTTTACCTGCAATACCTAAATCAGCCGCGCCATATTGTACATAAGTCGGCACATCTGAAGCCCGCACAATAATCAATCGAACATGTTCTTGATTTGTGCCAATAATTAATTTACGAGAAGATTCTGGATTTTCTAATGGAATAATTCCAGCCGCTTCCAAAAGAGGCGTCGTTTCTTCAAAAATTCGGCCTTTTGAAAGGGCAATCGTAATTTGTTCTGGTACAGAAAGCGTTAACATAATGATCCAACTATAAAAACTAAAAACAGTGTTCTTTTAACATTTGGAGTAAATATTGACCATATTGGTTTTTACTTAATTTTTGCCCAATGGCCTCTACTTGTTCCGCGCTAATATATCCCATTCTGTAAGCAATTTCTTCTAAACAAGCCACTTTTAAACCTTGGCGTTTTTCAATGGTCCCGATAAATAAGCTGGCTTCTAGTAAGGATTCATGCGTCCCTGTATCTAGCCAAGCATGACCCCGGCCCATCACTTGTACATTCAATTCGCCTTGATCTAAATAAATTTGATTAATATCCGTGATTTCGAGTTCACCACGGGCAGAAGGTTTTAAATTTTTAGCATATTCCACAACGTTTTGGTCATAAAAATATAAACCTGTCACAGCATAACGCGATTTTGGTTGCGTCGGTTTTTCTTCAATAGAAATAGCGCGCCCTGTTTGATCAAAAGCAACAACACCGTAACGTTCAGGATCATGCACAGGGTATGCAAAAACAGAAGCCCCTTGATCACGTTCCGCCGCTGTTTTCAAATCATGCGAAAATTCGTGCCCATAAAAAATATTATCGCCCAAAACTAAGGCACAACCTTCTTGATTAATAAAATTTTCGCCTAATAAAAAGGCTTGAGCAATTCCATCTGGGCTCGGTTGCACTTTATACGTGATCTCAATGCCCCATTGTGAACCATTTCCTAACAATTGCTCAAAACGTGGTAAATCTTGAGGCGTGGAAATTAATAGAACTTCTCGAATCCCCGCGAGCATTAACGTAGACAATGGATAATACACCATTGGTTTGTCATAAATCGGCAAAAGCTGTTTAGAAACCGCTTGTGTAATCGGATAGAGCCGTGTGCCAGAGCCCCCTGCTAATAAAATTCCTTTTTTTATCATGAAGATAACCTTTATTTGAAAAAACTTTTCAAAACAATTATTCAGGGATCAACTTGATTCCAGTTAATTGTCAATCAATTTTTTAAAAATCCCTATTTTAGCAGAAGACTTTAAAAAAAGATTCCAGAATACGGAAATTGTCTGTTTTCTTTCATATCAAACAGAAGAAAAATCAGTTCTGATATGACATAAAATTCGTAATCAGTTATGATAGTATTTGTTATCAAAATAGTCTTTTAGTGCATGAAAATGTTTGTATATCTTGACAAAAAAAGTCTATTCATTACGGTCCTGATTTTTTCAAAATGGCATATGATTTGCTTATAAAATAGCAATGATTTGACGGGAAGCGATATTTTTTACATGCGCTACAATAAAGCATCGTCCCATTTTTACAATATAAACCTGAAGCGCTTTCATTCTAGTTAGGAAGCAAACAAATGGTCCAAGTCCAAACACAGCAATCCGAACAATTACATACTCTTTCTCAAGATGCGGCTCGTTTCTTTGATGAAATGAACGGTTTTGATAATACACCTCTTGAAGCATACAAGCTTTACAGCAATTGGCTTAAAAATATTCCATTTAAAACACTTCAACAACGATCCGCCGAAGCAGAATTATTATTTCGTCGTCTAGGTATTACATTTACAGTATACGGAGAAGATGAAGGCACAGAACGTTTGATACCATTTGATATTATTCCTCGTATTTTAAGTGCGAAAACCTGGAATAAATTGTCTGAAGGAGCATGTCAACGGGTTCGCGCATTAAACATGTTTTTGCATGATATTTATCACAATCGAGAAATTCTCAAAGATGGAATTATTCCAGAAGATCAAGTCTTACAAAACACAATGTATCGACCTGAAATGTTCCAATTTGATGTGCCAGGCAATGTTTATGTACATATTGCTGGCGTGGATGTGGTACGCGTTGATCAAGATGATTTCTATGTCTTAGAAGACAACTTACGTACACCGTCTGGTGTCTCCTATATGTTAGAAAATCGTCGAATGATGATGCGTTTATTTCCTGATTTATTCAGACAATATGCAATTGAGCCTGTCCAACATTACCCTGATATTTTATTAAATAATCTGCGGGGGTTGGCACCCGATGGTGAAAGTGATCCTACCGTTGTTGTTTTAACACCTGGACCATACAATAGTGCATATTTTGAACACTCTTTCTTAGCACAACAAATGGGCGTTGAACTCGTGGAAGGTCATGATCTCTTTATAGAAAACAATAAAGTGTATATGAAAACCACGCAAGGCCCGCAACGTGTTCATGTTATTTATCGTCGTATTGACGATGATTTTCTTGATCCAAAAGCCTTCCGCCCTGATTCTGCTTTAGGGGTTCCAGGTATTTTTGAAGCGTATAAAAATCATGGTGTAACCCTTGCCAATGCGATTGGAACGGGGGTTGCAGATGATAAATCAACTTATCTTTATGTTCCGGATATGATTAAATATTACTTGAACGAAGAAGCGATTCTTCCGAATGTGCCTACATATCGTTTAAGTAAAAAAGATGAGCTTGAATATGTTTTAACGAATTTACAAGATTTAGTTGTCAAAGAAGTCCAAGGTTCCGGGGGCTATGGTATGCTCGTCGGACCACGAAGTACTTCTGCTGAAATTTTAGCCTATCGCAAACGTATTTTAGAAAATCCAAGTAATTATATTGCCCAACCCACACTTTCTTTATCAACATGCCCAACCTGTGTTGAAGAAGGGATTGCCCCCCGCCACTTAGATTTACGTCCCTTTGTCTTAAGTGGAAAAGGCAAAAATAATGTCACACTTGTACCAGGTGGATTAACTCGAGTCGCCCTAAAAGAAGGTTCTTTAGTGGTCAATTCCTCTCAAGGGGGTGGAACCAAAGATACATGGGTCATTCAAGACATCGAATAATCCTTCACGGTGTTGTGACATAACACACGATGAAAAATAAACGGCTGGCAACCTAAACTGCTCTACCCGTAGTGAGACCATCCCGCAAGGGAGGCACTGGAAGCGAGAGGGACTCGTTTTCAGCCGGGGAAGTCAAGCCTGTCACGAAAAGCAATAAAAAAACAGGATATGATATGACAGGAAAAGAACCATGAGGAATTTCCTCATCTTCTTGATGGCAGAATTGATTATGTTAAGTCGGACAGCGGCAGCATTATTTTGGATGGCACGTTATATTGAGCGGGCAGAAAACATCGCACGGATGTTAGAAGTTACTTATCGGACTTCACTTTTACCAGAGTCTAATCCTTATCGTGCAGATCAATGGGAGCAAGCCCTTGATCTTGTTGGAACAACAGATTATTTTAAATCACATTATGGCGCCTTTGAGCCTAAAAAAGTGATTGAATTTTTAGTTTTTGATCACGAAACACCTTTGAGTTTATACAGTTGTTTACGCGCTGCGCGGGAAAATGCCCGGACTTTACGGGGCGTAATTTCCTCTGAAATGTGGGAAAATCTTAATGATACTTGGTTAGAATTCAATAAAATTAATCCCGTTTTAGTCAGCAGTAGCACTTTCGGAGACTTCTGTGAATGGGTTAAAAATCGTTCAAATTTATTCCGTGGAGTGACATTAGGTACGGCTGTTCGTGATGAAGGTTATACTTTCTTGCGTTTAGGAACAATGATAGAGCGGGCAGACAATACTGCACGGATGCTTAATATTAAATATGACGAATTTATTTCTGATTCACCAGAAAATCCAAATTATATTGATTATTATTATTGGGCTTCAATCCTGAGAATGGTCAGTGCTTATGAAGTTTACCGTAAAGTTTTTCGCGACAAAATTACGCCAGAAAAAGTATGCGAATTACTTATTTTGAATAAACATATGCCGCGTTCTGTACACGGCACCTTTGAGAAAATTCGCGAATACTTGGGTAAACTCGAAGGGATTGATGATAAAGTTTCTGCCAAATTATCTGTTGAATTATATCAATCTTTTTTCAAAGAAAAGAAAATTGAGCAAGTTTTTGAGATGGGTGTCAATAATTATTTGACAGAGTTCATTGCAGACAATGCGCAATTAGCCAATCAAGTCAGTGAAGAATTCTTGAAATACTAAGTCAAAGTCAAAATAGATTATTTTATTGCTGAAAATCATAAAAGGGTCTCTTCTTAGTTGAATTTAATTAAATTAAGATGAGAAAAGATTAATTATAGATAACGATAATAATTTAAAACGATTATCAAAAAAGAAGGTTTGTTATGACATATTGTGTCGGAATGGCTTTAGAGTCTGGGATTATTTTTGCATCAGATTCCAGAACCAATGCAGGGGTCGATCATATTTCTACTTTTCGTAAAATGTTTATGTTCGAAAAACCTAAAGAACGTGTTTTTGTTTTGTTAACCGCCGGAAACTTGGCAATGACACAAGCCGTATTACACCACTTGCGCTATCAAATTAATCAAACAGATAATCCGCAAGCGCCCTCAGGAGATAGTCTTTTTACAGCCAGTACAATGTTTGAAGCCGCTTCTCTTGTTGGTAAAACAGTTCGGCATGTGCATAATTTAGAAGGCGATGCATTACGGAAACATGGAATTGAAAGTCAGTTGTCACTTCTTTTTGGTGGTCAAATTAAAGGCGAACCGCCTCGTTTATATCATATTTATAATGCAGGCAACTTTATCGAAGCTACACCAGAAACACCTTATTTCCAAATTGGTGAAAGTAAATATGGTAAACCGATTCTTGATCGGGTGGTCAATCATAAAACAACTATGGAAGATGCCACAAAATGCGCATTAATTTCTTTCGATTCGACTATCAAAAGTAATATTTCTGTGAGCATGCCTATTGATTTGTTGTGTTATGAAAAAGATAGTTTAGTGATTTCTAAATACCGTCGTATTGTGGCGACTGATCCTTATTTTACAACATTAAGACACGGTTGGTCAGATGGATTAAGAGAAGTCTTTGCTCATATGCCCAATCTAGACTGGTCTTAGAAAATTCAGCTTTGTTGATATAAAAATAAAAAATAGAAACCGTTCTTTTTTTTGAGAGCGGTTTTTTTGTTTTTTATGTTTTTATCTTACCTGTTGTCCTTGCAAAATAAACATTTTGAAACTATAATTTTTCTATATTCACAAGAAATAACATTTATATTTTATATTTTACTTTATTTTCTTCTTATTGAAAGAAAAAGATCATCGGTGAAAAGAACATCAAAATACTACTTTCTAAAAAAGCTAGATGAAGTTTTTACTTCACATTGTAGAGATTGCAAGACGAAATATCAAATCAATGTTATTCTAAAATCGTGCGTGTTTGGATCGAAAAATCTGAAAGTTTATTGTTGTTTCAAAGATGAGTGGTCTTTTCTGATTATTTTTTTTAACTGTTTATGATTTTATTTAATCGCTACGCTATTCGTCGTTCATGGTTTCTTTCTAATAATGCTGGATTATTAATTTTAATCAGTAGCATTGTGCTTTCTATTGCAATGTATTATTGGACAGGCTATACCATTGAACAAAAAAAACAACTCATTTTTGACACAGAATCAGATAAAATTATAAAAAAAATAGAACAGCGACTTCAAGACTATGAAGCAGTTTTACATGCATTACAAGGTTTTTATGCCACTTCATCTGATGATCAAAGACAATCCTTTGAAAAATTTGATGTATTTTTAGGGGCACTTGATTTACGACATCGTTATCCGGGTTTGAGTGAGCTCGCTTTTTGTCGTTTTGTTCCAGCAACGCATCAAGCTGATTTTGAGAAAAAAACAGGCATTCATCTTTTTCCTACTTCCCAAAAACCCAATTATTTTCCAATCGAATATATCTATCCTTTTATCCCCAATAAAAACAAAATTGGTTTTGATACGGGCAGCCTTGAAAAAAATCGCCAAACAATTGAATTAGCCATACAAAAAGATACATTTATATTGGGTGAACCACTTCTTAATACAAAGAAAACGCAACTTTCTCAATCTAAAGTGGTTCTGTTTGCTGGGGCCGTTTTTTTCCGTAAAGCAACCCATGTTCTTAATCAATACAAAGAAGAAGATGTTCAGCGCGGGGATTTGAAAGGGGTTATTTTAGGTACATTTTCACTGAAAGAATTTATTACACATATTTTACAAGATAAAGAAGTTTCAAAACCCAATATCAGTCTTTTTGATAATGGTGATATTCATAAAGAAACTTTTTCAGTCGATTTATTGACACCTAAAAAATTGTTATATTCTACGTATGGTAATAATCAAAAAGCAGTTTCACAAATTACTTATTATATTCAAAACGATCCCAAAAATACTCTTTCCAAAGTCATTGTTGTCGGCTCCCGCGAATGGCGTATTATTTTTCATTTTCAAAATAATGTTTATTCAGACAAATACGATGAAAAAATGATTCCTTTGCTGATTTTTTCAGCAGGAATTATGATCAGTTTTTTTCTTTTTTTAGTGGTCCGCCTGTTAGCCAAAGAACGGGTAGTTGCGATGCAACTTGCTGGCAATATGACTAATGAATTGATTGAAAATGAAACACAATTACGTATTATTTTAAATGCGTTACCTGATTTGGCTTTTCGTTTTGATCTTAAAACAGGTGTTTTACGAAACTATTTTTTGCCCACAACAACCAAATTTGATGATTCACCCATTCTTAAATTTGCTTTCAAACCTGAACAAATTATTGGCCAAACAATAGAAACTGTTTTTATTGAAAGCATTATTTCCATTATTCATACCTATTCTAAAAATATTGTTGGGCCAACAATTAGTCCTCAAAATACACTTTTTGAGTTAAGAGTCAGAACAAACCCAAATTCAGAACGTGTTTATGACATTCATCTTGTTTATATCAATGATTTACATGAAGATATTGTCTGTATTATGCGTGATATGACAGAACGGCGTTCTGAACAAAATCGTTTATTTCAATCTGAGCAAATGCTTCGGACAATCTTAAACGCAATTCCACAACGCGTTTTTTGGAAAGATCTTGAAAGCCACTTTCTAGGTTGTAACCAACTTTTTGCACAAGATGCAGGGCTTTCTAATCCTGATGAGCTTGTAGGTAAAACAGATTATGAAATGCCATGGTTTGAACAGGCCGAACTTTATCGGCATATTGATCGAAAAGTGATCAAAACTGAACAACCTATTCTCAACTTTGAAGAGCAACAAACCCGTGATGACGGAACACTGGTTTGGGTAAGAACCAATAAAGTACCTTTATTAAATCATAGCAATCAAGTGATTGGAATTATCGGTACGTATGATGATATTACTGAACAAAAATTACTTCATGATAGTTTACGGGAAAGCGAAACTCGGACACGAGCCATTATTGACACAGCTGCAGATGCAATTATTGTAATTAATCAATGGGAATTAATTGAGCTTTTTAATCCTGCGGCAGAACGCATTTTTGGTTATACGCCGATGGATGCCCTTGGCAAAAATATTTCAATTTTGATGCCCAATCCCATCGCCCCTTTACACCATCAATATGTAGAACGCTATTTAAAAACAGGGCAAAAACACGTTATTGGGACAGCCCGCGAACTGAATGCAAAACGTAAAAATGGAGAAATTTTTCCCGTTGAAATTTCAGTGACCGCGATTGAACTCGTGGATAGACGATTGTTTATTGGGATTATTCGCGACATTTCATTACGCAAAGCGTCTGAAAGTGAAATTAAACGATTACAACGCAATAATGAAAATATTTTAAATGCCTTAGGTGAAGGGGTCATTGGCGTTAACTTGCAAGATGAAATTATGTTTATTAATCCTGCTGCACGCCGGATGCTCGGCTGGCAAGAAAATGAGCTAATTGGCAGAAATCGTCATTTGTTAATTAATCACTCTTATCGTGATAGAAAAACGTATCTTTTCAGAGATTCTGCTATTTTCATGACGCTTGCAAACGGCAGTACCTGTCGTATTTCAGATGAAATTTTTTGGCATAAAAACGGTAATTCGTTCCCGGTTGAATATATTACGACCCCTATTATTGAACAAGAAACAGTGGCCGGCGCTGTGATTGTCTTTCAAGATATCACGGATAGAAAACGTTCAATTGATGCATTAATTGCGAGTGAAAACAAATTCAGAACGCTTTTTGAACAATCACAAGATGCGATTTTAATTCTTAATGAAACCATTATTGTAGATTGTAATATTGCTGCTCTCAAAATGCTTCGGGCTTCTTCCGCCTCTTTAGTCTTACAACGTTCTATTTTAGATTTTTCGCCCATTATACAAAAAGATACGAATTTACCTTCTGAATTTGCCTCACAAAATATTATTCGCCAAATGAACTTAGTGGGGAGTCTTCGCTTTGAATGGTGGCACGAACGCCTTGATGGCGAAATTTTTCCTGTTGAAGTATCTATGACCATGATTCCATTAGATAATCAACAAATGTATCACACGATTTGGCGAGATCTGACAGAACATAAAAAAGCGCAAGCAGAAATTTTACGGCATCGCGACCATTTACAAGAATTAGTACAAGAACAAACTATAGATTTAATTCAAGCAAAAGAGCTCGCTGAAGAAGGAAATCGTGCCAAATCTGAATTTTTAGCAAATATGTCGCATGAATTACGTACGCCCATGCATGCCATTATGAGCTTTTCAGAATTTGGTCTTGAAGATATTAATGAATATAACGATAATTTAAATACGCATGATCACGAATTATATTCTCAATTTAAAACATTAGAAGATTATTTCCATAAAATTTATTCAAGTGGAAAACGTTTATTAAGCCTACTCAATGATTTACTTGATTTATCTAAATTGGATGCAGGCAAAATGGTTTTTGATATGCAAGACCATACAATTCAATCAATTATTTTAAACACAACCACTGAACTGGAAAGCTTATTACGGAAACATCAATTGCATTTAGAGATTCTTTATCCTGAATCAGAACCTCCTATTCTGCACTGCGATGCAACAAAAATCTCACACGTGTTACGTAATTTACTCTCTAATGCAATTAAATTTACGCCTGAAGGCAAAACAATTACCATTCAATATGGCGCCGCCTCTTTTTCTGATACAGATGCGCGTCAAGGTATTATCGTTCATATTAAAGATCAAGGAATTGGCGTTCCTGAAAACGAACTTGAACTGATTTTTGACAAATTTGTGCAAAGCAGCAAAACACGCACAGGTTCTGGTGGAACAGGATTGGGCTTAGCCATTTGTAAGCAAATTATCGAAGCCCATCAAGGGCATATTTTTGCACGGAATAACCCAGAAGGGGGCGCATGGCTTACTTTTTGGTTGCCTTTTGTTCAACAAAAAATATAATTCAATCTGACTGACCTGATACATGCGTTGTGAAAATTAAGCGGTTCAATGAAAAAAAGTATTGACGTTTAAATTCACACCATTTAGTATCATTATATTGTCATTCTTTCAAAAAAAGTGACTGAAGAAATTACCTAAAAAATGATGAAATCTTCAATTTTTTCTGATTTTTATCAGTTTTACGATAAAATAAAGGTTTTTCCTTTTTTTTTGCCCAGTGGTTAATCGATTAATACCTATTAGCCATTTTTAGCCATCCCTTGAAATGAGAAAAACCCGAGATCAAAATGTTTGATGATACACAAGAAAAAAAAGAAACCCTCCTCGTTGTTGATGATGAAATCTTCAATTTAGATATTATTGTGCGTCGTTTAAGTAAAGCAGGCTATGAAATGGTCACCGCGGAAGATGGCGAGCAAGCATGGACTATTTTAGAAGCCCATCCCACAAAATTCGATGCAATTATTTTGGACAGAATGATGCCCAAAATGAATGGGATTGAATTGCTCAAAAAAGTCAAAGCAGACACGCGGTTCAATGCATTGCCTGTTATTATGCAAACAGCGGCAGCCGTGACAGAACAAGTGATTGAAGGGTTAAATGCGGGGGCATATTATTATTTAACTAAACCATATGAAGGAAGTGTGCTTCTTTCCATTGTGCAAGCCGCCCTTTCTGATCATCGTCATAATGTTGACCTGCAAAAACAAATTCAAGAAGGGATTCGCTCATTGAGTTTTATGCGGGAGGCGACGTTCTGTATTCGTACTTTAGAAGAAACGCGCTTATTGGCGGGGCTCTTGGCGAATGCCTGTCCTGAACCAAGCCGGGTTGTACTTGGCTTATCAGAATTATTAATTAATGCTGTTGAACATGGTAATTTAGGGATTACCTACCAAGAAAAATCAGCATTAATGGCAAAACGCGGATGGAGTGATGAAGTTGAACGACGTTTACATCTTCCTGAATATTGTAATAGAGTTGTCAGTGTTCAATTCCAACGCCTCCCTGACAATATTAAGATTACCATTATTGATCAAGGCAATGGTTTTGATTGGGAAAAATATCTTGTGATGGATCCTTCCCGTGCTTTTGATAGCCATGGGCGCGGGATTGCTATGTCAAAATTATTAAGTTTTGATCATCTTGAGTATATCGGAAACGGTAATACAGTTGAACTGACTATTCATATTAGTCAGTAATAATATCCCTTCGGCTGAAAGAAAATGTTTCTACAACCGAAGGGGAAACCTCATAAATTAGCAACGGGCTGTGGTAATCTGATCCATCAGCTTCAATCCTGCAAATGCATCTTTTGCATAATGTACATTTTCTGGAGCAGAATAAGCAGCACGACAATCTGTTTCTACAAAACGACGTGTCAACGCCGCGCCTCCTAAAATGACTGGAATATTCCAGCCCATTTTGCGCATTTCCTCAAGATTTTCCTTCATAATCACTGTCGATTTAACTAATAACCCTGACATTCCAATTGCATCCGCTTTGTATTGTTCGGCAGCTTCTAGCATATTTTGTAAAGGCTGTTTAATACCTAAGTTCACTACTTTATAACCATTATTTGTGAGAATAATATCAACTAAATTCTTGCCAATATCATGTACATCACCTTTGACAGTTGCGAGCACCATAATGCCTTTTTCCTGGCCTTCAATCCGTTCCATGAATTGCTCTAAATGGGCGACGGCTGATTTCATTGTTTCTGCGCTTTGTAACACAAAAGGAAGTTGCATTTCCCCTGAACCGAATAGTTCACCAACAACTTTCATCCCCTCAAGCAATAATTCATTAATGATTGTGAGCGGTGTATATTTTTGCATGGCAAGATCTAAGTCTTCTTGCAAACCTTGTTTATCGCCATCTACAATACGTTGTTTAAGAATTTCCTCAATGGTGGTCGGCCGGACTTTTTTGGTATCTGCAACTTTACGGTCTTTAAATAATGCTACAAAATGTAACAAAGGATCAAGTCCATTTTCCCAACGATTGAAAATCAAATTTTCAGCAGCCTGGCGCTCTTCTTCAGGAATTTTATGCAAAGGCATAATTTTTGAGACATGAATAATCGCCCCAGTCATCCCCGCTTTTTGTGCATGTGCCAAAAAGACAGAATTTAATACATGGCGCGCCGCAGGATTTAGGCCAAAACTAATGTTAGATAATCCTAGAACAATTTGACATTCTGGTAATTCCTCTCGAATCCGACGGATGCCTTCTAATGTGTTGACCCCATGCATTCGATCAGAATCTACCCCTGTACAAATTGTAAAAGTCAAGGGATCAAATAACAAATCACTTGCAGGTAAACCATGTTGATTGACAGCAAAATCATAAAGTCTT
The DNA here is from genome assembly GCA_964504875.1 of uncultured Burkholderiales bacterium. Classification (GTDB taxonomy): domain Bacteria; phylum Pseudomonadota; class Gammaproteobacteria; order Burkholderiales; family CAZDFJ01; genus CAZDFJ01. The sequence goes on along the minus strand of CAZDFJ010000007.1, from coordinate 1,935 downwards.
TTAGCAATTCGAATTTTATCGTCAACTTCTTTTGCCATGCCCACTTCATCAATTGTCAAGGCCACTACTGCGGCCCCAAATTTCTTAGCATAAGTTAAAATTTCATGGGCTTTTTCTTCACCATCCTCAAAATTAATGGAATTAATAATTGATTTTCCACCAATGAGTTTTAGCGCCGAATGAATCACTTTTGTTTCAGTTGAATCAATAACGATTGGAACACTCACCTGTCCCCGATAGCGGGCAATCACTTCTTCCATATCCTGACTTTCTGGACGCCCAACAAAAGCCACACACACATCTAAAGCATGTGAGCCTTCTTTAACTTGCTCGCGCCCAATAGAAGTCAACGCATCCCAATCTTCTGCATTTAATAATTCTCTAAACTTTTTCGAACCATTTGCATTAGATCGCTCACCAATAGCAAAAATCGCATTTTCTTGACGCAAATTAAAGCTATTATATAAAGAAGTCACTGCCGGTTCCCACACTGGTTGACGCGCAACGGGGGCCAAGCTAGGCCGCGCATCTAACATTTCACGAAGGGCGGCAATATGATCAGGCGTTGTGCCACAACATCCTCCAATTAAATTGATGCCGTCTTCATCAATAAAACGTTCTTGCCATTCAGCCAATTCAAATGGTAATAAAGGATATTCTGTTTTGCCATCAACCAACATCGGTAATCCTGCGTTGGGCATAACAGAAATGCAATGACGCCAATGTTCACCCAACCATCTGACATGTTCTGCCATTTCGGCAGGGCCTGTTGCACAATTCAAACCGATACAATCAACATCAAGCGCATCAATTGCGCCAGCGGCCGTCGCAATATCACTCCCGACTAACATGGTTCCTGTTGTTTCAATGGTCACCTGAACAATGATAGGCAAATTTGGACAATTTTTTTCAGTTCGCGCAATTTTGCATGCATTAACTGCTGCTTTAATTGTCAACAAATCTTGATTCGTTTCTAACAAAAACGCATCGACGCCCCCATCAATAAGCCCTAAACACTGTTCTAAATAGGAGGTTTCTAAAACATCATAAGAAGCATGTCCTAAACTTGCTAGTTTTGTTCCCGGTCCAATTGAACCTAAAACATAGCGGGGTTGCGTTGGTGTCGAATAGCGATCAGCCATCTTCCGCGCAATTTGCGTCGCGACTACATTGAGCTCATAGGTTTTTTCTACCAAATCAAATTCGGCTAAAACAATTTTATTTGCACCAAAAGTGTTAGTTTCAATACAGTCGGCACCAGCTTTCAAATAGGCATCATGTACAGACTCCACAAAATCTGGTCGTGTCAGATTTAAAATTTCAGAACAATTTTCAAGCCCTAAAAAATCTTTGTCTACATCCCAATCTACTGCTTGAATTAATGTTCCAGTTCCGCCATCACATAACAAAACTTGTTTTTTCAGTCGTTCTATAAATAAAGGCTTATCGTTCATAATTTTTCTTTGGTTAAATTCAAATAAATAAATGACACGAGTTTTATTGTCAAAATTCAAAAGAAAGAATATACTATGACAAAATCATGACGGGTTTAAGTTATTCTTTTTTAAGAGAATTTGAATATAAATCTCAATGCAAAAAAGAGACTATCATTTTAACATACTTGTACTTGTTTAAGGCAGTAGATATCCATTCAGTCAATATGATATAAAACCTTATAAATTTTGATGATTGAATATTAATTCAATTGTCTTTTTCATTGTAGCGTGTAAATATACTCTGGGATAAAATCGGCTTGTTTCCTTTTTTTTTAATGAATTGTTTATGTTTGATTAAATGAACATTTAATCAGATTGAAGCTGTTTTTATTGACATAAAAAATAAAAAACGGGGATTTTCGATTTTTGTTCCCATTTTTCTGAGAATAGATTAAAATTTAATTTTATGTAAGACGAGGTAGACTGACTGTGTGGTCAA
>CAZDFJ010000006.1:0-85806 GCA_964504875.1 uncultured Burkholderiales bacterium | reverse complement strand
TTTTTTTGCAATTTATCGTTTTTCTAGTCAAAATAGTTGAACAGCAAATTATACTATTAAAATCGCTTTGAAAACGATTTAAACAATTAATTCCTTAATTTTTTTCTACGCAATGCACAAAAATGCTCAAATTGCCATTATTGGTGGAGGATACGCGGGTTGTGCGGCCGCTGTTCGCCTAATTGAATTAGGTTATACCCCGACACTTTTCGAGGCAAGTCACATCCTTGGTGGCCGCGCACGACGGGTCAAGACGCCAACATTAGGACACATTGATAATGGCCAACATTTACTCCTTGGCGCGTACCAGACGACACTTAACTTAATTGAAAAAGTTCATCAAAAACCCGCACAGGACTTTTTCGAAATTTTACCGCTCGCATGGGATATTCCTCAACATTTATCGTTTTATGCCTCACCTCATTATGGTGCGCCATTTCATCTTTTAGCGGGACTTTTTCAGAGTAAAACGCTCACTTTCCAAGAGAAAATGGCATTATCGCTTTTTTTTCTGAAAGTCAAATTCGGCCAAAAAATTGACCCGTCTTGGTCTGTTGTGACATGGCTTCATCATTGGACATTGCCTGAACGATTGCGTACGCTATTGATTTTTCCGCTCTGTATTGCAGCACTAAATACACCGCCTGAACAAGCGAGCGCATGGCGTTTAAGCCAACTCCTCCGCGAAAGTTTACTTTCTCTAAACGCAAATGATTCTCATTATTATATACCGCGTTGTGACTTAAGTACACTTTTTCCCGAACAAGCAGCCCATTGGATCCAAGCCCGAGGCGGAAAAATTTATACACAAGCGCGTGTTCACGCTGTGACCTGCCCTTCTGAAAAACAATTTTCTGTTTCTGTGCAACAAGATGAGCATCTCAATCAATATCAGGTCTCACATCTTATTTATGCCACTGCACCTTATCATCTTGCCCATATTTTGCCAAAAACAAAGGATTTGGAGACGCTTTCTCACGATCTTGCACGATTACAATACGCCCCTATTTGTACAATTTATTTACAATATAATTCAGTCATTTGGAAAAAAAATCAGCCAAAAATGCGTATGCTGCCTCCCCATTGCACGGGACAGTGGTTTTTCTTCTTCCCGCAACAAATTCGTTGTGTGATCAGCACTTTTTTTCAAAAAAACCAAACGAAAGCCGAACTGGTTCAAACGATCATTCATGAAATGAAAACTTACTTTCAAATTGAACCCGAACCGATTACTTTTCAAGTGATTCATGAAAAAAGAGCGACATTTTTGTGTTCGACAACCCACCAGCCTATTCGAACCCAGACCGCATTGAATAATCTTTATATCGCGGGAGACTATTTACATTCGCATTATCCTGCTACACTCGAAAGCGCCGTCCAAAGCGGCTGGGACGCGGCTAATTTATTACATGAAAATTTCAAGGGGTAATCCAACGGCGTTTCTTGCGAAATCCTGACGATCCTGTATAATGCAGCCACTTTCTTTTAAATATAATTTCTTTCAATCTTCACTACAAAATTCGAGTACCAATGCGTTTTTCATCCTCTTTTTTTGAACGTCAATCCAAAACTAAAAATGTTCATCCAGATGTCGAAGTCAGTGAGAGTAATGGTATCCGTTCCTTACATTTAGGCGGCAATAGCACTATCCAAAGCTCAATGCGCGTCTCAAGTCCCAATGAGTTAGTATTAGGGTATACACGCTCCATGATGGCCTTTTTACTTTTCGAATCTTTTCCACGCAAAGTTGCAATTATTGGATTAGGTGGAGGCTCAATCGGAAAATTTTTCTATCATTATTTTAGATTAACACAAGTTATTAATATTGAACTCAATCCTACAGTGCTCAATATTGCTAAGCAACATTTTTGTCTTCCAGAAGAAAGTGAACGTTTTCAAATTCTCCTAGGAGATGGAGCAGAATTTGTTGCACATAAACATCCAGAACCGTTAGATATTCTCATTGTGGATGGTTACGGCAGTAAATCAATTGCGCCGAGTTTATCTAGTTTAGAGTTTTATCAACGTTGTGCATCTAATGTTTTGAGCCACTTTGGCATTCTGATAGTAAATTTATGGGGCAGTGACAAACGATTTCCCATTTATTTAGATCGAATCCAAACGGCTTTTAATCATCGTGTCTTGGTGTTACCCGCCGAAAAACATGGCAATATGATTATTTTTGCTTTTATGCAAGAATACAACGACCCCAAATGGGCCGATCTCATTGAAAAAGCACAACGGCTTGAAAAAAAATATGATTTAGAATTTGTACAATTTGTTAACAGTCTGCGTAAGCGAAATCAATATAATTCTGACTGTCTCTTTATTTAAAAATAATTCCAAAAAAGGATGAGTCTTTCATCCTTTTCGATATTCTATTTTTTCTATTCTTTCATTCATATTTATAAATCAAATAAGAGCCACTTTGACTAATGTACTTTAATCTTCAATTTCTCTCTTTTCTGAATCTGAAAAAATATAGAACGAAAACTTTTTATTTTTATTCTATTCAAATAATATGAAAATTTTTTTAATCATTATGACGATATATTTTAATTTTTATTAAAAATAAACGAATCTTTTTAAAAAAAAACTTAATGTTATTATTATTTTTTTATTGTTAAAAAAATCATGATATTTTTAGCATTTCTTCATAGTTAAATAGAGCTAATTTCAACTGCTCTTTTGAAAAAAAGACTTCTATTTTAGACTAATTATTTGTATTAAAAACAATAGATTTTAATTAATATTTTACAATTTTTTAATTCATTTTTAATGTAATTAAAATTCTAATTTTCATTTTTAATTTGATAAAACATATTAATTTTTTATTACATCTACTAAATTCCTTCTGTCTATTTTTCTTATAAATATCATTATATTAGCAAGTTATTCTGTCTTTTATACACAAAAAAACTGCAATGAAAATTAACTATTTATTTTTTTATGCGTTTGATTAAATCATTTTTTTTAAGATAATTTTTGTATATGGTAGAATATTTTCTTTTTTTTCCAACAAAAAGACTTATAATTTAGACAATCATTTTTTAAGCGCGAAAACCGCCCTATTTTTTTACCAGTTATTTAATACATAAAAAAAATCTACTTTACATATTTTTCTTTCAATTAAATACAATGATACCCAATTAAAACCTTTACTTTTTCAAATGCATTTACACAAAAAACTTTCAATAATAAAATTTATTATCAAATAGAATTATTACGTTGAATCTTAAAAAATCATTTTTAGTTAATAAGCCTCCAATGCTTATTTAATTTGAAAATAAAATATAAGGACTTTTTATGGAAGCATGCTCTTTCACTGAATCCCTAGAAATTTATGAGCAAGAGGTAAAGTTTATTATTTCGAAGTGGAAACATATTTCTAACAGAGTTCATGATATTTACTTAATGTTAATTAAATCAAGACCCGATCTTGTCAATCAGTGTACATTAGTTTATCAAAATGACTCCGAATCTCCGATTATTCACCCAGATGATCATTTTTCATTACGAACGATTAAAGAATTAAAACAACATGATTTTAAAATTACACAACTTTATAAAACACTTGATAATTTAATTCGTACGCCAGAAATTACATTAGCCATTGCAGGAACAACAAGTAGTGGAAAAAGCTCTCTTGTTGATCTATTATGCGGGGCAGATATTATGCCAGTCCATTCTCAGGAAATTAGTGCGGGAACGGTTTCGATTCAACATAATACGCAATCAAAAAAAATCCATGTAAAAAAAACGGAAAATGCAGTATGGGAATGTGGACAATGGGATAATTTAACAGATCATGAAATTCGCGCCCGATTAATTCAAATTATGTCTGCATATAATAACATCCGTGATGAAAATAAAATTGATCAGCCGATTGAAAGTCCGCAAGTTGTGATTAATTATCCTTTACGAATTAATCAAGATATAGAAAGTTTTGGATTACCTAAATCATTTAAGTTTCAATTACTTGATTTGCCTGGTCTGCGCCACATTAATGATCAAGGTAATTCGACAGTAATACGGAAAGCGAAAAGTGCACTTTGCTTAGTCACATATAATAGTGAAGAAACAGATGAAACAAAACAAGAATATTTGTTAAAGCAAATTGTAGAACAAGTGAAAGAGTTCGGGGGCTCCCCGAAAAGAATGCTTTTTGTCTTGAATCGCATTGATGCCATTATTCGTGATGTGCCGCCTTCACAATATGAAAGTGAAATTAATAAATTTGTGACAAAAATGACGGCAAAAATCAAAACTTGTCTCGCGAATGAACTCCCTGAATATTATGATGACATTCAGGAAATTCAAGTCACAAAATTAAGTACACGTCCTGCTTTGTACGCACATTTGATCAAACCAGGTAATGAACAATGGGTGAATTATGCCAAAGAACTGGATGCCAAATATGCTTTTCTTATTCCGGAAGAAATTTTGGATGATTTACCTCGACAAACACAAAAATGGGATACAAATGAACGGGCAGCCGTTTCGGACGCAGTTTTAAAAACAAGCTATGCTTCTGATTTTGAAGGATCATTACAAACACATATTCGCAATAATTTAGTCGAATTAATTTTTCATCAACATCTTTATTCATTACGTTCAAAAATTAAAGAGGCCATTAATTGGATTCGCTCCCTTATTTATGCGTTGAAAAATAGTAATGAAAAAAAGTATCAAGAAGAAAAACAACGGATTGAGGCGTTGAAAATTCGTGTTAACAATGATAGTTCCGCCTTTGCTGATTCTTTTGAGGAAAAAGTCAATACACTTGTTGAATATATCGGTCGGAGCGCAGAAGAGGCCGATGCATTAGGAGATTTAGTGGGTTTCCTCAATGTGCCTGAAGAACAAAAAAAAGCACTACTTAACAAAATGAATGTTCTTCGCGAATTGGGAACACGCTTTAAGAATGTCATTAATTTACTAGTTGATGGCATTATTGAAATGTTCAACAATGGTGATAATAAAAAGATCAATGAACTTTTAGATCTTTATGGTTTTTCTCCTCGTATTTTCAGTAGTGCCATTGCATTGATCATTGATAAATCTTTTCAAGAAATTAGTGCCGGCGTTTTTACATCAGATAATATTGATATTCCGCTTAGCTTACGAAAAAAATTAGATGCTTTTTCATTAGATTTTGCTAATTCTATCTCTGAGCTTTATCGCCTTTATAGCGCCCGTGAGCAAGAACGTATCAATGATGTGTTACATGAGATTCAACAATGTTACATTGAAAAATTACAAAACAAATTCAAAGGTTATCTTGACGAAAATCTCATCATAGAGCGCCTTGATAAAAAAGCAGAGTGGCGTGCTCCTGAATGGAAAACTTTTAATCCCAAGCTAACTTTTAATTTCAGCAAAAAAATGCGGAAATGGACGTTTTTTGGAATTCGTAACAAATATGAATATGAATCTTCCGATATTAGTGATATTTTAACTTCCCACAATCGTGAAGTTGAAAAAGATTTAATGCCCATTTTGGCCGAAGTGACCCGCGCTAATTTAATTAGCCTGATACAAAATGTTAACCAAAAACAGACACTTCTTGTTGAAGAATATTCTACTAAACTAGATGAAACATACTTTCAATTTCATGCCCAATCTGAACAATATACGCATGATTTTGAGGAGTTAGTCGATCATTCCATTATTGAAATACAACAAGAATTAGAGCAGAAATTACAATATTTACTTTCACTTAAATAGGGAATCGTCATTATTTCCTCCGATATGGAAATAGGCAATACTATGAAAAATATTTTGGAATACTTTTCAGGCTGGTTCCCTAAAAATAAAGAACAACTCATTATTTGTATTCTGGTTACAGCAGATACACTTGATAAGCTTAATCTCAAAGTTGGAAAAGTAGAAAATATGCGAATCATTGAGGATCTTTTGTCATATTCACTCGGCTTTTTTGTTTCAACTTTTAAAGATCATGAAATTAAGATCAAAACAATGACATTAGGTAGAGAGCCAAACAGACATAGCCGGATAGATACGCTTGTCAAAATTCAAGGACATGGACATCTCCAACTACTTAATGTGAAAAATCGAATTGATCTAAAGCAAAATATACATCGCAAAAATTTTGAAAATGCAGAGCTCATGGGATTTTATGAAGTTAAAGCTTTTAATTTAAAAGGCAACTCTGTATTTATCTATCAATAATATTTGTTTGGGAAGATTTACTGTTATGAGTCAATGGGAACAAGCCTGTGTGGAAGGCATCACGACTTTAGAAAAATCATTGAATTTACATAAACATCTCTCGCATTTGGTCAAAATTAAAGGCACAGAGATCGGTATCGAAATGACCGAGCATTTAGCCGAACTAGGTCGAGAGATTTTAAGACAACTTGAACGTTTAAAACAAAATCAGTTTAAAATTGCTGTAGTTGGGATTGAAAAAGCAGGCAAAAGTAGTTTCATTAATGCATGGCTTGGTTGTGATCTCCTGCCTAGTGATAGTAAACGTTGTACATTTACGACAACTCAAATTTACTCTGTCATAAATGATAATGAACAATGTCTCAAGGTTTTTCCAAAAACAAAACAGCAATTTGATATCTTGCTTACTCAATTACAGACAGCAGCTGAAGGAAAAGGGGAAGAGGCGAAGCGCGCACAATCTGATCTAAAAACAATCAAGCAATACAAGGAACAACTCTCACAAACTATTGAAGAAGGCCCACAAATCGAGCACTTCAATGCACTTGAAGAGATTCAAGACAAATTATATCGCTATGTTGCCGACCCCAAATATGCCCATGCCATTGATCAAGTTCAACTCTATACCAGTCATCTTGCCCGTGCGGATGGCATTGTTTTTAATGATGTTCCCGGCTTGAATTCAGGCTTAGCAAAACACATTGATGAATCCCAAGAAATTTTACACAATTGTGATGCGGTCATTTTAATTCAAAGTGCAAAACGCCCCAGCTTAGAAAGTAGTGAGCAAAAACTTGTTGATTTTATTATTAATGGCGACAAAGAAATCAATATTGGTGAAAAACTCTTTGTTTTTTTTGGGATGGTAGACATTTTAGCGACCCGTGAGGCCCTCGTTAATAACCTCGAAAAAGCATATGAAGATTGGAAAATTCGTTCACATAATCGCCTCCCCCGGGAGCGGATTATTCCCGGTTCAGCCGGAGCCTGGCTTGTATTAACAGATATTGCCAATGCCGAAACAAAAACACAAATCGGTCATCCAGAAGCCCTTACTGATCGCCTCCAAACTGTGTTAGACCAAACAAAAAAAGAATTATTGCAAACACAATGTGGCATCGAAACTGTGCGTTTAATGATTCGTAAACATTTAGATTTGGAACGGTATGATATTTTGAAAAAACGTTGTCTCCGTTTAAATCAAAAAATGTTAGATTTGGCAAAGCAAATTTATGATCGTTTGATTCTTAAATATCCTTCAGATCCTGAAGCGACCCGCCGCGCTCAAAGCATTGATCGCCAACGTAAATTTGAAGATTGGTGGTATTTGAATTTTCAATATGCCAAAGCCGAAGCGAATCGTTTTATTATGGAGCGCGATACCACTAATCCGACACCGATTAGTCTCATGCAAGCGCATTATAATCAGAGTGTTCACGAAAAATTAAATGCACTGAACTCTCGCCAAAAAGAAGCGAGAGAGCTCATTTGGGAACAAGAAAAACGGAAAGGCATTTCTGATTGGGAAACAATCAACACCAATTGGCGCCGGAAATTACACACTGAAATTGTTCATGTTTTAAATGAAATCGCCCGAGAATTATCACTTGAACTTGAGAAAGAATTAGAGTTTCGTATTCAGGCCATAGAAAAGTTTTTGTGGGGGTGTGTGGATATCAAAACGGTACTATTTGATCGACATTCTTATATCTACCAAAAACAACTTGAATATGGTTTATTACGTTTCTCTCGACCCATTATAGAAGCTTTGATTATTTATCCGCTTGGGCGAGGGGCTCGTAAACAACAATTGAAACAACTCGGAAATGATGTTTTCTTACTAGACAACTACACTGAAAATATGGAGTTTCCTTACGAATCCTTACGTCAATTTGCAAAATATGGACGGCATCGCACCCAATCTAACAACGAAGTCAGTGCGCTCAAGGTTTCGATGAATCAAGAAGAAGTCATCCAAGAAATGGAAAGTGATTTATTCGCATTAGAACAATATTTGATTCATGCTGTTTTTCATGCAGCCGGTTTTGTTCAATTTTGCGAACAAGAATATTTATCTTTATGGGATAGTTTTGTTTCGAATGAAAGACAATGGGGGGCAGAAATTCGTGTGCGTTTTCAAGAAGGGGACCCCAAATTATTACAACATCTCCCTGAAGAACTCAAAAATCAAGAGTTCAATTTTGAAATTACTGAAGGCTTACGCCAATTAAAATTGGCTATTCAAGAACAACTCTAAGTAAAAAAGCCCCTACATATTTTTGTAGGGGCACACAATTTTGAATCAAACAATTGATTAAATTTGAAATTTTGCCACTAAAGTTTTTAATTGATTTGTTTGATCTTGCAAAGATTCCGCCGCCGCGGCCGCTTGTTCCACCAAAGCCGCATTTTGCTGTGTCACACGATCCATCTGTGCTACTGATTTGTTAATTAATTCAACCCCTTCTCGCTGCTCATTGGAGGCAATGCTAATTTCAGCAATTCTTTTTGTCACATTCACAATTGCGGCCACAATTTCTTTCATCGTACTGCCAGCCATTTGCGTTTGTTGTGTCCCACGCTCTACTTTCTCAACAGAAACTCCAATTAATTCTTTAATTTCTCGTGCCGCTTCCCCAGTTCGCAAAGATAAACTCCGCACTTCTGATGCGACCACCGCAAAACCGCGACCTTGTTCTCCCGCCCGCGCCGCTTCAACCGCCGCATTGAGCGCCAAAATATTGGTCTGAAAAGAAATACTATCAATAACACTGATAATATCTGCAATTCGTTTAGAACTAGTTGTAATTTCGCTCATCGTATTGACGACCGCATTGACGACATCACCGCCTTTTTCAGCAATATCTGATGCATTTTTGGCAAGGGCATTGGCATCAGTCGCATTCTGATTCGTATTACGAACGACTGTTAAAATCTCTTCCATACTTGCCGCTGTTTCGGATAAACTTGAAGCTTGTTCTTCAGTTCGTGTGGATAAATCCTGATTTCCTGCTGCAATTTCTCTGGAAGCCGTATTAATAAATTGCACGGCCTCAACAATAGTATGTAATAATTCACGCAAGTTAAAAACAGTTGTATTAATCGCCCGGGCTGTCTTACCAAAAAGACCAGGATAATCTTGTTCAATAGTATTTTTGAGGTTTCCTACTGCGACAAACTGCACAACGTCTGAAATATCATTTAAGGCCTGATTCGCATTGCTATTCAAAAGATTTAATAATTCACCCAAACGTTTTGCATACCCTTTTTTCTCAGCAATCGCAATATTCCGACTGAAATCACCATTTGAAGCATTATCTACAACCTGATTAATTTCATTGACAATTTTATTTAATGTTTCAACAGTTGTATTAATTGCATGTGTCGTTTCGCCAAATGCGCCTTGATATTTTTGCGTAATCGTATGCGACAAATCACCATTAGCAAGCGCTTGCGCCACTTGTTTAATATCTGTTAAACCGGCATTTGTCGTATGAATTAATTGATTAAGCGACTCGCCAATATCATAACCAAAACCTTGTTTGCCTTCGAGATTAATAAACGCCGTAAAATTACCCAGTTTAGCCGACTCTACTACTGTTTTAATTTCACTGATTAATTGCTTTAATCCTTGTTGCATGACTTGAATATTTATCTGCAACTGCCCAATTTCGTCATGGCTCGTAATATGAATATTGTGATTCAAATTACCTTGACTAATTTGTTTCAGTGCTTCCACAACAATTGTAAGGGGTTTAGAAATCCGTGTGCGGGTCAACCCTAAAATTAACAGCGATAAAACAATAAATATCACAACTGTGGACAAAATCAGTGCATGCCGGATTGCAGTTGACTCTTGTGTCACTTCATCCAAATAAGCTGCGGCCACAATTACCCAATTCCACTCATCAAAATAAGTAAAAGTGGCAATTTTTGTACGGGCGTCAGCATCTCCTTTTTCTGCATTCACCCACATATATTTGATGATGCCTTCTTTTTTCTCAAGAATATCTTTAATAAAGACGTGTGTATTGCGACCGTGACTATCTTGATGGGTCAGTGCATTTTCTCCTTCTTTAGTCGGATGTAATACAAAAAAGCCGCGTTTCTCTCCTTGAGAAGCATCTAATGCATAAATATAACCAGATTGACCAATTTTGATTCCAAGAATTTGTTCTCGTAATTGTTTCAACGTTTCAGTAAAATCTAAACTCACGCCAATTGCACCGATCACTTGGTGATTTTTATCTCGAATGGGAACAAATTTTGCGAGTAAGCGCCGGCCATCAGGAGAATTCACTTTCCCGAAATAATCTTTCCCTTCCAATAAAGGTAAACGAGCGGGATGTTTCTCTCCTAATGCCGTGCCTAATTTTTTCTTACCAGTGTCATCTTTTAAAGAAGTCGCGACACGATAAAAATCATCCCCTCGTTTCACAAAAAGCGTATTGACGCCTTTCGTCGCATTTGAGATTTTTTCTAACTCTGAAGGTTTATCATCAAAAATCCGATCCCCAATTTTTAAGCCAATGCTTTCTTGTCCTTTTTCATCTTTAATCGAGACTAATACGGCTTCGCCTTCCAATTGATTGATCAGAATTTGTGTAATGCGAGAAATTTCAGCTTTTAATCCATTATTAAAATTTTCGAGTTGATATTTAACCAGCCGCGTTTGTTGTGTCATATCGTTATACGCTTTTTCTTCCAATTTTCCGGAAATATATTGACTTAACGATATCGTTAACCCCAACATTAGAAAAATAATCGCGCTTAATGTAATTAATGCGATCTTAAAACCTAGATTTAAATTATTGTAAAATTTCATAATATTATTCACATACTTTTTATATAAAATAAATGACTAAAATGACAATAGTTTTAGATGACTATTGAATAACGGGGGTAGAGGCTAAATTTTATACTAATGTTAATCTTTGTTCAAAAGAGGGGGAATCCATATTAAATAGATAAAACATTTTCAAAAATTTAATAAATCAAAAAATTTTTTCAATAAAAAATGAACAAAGTACGGAAAAAAGCAGAATAGAGAGTAATAAGATAGACTTTTATGTCACAAGCAAATAATGCAATTTTATTTCATTCATATTATAATCAGTGATATCATTTCAATGATAAGTTTCATCCTAATCAATTGTTTTTTCTACCTAATTCATTAATTTGATACGAGTTATTTTTTATATATAATGACTGCCAATACTGCTCACTTATACTTGAATCAGCCTTATTTTCATGCATTGCCCCCGTTGAGCTTGTATATTCATTTGCCGTGGTGCATCAAAAAATGCCCTTATTGTGATTTCAATTCACATGAAGCAAAATTTACACAAACCGATTCATTTCCAGAAAAACGTTATATTGAGGCCCTGATTGCTGATTTAGAACAAATGCTCCCGCTCTTTTGGGGACGTTCAATTCAGAGCATCTTTATTGGGGGGGGCACGCCGAGTTTATTTTCTCCAGAAAGCATTGACTCGCTTATGTGTGCCCTCCGCGCCCGCCTCAGATTTGATTCTTATACAGAAGTCACACTTGAAGCCAACCCTAGTACCGTCGAACAGGCCAAGTTCGCAGAATTTTCACAAGCAGGTATTAATCGTATTTCATTAGGGATTCAATCTTTTAATGATAAACATCTCAAATTATTAGGTCGTGTACATGACAGCCAACAGGCTCAATACGCTATTGAAATCGCCCAAAAATATTTTGAGCATATTAATCTTGATTTAATGTTTGGCTTGCCAAAACAAACATTAAAAGAAGCGCAACATGATATTGATCAAGCATTAAGTTACCACACAGGTCACTTATCTTGCTATCAATTAACGATTGAACCGCAAACAAAATTTTTTGTTGAACCCCCTATTTTGCCCGAAGAAGATTTAATTTATACCATTCAAGAGTGTTGGCAAGAGCGTCTTGCGGCAGCAGGCTTTGAACATTATGAAGTTTCTGCTTACGCTCAGAAATATCAACGCTGTATCCATAATGTCAATTATTGGCTTTTTGGTGACTATATTGGCATTGGGGCTGGCGCACATAGTAAAATTAGTTTTTCTCACCAAATCATCCGGCAAGCACGCATTCGTCAACCTGAAGTTTATATGCAAAAATTATTGCAACCGCACACAGAAACCGATAGAAAAACAGTTATTGCAGAAGAACGCACGATTATTCGTAATGAAATTGGCCTAGAATTCATGATGAATGCTTTACGTTTAACAGAGGGTTTTCATCCTAATTTATTTCAAGAGCGCACAGGCTATCCAATTCATCTCGTGCAGTCAACTTTGGAACACGCCCAATCTTTAGGTTTTTTAGAATATACAGCCGCATTCATTAAACCCACCCAAAAAGGCATGCACTATTTGAATAATCTCTTAGAATTATTTATTATAAACTAAAATTAAGACAAAACTGTCTTAATTTATTTGTCATAATAATAATTTTTTCTGTTCCCTCACGGGATAGGTGCAAGCATGCGTTATACATGGCGTCTTTTTCGCGTAGTTTTACATGTAATTTTTGCGTTTTTTCTTTTAGGCGTGCGTTTTCCATTTTGGACACAACCACAAAGAAAACGCTGTATTCAACAATGGTCTAGGAAACTCCTGACAATTTTGGGTGTGCGCGTGACTCAACAAGGTAATTTACCCGAAAATATTACAAAAACGGGCGTAGTTGTTGTCGCAAATCATATTTCTTGGCTTGATATTTTTGTCATTAATAGTATTTTGCCGGTGGTTTTCGTTGCGAAATCAGAACTCAATAATTGGCCCCTTTTTGGCTACATTATGCGGGCGGTTGGCACACTGTTTATTAATCGCGAAAATAAACGCGATGCCTTGCGTATTAATGAAATTGTTCATGAAGCATTGCAACGACAAGAACATGTCGCTTTTTTTCCAGAAGCCAAAACAGGAACCGGTGAAACCCTTCAGGCTTTTAAAACGGCTTTATTACAACCGGCAGCTGTTTGCCAAGCCCCCGTCCTGGCACTTGGTTTATGTTATTGTCATGCACAAACCAAACATATTGACTTAACCCCTGCTTATGTTGGAGAGATGTCTTTTGGCACATCTTTAAAACAAATTCTTTCTGCACCACATGTACATGTTGAAGTTCGGTTTCCTGAAAACGGTTTAGTCAGCGCGGCTGATCGGCGGACACTCACACAACAAGTAGAATCGATTATTCATAATTTACTTTTTCCTTCACGTTAATGAGTCTTGTTTAGATTTTCACTATGTTACATATTATTTTATTTGAACCAGAAATTCCGCCTAACACTGGTAATATTATTCGTCTTTGCGCCAATACTACAATGCAGCTCCACCTTGTCAAGCCGCTGGGTTTTGAACTCAGCGATAAACATCTCAAACGGGCAGGGTTAGATTATCATGAATATGCTACTATGAAAATTTATGAAAACTGGCAAGAATGTGCTACGGCGATGACAGGAAAACGAATTTTTCCGTGTACAACCAAAGCAACGCGTTTTTATACAGAAATGACTTTTCAAGAAGGCGATGCTTTACTTTTTGGCCCAGAAACACGCGGACTACCACGCGATTTACTCACCACTTTTCCACAAGAACAATGGCTTCGTATTCCAATGTGTCCCGAAAGTCGAAGTTTAAATTTATCAAATGCAGTGGCTGTGATCGCCTTTGAAGCATTAAGACAGCTCTCCTTCAAAAATTTACAATAAAAAATAAGAAAGACTATCAAATCTTTATTTTTCTAGGTAAACTGGAGTATTCTCTTCTTTTTTGAAGATATTATTCAATTTATTCCAATTATCAGAAATTACTTATTTATGTGGAAAAATATTCGTTCTCTATCAATTAGCCTCAAGCTTGCGCTTCTTGGTTTTGTGTTCACATTGACAACCTTTGCAGTCATTGTTTTTATTGTCTTTGGTATCAATTCTACACGAACTATGGAAAATCAAGTCATTGAGCTAACTGAAAAAACAAAAATTTTAAAACAAGCCATTGAATCTTTAGATGTCAGTTCACGGCGTTCGATTGAACCGTGGATTCATGTTTTTGAGGCTCTTTTTCCTGAACAATATGTCTTAGACACTGACAATAAAACAATCGTCAATGGGGTCCCAACGCCAACACTTCGTAATGGTGATTATATTATTAATAATCAATTTAATCGTATTGATCGCCTCTATGAAATGACCAACAAGCAAATTTTATCGACAATTTTTGTCCGTGATGGGGATGATTTTATTCGTATTACAACCAATGCGCTTGATGCCAATGGCAAACGCGTGATTGGAACCACACTTGATCCGGCTTTTCCGAGCAGACCCCTGATTTTGAAAGGGCAAGAATATGTCGGTCGGCAACATATTGGCAAACGAGATTACATCATTAAACATGTCCCCATTGTAGACAAAAACAAAAACGTGATTGGAATTTTAGCAGTGGGCATTGAAATCACAGAGTCATTACATAGCATTTTAGAAGGGCTAAAAAAACTCAAATTAGGCAAATCCGGTTACTTTTTTATTTTAAATAATGCAGCAGGACTGGGATCGGAAGTGGGACAATTAGTCGTGCATCCTAATCCTAGTATGGAAGGAAAAAATATCCTTAATGCGAAAGGCAGTGATGGCCATCTTTTCATTCAAGAGATGTTACAAAAACAAGATGGTATGATTAAATACGACTGGTTAAACAAAGAATTAGGCGAAACAACCCCACGACACAAAACGGTTGTATTTATGACTTATGCACCGTGGAATTGGCTCATAGCAGGCAGTTATTATGACGATGAAATCTTAGAAAATACCCTTTTCATTCGTAACTTACTGATTATAGCCGCCCTATTAGGAACCTTTATTACTAGTTTATTGAGTTTTATTGCCATCCGGCGGTTATTATCCCCTTTACAACCGATTGCAGACTTTGGGCAAGCAATTGCTGAAGGGGAATTTAGTATGCCTGATTTGCCCATTAAACGGGGAGATGAAATAGGGCGCGTTGTTCTCGCATTAAACCACATGAAAAGTGATTTGGCCAATAATGTTAAAGAAATCAATGTTGTAATGGCAGCGGTGCGCGATGGCGATTTTTCAAAACGGATTCAAGGTGATACCCGAGGCGATCTCAAATCGCTTTCTCAAAATATTAATATTTCCATAGATGAATTGGGGACGACTATTTCGCAAATTAATCAAACCATGTTTGCGGTCGCACAAGGGCAACTCAATCATGCTGTTATGGTCCAGACAAAAGGGCAACTCAGTTTGCTCAAAAATAGTATTAATTCTACGTTACAAACTTTTGCGCATATTTTTGGGGAAGTTAATGAAGTGATGACGTCAGTGAGTCGCGGCATTTTAACCGCGCGTTTGAGTGGACAACATCATGGTGAATTCAAAATTGTTCAAGAAAATATTAATCTTTCTTTAGAAAAATTAGCGCAAACACTCACACATATTTTACAAAATACGCAACACGTTGCTATCGCTTCTTCCGAAACAACAAAAGCCATCGGACAAGTGGCCGATGGCTCACAACATCAGTTACAAACAATTTCACAAATTGTTGATTCGATTCAACAAACAAGTAGTGCAGTCAGTGTGGTTGCTAATAGTGTGGATCATGCCACACAAAATGCAAGTACCACATTAAGTATTGTGCAAAATGGGCAAACAAAAATGCAAGGCATGATTGAGGTTGTCAATACGATTGCACAAAGTAGTCTCAAAA
Source organism: uncultured Burkholderiales bacterium (assembly GCA_964504875.1). Taxonomy (GTDB): domain Bacteria; phylum Pseudomonadota; class Gammaproteobacteria; order Burkholderiales; family CAZDFJ01; genus CAZDFJ01. The sequence continues at coordinate 69,865 of CAZDFJ010000006.1, read as the reverse complement.
TTAGCAAATTGACAGAAGTCATCGGCGCCATTGCCAATCAGACGAATTTGTTATCCCTGAATGCAGCGATCGAAGCGGCCCGGGCCGGCGAACACGGAAAAGGCTTTGCCGTCGTCGCCGACGAAGTGCGCAAACTGGCCGAAAATTCTGCACAACAAGTTGAGGAAATCGTCGAACTAGTCAATGATGCCGTCAAACGGGCAAATGAAGGCGTCAAAACCGTTCATATTGTTAATCAAGAAATGGAACAAATTGTTAAAGCGACGCATACCTCCAATGATATCATGATGAATATTCATGTCTCCATGGAACAACAAAATGCCGCCATGCGCCAACTCAATCAGAGCGCTGTCACTTTACGCCATATTGCCCAAGCCAATGCTTCCGCAGCAGAAGAAATTACTGCCACTATCTTAGATTTATCCCGCCTCGCTGACCAAACACGTTCACACGTTGCAGAGTTTCGACTCGATTAATTTGATAAAAAAAAGCCCCCAAAGGGGGGCTTTTTATTAAGTTAAATTATTTATTATGCATCACGCATTTCAGCCGCTTTCAATGTATTTTGTAGTAACGTGGCAACGGTCATAGGCCCGACTCCCCCCGGAACCGGGGTAATCCAACTGGCTTTTTCTTTTGCGGTCTCAAAATCAACATCTCCACAAAGACTGCCATTTTCTAGACGATTAATGCCAACATCAATAACAATCGCACCTTCTTTAATCCATTCGCCTAAAATCATTTTAGGAATACCTGTTGCCACCACTACGATATCAGCTTGTTTAATTTTTTCAGGTAAATTTTTTGTTTTACTATGACAAATGGTCACAGTACAGCCTGCTAATAATAATTCTAAGCTCATCGGCCGGCCAACAATATTAGACGCCCCAATAATAATGGCATCCTTCCCCGCTAAAGCAATATTTGTTCGAGATAATAATGTCATGACACCATAAGGTGTACACGGCCGCAGCACAGGATTTTTTGTTACAAGCCGACCCATATTATAGGGATGAAATCCATCTACATCTTTTAAAGGATGGATTGCTTCAATCACTTTGTTGGCATCAATTTGTGGCGGCAAGGGTAACTGAACTAAAATACCATCAATTTGATTATCTTGATTTAAATTTTCAATCAAAGCAAGCAATTCTGCTTCTGTTGTTTCCGCAGGAAGGGTATGTGCCACTGACCCTATACTTGCTTTTTGACAAGCTAAATGTTTATTTTTAACATAGACAGCCGAAGCAGGATTATTTCCGACTAAGATGACAGCTAACGTTGGAACGCGTTGTCCTTGTGCTTGACGCGCTTCTACTTTTTGTTTGACTTCTAGTAAACACTCTTCTGCAATACGTTTTCCATTTAAAATTTGTGCAGTCATAATATTTTTAATTATCTTTAATCATAAAAAAACAAGACATTTTTCTTTTTTCTGGATAAGAAAAAAGCCATGCGCCATGTCCCACTCTAAATTTGTTTTTTATCTACAATCTGATATTTGTTAATTTTATCATATAACGTTTTTTTGGGAATACTGAGAATTTCGCTGGCTTTGCTCACTTGATAAGCACAACGCCGAAGCGCATCTTCAATCAAACATCGCTCAAAATATTCGACTTGTTGAGAAAGGGGCAATTTTGCAATCTCGTGATCATACACTAATCCCAAGTCATCACGAATGACCCCTAAAACAAAACGCTCTGCCACATTACGCAACTCTCGTACATTGCCTTCCCATGTATTACTCATCAACTGATTAATTTGAGCTTGCGAAACCATTGGGGCATCACATTGATAACGCCGGGCCGCTTCTAAAACAAAATGTTCAAAAAGAATTGGAATATCTTCGCGCCGCTCTCGGAGAGGCGGTAAATGAATCATTACGACATTCAAACGGTAATATAAATCACTTCGAAAAGCCTGCTGCTGACTCAACATTTTTAAATCGGCTTTAGTCGCGGCAATCATTCTAAAATCAACTGGAATTAACTCATTTGAGCCCAATCGCTCTATTTTCTTTTCCTGAAGCACACGTAAAAGTTTAACCTGCAAATTGAGGGGCATGGATTCAATTTCATCTAAAAAAATCGTCCCACCCGCTGCATGTTCCATTTTACCAATCCGTCGCTTTAGAGCGCCTGTAAAGGCCCCAGCTTCATGACCAAAAACTTCGCTCTCAAAAACGGTTTCAGGGAGCGCCCCACAATTTAAAGCCACAAAATTCTTGTCTTGACGCCGACTAAAATTATGCAAACAACGGGCAACAAGTTCTTTTCCGGTTCCCGTTTCGCCCATCACTAAAATATCTGCGGTTGTATTTGCTAATTGGCGGATTAAAAAACGGATTTGTTCAATCGCAGCACTTTTGCCTAAAATGGTGGCTTCGATTTCGCGTTGTTGGGCTAATTCTTGTCGTAACATTCGATTTTCTAAAACCAGTTTGCGTTTTTCAAAAGCCCGATGAATGACTTCATGCATCCGTTCTGCCGCAAAAGGTTTTTCAATAAAATCATAGGCCCCCCGCCGCATCGCCTCGACCGCCATTGAAACATCGCCATGCCCTGTCACTAAAATCACCGGCAAATTGGGATCGAGTCGTACACAATGATCTAATAAATCTAATCCACTCATTTTTGGAAGACGCACATCTGTAATAATAATGCCGTTAAAATCTACAGTAATTTTATCTATGACTGCTTCGACACATTCAAAAGTTTGAACATTGATTCCCGCAAGTAAGAGCGTTTGCTCCATGGCAAAACGAATCATCGATTCATCATCAATAAAAAACACTTGCATAGTATTTGAATCAATTTTATCCAACATACGCCCTATCTCACAAAACGATTGATTAGCATTTTACCCATCAGTAAATTATATAACTATTAAGAAAAAATCCCATGTGCTAATTTCACATGGGACAAAAACGTTATTATTTTCTCTTTTCGTTTTTAGTAATGGCTATCTAATTGTTGCTGAATCTCACTCACTTTTTGTAAAAATTCTGAAGGAGGAACAGGCTTAGAATAATAATAGCCTTGAATTAAATTACAACCTTCTCGTTTTAAAATCTCTAATTGTTCAGGATGTTCAACCCCTTCAGCAATCACCTCTAAACCCAAACTACGGGCAATCATCACAATTGCTTTGACAAGCGATTGGTCATCTGAGTCAGTCACAATATCATAGACAAAACTTTGATCAATTTTGATTAAATCCAATGGACAGCGTTTCAAATAATTTAGACTTGAATAACCCGTGCCAAAATCATCTAATGCCAGATGAATATGCATCGATTTTAAAACAGCGAGGAAATCCAATGTGCTTTCAACATTGGTCATAATCATACTTTCAGTTAATTCTAATTCTAAATAATGTGGATCCAATTGCGATTGATCCAACGCCACTTGAATAGAACGTAACAAATTAGGAGACCGAAATTGCGTAGCAGATAAATTCACGGCCATTTGCAAATCGGTTAGCCCCGCATTTTGCCAGATTTTTGCTTGCTGACAGGCTTCTTTTAAAACCCATTCACCAATCGGAATAATTAAACCATTTTCCTCAGCAAGGGGAATAAATTGATTAGGCGGAACAAGTCCCAATTTAGGATGATTCCATCTTAATAAGGCCTCGGCACCAATCACAATACCAGATTCAATATCAACCTGTGGTTGATAATATAAAAGAAATTCATTTCGCTCAAGAGCACGGGCGAGCGCGTTTTCTAACGTAAGCCGTGTAAAAAGCGAAACATTCATATCAGCTGTAAAAAACTGATATTGATTTCGACCCACTGCTTTTGCACGATAAACCGCCATATCTGCATTTTTGATCAGCGTATGGACATCATGTCCATCATGAGGATAAACACTCACCCCCATACTTGCAGAAGTATAATTTTCATGTCCTTCAATTAAAAATGGAGTACTAAAAACTGCAAGTAAATCCTGAACCAGCGCAGTAATTTCTTCTAAATAAGCGGCGCCTGTTAATAAAACAACAAAAACATCCCCGCCATAACGGGCGACACTGTCTCCTTCATGAACAGTTCGATTCAAACGTTGTGATACCTCTTTGAGCAGCATATCCCCAGCACTATGACCTAATGTGTCATTTACGACTTTAAAATTATCTAAATCAATAAAAACGACACCAACTAGCTCATTTTCGCGATGGGCTTGCGCGAGCGCTTGAGTTAAACGATCCATTAATAAACGCTGATTGGGTAAATCAGTTAAAGCATCATAATAGGCCAAATGATGAATATGCTGATTTGCATATTGACGTTCTGTGACATCATTGAGGACGCCCGTAACATATTGAACATTTCCTTGCAGATCGCGCTGGCATTGTGCCATTAATTCAAACCAACAATATTCCCCTTGTTTTGTTTTATAGCGCAACAATGTATTCCGGATATTAAGATTAGCTTCTTCTTCACCAATAATTAACTCAAAAATAAACTGACAATGTTTATGATCTTCAGGATGAACAAAATCTAGAAAATATTTACCTAATGTTTCTTCATGAGAATAACCTGTAATTCGTGTCCAAGCTTGATTCAAAAATGTCCATTTTCCATCCAAATCAACTTGAAAAATTACTTCACAAATACTATCTACAACGGTTCGATAACGCTGTTCGCTTTCTCGTAATGCTTTCTGCATTCGAATCCGTTCTGTCACATCCAAAATAATCGAAAATAATAACTTTTTTTCACCAATATTAATTGGCCCTGAATAGACTTCCACATCCCGAATTTCACCAGAAGCCAATCGATGTTTAAAATTAAAAACTGTTTGAATTTCCGTTTTAGCTTCAAGCATATCGCAATGTACGACATCTGAGGTTGCTTGATTAATATCAGTGATTTTTAAAGAAAGTAACTGTTCTCGTGTATATCCATAAAATTTTACGGCCGCCCCATTGGCATCCAAAATTCGCCCACTCTCTGCTTCAATCAATAATTTGACAGCCTTATTGTTCTGAAACATTTGATGGTATAATTCATATGCTTCGCTATTTTCTACATTCATTAAGTCAATCACACTAAATAGGGATTCTTCATTATTGAACATGATGGCACTCACGACGTTTCAACTTGTCGCACAAAAATAAGATATAAATATCTTAATTTGATTATAAATTTTCTTTATGTTTTCTATTAATAATCAATAGTATTTAATTGATGATTCTTTATAACAAAACGTTTAAATTCTTCCGCAGGTAATGGCTTACTAAAATAAAAACCTTGCACTTCATTACATTGTCGCTGTTTGAGAAAATCCGCTTGCTCTTTTGTTTCTACACCTTCCGCGACAACATTGAGCTCTAAACTATGGGCCATTGCAATTAATGCATTCACAATTGCTTTATCATCATTATTAGTGAGCAAATCGCGAATAAAAGATTGATCAATCTTGAGTGTATCAATTGGAAAACGTTTTAAATAACTCAAACTTGAATAACCCGTTCCAAAATCATCAATTGAAAGATGGATATGCAACTGTTTTAACCGATTTAATAATAAAATAACATTTTCCGGCTCATGCATCATCATACTTTCAGTAATTTCAAGTTCAAAATATTGAGGATCCAGTTGAACCATTTGTAAATTTGATTCAATAATTTGAATTAAATTCTTTTGATAAAATTGGGCAGCCGATAAATTTACGGCAATTTTAAGTTGCGTCAGCCCTTCTTTTTCCCATTCTTTCATTTGGCGACAAGCTTCTTTAATGGTCCATTCTCCCATGGGCAAAATCAAGCCAGATTCTTCTGCTAATGGAATAAATTTTCCGGGCGGAATTAAACCTATTTCTGGATGTCGCCAACGAATTAAGGCCTCTGCGCCAATCACTTTTCCGGTATTTAAATTGATTTTTGGTTGGTAATATAATAAAAACTCTTCACGCTCAACTGCCCGACGTAAATTATTTTCAAGCGTCAGACGTTCTAACGCTTTTTCATTCATATCTTGTGTATAAAATTCATATTTATTTCGGCCCCGTTCTTTCGCACGATACATGGCAATTTCAGCATGACAAACCAAACTCATGACATCCCGCCCATCTTCTGGGAAAAAACTAATCCCAATACTTCCGCCAATATGAAGCTCATGGGTCTCAATAGTAAATGGTTGTGATAATACTTGTAATAATTGCCCTGCAATATGCCCTGCCTCTTCGACTGATTTAATAGAGCTCAAAACAATTGAAAACTCATCTCCACCTTGACGAGAAACCGTATCATTGACGGACAAATTGGAAACAAGACGCTCTGCGACACGCTGTAGTAATTTATCCCCTAATTCATGACCTAACGTATCATTAATGGTTTTAAATCGATCGAGATCCAAATTAAGGATCGCAAAAAAACCATTTGTTTGGGAACATTGCAACAAAATATAATTAACTCGATCATTAAACAAAACGCGATTAGGCAAATTAGTTAAAACATCATGTGTGGCTAAATGATGAATATGTTTTTCTGCTAATTTTCGTTCCGTAATATCTGTTGCAACACTCAAAACGTTCACGCAGCCATTTTCTTGAAAAAGCGGTTTTTTTACGGTTAATAAGTGCGATACTTCACCATTTGGTTTAGTAATTTGTGTTTCAATCGTAATTTCTTCACCTGTTTTCAACACTTGATAATGCGCATCTACATGTGTTGGCGTATTGTCCAAATAATCATCCAGTGGGCTTTTTGGATCAAAAATTTTGACGGGCGTTGTAGCCAAGTATTGAATAACTGCTTGATTTGCAAAAATATAATGCTGGTCCTGATCTTTGACAAAAACCATGTTGGGACTAGTATCAATCACATGTCGAATAAAGGTTTCTTTTCCTTTTAATTCATGTTCGCGCCTAAATAATTGACGCATCATATGATTAAAAGTATCAGCTACATTTTGGATTTCGTCATAGGAATGAATTGTGAGCAATAACCCTGTCGAATCCATTGAAGTAAAATCTTCAACACCTGCTTTAATTAAATTTTCTATATTTTTTAATTGTTCATTGAATGATTCTAAGGGGGTCAACATATAAGTCATAATGGCCCACATAGATAAAGATACCCCAATGATTGTAAAAAGTGTGACTTCCCAAAGTGCATCAATGACATCATGGAGGGGTTTTTTCAAACTAGAAACAGGAGAAACTCCAACCAAAATCCATTCTGTATTTTTTATTTTGATAAAAGTAGAAAAGAGTGGTTGCCCCTCTTGATCCGTTGTTTGAAAAGTCCCTTCGAAACCAGAAATCACCCGATCAATACTAAAATTTTCTGAAGTAATTGACCCTTCTAATGACGCAATCCGTTTTTTATCTGGGTGAAATAAAATCACACGGTTTTTATTAATGACATAAATATAGCCGGATTGACCCAATTTTGAATTAATAATTTCACCCAGCGAATTTAAACTCTCTAGAGCAATACTTGCGCTTAAAATACCCTGAATATTTTTTTTCTTGTCTAAAATAGGCATTGTAAACATTAAGACAACTTCATTGGTTCCTCGCGAAGATAAGAACGGCTCTGAAATCACTGGTTTTTTATATTGAAGTGTTTTTTGAATATATTGACGATAGGAATAATCTTTTCCGCGCCGAGATAAGCGGAAAGGCGTTTCTGCAATCAGATGTCCCTTTGCATCAAACAAATAAATAGTTCGATTAAATAATGACAAAGTTTCACTTTGCATGTTTAAATAATTTTGTGCGGCGTCTGAGTTTTTGAGTGCCGTTTCTGGCAAATTCGCGGCGACAATTTTAAGCGACCGCTGTAACAATAACACACGATGTTCTAATTCAGAAGCAACGCGTTTTGCCAAATGATCTTGCTGTTGTATCAAGTTTTGGTTTAGATAAATATCAAACTGATTTAAAATAACGGCACTCATACCCAAAATTGCAATCATAAACAAAAACGAACTCACCAATGCAATTTTGAATTTCAGATTAAGTTTTAATAAAGGGACTTTTTCAAGCAACATACATTGTCATTGTAAGAAAAATAGATTTAGGTAAAATAATACGCTAAAAATTGCGATTATAAAAAAACTATTAATAAAATAACATTTTTAAAAAATTCTGTGTGAATTAATTCGAAAAATTATTTAGTTACAAAATAGTCCGCTCGTTTTTTAGATAAGAAAGCTAATTTACCATATTAAGTTGTCTCTGCCTCAAGAAAATATCAAAAAAAATAGAATTTAATTAGAATATTATGCAAATATAAGATCACTGATATGACAAATTCACTATAAACGACGTCATGATCAGACACAAAAAATTTAAAAAAAAATAAAAATTATCTCAAAATTTAACTATAATTATCTTGTTTTATGAAGTTTTTATTTTAGCGCACGATTGGAGGACAATACTCTTTATTGTAAGGAGTATGTATTAAAATGAACATATTAGTGGCAGACGATAACCGCTCGATTCTTTATCTACTTGCAGCGATTTTACAAGAAGACGGTCATACCGTTACACCCGTTTTAAATGGGGCTGATGCCGTAGCAAGATTCAAAGAGAATATTTTTGATCTTGTGTTAATGGATATTGTCATGCCTACCATGGATGGATATGAAGCAACCAAACAAATTAAAACGATTTGTGGCAGTCGTTTCGTTCCTGTAATTTTCCTGACCGCAGCATCTGATGATGCTTCTTTAGCAAAGTGTGTTGAAAGCGGCGGAGATGACTTTCTTGTTAAACCTTATAATCGCGTGATTTTAGCTGCAAAAATTGCGGCATTTAAACGAATTCAAGATTTGTATAATACTCTTGAACGCTATAATAAACAAACAGAAGAAGAACTTGCCCTTGCACAACATATTTTTGAGGCGGTGATTAATCCACATTCTAATCAGTTGGCAGGCGTAGAAACATGGCAATCTTCAATGGGCCATTTTAATGGGGATATGCTTACTCACGCACTTTCTCCCACGGGCGAACTGCATGTTATGTTAGGAGATTTTACTGGACATGGGCTAGTCGCCGCAGTGGGAGCGATTCCAACGTCAGACGTTTTTTATAGTTTGACGCGTCAAGGTGCAGATTTAGCCACGATCATTGGTGAAATTAATAAAAAATTAAGAACAGTTTTACCTATTGGACGCTATTGTGCCGCAACTTTAATGTCGATTAACTTTAATAAAAAACAGATTTCTATTTGGAATGGTGGATTGCCGTCTGTTTTAATTATTAATAAATATACGCACCAAATTGAACGCATCACCTCTTCTAAATTGCCTCTAGGCATTATAGACAATGATATTTTAGACACAACTTGCGTGATAATTGATTTACATCCTCACCAAACGATTATGACTTATACAGATGGATTGACAGAATTACGGAATCAAAATGGGGATATGCTCGGCACTGAAGGGCTTGAACAAGCCATTCAACGGGCGCCTCTTGGATGTAATTTATTAGCTGAGATTAAAATTCGTTTGATTAATTATATGGCCGGAAAAGAACAGGATGATGACATTTCCCTCTTTTCTTTTGATGTTGGACAAGCATTTGGACGGCATTTGACACGTTAAATGGCTTTTTCTACAGAGTCTCTCGAAATATTTTTCCTAAAATTGAAATCACAAAAAACTTAAACCTTGCGCTATAATAATCAAAAAGTTTGTTTATTTTATTATAAAAATCAAATACGGAATAAAAAGCATGTTACGAGGGAGTATTGTTGCAATCGTCACGCCAATGACACAAACAGGCGCGATTGATTTTGATGCATTACATCGTTTAGTTGATTTTCATATTGAAAATCAAACAGACGGCATTGTGATTGTTGGAACAACGGGCGAATCCCCGACAGTTGATATAACAGAACATCGCGCATTAATTGAAAAAACAGTTCATTTTGCTAATGGAAAAATTCCTGTCATTGCTGGAACAGGTGCAAATTCCACACAAGAAGCGATTGAATTGACCCGTTTTGCAAAAGAAGCGGGGGCCGTTGCAGGACTTTCTGTCGTCCCTTATTATAACAAACCAACACAAGAAGGGATGTATCAACATTTTAAATCCATTGCGGAAGCAGTTGATTTACCTTTAGTTTTATATAATGTACCCGGTCGTACTGGATGTGATATGCAGCCAGAAACAGTCCGCCGTTTAGCGCAAGTACAAAATATTATTGGTATTAAAGAAGCCACAGGAAACATTGAACGCGCTTCTGCATTGATTTATACACTTCCAGAAGAATTTGCGGTCTATAGTGGAGATGATGCGAGTTGCTTGGCATTAATGTTGTTGGGGGGAGCGGGGGTGATTTCTGTAACAGCTAATGTCGCACCACGCGCCATGCATGATTTATGTGTTGCTGCTTTTGCAGGAGATCTTAAAACAGCTAATACAATCAATAGCAAACTTTTTGCACTTCACCAAAAATTATTTGTAGAAGCCAACCCCATTCCTACAAAATGGGCTTTAATCGAAATGGGCTTAATTGGGTCAGGGGTCCGTTTACCGCTCACCCCCCTTTCTTCTTCATATCATGACATTATGCGCGACGCCTTAAAACAAGCGGGCTGTTTATAAATCTGTCTCACAGACGGGATGGGCTTTCTACTCTGAAGCTCGGACGGAATATTAGCATAATGAAAAACACTCCCCTTCGTTTTTCTTTTAGGGGAGTGGAAAACACATCAGATCAATTCACTCATCCAAAGAAAAACGCATCTTGCTTTTTTTTGAAGCGTCGTTATAATCTAAAAATCAATCCTCTCTCTTGAAAAGAAAAACTAAAACAAATACAGCATATTTTTCTTTTCAACAGAAAAATAATCTGTTCTTAAATTAAAATAAGAAAAGATTAAAAAGTGATTCATCTTGAGTTAAATATCATTGCCAAGAAAAATTTAACTCCCCTCGTCAATTTTAGGTTTAGTTTTTAGGAATAGTGCTGGCTGTCTCACTTCATTTAAAAACGCTCAAGTTTATACCTGATCATTTCAATGAGTAAAATTTGCATGAGCAATAGTGCGAAACGTTTAAAATTAATTAGTCTTCTTTGTGTTTCAGGATTACTTTTCGGATGTGCTGATGGCGCATTCCAAACTAAGAAAATTGAGTATAAATCTGCTGGAAAACTCCCTACTTTAGAAGTCCCTCCCGATTTAACTCAGGTCTCCGCTGACGAACGTTTTAATGTTCCTGATCTTAATCCGCAAGCAAGTGCGCTTTTTTCGGCATACAATAATGACCGTACCCAACCCGCTCATGCCAAAGCCTCTACGCTTCTTCCTGTACAAGAAAATGTCACCATCGAACGAGCAGGCAGTCAACGCTGGTTAAAAATCAAATCCACCCCTGATCAAGTTTGGCCAATATTACATGCTTTTTGGCAAGAAATGGGCTTTTTAATTAAAGTAGAAATGCCAGAAGCAGGCATTATTGAAACGGATTGGGCAGAAAATCGTGCCAAAATTCCACAAGATTTCATACGAAATACTTTTGGTAAACTCTTTGATAGTTTATATTCTACTGCCGAACGTGATAAATTCAGAACCCGTGTGGAACGTAGCCTAGAAGATCCAAACATGGTTGAGATCTATATTAGCCATCGTGGGATGTATGAAGTCATTGAAGGCGGCGATGGGGGAAAACGTACGATCTGGGAGCCCCGTCCTGCGGATCCAGAATTGGAAGCAGAAATGTTACAACGCTTGATGGTACGTTTTGGCGTGACAGAAGAGCGCGCGAAAGCAAGCGTAGCTAATGTCAGTCCGCCACAACGCGCGCGTCTCACAAACAATGCGTTTACTTTAGAAGTTGAAGAACCATTTGATCGTGCATGGCGACGGGTTGGTTTAGCACTTGATCGTGTTGGATTCACTGTAGAGGATCGGGATCGTTCCCGTGGTTTCTATTTCGTGAAATATGTTGATCCTGATATTGAACCCCAAAAAGAAGGCATGTTATCTAAACTCGCTTTCTGGCGGACGCAAAAACAAGCGGGGCAACTCAATAGCACCTTCAAAGTCCAAGTGGGAGATAATGACACAAAATCAGGCCAAACGGTCATTCAAGTAGTCAGCAATACAAATAATCCTTCTACAGAAGAACAAGAAACCGCAAGACGAATCTTGAAACTGCTTTACGAACAATTAAAATAATATGGCTTAGTAAAAACCACTGAACGGTGGAAGATGCAACATGACATCAGTGTGTTTTGACTTTTTGAAAAACACATAATGCGTCCCTTTTCTAAGGGAAAACAATGATTTACATATTTTTTTGTATTTTATTTTGAGTCTGATAATGAACGTGCAAAAACAAAACGAATTGTATCGCGGTAAAGCTAAAACTGTTTATGAAACTGACCAAGCGGATTATTTAATTTTAAATTTCCGTGACGACACCAGTGCATTCGATGGTCAAAAAATTGAACAGCTTGATGATAAAGGACACACGAATAATAAATTTAATGCTTTCATTATGCAAAAATTGGAAGAAGCCAATATTCCAACCCATTTTGAAAAAGTATTAAGTGAAAATGAATCGCTTGTAAAACGCTTAAACATGATTCCAGTTGAGTGTGTTGTGCGTAATATTGCAGCGGGTTCTATTTGCCGTCGTTTAGGTGTTCCAGAAGGAACGGAATTAAGCACGCCTATTTTTGAGTTTTTCCTCAAAAATGACGAATTACATGATCCAATGATCAACGAATATCATATTAAAGCCTTCAACTGGGCAACTGAAGCACAAGTTGAAGAAATGCAAAAATTGACTTTTGCTTGCAATGGCATTCTGAAAGATATTTTCGCAAAAGCAGGGATTTTATTAGTCGATTACAAACTTGAATTTGGTAGTTTTAGTGACGGCAAACTCTATCTGGGCGATGAATTTACACCAGATGGATGTCGCTTATGGGATGCGCAAACTAAAGAACGTTTAGACAAAGATCGTTTCCGTCGTGATTTAGGAGGCGTTGTTGAAGCGTACCATGCAGTGGGCGATCGTTTAGGTATTCAGTTTTAATGTATTTTTAATTTAAAACGATTATGCTATGATGTACAGTGAAACTCAAATTCAAATTGATCCCTTTGAGTTTCACGATTGTAGTTAGACTATGAGATTATGAATTCGTCAAAAACACATACACGAATTTATATTAATTAAGTATAAAAGACCTTCTTCACATACAAAGGAGCGTTGCATGTCTGAAAAAATTATCTCTTTCCCAAATGGTTTACCTGGCTTTGATGACGAACAAAAATTCAAATTATACCAAGAGACATCACAAGAACCATTGATTTTCTGCTTACAATCAGCAAGTAATGAACATATTGCTTTATCTGTTGTAGAACCTTCTGTTTTTGGTTTTAACTATGATTTATCTCTTACAGAAGAAGAAATTGCATTATTAAAACTAGAATCTAAAGAAGATTTAACCGTTTTATTAATTGTTTACCGTGGTGATGGCGACCAAATCAATGCAAATTTGAATGGCCCATTACTCATTAACACAAAAGAATTAATTGGTACACAAAAAGTATTGCGCAAATTAGGATATGGCATTACTTTAACAGAAGGCACTGAATAATCACAGTAGACTATTTGTGAGTAGTGCAAAAATTGGAGTTACTTTTTGATGATACAAAAGTAGCTCCTTTTTTTATGTTTGTTTCAAATAAAAAATCAGACAACGATCTATTCATGTTCGCTATGTGCGGCGCAATAAATAATGTTAAAATAATCTTATTATTATCAACAAATTTAGGAATAAATAAGCATGGTTGCCCCCATTGAAGAAATTATTGAAGATATGAAGCAAGGCAAAATGGTGATTTTAGTAGACGAAGAAAATCGCGAGAACGAAGGTGATTTGCTGTTAGCCTCCCAATTCGTTACGGCGGAGCATATTAATTTTATGGCGCGTTATGGACGGGGGTTGATTTGTCTGACATTAACAGAGCAAAAATGCCAAGAATTAGCGCTCCCTTTAATGGTGAATAATAATCAAAATCGTTCTCAGTTTGGAACAAATTTTACCTTGTCCATTGAGGCCGCAGAAGGCGTGACAACAGGCATCTCAGCCGCCGATCGCGCGCGAACTGTCCAAGCAGCGGTTCATCCTAATGCAAAACCATCTGACATTGCACAACCAGGACATATTTTTCCAGTCATGGCACGCAATGGGGGCGTGCTTGTCCGCGCAGGCCATACAGAAGCCGGATGTGATTTAGCCGCACTTGCAGGCCTCATTCCTTCAGCAGTCATTTGTGAAATCTTAAAAGAAGACGGCGAAATGGCCCGCTTGCCAGATTTGGAAATATTTGCCAAAGAACATGACATCAAAATTGGAACGATTGCAAGTCTCATTCAATACCGCAGCCGAAATGAATGTTTAATTCAAAAACGGGCAGCCCGTAGCATTAAAACGATTCACGGCGAATTTGATTTAATTTCCTATATGGACAACGTTTCCAAAGAAGTCCATCTTGTGCTTGTCAAAGGACCAATCAGTCCTCAAAAAGAATGTCTTGTCCGCGTGCATGAGCCTTTATCTGTAATGGATTTTATTGAAGATAATAAAGTCACACATTCATGGAGTATTCATGACGCGATGGCACAAATTGCGCGTTCTGAACAAGGCGTCATGATTTTGTTGAGCCAACCCTATAATCAAGAAAATCTTTTGGAACGGATTGAAACAGGAACGGTCAGATATGGCGCATCTTCTCGTGCAGGGCTGCGAGAATATGGCTTAGGCGCACAAATTTTGCAGGATCTGAATGTCAAGAAAATGCGTTTATTATCAAAGCCTTATAAATTGCCTAGTCTTGAAGGATTTGATCTTGAAGTAGTTGGCTATTTGACACGTGAAGAAGCAGAATTATAATCCGTTTAAATGCGAGATATTTTTTGTTTTTAATTCTGAAATTAAGAGAACGTCTTTATGCAAATATTGTTTGATTTACTTCCGATAGTGTTGTTTTTTATAGCATTTAAATTTGGCGGAATTTATGTTGCTACGGGCGTTGCGATTGCCACGACATTTCTTCAAATTGCTTATTCTTGGTTCAAACATAAACGCGTTGATACCATGTTATGGGTCAGCTTGGGGATTGTTGTTGTATTTGGAGGCGCGACCTTAATTTTCCATGATGAAAACTTCATCAAATGGAAACCAACGGTTTTATACGGCGTATTAGGATCGAGCTTGATTCTTTCTGATTTAATTTTCAAAAAGAATTTAATTCGTCTCATGATGGAAAAAAATATTTCATTACCCGCCACCTTATGGCCCAAACTATCGTGGGCCTGGGGATTATTTTTCTTCGTCATGGCTGCATTAAATTTATATATTGCGTTTCATTTTCCAACAGAAACATGGGTCAATTTTAAATTGTTTGGCACAATGGGCTTAATGATTGCTTTTTTAATCGCACAAGGCCTCGTTTTAGCCAAATATGTTGAGGAAAAATCGTCCTACGATGCCTAAACTTCCTCTTTCTGTTGTGATTATCACACTCAATGCTGCGACACAATTACGGGCCTGTTTAGACAGCGTCGCAGCATGGGCGGATGAAATTATCATTGTTGATTCTGGTAGTCAAGATAGCACACAAGAAATTGCCCAAACCTACCCACAAGTTCGGTGGATCACACAAAAGTGGCTAGGGTTTGGGCCACAAAAACGCTTTGCCGTTCAACAAGCTCAATATGATTGGGTATTATGTTTGGATGCGGACGAACGCATTTCTCCCCGCTTACAAGAGCAAATTTGCCACCTTTTGGAAACACAGCCGGCCCCTGCTTTATATCGTTTTGCCCGATCCAATTTTTTCTTAGGACGTTTTTTAAAGCATGGGGAAGGTTACCCTGATTGGAGCCCGCGACTCTTTCATCGACATGCCGCTGAATGGAGCGCTGATCTTGTTCATGAAAAAATCATTGCTAAAACGAATCAACCTTGTCTGACCCTTCAGGGTGATTTATTACACGAATCTGCTGAAACCCTGGCGACGTATTTGACTAAACAAAATCATTACACAACCTTGCAAGCCACCGATCTGATCGCACGCGGAAAACGCGTCACACGATTACAAATTATCTTGAGTCCTCTGATTCGTTTTATCAAATTTTATATTTTTCGCTTAGGTTTCCTGGATGGATTTGCCGGTTTGGTACATATTGCTATTGGATGTTTTAATAGCTTCATAAAATATTGTAAAGTTTATGAAAAACAATCGGATCAATAATTTTTTACTTTTCAGTTTTTGGGTGTGTGCATTTTATCAAGCCCCTGCTTTTTCTGAAGATTTAAGTAATCTTGTTAATATTACGGTCGACTGGAAAAAACTAGAGACGCTTCGCCAAAAATACACACAAAAATACCCTGCACTTAGTCCAGATGGAGTGACTTTACCGCAAGCTTTTCTTCTTGATCAATTAAAACAAAATATTTCTGATCCCAAAGTGAATCTTCACCGTTTGACAATCAAACCTGAAGGCGGTGAATTAGAACTCACAGCTAAACGGACTATCGATGTTAAGCTTAATTTAAAATTTAATTTTGTGGGTATGGATTGGAAAAATCGAACTGTTTTGATTAAACTCAACGAAGAAGCGAGTTCAGCCAGCCCGCATTTATTAGGACAGATTTTTGGAAATCTAATGCTGAGTATTATCAGCGTGGCTACTAATAAACCCATGATCGCAGAGACACTTGCGACGGTCCCTTTTTTAAAAATGGATGATAAAAATATCATTCGTCTTGATTTACGACATGTTCCTCGGATTGAATCCATTATTCAATCCCGCGTATTTGATTATATTGGCATTCAGGAGATCAAAACAGAAACAGGACAACTTCGTGTCAAAATGGGACGGGTTTAAATATGTTGCTTGAGCATACAAAACGAACTTCACGGCTCAATCATCAACTGGCATGGTCTATGGCTTTTGTGGCAGGGGCGGTTAATGCAGGCGGTTTTTTAGCCGTAGCTAAATACACTTCTCATGTGACAGGGACGGTATCAACCCTTGCTGACGAGCTCGCTCTAGGACATATGGAAACGGCCTTAGGGGCGGCTTTTATGGTCGGCGCCTTTATTTTTGGTTCATTTATTTCAACATTTTTTATTATTTTTTATCGAACCCATCATTTAGAAAGTCGTTATGCGATTCCTTTATTTTTTGAGGCAATTTGGCTACTTGTCTTTGGTTATTTGGGATCGACCTTAACAACAGTTGAAAATCCATTCGATTTTTATATTCCAACGACTGTATTATTGCTTTGTTTTATTATGGGAATTCATAATTCCATTGTTACAAAGATTTCTCATGCAGAAGTTCGAACGACACACATGACAGGCATTGCAACAGATATTGGCATTGAATTAAGTAAGTTTTTTTATGTCCATTTCGGGCATTTCTTACATATTGATCCACAAATGAAAAACGATGAAGTCACTGCTAATGCCCGCAAGCTTAAGTTACATAGTGTGATTTTACTCGCATTCTTAGTCGGTGGATTGAGTGGCGCCTGGGCATTTAAACATATTGGTTACAAAATGACCGTTCCTCTTGCCTGCTTTTTGTGCTTTCTTGCAGTTGAACCGATTTGGTTAGATATCAAAAAACGCTTTTTTCCATAGGCAAAAAAAATGCCTCTTGGCAGAAAGGCATTTTTTATTGTCTTATAGACAGGTTGGCTGATTTTTTTGCTAGACCACAATATTAATATTTTGTCCCAAATGTGGCGGTAAACGGGATGAATCGAGTACGGTTCCAATTTCTTGCACGGGGACCCGTGATTCTTGTTGTTGACGTTCAAGAGATGCAACTTGACGCCGCATATCATTTGCACGCTTCAACATATCTGAATTGAACTCATAGGAATAAGCTTGAACGCCGCCGTACCCAGTTGAAGAACTCACAGATGAAAGTGACATAATTTTTCGTTACGCACCAAACGCGCAACTCCTCCCACAAGTAAACAATTTAATATTCATCAAGTCTTTTTTTCATTTTAACAAAATTTTTCAATTCTTAATAAAAATTTCATGCCAAAAATGAATTTTCTTACAAAAAAGTTATTTTACCACGACTTCTCCGCCTGAATTCTGAATCACACTTGTCAGACGATCTAATAAATCTTGCCAATCGACAAAACGATTATAACCAATCACATTAATTGCAGGAATCCCCGCGCCTTTAATAATTAAATAGCCATCTTGTTCGGCGTCGTTAATGCCCGTCATTCGGCAAATATTGTATTTAAGCTCACAGCCAAAACCGATTTTATCATAGCCGAAATTTTCAAAAAAACCTAATGCACTTCGTTGAATCGCGGCAACTGCGCCGTCGCCCCCTAAAGAAGAAATATTTTGGACAGCTTTTTGACTAATTCTTTTGGGATAATTTCCAGCGCTACTTTGAATGCGAGCATCAAATGCAACAGGCTTCCAATTGTTCAACTCGACATTTAAAATATCTGCATCCAGTCGCCCCTGCATACTGCCAAATGAAAACGTTCGAGTCAAAGCATCTAAATCAATCTGCCGCATGGTCATATTGGCTTCAAGACGAGAAATTTTTCCAAAAGGTTCATAAATACGCATTTTATCGACAACAATTTTGCCATTAAAAATATCAAAATCCATATGTCCATCTAAATGCACTCCATGATTTTCATAATGAATTTCTGGAATTGTAGCAGAAAGTTTTCCTTGCATAATTGGAATCTCAAGGGCTTTAGAAAGCTTTTCTACACTCAATTCTTCCATTTTTGCCCCAAATTTCCATTCCCATTTAGGCTCTTGATTCGCCGCTAATAAAACGCTTCCTTGAAAATGATTAATATTCAAGATGCCATTTAAAATGGGAACATTGAGATGATCCATCGCAAGATCAATGTCGTCATGCTGTTGGTTACGATTAAAATCAATTTCTGCTCGAATCGGCCCAAAAGGTAATTTACGCCAACGTCCCTTTGTTAAGGTGACAAGCGCTTGATTTTTTTGACCATTTTTCCATGGAACATTGACATTGAGGGCTTCTACCCGAAAGCGTTTTTCTGAATCTCGAAAAGATAAGTTATTAATATATAAATCAAATTGCTGCGGAAAACCGTCTTTAATTTTGAGGCCAGCTTGGATATCCCCAGTAATCGAAGCAGGATCTAATTTAGCTAAAATTCCTGAGGCAAAAAAAGGTTGTAAAAAAACAAGATATAAAGGTTTAAAGGGTAATTTATCTGTTTTTAGATCAAGTGTTTTCAACTGTTGCCTGGCAAATTCCAAATTAGCCAACTCTATTTGGCCAATTTGGTCCATTTCTAATTTAGAATTCACAATTTGAATCCGATCATTTTGCACAAGCGCATTAAAATGGATGCTATGCCCTGCCTTTGGCAAATAAACCGGCTGCCAAAAAATTTCGCCAGCCGTCCATTTAATTTCTCCAGCGACTTTCCAAGCCGTATTTTGGGCATTTTGCCCAATTGCCCGCATTTGGATGATCATGCCAACTTTTTCGCCAGCATGTAATCCCTGTTCGTCACTAAACTGAATATCTGATAAACTCAAATCAGATTGTACATCTAAAATGCGCTTGCCTTGGCCTTTAATCAAAATCTTACCGTTTGCTTCACCTTTTGTAAATTTAATAGGTAATTTCACATAAGGAAGAAGACGGCCTAAACGGGCATTTTTCAAAATGACGCTAGCCTGCCAAAGTTGCGTTTTATCATCCTGCTTCAGTTCAATTTGCCATTGTTCATTTTTGGGTAAGAGCCATAATTTTAAATGCTTAGCCTGCGTATCATATGTTAATTTTAGTGGAATCGCCTCATCTTTACCGATTTGAAGTTTACCTTTTGAACATTCAGCAACTGTTTTTTTCAAATTTAGCTGATCACAACTCAGTAAAATGGGAGAGATCTTATCTTTTCCAATCAGCAAGGTGCCAATATCTAAACGAAAAACTTGATTCTTACCTTTTTCGTCTAAATTGAGCAACAATTGGTTAGCTTGCATCCCGCTAAATTGTACTGTCTCAATCTTGAGTTTAACAGATTGTGCTTGAGCAAACGGCACAGCCAAATAAATTTGAAAAAAAATACAGATGAACAAAGCAGTTACGAAATCTATTCGCCATATTTTTGTCTTCAAAATACACTTTTTCCTATTTAAATACTAAAAAAAATTATTTACAACGCACTGTTTCATCAACTAGAATTTAACCAAATTAATTTATAAAATGCATTTTTTTTATTAAAAAGTAATAAAAATAAAAATTAACTAGAAAATTTAAATGAATACCTCTGTCCTTTTTGTATTATGGTCTATCGGAATTAGTAGCTTGCTTTACATTAGTTCAGTTCCAACAACATTAATGAGCCAAGTGATCTCCGCATACAGTATCATTATCATACTGCTTTTTATTTATGAACGACAAGAAATTAAAGGAACCCTTCGTCTTTTCTTTATTATTTTAGGCAGCTATTTAACCCTGCGTTATTTTTTTTGGCGAACGTTTAACACACTTGGACCACGTGACTTATTGAGTTGGTCTATTGCAATTTTACTCTATGCTGCCGAAGTATACGGAATGATTGTGCATTTTTTAGGGGTTTTTGTGAATGTTTCCCCGCTTAATCGGGCGCCCATCCCCTTACCAAAAGACAATCCAGAATCTTTGCCGAGTGTGGATATTTTAATTCCAAGCTATAATGAGCCCGCCGGCTTATTAGAAATTACACTTATTGCCGCGACACAAATTCGCTATCCTCAGCATAAATTTAATGTCTATCTCCTAGACGATGGGGGAACCACACAAAAACGAAATGATCCTAATCCAGAAAAAGCAACAGAAGCGCTACATCGGCATTGGTTGTTGCGAGCTCTTTGTCTTGAAATCGGCGCTAAATACATCACGCGTGAAAAAAACGAACATGCTAAAGCGGGCAATATTAATTCGGCGCTCCCAAAAACAACGGGCGATCTTGTTTTAATTCTTGATGCTGATCATGTCCCTACCACAGATATTTTAGAAAATACAGTTGGGTCTTTTATTGAAGATCCTAAACTTTTTCTTGTCCAAACTCCGCATTTTTTTATTAATCCTGATCCCGTTGAAAAAAATCTCGAAATTTTTGGACGCATCCCGAGTGAAAATGAAATGTTTTATTCAGTCATTCAACACGGGATGGACTTTTGGAACGCTTCTTTTTTCTGTGGTTCCGCAGCTTTGCTAAGACGAAAATATCTGAACGAAGTAGGGGGCATTGCGGGGAATACCATCACAGAAGATGCCGAAACAGCACTTGAGCTGCATTCTCGCGGTTATAACAGTGCTTATATTAATATTCCAATGGTTTCTGGATTACAACCTGAAAGCTATACTGCTTTTGTGATTCAGCGAGTCCGCTGGTCTCAAGGTATGGTGCAAATTTTTCTACTGAAAAATCCATTTTTCAAAAAAGGATTACGTTTTTGGCAACGTTTTGCTTATTTAAATAGTTGTTTTTTCTGGTTTTTCTCTTTTGCCCGTATGGTTTATTTGTTATCCCCACTCAGCTATCTTTTTTTTGGATTAATGATTTATGCGGCAACTTTACCGCAATTTGCTGCGTATGCTCTACCACATATTATTGGCACATTGATTGTCTCAAATCATTTTTTTGGCAAAGTACGCTGGGCTTTTGTGTCAGAACTTTATGAACTCATGCAATCTATTTTTTCGTTTATTGGGATTGCAAAAGTGATTAAAAATCCAAGATCGCCCACTTTTTTGGTGACACCAAAAGGCGAACAACTCAACGAAGATTTTATTTCTAAGCTCGCTAAACCTTTTTATTATATTTATGCTTTATCAATTTTGGGAACGCTTGCGGGCATTTATAGATTATTTGCGGTACCCAAAATGTTTGGGGTCACGCTGATTACATTAATTTGGGAAATTTTTAATTTAATTATTCTGAATGCGGCGATGGGCGCCTTACTCGAGCGTAAACAACGCCGAGCCAATCCGCGTATGCCCGCTGATATGGATGGATGGTTACTTTATGCAGACGATATTATTCGCTGTCGTGTGATCGACGTTTCTGTGTCTGGGGCGCTCATTATTGTGCCCAAAGAAAACGAAGCGCACTTGCAAGATCAACGCCCCGAAAGACTCTTTGTTTATAACCCTGCTATTAAAGATTTTTCCTATTTTTCAATGAAGGTTTGTAATCGCCGCCCTTTCCAGAAAGACAAAATTGCATTTGGGGTCGAATTTATTTATGCGAATCCTGAGCAAAAAACAAATGGGGTGTTATTAGCACATGGGGACAGTCAACGTTGGATTGATTTTCAACGGTCGCGCATTAAAGAACAAGGGATTCTCAAAAGTTTCGGATTCTTACTGAAACTTGGAACCAATAAAGTTTTTGAACATTTTATGCTTATTTTTAAAAGTTTAGATTTTAATCCCCGATCCGTTATTAAGTACTGTTTTTCATGGATCCCGCGCTATATTCAGCGTTTTCTTTGCTGGGTAAAAGACGAATCCTATGAAAAAGAAGTCTCCAAAAATCAACCCCATAAAAAAGAGTCTTAACTTTATGAATATAAGAAAGAGTTTTTATTATTTAATTTATTATTATATTGTTTGTTTTTTTATATTGCCCGCCCATGCAACAGAAATCAAAGAAGAACGTAGTGTCTATCCACTTTCTGGATTTATGGCACAAAGTGAGCCCATTCGTATTAAAAATGCAGGGTCAAGTTATAGTCTTTTTATTCCATTAGCACAAAGAACAGAACTTGAATCAGTTGTATTACGTTTGCAGGTGACGAATTCTATTTCTTTATTAAAAGAACGTTCTCAACTTGTTATCTTAATGAATCAACATACTGTCGCACAATTGCCACTTGACCCGAATCGACCTGAGACACTTATGGATATTAATATCCCCGTCGAATATTTTCGAGCGGGCTATAATCAATTGGAATTTCGGGCCGCACAACATTACACAACAAAATGCGAAGAAGTCACGGCCCCCGAGCTATGGACTGAAGTGAATACAACTAATTCTTATTTAAAAATTAAAAGCCATTTAAAAGCCCTTTCGCCTAAATTATCCGAGCTTAAAAATCTTTTTGATCCCAAATTAATTAATGATCAATACCATTTGAACTTACTCACTGCAAATGCAAAAATGCCTTTGGATAATACCCATCTTAAATGGGGGGGCTTGGCAGCACAATCCACAGGACTACGTTTACAATATGTCTCTCCTCTTTTCCAGTATTATAATCTAAGCACAAAAGACCTTCCGGCATTCGCTCACAAAAATTTGTCTTCTGAAGGGATTGTTTTACCTGCACATTTATCGCAACAAGATAATATTTTGATCGGAACAAAGTCCGAACTCGCCGCTTTTTTACCAGATAATATTCAAACCCAAATTCGAGCGAGTTATATTGGCATTTATCCAATTCTTCCTGATAAAAAACATTTTGTCCTCATTATTTCTGGCGACACGCCACAAAATGTAACCCGGGCATTAGATGCGCTCAATTTTATTTCATTACCACTACCAGATACGCCTTATACTATTCTCACAGAAGTCGACTTGCCTAAAATTGGCAAATACGCGGGCAAAAATCAAATTTACGAAAATAATTATTATCGGTTTAGCCAGCTGAACAACTATAAGACCACTTCTTTACAAGGTTTATCTCCCACACCAGCCGCGATTGAATTTAATATTTCTGCGGATTTATTCACTCATGATGAAATGGCTTTTGATTTAGAGCTCCATTTTGCTTATGCGGCCGGCATGCGAAAAGATTCCGTACTCAGCATCTTAGTGAATGGACAATTTCAATCCTCGATTACGCTTAATAATGATCAAGGCGCGGCTTTTACAAAATATAAACTTTCTTTGCCATTTACAACACTCAAACCAGGCAAAAATAAAATTACATTTGAGGCAAAACTCAGACCGCTTGTAACGGGAGAATGTCAGGATCTTTTCACGGATGGTTTGCAACTGACCATTTATGATGACTCTGTCATTAAAATGCCTTACGCGAATCATTTTGCTATATTGCCTGATCTTAACCTGTTTGCCCGCACCGGTTTTCCTTACACAATCAGTGGCAATGGAAATTCCACATATTTTTATATCCCCAGTCAAGATCCCAAAAGCATCTCTTCAGCTTGGACTTTATTAGCAAAAGTAGTCCAACGCAAAATGTTGCCTCTCTATGAAATGACCTTGTCCCATCAAGCTCCAAGTGAGCAAGAAAAAGAGGCAGATATTTTAATTTTAGGGACAGTTGATAAAATTGATGCACATTTACAAAAAACTGCGCCTTTTTATGTAAGTGATCAATTCAATCGTATTGCCCATGTTGTTGATTATTCAGAACAAAATGATCATGATCGTAATCTTGATCTCGTTGATCGTTTAATGAAAGAAGTGCATCGTTTACTTGGCTGGAAAGAAGCAATTACCGAGCAAAATGTAGAATTAATGCATGTTGTTCAAGGACATACGTTTGGATCAACCGGTTTGGTTTTACAATATCAATCTCCTTTTTCTTCTGAAAAAACAGTCACTCTTTTTACTGCCAATTCTACAGACATTTTACTCGAACGCATTAATGATTTAGTACAAGGGGCCTTTTGGGATAATTTACAAGGCGATGTGTTTCTTTGGTTCAAGCGCAATCAAGCTGAAAATGATCTCCCTATTTATTCTCAATTTACGGGAAATCGTTATTTTCTAGGCAATGTTGGATTAACCTCTATGGCAGAATATTATTTCTCTCGTAGCCCCTTGGTTTGGACGGGGGTCATTGCTATTGTTTCTATCGTTCTTGCTTTATTAACGATCAAAATGCTCTACCGTTTCCGCCGTCGTCATCATGCCAATGTGAAGGATAAAAAATAAATGCGTCCGTCTTTTTTTAATTTGAACAAAAAATTTGTCTCGCTCGGCATCATCGCCCTGCTCTTTGTTGTTTTTTTATTTTACGGCATGAACTTAAAAGCCGCCGCAAATAAAGTGCCTCAATGGCAAGCTTATCAACAACGCTTTATAGAAAAAGGGCGTATTATTGACACAGGAAACCCTCAAAAAATTAGCCATTCTGAAGGGCAAGGATATGGACTGATTTTAGCCAGTTTTTATCAAGATCGTGATGCATTTAACGCTATTTGGCAATGGACTCAAAAAAATCTTCAAACCCGTCAAGATGCATTATTTTCATGGAGTTGGTCACCAGAAAGTGGACAAGTGACGGATCCAAATAATGCGTCCGATGGGGATTTATTAATTGCATGGGGCTTATTACGTGGTTTTGACTTATGGCATGACGAGACGTATCAAAATGAAGCCAGAAAAATTCTTGGGGCGATCAAACAAAAGCTTATTTATACACACTCTTTCTATGGAAAAATGCTTCTCCCCGGAGAATATGGTTTTCTTGATAAAGACAAACAAGAAATTGTAATTAATTTATCTTATTGGGTTTTTCCAGCATTACAACGTTTTGCTGAATTTGAGCCGAATGAACCGCTGTGGCCAGAATTAATTGCTAATGGTAAACAGCTTCTAAAAATAGCCCGTTTTGGTCAATGGAATTTGCCTGCCGATTGGGTTCGTTTTTCACTCACCAGTCGCAATTTTGATTTAGAAACACGTTATGCCCCGCGTTTTAGCTATGATGCATTACGCATTCCGCTATATTTAAAATGGGCCCATTATGAAGATTCTGTTTTATTTGAGCCTTTTCAGAAATTTTGGGGGCAATTTCAAGGACGTTCGACACTCCCTGCTTGGACTGATTTAAAAACGCAAGAAGTCGATCCACTTAATGCTAATATGGCTGTTCGCAGTATTATTCATTTGGTGGCACCCAATATTGTGACAACCCTCCCTGCTGATAATCCTCAAGAAAGTTATTATAATTCAACGCTTTATTTATTTTCGACACAGCTTGCACAAACCAAATAAGAATTAAAAAAGCCCTTTTTCAAAAGGGCTTTTTCCTATTTAGAAACTGGCTCGCTGCCGAATTTCATCAAAATGATATTCTTTCGTTATTTTTCCATTTTCAAAAACAGTCCGTAACACGTCATTTGGAACGGCGCCTGTATTTTCATACGGAATTTGTACTGTTTTATATTGTCCCTGTTCCCGTACAAGCGTAAGCCGGCCTCGTTTACTATTTTTGTTTGGATCAGTCAGTGGAGTTTTATACACCTCACGCCAGATGCCATTAACTTTTGCAGCACTCACCTTCATCGCAAAAGATAACGTATCACGATGGACTTGTTGTAACATTACCCCTCCTATTCCAAAAATTAAATTTTCAGCCGAAAAAGATAACGCAGTTGTTGCCTCTAAAATTTCATGAATACGATGACGGTTAATGCCATCCCCTTGTAAAATCCTCACTTGATTCAAAACTTTATAGCCCTTGCTGTTCGTAGTATATCCAAATTTTTCTGCCAAAATTTCTAGGAGCCGGGATACAATCATTACAGGATCGCCACTATCTGGACGAATCACCAAACTCACACCAGAGTTCACGATTTTTTCTTTGAGTTTTTCACCATAAATATGCTCAACTGCATTAAAAATATCGTAGCTATCACTCACAACAGAAACAATTTGTCCCCTTTTTGAAAATTGTTTTAGTATATGTTCATATGCTTCCGCTTCATGAGATTGCCCCCACACAGTAATCACAGCATGTTCGCTGGCAGGCACACTGACTGCGGCCATCGGACATCCATAATATTTTTTAGCTGTTAAAATACCTGTGACAGTATCACTTCCCCTAAAATTGACTAAATGAGCCACGCCACCAATTCCGGCACTTTCAAAAGAACTGACGCCCCGTGCCCCAAAATCATGTAATTTAAATGGCAATAATTCTGCGGGATGTTCTGCTGTTTGTGTTAAATAATCATAAATTATTTTTTTTATAACATAACTCTGACTCGCCACTGTTGTCGGGTACCAGACCCCTCTTAATAGTAAAGTTTCTAAGTATTGTGGTAACCAATAAAATTCAGGATCCGTATTTTCAATCGTGACCAAAACATTTTGTGTTGGAATCACTGAACCTTCTGGAACCGCTCGAATCCGGATCGGCAAATAACCATTATATTTTTGTAAAAGACTGAGCCATCCATCTTGATGAAAAGGTTCTCCATGTTGTTCCCAGAATTCAGCCGCTTCTTCAATCATTTCTAACGTAATAGGATGCACTAAATATTCTTTTAGCAAAATTTGCAGCCCAAAAAAAACCGTTTCTGGAAAAATGCCCCCTCGACTTTCAATATAACTAAAAATTGTCTCTGTTTTTTCTGGGTATTGTAAATAATGGCTTGCTTTATAACTATCTGTATTTAATATTAAATTTTTCATAAGACTTAACATATTATTTCTCCGCCTGCCCAATAATTGGATAACTTATTAACATATCTTGAATAATTTGATAATGATCATCCAGAAATTGGTTTTGATATAAAGATAAACGGGTCGGATCTACCCAAAGAACAGCCGCCGCATCATCGCCTGCTTCACAAAAAACTTCCTCCTCAGAATCCACCTGATCCAAATTAATCAAAAAAGCATGGGTAATCACGCGACCTAATAAACTTCTTTCTGGATAATCATAAATCCGGCGGGCCATGATTTTCTTTTTTAAAATCTTGAGGGGTAAATTAATATTCGTTTCCTCAACTAACTCTCGCAATGCAGCGGTTTCAATTAATTCATCCGCATTCACATAGCCGCCCGGTAAAGCAAATAATCCCCGCCCGGGTAAACCTTTTCGCTTAATTAATAATAATTTTTTTTGGTAAAAAATTAAACAATCGACTGTAATAAAAATTGGAGGATACGGCAAACTTAAATATTGCTTTTTTTGTGTGACAATAAAATTATATTCTTCTTGTAAAACTTGCCAAATATTTAATTCATATAGAATAAATTTTTTTACAAATTGTTTCACAAAATTTGGCAAAGGCAACCACTCAAAACTTTGTGTATTTTTAAATAAACTCATCCGAATATCAGTTGCATTAATACCTTTATAATTATCTAATAAAACCAACTCCCACTCTGGAAAAGATTCCAAATAATAACTCGTATCATCTTTTTGATGGCCAATTAAACCGATTTTTAACCCCCGTCCTTTTTGTGAAATAACACTATTGACTTGCATATTGACTTCAGTCAGCCAAGCCTGCTCATCATAAAAATGATCTTGCAATGGCAAGACGCCTAATTTATCTCGCGTTTTTTTATCAAAACTCTGTAAAATCATTTCGGCGCGTTCTTCAAAAGACCAAATATTTTTGATGGTTCTTGTCTGACACGCACTCCCACACAAAATAATGACATGTTTTGCCATATTCAACGCAGAAGAAACAGTGTAATAATGTCCTTCATGAAAAGGCTGAAATCGTCCAATATAAATTAAATAATCAAATTTTTTATTTTTCTCTTTCATTTTAGATTCATACTCCCTTTCTTTACGCATTTTTGATAATTTTTAAAATAAAATATAATCGAATTTCCCTCAAAAAATACAATAAAAACTAATCTTATTCAATAGGTTACAAAAAATAAAAACCATTATTTCCTTTTAAATTTATCATTTAATCATATAGCTGATCCCTTTGACAGGCAAGTTTGATTCTTCTTTTTAGAAAATTATTTAAGACATTCTCTACAAAATTTGAAAAACTCCTCCAAAAAAAAACCGATAAATAGTATGATAATATTTATAATTTCATTTCAGGGAGAGACGGCCGAAAGAGGGCTTTATAGCGTTTTTTATAGAATATTTAATTAACTTACTTGAAATTGGCTTTTTATTCTCATAACTTATTATTTTCAACTCTTCTCTTTTTTTACTATGCGTAAATGGTGGTTAATCTTTTCACAAAGTGCGACAGTGAGTTTAGGCATTCTCTTGGCGATTAGCGTCATTCGTCCAGATTGGATTCCCTTCCGGAACAATACTCCATCCACTCAAAATGGCACAATTACAATTAATGAAATTTCTGAACATTCTGCTGGCGTTTCAAAAAATGCCACAGCACCGTTCAGCTATCATACAGCGGTCAATCATGCACTACCTGCTGTAGTGAATGTTTTTTCATCCAAAAAAGTCGCTCAACATCCTTTTATGGAGGATCCGTTTTTTCGCCGCTTTTTTGGCGAGCGTCCAGATAATAATGAAAACGAATCGCGTTCTTCTAGTTTGGGATCGGGGGTTATTGTAAGTTCGGAAGGCTATATTTTAACGAATCATCACGTTGTTGAATCCGCAGATGAAATCGAAGTAGCCTTAGCAAATGGCCGCCACTTAAAAGCTAAAATTGTAGGAACTGATCCAGAGACTGATTTAGCTGTCCTTAAAGTTAACGAAAAAAACCTACCTGTTATCGTTTTTGGACAATCTGACCAAGCAAAAGTTGGAGATGTTGTTTTGGCAATTGGGAATCCATTTGGTGTAGGTCAGACAGTCACAATGGGTATAGTCAGCGCCCTAGGCCGCAGTCATTTGGGCATTAATACCTTTGAAAATTTTATCCAAACAGATGCGGCAATTAATCCGGGTAATTCAGGGGGGGCGTTGGTTGATGCGCAAGGCCATTTAATTGGTATCAATAGTGCGATTTATTCTCGGACAGGTGGATCTCTTGGAATCGGCTTTGCTATTCCTGTTAGCTTAGCAAAACAAGTCATGGAGCAAATTATTAAAAATGGCTATGTTGTACGTGGTTGGATTGGAATTGAAGCGCATGATTTGACCCCAGATATTGCTAAAACTTTTAATTTAAAACGGGATAAAGGTGTATTAATTTCAGGAGTATTGCGTGGAGGTCCTGCTGAACAAGCCGGCATTCATGCAGGAGATGTTTTAGTTTCTATTAATGACCAAGAAATCAAAGATTCTTCTAATATGTTAAATCTTATTGCCGGATTGAGCCCTGGACAAAAAGCAAAATTAAGCGTCGAACGCGATACAGGCATTTCGGATTTTAATGTCGTCATTGGAACACGCCCCAAACCGCGGCCTCAATCAGCAACAGAACGAAGCAATCCGCTCTTACCTTTACCACGCTAACGAGGGCTTTTATGACATCGGAAGTACTGATTATTTTGACAAACATGCCTGATTTGCATATTGCAAAAACACTCGCCAATCAAATTGTCACCGCAAAAGTTGCAGCCTGTGTTAATATTCTTGCACCTTGTCAGTCATTTTATTTGTGGGAAAATAAACTTGAAGATGCCACTGAAATTCCACTTTTGATTAAAACAACAAAAAGTGCTTATCCCACCCTCGAAAAAATGATTCAAGAAATCCATCCTTATGAACTTCCTGAAATCATTGCACTTCCTATTACACAAGGTGAACCCCATTATTTGCAATGGGTCACAAAAATGTGTCAACCTGCGATTGATTTTATTTAAGTAAAAATTTTTACACCTCAAGTGGCGCACTCATCGATTGTGCAGGCAACTGAGGTGTAAAGCCTTCCCAATGACCACAAGCAGGACAGCACCAATGAAATTGGTGGGCTTCAAAATGACAATGCGCACAAACATAACGTTGGGTTTGTACTTGATGCTTTATCAATAAATGATGAATTAATTTTAAATCTTGTTGACGTTTTTGGTCTGCCATTTCCATAATTTGCAGGGTGAGCAAGCGAACTAACCCGCCCAAACTGGCTGATTTTCTCAATGCATTTTGAATCAAGAGATAAGCTTGCTCATGCTCTTTTTGTAAAAATAAAACATCAAATAAAAATAACTCAAATCCCATTGTTGGATACTGTTCTTGTAATCGCTCAAGATGCGTAATGAAACTGGTCATTTCTTTAATTTTTTGATAAGTTTGTAACATATCTGGTAAAACTAAGAGTAAATGCACAGGAGATTGTTTTTCAATCATAAACCAAGCCCCCAATGCGGTGATCGGCTCTTGTTTTTTTTCCAAAATTTGGCCATAAATTAAGTGCGCCCGGACACATTGCGGATTGTTTTTTAAAGCCTCTTGCAAAAAAAAGTGAGCTTGATCATATGGCTCTTGAGCCTGAAATAATTCCAATGCGGCTTCACAATAAAACTGCGCACACATTTGTTTAAAATATAAATTTTCTGGCTCAAAAATCATAAGGCGTTTTAGAATTTGAATCGCTTGCATCCATTCATGTTCTATCACATACACAGACATGAGGGCTTCTAAAGTCTGCTTTAAGACGGGACTTTCTGTCATTCGCGCTAATTGAGTAAACAATGTTTCTGCGCGATCAAGCAACCCTGATTTAAGATAATCTTGTCCTAATTCAAATTGGATTTTTTGAGTCAAAATCGGATCATGATCAAAACGATCCAATAGGCTTTGATGTAAATAAATAGCCCGATTGAGTTCGCCCCGCTTGCGGAAAAGCTGACCTAATGTCAGTTGCAGTTCGATTGTTTCAGGATGAGAACGGGCCGCATCAACAAAAGAACTAATGGCTTGTTCTTCTTCATGATTGACCAAAAAATTGAGCCCTTTGAAATAAGACTCAGGCAGGCGACGAGATTCTCGAACGAGTTGCTTAACATCGATTTTGGCGGCAAGCCATCCTAATGCGAAAAAAAACGAAAAGGCTACAATCCAGCCAAAATCGAAGTCCATATCACGTTGTTCTTTTTTAAATTTTAGTATTCAAGCAAATCGAATTTATTAGGTTTACCATCAAATTCAGCGGCTTCAGGCAAAGATGCTTTTTTCTCAATAATGGGTTTCCACTTTCTGGCTAATTCAGCATTTAAGGCCAAGAAATGTTTTTGATCGCTTGGCAAATCATCTTCGGCATAAATCGCTTCGGCAGGACATTCCGCCACGCACAAGGTACAATCAATACATTCATCTGGATCAATGACTAAAAAATTTGGACCTTCTCGAAAGCAATCAACCGGACAAACATCCACACAATCAGTATATTTACACTTGATACAATTTTCGGTCACAACATAAGTCATAATGTAATTCCTCTTTTTTTATTTGGTATTATATCGTGCTATTTTAGTTTTTGTTATTTTTGAAACGATTTTCGGCCTTACTTCACTTATATTTATTATTTACTTCTGATTAATCATTTTATTTAATAACAGATTAGATTATTTTGATATTTATATCAAATCAAAATAAGCAATCTCACCAGCTAGATATCATTTTATATAGAGAAAATAAGGACAAGTTTTTGGTTTTAAAGGCATGACGTCTTCAAAATTTGACTCAAGAGAGAGAATGGACTGAGTCAGAAAAAAATCAAAATAATTGATTAAAATCTCTCGACTTTTATGCGCTTATCATAACATTGAGTGTAGGTTAATGCAAGGCAGTTGCCGTTCTTAACAAGGGATTTTTTCATTGTAGGCACCCGAATAAACCGAATCAAATAGAAATCAATTTATTGTTTTTTTCTTCCAAAAAATCGATAAAAATGTCTTGATTTAAACATTAACAAATCAATCTCAAATTTGTATAAGATTATGCTCTTTTTGCGATTGATGCAAGCAAAGCTTGACAACTTCAAGGAAAATGCGATAAAAACAAAGATAATTTTGCTTTTGCAACAAAATATAATTGAATCTTTTTTTAAGCATTCCTACCGTTCAAGAATGATCGTGAATCGGCGCAGTTTTTGCATAACAAAATCAGGGATGTGTTGATTTAAGACTAGGCAACAATCTGTAATCATATTAGAATAAAAAAAACGCCTCTCGACATTAAAAAAAGTTGAACGAATACGAAGAACGGCCCGTTTATTTGATTTAACCTGTCTTAGTATAGAGGAAAATCAAAAGTATTCACACATAAGCAAATTCGTTTTATTAAAATAGCATGTATTCACAAATATGATGCATGTGCACAGAATTGGGCTCGACCCAATCATTTAAATTGTCCAGTCATTTGGATAAACAGATATGGGACTTGCACCCTGTGCGTGACCAATACAACTTGGTGTAGGTAATTCATTTAAAAGTTGACGAAGTATTATTTAAATCTTTGATTACAAAAAGGAAATATTACCAATGAGTAATTTAATTCATTATGTAACAGATAATGACTTTGAAGAAGAAGTGCTTAAGGCTGATTCACCAGTGTTAGTTGATTACTGGGCAGATTGGTGCGGCCCTTGCAAAATGATTGCGCCAGTTTTAGATGAAATCGCTAAAGAATATCAAGGCCGTCTAAAGGTCGCAAAATTGAATATTGATGAAAATCAAGCCACGCCTCCCAAATATGGTATTCGTGGGATTCCTACATTAATGATTTTCAAAAATGGTCAAGTTGTCGCAACAAAAGTTGGCGCGCTGGCAAAATCTCAGTTAACTGCTTTTATTGATAGTACTATATAATTAAATATTCTGTACTTAAAGCATAGTTTTTCTGATGCTCTTGTGGTAAAAACCTCGTTTCTTTTGAAGAAACGGGGTTTTTTTATTTATTATAATGATAATTAATCAAAACTTAAGAAAACTCTTTTTAAATGGATTGATCTAATTTTTTTGTTTTATTATTTTTTTACAAGAAGGAATAGTACAATGTCACATGAATATGAAATAATTTCCTATCGTCGAACACGCGTTTATGATCCTTTTTTACGCGTCCTTCATTGGGGAATAGCATTAAGTATTATCAGCTTAATTGGTACAATTCTTATTCAAAAATTACATCTTTTTGAGCCAGGCATGCAACGCGCTACCATCTGGGCCGTCCATGTTTATACTGGCTATGTTTTTGCAACCAGCGTGGCCCTTCGGGTGATTTGGGGGATTATTGGACCAAAACACGCGCGTTTTTCACAAATGTGGCATTTTCGCTTGTGGATCAACGCATTACAGACACTGATTCGGGAACGACGTTTACCTCAAACCACAGAGGCAAATCATTTTGGACATGATCCGCTTGCGAGTGCCATTTATCTGTTAATGTATATTGTATTTATTGGTATGGGGACAAGTGGTTTACTCCTTGCTGGCATGGCTCAAGACATGGGTCCATTTAGTGCCTCAGCCCCTGCTAATTTTCCGCTTGAGCACACAATTGAAGAGCTTCATGAATTTGGATTTAATGTAATTTTAGGTTTTATTTTCGCGCATATCGCGGCCCTAATTTGGCACGAAAAACGCGATCATTTACCGCTTGCTCAAAGTATGATTTCCGGATATCAATATCGTCATAATGAAGACAATCAAACGAAATAATAATTTTTTTTGATTTTTATACAAATTTATAAAAATAGTACGACTAAGTTGCTTTTTTTTAAGCTAAAATAATGCTTGCTTTATGAACTTTAGTCAACAAGATTTGTCACTCTTTTAACTTAAAAATAGCACGTAATTCAGAACGTATTTTGCTTCAGCTAGTTATTTAGGGTTTTTATTTAAAATATTTACAATGATTATTGAAGGTATTAATATGAAGAAATTTTTGATCGCTTTATCACTTTGCTTAACAGCAGGAAGTAGTTTTGCTGCACAAAACGTAAATGAATTATTAAAAGAGTATCAAGCTGAAGCAAAAAAAGCAGATGCAAAATTTACAGGATTTGACGCAAAACGTGGCGAACAATTCTACCATGCAAAACATGAAAAAAATGGTAAAGAAGTCAGCTGTGCGACTTGTCACATGGACGATCCGAAAAAAGTTGGGAAAAATCCTAAAACAAATAAAGAAATTCACCCCATGGCCCCAGTCGCATACGACAAACGCTTTGCTGATCCAGCCAAAACAGAAAAAGCTTTTCATCGCAACTGTAACGATATGTTAGGTCGTTCTTGTACTGCTCAAGAAAAAGGTGACTTTATCACTTATTTAAATTCAGTTAAGTAATTCTTAACTTTCGCATTTTATAATAAAGACCTTTTCTTTCTAGGAAAGGTCTTTTTTGCGTCTATATCAAAAGATTGGTATCGTTTTCAATAGATTAAAAGGGAAAATAAGAAATGTTGACAAAAAGAATTATAACAGTAGGATTGCTGAGTGCTTTTTTTATAAGCGGCTTGTCATTTGGACATGACGATCATGAAAAAGAACATCATGATTCAGATGAATATAAAAAATTTGAACAGAATGGCAAAATTTCTAAAAATGATTATCAAAAAGCCCATCAAAAGGCCTATGAAAAAGCTTTAATTGAGGGAAAGGTTTTACCCAAGGTCAAAAATGCGGCTTGGGAAGCCGAATGTAGCACTTGCCATAATGCTTTTCATCCGGGTTTATTGCCCGCGCGCTCTTGGGAGAAAATCATGGGCGGATTAGATAAACATTTTGGGGAAAATGCTTCTTTAGATAAGCCGACACAAGTAGAAATTACCAAATTTTTAGTAATGAACAGCGCAGAACGCAGCAATAATAAACGTTCTGAAAAGATTTTAAGTTCAATTCCAACCAATAGTACACCATTACGCGTGACCGAGATTCCTTTTATCAAGAAAAAACATGACGAAATTCCTGCCCATGTTTTCAAACGTGAAAAAGTAGGAACACGTTCAAACTGCTTCGCTTGTCACCAAACTGCGGAATTAGGCTACTATTCTGAGAAAACCGTCGTTATTCCAAAATAGATTTTATTTTGTTTTTTATTCGCTGGATAAGAAAAACCCCATGCTGTAAAGCATGGGGTCATTTTTTTTATTCTAATTAAGCATTTTTGATTTTGCTTGGTAATTTTTCTTTAATACGGGCCGCTTTACCAGTGCGTCCACGTAAGTAGTACAATTTCGCACGACGCACATCACCGCGACGTTTGATTTCAACAGAAGAAATCAAAGGAGAGTAGCTTTGGAAAGTCCGCTCAACCCCTTCACCAGAAGACATTTTACGCACGATGAAAGAAGAATTCAAACCACGATTACGTTTTGCAATGACCACGCCTTCAAACGCTTGCACGCGGCGACGTTCACCTTCAACCACAAACACGTTGACCACAACAGTATCACCCGGCGCGAAAGGCGGGAGCGTTTTTCCTAAACGTGCAATTTCTTCTTGCTCAAGTTGCTGAATTAAATTCATGAATCACCTCTTTTATTTTCATCGAAAAGATAGAGCGCGCTTATCTTTTGCTTTTTTTATCTTAAAAAATTTTTTTAGACAAATTGAACTGCGCGATTAATTCTGGTCGCATTTTTTGCGTTTTTTCATACGCTTTTTGGTGTCGCCAGTGTTCAATTTGTGCATGATGTCCTGAAAGCAACACATCGGGTACAGGCATATTTTCGTAGACTTCTGGACGCGTATAGTGGGGACAATCTAACAAGCCATTTACAAATGAATCTTGTTGGGCAGAATGGGCATCTCCCAAAACCCCCGGAATTTGACGAATCAATGCATCCATCAAAACCATTGTGGGTAATTCTCCACCAGATAGTACATAATCCCCAATTGAGATTTCTTCATCCACTTGACGGGCAATCAGACGCTCATCTACGCCTTCATATCGTCCTGCCAAGAAAATTAACCCTTCTTGCGTTAAGAGTTCCATCACTTTTTGATGATTTAATAACTGCCCTTGTGGCGAAAGATAAATAACTTTCGGCTTAATCCCATGTGTTTTTTGTCGTGCTTTCGCCGCTAAAATCGCTTTTTCTAACGGTTCCGCAAGCATAATCATTCCGGGACCACCACCATACGGACGGTCATCAACAGTTTTTCTTTTATCTGTTGTAAAGTCGCGCGGGTTCCACAAATTGAGTTCATAAAAGTGGGCTACATGCGCCCGTTGTGTAATCCCATTTTCCGTTAATGCGCGAAACATTTCCGGAAAAATTGTCACGACATCAAATTGTTTGGTCATGTTAGTCTTCTAACCAAGCCAGATCCCAATCTACCGTAATGATCTTTGTTTCACGATCAACTTGTAGAACATATTGTTCCACAAACGGAATTAAAATCTGCTTTTTTTGTGCATTTTCTACAACGAGAAGGTCATGTGCCCCTGTTTCCATCATATTAATGACTTGCCCTAGAACTTCTCCAGATTTTAGTATTACTTGCATTTTCATCAAATCATGCCAGTAATATTCATCTTCTTCAGCTTCGGGAAAATCCGCACGCGACACGATAATCGTCATGCCCTTCAGGGCTAAAGCTTGATCGCGATCTCCAATATTTTTGAGCGCCGCCACCAAAACTTTACCATGCACTTGCACCTCATCTACAAGATAGGCTTGTTTTAAATCCGCTTTATTGCGCGGATGAAGCCACCATGTTTTATAATCTAAAAGACTATCTAAATACTCTGTGAATGGCTCAATTTTGACCCAGCCACGAATGCCAAAAGCATCCACAACACGGCCCATGACGACCCATTCTTGTTTGTTACTTTGTGTAGACACGCTTTATACTCAAATCTCAATTAGGCAGCAGGTGCGCTCACAACTTCTTTACGGTAACGTTTGAGCAATTTTTCTGCGGATTCTGTTAATTGCGCACCTTGACCTTGCCAGTAAGCAACACGGTCTAAATCAATACGTAATTTGAATTGATCAACTTCAGAAGCAACTGGGTTGAAAAAGCCAACACGTTCGATAAAACGACCATCACGACGTGCGCGAGAATCAGAAACGATAATATTGTAAAACGGGCGTTTTTTAGCACCGCCGCGTGCAAGACGAATAACGACCATAGTGGTTTATATCCTTAACAATCAAAAAATGACTTAAAAATTAAAAAGCGATCATTATAGCCCCTAAGTCATTAAAGGGCAATTATTTTTTTATAAAGGGAAGTTAATTCTTTCCCCATCGCTGTCAATGAAAATGGCAAAATTGTTTGCCGAGCAAAACGACTCATGACCGCTCTCTCTTGTGGATTGGTTAACGCCTCAATTTGTTCTGTTAAAGTTTTCAAATCTAAGGCATCACAGACAAAGCCATTTTCTCCATCACGAATGAACTCTGCTGCCCCTGATTTTGTGCTTGTAATCACAGGCAAACCGCTCGCGAAGGCCTCCAAACATACATTTGGAAAGGGATCATAGAGGGTTGGTAAAACAAAAATATCACTCGCACCATAATAGGGTAAAACATCTGCTTGCCCCCCAACAAAATGCGCCCTCACTTGAAATGTCTCAGCCAATTGACGATAACCTGCAAGTTGCTTATCTGCGCCTACAACCAACAAGTGTATATTATCACGTTGCAATAAATGTAGTGCTTGTAAAACTAAACTCAAATTTTTTCGCGCAAAACCAGACCCCACAAAAAGCAAAACTGTCGCTTCATCTGAAATGCCTAATTGTCGCCGTGTGGTTTCACGAAAAAGTGTTTTTAATTTAGGATGAAAAACTTGATTATCCACACCACTATAAATCACATGAATTTTTTCTTCTGGAAAATCAAACCATTGTTGTAATTCATGCTTGACCATACGAGAATTACAAATGACTGCTTTCAAACGTGGATCGGTGAAAAGTTTATATTCCGCTTGCAATGTATATGCATGATAGGGATTCAGACGCATGCCAACACGTTGCGGCATAGAAAGCACCCGAGCACGCTGGAAAAGCCACTCTCGATGCACCCCATCTCCTGCCCGATAAATATCACACCCTGCAATCCGTTCATGTGATTGAATCAAATCAAAAGATTGTGTGGCTAATTGTGTTTGTACCGCCCGCGCAAAACTCCAATCCCGCCAAACATTCCCCAAATAAAAAGGATTACAAATTTCGATTTGATAATTATTTTTATTATTTGAGGCCGCATTTTTCCATTTTCGGGTAAGAAGTGTTATTTTTAACTCATTGTTTTCACTCAATGTTTCTAAGGCCCGTGAAACAAATCGTTCTGCGCCTCCGTGCGGATTATAACGTTGCCGAATTAAAGCCAATTTCATCATGAATATTTCTCTAGTACAAATTTTTTATCCAAAAAAACAACTCCTTTTACGGAACATTTTATTATAATGTGCGGAATGCATCTGATTGACTTAGTGAAAAATATTAACATGAAAAATACGAATGCGCCGATGGCTTTGAAAACAATTATTCACCGTTTTTTAGAAAAAATACCTCATTCTGAGCGGGTTTATTATCTCGAAGCGGCTCAACAAATTATGCCTCTTATTTTACCTATTCGCTATGAAAAAAGCTATCAAATTATAGATTGGAATGAGGAAAATCAAGCACTTGTGATTGCACTTGTAAATGGAATGCTTGCGCAATCTCTAAAACAACAACAACAACGCTTATTGATCAAATTTAATTCACATCTGAAACAAACGCATCCACAGCTCACACCACTCAGACACTTTAAATGGGAAATTAACCCACACTTAAATTTGGCTTACCAAGAAGAAAAAGTCCGAACGCACTATACTCAAAACCCCCGTTTTATTTTTCACGATTTAAGCGAAAAAGCACAAGAAGCGATTCATGATCTCATGAAAATGACTTCTAATCCTGAATTGAAAAAAAGTCTTCAGACTATTTTAGATAAAGCGCAGTGTCCCGAAAAAGAGTAATCAATTTCTTTATTATATTTCTTTTTCTAATTTAACATGAGGGATAGCTAGCCACATACTTGTCAGGGCAGTCACACCCGATGAAATATAAATAATACTCATAATAACAAATTGATACAGGGCCGCATAAATAGGATCCGTACCTGACAACACCATGCCCGCCATAATTCCTGGAATCCAAACAATGCCCAATGAACTTAACGAATCGATTCGGGGCATCAAACTTGCCCGAACAGCCGCGTTTTGTGCATTGGCAAAAGCAAGACGGGCCGATCCTCCTAAAGCAAAATAACCTTCAATTTCTTCTCGATGTGATTTAATTTCAGCCCGAAATCGCTCCAGAGCTTGCGTACAAGTATTCATACTATTGGCAATAATCATGCTGCCTACCGGAATTAACATCGCATTTTTTAAGACAATCAATTTAGTCATGAGCATAATCAAAATAATACTCATTGAACCCAAAAAAATACTACCAAAACAAACCCACGTTTTTTTTTCGAGGGTTTTCACCCGTTTTTTTGCAATACCCGTTGCCGCGCCACACATTAAAATCAGCACAATAAATCCCGTCATTAAATGCCAATTTAAAATCATCACCAGAATTAAGCCGACACAAAGAATTTGTATCAAGCCTCGAAATAAAGCAGTGACTGTTTCACGGGCCAATATAATTTTATATTTTTTTGCCCAAAATGCCATCCCCAATGCAAGCAGAAAACTAATGCTAGCTTGCATTAAACCTAACCCTAATTCTGACTGTAAAAATGAGACTGATGGCATTTAATTTATTCCTTTCAACTTGCACAAAAATCTAGTGAATAGGATCCACTAAAGTAGAATCAAAATTCCACAAAATATGCGCATCTAATAATAACCGATAGTAGTTTTCTTCAGCATCAATTAATGCCAGTTTTGCCGCCAAAGCACTTTCTATTGCTTGTTTTCGAGCAGACAAAGTATCCATTAAATCCGCATGGCCTTTTGCATAAGATTGCGACAATAAATCAGCACTATTTTTGACATTTTTCGCGGCTTGTTTAGCCCGTAACCACGCATCATAACTATATTGAACTGTCCGATAAAGGCTTTTTGCTTCGCCAACAATACGCTTCAAAGTGAGTGTTTCTTTTTGTAATGCGACTTTATAGCCAAAAAGGGCAGCCTCTGCATCTGCTTTGCGGCCTTCGCCTGCAATTGGCAGAGTAATTGTAAGGCCGGTGACCCCTTCCGTATTAGCCATTTCAGAAGCCTGCCGAAAACCGATATTGGGATCAGGATTCCGCTCGACATCCGCGCGTTTTGCCAAAATTTTGTTTAAGGCTAATTCCCCTCGGGCCGAAGCTAATTCATGACTATATTTTGTCATGCGCTCAACCCAATATAACACGCCCTGATCTAAATTTTTAGGATCAGAAAAAGAAATTTCTTCTGGCACAGTGATTAATGGAAATTCACTTGTGAGATCAATTTGAGCATTTTGCACCCGTAATTGAGCCTGAGCAAGTTGTGCTTGCGCTTGCGTGTACGCTCCCTCACTGAGCAAGCCTTCAATTTTCGGCGTTTTATTTTCTGCGATCCGCCGTGTCGAAACACGTAATTGCTCAGCCAATATCTCGACTTGTTGTTGCCATTGATTGAATTGAGCCCGTTCTCGTAAATAATTAAACCAAAGTTTAAGTAATAAACGAGAACGCTCATGTACTGTATTTCGTAACTCAAATTGAGCATTAATAATCATTTGAGCGGCAATTTGTTCATCTAATTTGACTTTAATTGGCCACCGAAATGAACGATTTCCTCCAATTTCCCATTCATTAATATAAAGTCCGGTAGCCTTTACATGTCTTCGACTCTCGGATAAATAAACACTCCACTCGTAATTACCTAATGCAACACGACGGGCTTGCGCTTCAATTTGTTTTAATTTTTCTTGGGCCGCCAATACATTAGGATTATTATAAATCGATTCCTTTACTTCTCGTGTATCAGGCAAATCACTCACATTGATTTGGACATCATAAATATCTTTATAATCAACATTATAAACTTCGCTAGGTAAATTATAATTATTTGGCTCAATGACAAGTTCTTCTGCTTTCCCACCCTGCGAGAAAAAACCCAAAACAAGCAGGCTACTGATGATGATTTTTTTTTGCATATTAAATTGTACCTGCGCTGAGTACTTCATGTACCCAATAGGTGATGCCTACATGATGAAAATGTGTTTGAAAATAGCTAATCATATGATAAGCCTTGGCAGGTGACAATAAAATTTTAAAATGCACGCATTTTTTCCAGCCGAGCACATTTTCAGCATGATTTAAGGCTTTCCAGCCAAGATTATGCCCTTCTTCCTTATCAGAAAAAAAAGCGTGTAAATGCTCTGTTTCTTGTATCATCATGTCGATGATTTCATGCTCTAATGTTTCTGGCACAATTAATGTTAAACAGCACACTTTTTCATCACTTTTTACTACTTGTTCACTTAAATAATCATCCATTTTCTTTTTATTTATTCCACGAAAAATTTTATTCAAGCAAAAATTCTAAAAAGTCAAGATGACAATTCTGTGAAAAAAAATTTTTTATCTCTTTTGTATAAACAATCAATCTTTTTATAGAATTTTTTTGAACAATCCTGTATTTTTGTGATTTTTAATTAATTTTAAAAGCAATATGTATTCATTAAGTATGAAATTACACCCACGCGCAATGGCAACAGGCGCGTTAGCAATAAGTACGCTTATTTATGGGTTAGTTTGGTATCCTTACCGATTATTGGCAGAAGCAGGACTAAACGGCATTATTGCGACGTTTTTAACAGATTCGATTACATTAATATTAGGCCTGCTCTTTATCCGGAAACATCTTTATTTTTATTTAAAAAATAAAAATATTTCAGTGGATTTTTTACTGGTCGCAATTGCATTTAGTTCAGCGTGGGGAAATTTAGGCTGCGTCCTGGCTGTCATTGAAGGACATGTCATTAAGGTGATGCTATTATTTTATCTTTCACCACTCTGGACGATTTTATTTGCCAGAATATTACTACAAGAAAAATTAAATAAAGTCGGCTGGGGCATTATGGGACTCGCCTTCGCGGGGGCCATTATTATGCTCTACCCCGCCAAAGCAGGGTGGCCTTTACCAGAAGGCCGGGCGGAATGGTATGGTCTCACCGCAGGAATGGCGTTTGCCTTGGCAAATGTGCTCTCCAGAAAATCAACCCATTCTGTTGAGATTCGCTCTCTCTCAATGTGGCTTGGTGTGGTATTGCTTACAGGATTTATTTTAATTTTTAATCACGATACAACAGTGAATCTTGAGGCCTTGCGTTCTGAATATTATTGGCTCATTATCTTTTTAGTTGGAATTGGCATTGCTTTGGCCAGTTTTTTTATTCAATATGGATTGACTTATCTTCCTGCTAATCAAGCCATGATTATTTTATTATGTGAACTTTTTGTTTCTGCGCTTTCAGCGTATTTTCTTGCACATGAACAAATGGGCTGGCGGGAATGGATTGGGGGCAGCTTACTCATTCTTTCTAGTCTTTTCGCAGATAAAATGAATGCTTATGAAGAAAAAACATCGCCGAT
Source organism: uncultured Burkholderiales bacterium (assembly GCA_964504875.1). Classification (GTDB taxonomy): domain Bacteria; phylum Pseudomonadota; class Gammaproteobacteria; order Burkholderiales; family CAZDFJ01; genus CAZDFJ01. Next base: position 26,722 of record CAZDFJ010000006.1, on the reverse strand, counting down.
TTAATACTTAATTTAATATCAAAATAAGTGTAAAATATGCTGTATCGTATTGTAATAATCGCTGATTGACGAATCAACATTTTTACACTTTCATAACCATCTAGTCAGGAGAAAAAATAAGCACGGGCTTCAAAAAATTTCTTTTCACTATTCTGATTCTACTTGATCTATATTTTTTATTGGCTGGTTAAGAAAAATAATAAGCAAAATGATATGATGTTCAATTAAACCGCTAAATAGTGATGATTATTATTAAATAAATTGAGTTTTTCTGCATGAAAATCTACTGAGTTGCTGTTTTTTAGTAAGTATATCTTACATAAAACCTAAATCATAATTATATGAATCCCTCCTAAAAATTATGATATAATTATCCGCTAATTTAACAATACTAATATGACAAAGAATATATTTTTATGCAGCTTTTCGTGTATTTCAATTCATTTTTGCATAATCTAAATTATTTACACAAAAAAGCGCATAAATATTGCTGATTTTTCTTTTCAACACTGTTTGTTTAATTATTTACACAGAAAATCAAAAATGTTATTTTTTAGGTCGTTCACTACTCTATTTTGTCAACGAACGAAAGAACAAAAATAATAAGTCGACGTATGCAAAAGAAATTCTATTCTCTAACAAAGAATGAACGACAGAATGCAATCAAACAAGTTTTCAAATAAGCGAAAATAATTAATTCAGACATGTTTAGGCCCTTTTTTTGATTCTTAAGAACGCAAAAAAAGCGCGCATTATAAATAACAGTCAGATTTTTCAAAAATATATCTAAACATTTAGCATGATTTTCGCTTGATTCAATCGGATAATTAAAACGGACACTATTACTTTTTGCTGTAAAATAGTAAGCGATCATATATGTTTTATAATATTAAGTAATTTATACAATTTGGCGTCCTTTTTGAATTCTGTATTGTTATTCTGTTTGTTCTGCATTTTTTTGTATTCAAAATACGCTAGACTTGATGTCACTATTTATTATGTGGGAATAATGCACCTTGAAACTGCAACAATTGAGATTTTTACGTGAGGTTGTCAAACAGGGATTAAATGTTTCGGCAGCGGCAGATAAACTGTACACTTCCCAGCCCGGTGTGAGTAAGCAAATTAAATTGCTTGAGGAAGAGTTAGGCGTTGATGTTTTTGTACGCTCTGGGAAACGCATTGTCGATCTTACTGAACCCGGAAAAATTATTGTTGGTATTGTCGAACGGATTTTACGCGAATCCAACAATTTGAAAAAAGTAAGTGAAGATTTTCGGTCACAGTTAAGTGGTAGCTTAACTATTGCCACAACGCACACACAAGCACGCTATGCCTTGCCACATGTGATTAAAACTTTCTTAATTCGCTACCCTGATGTCAAAGTGAATATTTTGCAAGGTAGTCCGTCACATATTGGCCAACAAGTCGTGAATGGTACTGCTGATATTGCTATTGCAACTGAATCTTTACATCTTTTTCAAGATTTAAAACTGTTTTCCTGTTATGACTGGAACCGTTGTATTATCACACCGCATGGTCATCCATTGTTGGCCCTTGAAAGTCCGCTCACTTTACAAGATATTGCGCGTTATCCAATTATTACGTATGACTCCGCTTTTGCGGGACGCTCTAAAATTAATAAAGCCTTTGCTGATTTAGGACTCAATCCCAATATTGTTTTAACCGCTATCGATTCAGACGTGATTAAGACATATGTTGAGATTGGAATGGGAATTGGGATTTTGGCACGCATGGCTTATGATCCAATGCGAGATTTAAATGTCCAAATGATTGAAGCTGGTCATCTTTTTGAACCCAGTACAACCAGCGTTGCAATCCGTAAAAATAGTTATTTACGGGATTATGTCTTTGCTTTTATTGAATTATTTGCACCACATCTTAATCGAGAAACAATCGAAGCACAACTTTAAGTTGCGCTTTATAATGCTGAGTTCCTGTTTTTTCGAACAAACAGGATTCAGCATCGGACGAGGTATTTCTTTTCCTTCCGCCCTCTCAAGCATGTTACAGCTATACATCTCAAAACACATTTGCTAAAATTCCTTCATTCTTTTTCATTCTTTATCTTGTGGATAAAATATTGTTATGTCTGGAAATAGCATTGGTCATTCTTTTTGTGTGACTTCCTTCGGGGAAAGTCACGGCCCTGCCATTGGATGTGTTATTGATGGTTGCCCCCCTGGGTTATCTCTTTCAGAAGCAGATATTCAAATTGAGCTTGATCGGCGTAAACCAGGGACATCGCGTCATGTTACCCAGCGTCGTGAACCTGATACTGTCGAAATCCTTTCGGGTGTCTTTGAAGGAAGAACGACGGGAACACCCATTGCCTTATTAATCCGTAATCAAGATCAACGCAGCAAAGATTATGGAAATATTTTTGATCGATTCCGCCCGGGTCATGCGGATTATACTTATTTTAAAAAATATGGTATACGGGATTATCGCGGTGGGGGGCGTTCTTCAGCACGCGAAACAGCAGTCCGGGTCGCAGCGGGCGCCATTGCCAAAAAATGGCTCAAAGAACATTACAATATTACAATTCGGGGTTATCTTTCCCAACTTGGCCCCATCAAAATAGATTTTGAGGACTGGGAAATGGTCAACCAAAATCCATTTTTTGTGCCAAATTTGACTTATGTTCCTGAATTAGAGTCCTTTATGGATGCCTTGCGCAAATCGGGAGATTCCATCGGCGCAAAATTGCATGTTTGTGCAGAAAATGTTCCGGTGGGCTGGGGAGAACCTGTTTTTGACCGTTTAGATGCTGACATTGCACATGCGATGATGAGTATTAACGCTGTCAAAGGGGTCGAAATTGGCGAAGGATTTGAAAGTGTCACGCAACGTGGTTCTGAGCATGGCGATGAAATGACTCCGGATGGCTTTTTGAGCAATCATGCTGGGGGCATTTTGGGCGGAATTTCTACAGGGCAATCTATTTTAGTCAATATCGCAATTAAACCTACTTCAAGTATCCGCGTGCCCCGGCGCTCTATTAATGAAGCCGGCGAAGCAATCACGGTCGAAACATTTGGAAGACATGATCCCTGTGTTGGAATTCGTGCCACACCAATTGCAGAAGCAATGCTTGCATTAGTTTTAATAGATCACGCATTGCGTCATCGTGCTCAAAATTCACATGAATATATTTAATATTTAAATATAAAGCATTTTAGCTAAAAAGCCCTCTATTTTTATAAATTTATAAAAAGAGGGCTATTTTTAAATTTTTATATTAATTTACTGATTAATCACTATTTAAATGTTTTTGAGCCTTATTACAAATAAATAATTTAAGGTGCGCAAAAATGACACTTAAACTTAACGAAATAGGGTGCATTGAAGGCATTTCTTTTATTCCTTCTCCAAATTTTGATAATCGCCCTCTTCGTACGCTTATTGATCTCTTGGTTATTCATTCGATTAGCCTTCCACCCGGTGAATATGGCGGATCAGAAATTATTGATTTATTTACTAATCAACTTGATTTTGAAGCACATCCATATTTTACGGGCATTCAACATTTACACGTTTCATCCCATTTTCTTATACGACGAACAGGCGAAATTATTCAATTTGTACCTTGTATTAAACGGGCATGGCACGCTGGTCAATCATATTGGAAAGGCCGGACACGTTGCAATGATTTTTCAATTGGAATTGAGCTCGAAGGAACGGATGATACCCCCTTTGAAGAGGCTCAATATCAAAGTCTCGAATTAGTCTCAGCATTAATCTTATCTAATTATCCTATTCGCGCTGTGGTCGCGCACGCAGATATTGCTCCCAAACGAAAAACTGATCCCGGACAATTTTTTGATGGCTTACGCTATCAAGCGGCCCTCTCACAATATAGTGTCGCTTTTGGCAAAGCACTACGCAATGAACTTTATAATATAGATCTGTTCCCTAAAAATATTAATGAAGATTAATTTTAACTCATTGATTTTACTATTTTTTTATGAGAAAATCTAAAAATAGAGAAAATCTATGCTTCATTCATATAAAAAATGAATTACGTTAAAAAACAATGTTTTTATAAAAAATTGACATATTTAATACTCTATTACATATAAAGTTAAAATAATATGTCAAATTTCACTAAATTTTACACGATCTTCATTATTAAAGAGCAGACTATTATGACGACCATTTCAGCCTCTCCGTCAGTGGGTATGATTATTATCGGGGATGAAATCTTAAGCGGCAAACGGCAAGATAAACATTTTAGCTTTATGATAGAAGCATTAGCAAAACGGGGTTTAGAACTAAAATGGTGCCGAATTATTGGAGATGATCCTGATATTATCGTCGAAACCTTACTGCAAACTTATGCAAGTGGGAGTATTGTTTTTTGTTTTGGCGGAATTGGCGCAACCCCAGATGATCATACTCGCCAATGCGCGGCACAGGCGGCCGATTTACCTCTAATTCGCCATCCTGAGGCGGTGGCAGCGATTGAAGAAAAATTCGGGGCAGAAGCTTATCCAAAAAGAATTTTAATGGCAGAACTTCCGCAAGGCAGTGACATTATTCCTAATCCATACAATCAGATTCCAGGATTTAGTTTGCTCTATCATCATTTTGTTCCAGGCTTTCCTGAAATGGCATGGCCTATGGTTGAATGGATTTTAACAAATCACTATTTTCATTTAATTCAACAGAAAAAAATTGAGGCGCTCATTAAAGTTGAGGACGCTTATGAAAGCCAATTACTCGAATTAATGCAAACATGTGTGAGTCAGTTTCCAAGTGTCCGGTTTTCTAGCCTGCCCCACTTACAATCTGAAACTCAAACGCGTTATATTGAATTTGGCTTTAAAGGTCTTCCTGAAGATGTCGAAAAAGTGACATTGTTTTTTACAAATGTTTTAGCGCAACAAAATTTTGTTTATCATACTAAAAATTTATAAATTTTCTTAATTTTTAAATATTGTAAAAAATCCCACCATAGTGGGATTTTTTTATCTGTTTAAACAATATATTGAAGAATCCATCTATTTATTTTTACTAAAAATTGCGTTTTATCTTATTTTTCTATTGAAAAAATTATAAATAACTAGTATTATTTACATTAAAAAATGATAAAAATATATTCAGATCTTACCAGTTAGGGCCCACTATGGATTTTTCTGAAAAAATTCACTCCCTTGAACAAGAAAATAACGCACTACGTCAACAACTCCTTGAAACACAATCACAGCTAACACGCTATCAAGAGCGCTTTGAACTGTTTTCAGCAGGCGCAAATGACGGGATTTGGGAATGGGATTTAATCACAAACGAACTTTATAATTCTCTTCGCTGGAAAGAAACGCTTGGTTTTTATGAAGACAAAAATTATGAACATTCTGTTGTCACATGGGAAAAACTTGTCCACCCTGAAGACAAAGAATGGGTTATTCAAGAAATTCAAAAACATCTTCAGGGAAAAAGTCCTTTTTATAGCGCAGAATATCGTCTTAAAACACAGGAAGGTAAATATATTTGGGTAGTTGATCGGGGTAAAGCGATTTTTTCGCCCACAGGCGAACCGCTCCGCATGGCCGGATCCATTATCAATATTACCCAACGTAAAGAATATGAAGAAATTATTCTAGAAAAAGAACAACGCTTACGCACAGTCATTCGGGCAATGAGTGAAGGGATTTTAGTACTGGATCGCCATGGACATTTTGTTGCAACAAATCCGAGTTTTTCTCGCATTTTAGGTTTGACAGTGGATCAAATTGAAGGCCGCCAACCCATCGATCCACATTGGCACGTGATTCATGAAGATGGCACACCTTATCCAGGTGATACGCACCCATCATGGGTGACGCTCAAAACAGGAAAACCTATTCATAATGACATTCAAGGTGTCTATGATAAAACAGGCCGATTAAATTGGATTTTAGCGAATTCTGAACCGCTCCGTCATCAACAAACGGATGAGCTTATTGGTGTCGTCGTTACTTTTACAGATATTACAAAACAAAAAAAGATGCAACAAGATTTGCATCAAGAAAGAAATTTTATTCGTCAAGTGATTGATACAATTCCTAATTTAATCATTGTTCAAGACGATACGGGGGATATTATTCTGATTAATGAAGCCGCGGATCAAATATTTGTCTCTCAAGAAGCATTATTGAATCAAATTAATCTTTTTTCAGATGAAAGCTTGGCTTCATCGCTTTCTGAAGCAAAAGGTGCCCTCTGTCTCCAACATCCAGATGGAACACCCCATTATTATCAAGTGCTGAAAAAGACATTTGAAGGCTATGAATCGCGTCGTTATGTTCTCAGTATTTATACAGATATTACGCTCATTAAAGATGCGGAAGATGAAATGAGACGGGCACGAGACAAGGCGATTGAATCCTCTCGTCTCAAGAGTGATTTTCTTGCTAACATGAGTCATGAAATTCGTACTCCCATGAATGGCATTATTGGGATGACAGAATTAACACTGGATACAATTTTAACAGAAGAGCAGCGTGAATACTTAAATACGGTTCGTTTTTCTGCTCAGTCACTTTTATCTATTATCAATGATATTTTAGATTTTTCTAAAATTGAAGCAGGCAAATATCATCTAGAATGTATCGATTTTTCTTTACGTCATTTGATGAGCGAAATTCTTAAAACACTTTCTCTGCGTGTACATAATAAGGGGTTGGCATTAAAAATCCAGATTGAAGAAAATATTCCCGATGTCCTTTCTGGTGATCCTCTGCGTCTCAAACAAATTATTACTAATCTTGTTGATAATGCGATTAAATTTACACATCAAGGGGGCATTACTATTTCTTTGAGTTTACTACAATCATTTAAACAAGAAGATATGGAAATTGCGCTTCGTTTCGCCATTCAAGACACAGGGATTGGTATTCCCCCAGAAAAATTTAATCTTATTTTTGAGTCATTTTCACAGGCAGATACTTCTACAACGCGACAATATGGTGGGACAGGTTTAGGCCTCACAATTTGTAAACGCCTCGTCGAAGCGATGCAAGGCAAAATATGGTTAGAAAGCCAGCAAAGTCAAGGCACTACTTTTTTCTTTACTGTTTTGTTAAATTTTGATGTTCAAAAACAGGACCCAAATATTGTATTTAATACAGCTAAAAAAGCTATTTTTACAGAAAAATCTAAGAAGTGTACGATTCTTTTAGTTGAAGATAATTTAGTCAACCAAAAATTAGCAACACGCCTTTTGCAAAAATTAGGACATGAAATTATCCTGGCCGAAAATGGGCAAGTCGCTTGTAATTTATTTCAAACCGAACAGTTTGATCTAATCCTCATGGATATGCAAATGCCTATTATGGGCGGGCTTGAGGCCACAATAAAAATTCGGGAATGGGAAAAACACTATGGCGGACATGTTCCAATTATTGCCATGACGGCCAATGCGATGCAAGGAGATCGCGAAAAATGTCTGAATGCTGGAATGGATGACTATTTGACAAAACCGATCAAAATCGAATCTCTCAAAGAAGTGTTATTTATGTTTTCGCCCACAGAAGATTAAAAAATACTGAAATCAAGCCCAAAAGTTCAAAAAATCAATTTTTGGGCTATTTTTTATATTTTATGCATTTTTTTCAAAAAATTGTAATCGTTCCAAATAGCGCGCAATTAAATCAATTTCCAAATTAATAGGATCTCCCACTTTTAAATATTGTAATGTTGTTTGTGCCAAAGTATGTGGAATCAAATTCAAATGCCCATGATGCATTTTATTGACAAAATCATCGTCTAAATGGTTAATCGTCAAACTGACGCCATTAATAGTAATCGATCCTTTGATGGCAACATAACGGGCTAAATTCGGGGGAATTTGGATGGCTAAATGCCAGCTTTCCCCAATTGATTCAAACTGTTCTACACGCCCTACACCGTCAACATGTCCACTGACAATATGCCCGCCCAAACGCGCTGTGACTAATAATGCTTTTTCTAAATTAACAAATTGGTCGGCTTTTTCCAACCCGACAGTACACCGCAATGTTTCTTGTGAAACATCAAATTGACATATTTTTTTATCCATGTCATACGCAACAACAGTTAAACAGACACCATTAACAGCAATACTATCGCCCAACGCCACATCTTCTAAATCCCAATTTGTACATTGAATGTGCAAGCGCAACATTTCTCCTTTTGGTTCGACTTGTGTAATGCGCCCAACGTGCTCAATAATTCCAGAAAACATAATAAAATTCTCTAACTTATTTAGTGTATTTACTTATTATTTGAATCAAGATTTACGCTAAGGTAAAACTACCCATTGCTTTCTCAAGATCTTTCACTTGGACATCTAACGATTCGGAAGCTGCTGACACTTGTTCCACAAGTGTTGCATTTTGCTGCGTCATCGCATCCATCTGTAAAAGTGAATCTTTGACGGCATCAATTCCTTGCAATTGAGACAGTGAATCTTGTTGAATATTTTGCATAATATGTGTCACGCCTTTAACCGCATCCACAATGGCATAAATAGTTTTGCCTGCATTTCCCGCGATGTGATTCCCTCGTTCAATTTTCTCCAACGAAGTGGCAATTAATAATTTAATATCTTTAGCGGCATGGGCTGAACGTTGCGCTAAATTTCGGACTTCGCTCGCGACAACGGCAAAACCACGCCCTTGCTCCCCGGCCCGCGCCGCTTCTACGGCTGCATTCAAGGCCAAAATATTTGTTTGAAAAGCAATGCCATCAATCACACCAATAATATCACTAATTTTTTTAGAACTTTTCGCGATATCATCCATTGCATTGACTAATTGCGTCATGGCCAGATTTCCTTCTCCCGCTACAGATTCTGTTTGTAACACAACTTGACTCGCTTCATGTGCCCCCTTGGTCGTGCATTGTACTTGGCTGGCCACTTCATTCATATTAGAAGCAGTTCTCTCTAAATAACTTGCTTGTTCTGCTGTACGCGAGGCCAGATCGCTATTTCCGGCAGCAATTTCATTTGACGCAGCACTAATAGTACGCACAGAACTAGATAAATTTGTGAGAAGTGATTCAAGTGATTGAATAGTTTGATTAATATTACTCGTTAAGATGCCGAATTGCCCATGATATCTTGTATCAATAGAACAATTTAATCGTCCATAAGCTAATGCAGACATGACAGAATTAATTTCAGAAAGCGTCTGATTAATTGTCATGACGGTTAAATTGACATCTTTTTTGAGTGCATCTAAATCGCCTCGGGCTTCAATAGTCAATTTAGTCTCTAATTTTCCTTGGGAAAGATTCGCTAAAACATGACTTAATTCATCAATAAAGAGCTCTAATGTATGCATTGCATCATTGACAGCCGTTTTAAAACCACTTTGATCATCTTCCTCGACGCGTTGTTTAAAATTGCCTTCTGTCAACGCATGCATGACACGGACGACTGCATTTGTCATATGATTGAGCTTCTCAATTGCATGATTAATATTATTTTTTAATAGCAATAAATCTCCTTTTGTTTCGGCAGTCACACGATGCGAAAAATTCCCTTTCGCAACCTGTCCCATGACATCATGAATATTATCAAAAGTACTTTCTAAATGTTGGTTAAGATGATTAATATGCTTAAAAATGACCGAAAATTCGTCATTTCCGCCTACAGCAGCCCGCACTTTAAAAGAACCTTGTGCTTCAATTTCGGATAAAATTCGAGTGACATTTGACATTCGGCGGGTAATGTTTTTTACAATAAAAATGGCCAGCAAAATTCCGCCAGAACCGCCCAAAATTACACTAATTAAACTTCTTTCTTTAAGCTCTTCTGTTTCCATCAGGACCGATTGAAAGCCTTCATTCATTTCTTTTTCTGCATACTCGACAAGCGGCGCAAAACTCTCCCGGGCTTTTTTTCCTAATGGAGAGTTAATTTTTTGATATTTTTCCCACGCTTGTTGACGCGCAGCTTCTGAACGATCCGTTTGTTTAAAAGCCCGCATTTCAGATTTAGCATCTTCTAAAAAGGTTTTCGTATCTTCAAAGGAACGATTAATTAAATCAATAATTCTTTGTTGATCATTTTCTGCAACAGAGGTTTGTGCTTGCTTTTTCATTAAACCATAGAGATCATAGATTTTTTGAGAATTGCTTTCAAGTAACGCATAATTTTCATCAAAATCTCCTCCTAATAAAATGCTCCGTGTCACACGAGACGCATAATTAGCTTCTTTTTCTATCACAAGTACATTCTTTTGTAATGTGACACTCCACGATTGATAACGTATTAATGTCTCATTAATTTCACCCATTTCTTGAAAACTAATCATTGTAATTACGACAATTGTTAATAGCAAAAAAGAAGTCAATGTCACCAATTTTGTTTTTAATGTTATATTATTCATGTTATTTTGATTCAGGAAAAAAAAACTGAAAAATCTTGTATTTGAAATACTGCTAATAGACAGCTAGTGTTAAGTAAAACATACTTCACTAAAAAAACAAGCCATTCTGTTAAATTTTTTATGGGCTAATTTTGCGAATGTTTTATTCATTTTGAAAAAAAATCACTTAATTTTAGAGATTAATAAACAATATAGCGAATAAGCTGTTTAATAATAGGAAAAAAGACGCCTTTTTTTATTGAAAAAAACTTTATTTTTATTTGAAAAAACTATACTAAATAGAAAATTGTTTTTCTAATCGCAAGAGGCAAGGAGAGCAGAAACAAAATAACGCGCAAAAAAAGCGAATATGTCTGAAGCTTTTATCTTTTACGCATTCAAGTTTTCGTAAAAAAATGTTATATTACTCTTAGTTTTAAGTTTATTCGAATGACCCATTTGATTTGTTGATAATAAAATGTCTCTTAAAGCGTGGCAAACCTTTTTCAGAGATTATTTCTTCTTTGAAAATTATTGATAGTCTTTTTGCTTTAAAAAGTGAAACCTCTCATCACAGAATAAAGATATGTTTATATTGATCAGGCAGAAAATAATAAGTATAACTTATTAAATAGTCTTTACTGCCAGTTAGCCTACTTGTTAAAAAAAGATTTTTACTCGAAATAAACACTATTTTAGTAAGAATTATTTATTTTCTTTTTATCAACGAATTTAAGCATATTCTTAAATTTAAATTTTTTTTATTGAACTCATATTAAAGATGTCTGTTTTACAAACCACAATTTGGAAACAACTTGAAGCGCATGCGCAGCGGATTCGTTCTCATTATGACTTGAAAACATGTTTGGCGCAGGATCCTAAACGTTTTGAAAAATATACAATTCATACGGATCAAATTCTTCTCGATTATTCAAAAAATCTAGTTGACGACGCCGTCTTATCTTCATTGCTTACGCTCGCGGAAACCGCAGAGCTCCATCTTGCTATTGAAGAAATGTTTGCTGGTAAAAAAATTAATTGGACTGAAAATCGTCCTGCTTTACATGTTGCCTTACGCAATATGAGCGAACAACATATTCAAGTTGATAATGAAGATATTACACATACAGTTTGGAGTACTTTTGCCTCAATGGCAAAATTTGTTAATGCCATTCACTATGATCAATATTTAAGTCATTGGGATGAAACATTTACAGATGTGATTAACATAGGAATCGGTGGTTCAGATTTGGGAAGTGCGCTCGCCCTTCACGCGTTCAAACCTTATACAATGTCTTCATTGTCTTTTCATTTTGTTTCTCATTGTGACCCAGAACCACTTAATCGCTTACTAGGTCGCTTGAATCCTCGCCGCTGCCTTTTTATTGTGAGTTCAAAAAGCTTTACTAGTGCAGAAACAATGCAAAATGCGAATATTATTCGCCAATGGTTTGAAAAGCAAGTCCACACAAATGACTTACAAGAAAAGCAAGCCGCTTTTAAAAAACATTTTGTCGCAGTTTCTGCGAATAAAAAAGCTGTTGAAGCCTATGGTATTCATGTAGAAACACATTATTTCCCAATTTGGGATTGGGTAGGAGGCCGTTACTCATTATGGTCTGCAATTGGTTTGCCGATTGCGCTCATGATTGGTACGACTGCATTTAGTGCGTTTCTAGAAGGGGCATACAAAATGGATTTACATTTTAAGCAAACCCCTTTCTCAAAAAATATGCCGGTTATCCTTGCTTTGCTGAGCATCTGGTATAATAATTTCATGGGGGCACAAACGCATGCTGTGATTCCTTATGTAGATGGATTAAAATACTTGCCCGCTTATTTGCAACAGCTCTTTATGGAAAGCAACGGCAAAATGGTTTGTCATGACAATACCTTTGTCGAACACACAACCTGCCCAATTATTTGGGGAGAATTGGGGATGAATGCGCAACATGCCTTTTTTCAATTGTTACACCAAAGCCAACATCTTGTCCCCATTGATTTTATTGCTTGCCTTGAATGTCGTATTCATTCTGACCAACCTCCTGTCCTCTCTCAAGTTGTTCAAGAAGAACAACATAATTTTTTACTGGCCAGTTGCTTTGCTCAAGCAGAAGCCCTTGCATTTGGTACAGAAAATATGGATACAATGCAATCAGAATTACATCGTTATTTGCCAGGAAATCGCCCAAGTAATCTGATTTTATTGAAAAAATTAACTCCAGAAACATTGGGCGCATTAATTGCACTTTATGAACATCAGGTTTTTGTAGAAAGTGTTATTTGGAAAATTAATGCGTTTGATCAATGGGGAGTCGAGTTGGGCAAAACCCTAACAAAAAACTGGCTTGATCGCACCAACGGGAAAAAGCCATCTGATTTAATCAATTTTTATCGTGAAAAACTAATTGTTAATCAATCATGCCGATAGTTAATACAGGTAGTTCTATGACTCATGCTCAACCCCTAGAAGGGTTAAAGCAATATGCTAGCGAACTTGATTCTGCTGTAAAAGCGCATCGCGAATGGCTGAACACGTGGCATATACAAATGCTTTGTCCACAAGGTTGTCATACATCCAATCTGACACCAATATCTAGTGAAGAAAGCTACCTCCACTCCGCTATTGGCATGTGGTATCATGGCCCTGCCCAACGCTGGTTCGCACAAAATATTATCTTTCAAGAAATTGGATCTTGCTACCGCCATATTCATGATGTTGCATGTTCACTTCTTTCTCAAAAACTAAAAAATAATACTATCAATGAAGAGCAACTCAAACAATTTTATGCGGATCTTCAATATTTTGAGGAGCTGCTTTCTAAGTTAGGGATTTTACTGAATCGGCAAGACTTTTACTTTTTAAATACATGGTTAAACTTATTAAGTGAAGCCATTATGTTAACAGATGATAAAGGTCATATTCTTTATGTTAATCATGCATTTAGCGAGATTACGGGGTATAGCTTTGAAGAGGTGTATGGAAAAAATCCTCGGCTTTTAAAATCTGATCAACACGATGCGGTTTTTTATCGGAGCTTTTGGTACGACCTAAGACAAAATGGCAGATGGTACGGTGAAATTTGGAATAAACGGAAAAATGGAGAACTCTATCCACAAAAGCTTTCTATTTTAGCTATTCCTGATAAACATGGTATTACACAACAATATATTTCTGTTATAGAAGATTTAGGTCAACAAAAACAAGCAGAACGGGCTTTTGTTGATTTTTCACGATTGAAATCACAATTCATGGCAAATATGAGTCATGAAATTTGTACGCCGATGAATGGCATTATTGGGATGACAAGCCTGTTGCTTGATACGCAACTTTCCCTTGAACAACGTGATTATGTTGATGCAATTCGTGTTTCTGGCGATACATTATTAAATATTATTAATGATATTTTAGATTTTTCCCGTATTGAAGTTGGTGAGTTACAACTTGAAAAGGTGCGGTTTGACATTCGGCAAGTCATTCAAGAAATTCTCGATTTAAACCGGAAATCTGCTCAAAATAAAGGACTTTTGTTAACTCTATCTTTGTCGCATGATTTGCCTAAAGAAATTAGAGGGGATGCAGGCCGTTTACGTCAAATTTTAATGAATTTAGTTTCAAACGCAATTAAATTTACCCATAAGGGCGAAATCGTCATTCGGGGTAACACGATTGCAGAAACAGATCAAACTATTCATCTTCGTTTTGAGGTCCAAGATACCGGTATTGGTATTGCTTCCGAACAACTTAACCATCTTTTTAGTCCATTTTATCAGGTCGATGGTTCTATTTCACGTCAATATGGTGGGGCGGGTTTAGGACTGGCCATTTGTAAACACCTTTGCGAATTAATGGGCGGTGAAATCAATGCGACCAGTAATTTAGATAAAGGCAGTTTATTCTGGTTTACTGTCATTATGGATAAAGTGACAGCGATTGATGCCTCTCAAAGTAAGTCTAACCGCATCAACCTTAGCGGCAAAAGAACTGTCATTATTGATGATAATACGACTAATCGTATTATTTTACAGCATCAACTCAATGCTTATGGAATTTTAAGCACAAGCGCAATGAGTGCCGAAGAAGGATTAGAATTGCTCTTGCGCGCCTATGATCGTAATGAAGCGTTCGAATTTGCAATTATTGATATGCAAATGCCTGGGATGGATGGATTAGCACTTGCCTCTCAAATTAAAAATAATCCAAATATCTCAGGAACCCATTTGATTATGCTGTCTTCAGCGGGGAATCATCCGGGTAATGAAGTCCTTGAGCAATATGGCATTGATGCCTATTTGAACAAACCAGTTCGACAAGGGCGTTTACATGACTGTATTCTTTCCGTTCTGGAAGGGGAATTAGTTTCTGCCACTGAAAATATTCCTATCATGCCTGTCAAACCCGTTTCGGACGGAGAAAGACTTTGGCGTGTGCTCATTGTTGAAGATGATTACACAGCACAACGTACATTAACACAAATGCTTGAAAATATGGGTTGCCGCGTTGGTATTGCGAAAAACGGATTAGAAGCTGTCGCGACGCTTTCTGAAATTCATTACGATTTGGTCTTAATGGATTGCCGTATGCCCGAAATGAACGGTTTCGATGCAAGCAGTAAAATACGTCAAATTGAATGGCAAAAAGAAATTCCGTTTCCCGTTCCAATTATCGCAGTGACAACGGATCCTATTGAAGATAATATTGAACATGGTTTATCCATCGGTATTAATGATTACCTGATTAAGCCGATAAAGAAAGAAGCCCTTGCTGAAAAGCTTGAGCTATGGTTACACCGTCACGAAAAAACAAATGAACAAGTGAGTCCCCTTTCTCAAGTGACACCTATGACGGAAGATCATACTGTGTTATTAAAACCAAGTCCACCGTTTAATCTTAATCAAATCAAAGAGTTCTTTGGTGATGATAAAGAAATGATTTTGGAAATTTTACAGGTTTTTATTACTACCACAGAGCATTTAATCACTGGAATTCAAACAGCTATTACGTTGAAAGATAAAAATGCGTTAGTTAAGTTAACACAACAACTTAAAAATTCAAGTGCAAATTTAGGAGCATTAGATTTGGCGATGGCAAGTCAACAAGTAGAAGAATCGGCCCTCACACAAAGTTGGGATGAAACAAAAAATACGCTCCCTGAGTTACAAGATACTTTTCAAAATGCAGTGGATTTTGTTCGTTATGTTGAAAATAATGATGTAGGAGAACTGTAATTTAATAGGTTTTTCTTATTTTAAAATTTACGCTAGTCAAATAAAAGAAATTATTATATTCTAGACTATATAAACTTTTTTTTAATAAAAAATTAGCTTTTTTTTTATGTTTTTCATTTTTATTTGTCACATTTTATTTTAATAACATTTTGCGCACACTCTTAACCATATATTATTATGAACGTTGTAATCATTGATGATAATCAAATTAATGTCACCTTATTGACACATTTAATTAAAAAAGTTGAGCATTGTATTCCTTTCGGTTTTACAGTTTCAGCAGAAGGTTTGAGTTGGTGCGAAGAAAATGAACCTGATCTGATCGTAATTGATTATATGATGCCCGCTCCAGATGGCATGGAATTTATTGAACGCTTCAGAAAAATTCAAGAAAAAAAAGATATTCCTATCTTGATGATTACAGCCAATCACGAAACCAGTGTGCGTTATCAAGCTTTAGAATTAGGAGCCACTGATTTTCTGACAAAACCGGTTGATCGCGTTGAATTTATTGCGCGCGCAAAAAATATGCTCGCCTTACGGAAAAGTCAAAAAGCATTGGCAAATCGGGCAGAATGGTTAGCTTCAGAAGTTCGAAAAGCGACAGCAACTATTTTACAACGCGAACGGGAAACCTTGTGGCGTTTATCTAAAACAGCAGAATATCGGGATCCTGAAACTGGTGCGCATATTTTAAGAATGGCACATTATTCTCGGCATATTGCAGTCAATTTAGGATTATCTAGACAAGAACAGGATTGGGTATTCGAAGCCGCCCCCATGCATGATATTGGCAAAGTAGGTATTCCAGACGATATTTTGCTCAAACCCGGTAAATTGACAGACGAAGAATTTGACATTATGAAAGGCCATCCGCTTATTGGCTATGAAATTCTCAAAGATAGTTCTTCCCCAGTGTTACAAATCGCTGCAGAAATTGCCGCTAGCCACCATGAAAAATTTGATGGATCAGGTTATCCCCACGGTAAAAAAGGGGAAGAGATTATTATTTATGGGCGAATCGTGGCTGTGGCAGACGTTTTTGACGCTCTGACTTCTGAACGACCCTATAAAAAAGCATGGGAATGGTCACGCGCGATGGAACTTATTTCTAGTTCAGCGGGCACTCATTTTGACCCGGCTTGTGTCAATGCGTTTTTTCAAAATTGGCAAGTTGTTGAAGATATTTATCGCCGCTTCTCAGATGAAGGCGATCCCAAAGCAACCAAACACATGTTATATTCATCCAGCTTAGGTTATGTTCCACCTTCCGTGGATGAATAAAGTGCTCTGCTGCGAGTTGGGAAAATAAATATTATTATTAATAACTTGTTTGAATATATCATAAGAAAAATAAAGCTGATTTATGAAGTCCTTTTACTCCAAGTTTATTCCATCGCATTTATATACTCAATTAACTGTTTTTATTACCATACTACTTTTGTTAGTGATGTGTAGCTACACTTGGTATGTTGCTTCTGAACAGGATTCCATTGTGACCCAAGTTTCAGAGAAACATGCCATTTCTCTGGCCCAAAACGTAGCGACGTCTAGTAGCTCTTTCGTTTATGTCCATAATATCACGGGACTTCACACATTATTTCATAAAATAATCACCACAAATAATGTAGATAATTTAATGATATTAAATCGGCAAGGACGTGTCTTGTTAGAAGGCAACAAATCTCCTGATGGTAAAATCAAAATAGATTCCCCCGTTCAGCATATGCAAGTTGTTCCCGCTGATTCTATTCCTTTTTTTTCACAAACGGTTACAAGTGCTCAAAATGAGCAGGTTCTTGTTATTCATTACCCCATCAAAATAGATTCGCAAAAACAACTAATTGGCTGGGTCAAGCTAACTTATAATCTTCGGGATATTTTTGATAGTACACAACATGTCTTAATTAATATTATTTTAGCGGCAATCATTGCCATTCTATTTAGTTTATTATTAGTTTTTTGGATATTGCGTCGCCCCTCACAATTTATTCAACAAGCGGCCCGTTTTGCAACTAATCTGAATACCTCACCCCAAGTTACGCTATTAACATTACCTGATTATTCGCCCTGTGAACTGACTCAGTTAGCTGACGCGCTCAACCAAACTGCAAATAGATTGGTTTCACAAGAAGAAGAAAAAAATGCTTCTACAGCCCGTCTTCAAGCCGTCTTAAATTATGCGATGGATGGCATTCTTACGCTCGATGAAAATGGAACAATTGAAACATATAATCAAGCGATTCTCAGTCTATTTGGTTATAATACGGACGAGCTGACGGGGCAATCTATTACAAAGTTATTACCAGACTATCAAACGCTTTCTTGTCAGGAAAATCAATATACTCAAGAAATAGATGGCTTAACTAAAGATAGTGAAATTATTCCATTTGATATTTCCATTAGCGAAGTTTTAATTCAAGGAGTCAAATTATTTATCTGTATTTTGCGCGATATTCGGATACGGAAACAATCTGAAAAACTCATCTTAGAAACAGATCAACGCTATCGCCAAATTTTCCAGAATAACGGAACAATTCAACTATTAGTTGATCCGCAAACAGCCCAAATTACAGATGTCAATGATTCTGCTGTAATTTTTTATGGTTATCCAGCAGAGCAATTCAAAAATCTTTCGTTTTTAGATCTGCTTAAAGAAGAAATTTCTACAAATAAAAACTCCTTACTTGCTGATTTAAAAAATAATGCACATTGTAAAAATACACGAACAAATTATGTTCATTGTTTAGCTAATGGCACACAACGTGACGTTGAAGTTTATATGAGTCCTGTCAAACTAAAAGAAGTGACTTATTTATATACGATCATTCTTGATGTCACGAACGAAAAAGAAATTCAAAAATCACTTGAGGCCAGTGAGTCAAAATATCGGTTATTAATTAATAACTTACAAGAAATTGTTTTCCAAACTAATACAGAAGGTTTATTAAGTTTTCTAAATCCTGTTTGGGAAGAACTCACTTCCCTGAAAGTGACAAATTGCCTGAATGAACATGTATTAGATTATCTTTATCCTATTAATGCTGAAGATAGCCTTTGCCTATTACATCTATTAAACGGAAAAAAAGGAAATATTCGGGCCACCCTTTCTTTTATGCAGCAGCCTCACAAACAAAATAAAATTTATTTTGAGTTATTTGCCCAAACTTTATTTGATGCGGATCAAAATTTTGTCGGTATTATTGGCACATTAAATGATATTACTAAACGAATCGAAAATGAGTGCGCCTTCCGTGAGCAGCAACTCTTAACTTCTACCATTGTAGATGCTTTGCCTATGAACATTTTTATGAAAGATGATCAAGGGCGTATTGTTTTATTTAACACATATACGGCAGAGACACTCGGCATTCGTAAAGATGATGCAATTGGCAAAACAGATTTTGATTTGTTTCCGCATGATGTGGCGGTTCGCAATATTACACATGACCAAGATGCATTAGAGCAAAAAACGGTCATTATGCGAGAAGAAAGACTGATCCTAAAAGATGGATCTGAACACTTTACACTCGCAGGAAAATTGAGTATTAGTTTACCTAATAATGATAAAAAATACTTACTTGGTTTTAGCTTTGATATTACAGATCGAAAACGAATCGAAAATGATTTAGTTCAGCAAAAAGAATTTATTCAACAAGTTTTAGATACGGACCCAAATTTAATTTTTATTAAAGACATTCATGGCAATTTTGTGATGGTGAATCAAGCTGTTGCTGATTTGTTCGGAAAATCTATTGAGGCATTAATTAATCAAGCAAATAGTGCAGTTCATCATAATACTGAAGAAGTTGAAAATTATAATTCTGTTGATTTACAAGTCATTAACGAACGAAAACAAATTACAGTCGAAGAATCTTTTACTAAACCTGATGGAACAGTCTGCTGGTTTTACACTATCAAAAAACCATTCTTACATACAGATGGAACAGTCAGTACACTTGCTATTTCTACAGATATTACAGACAGAAGAAGTGTAACAGAAGCCTTACAGCGAACAAACCAATTATTACAATCTCTTCGTCAAATTCAGCTTCAGTTTATTGAAAATTTTAATGTCACCAATTCAGTTGCAAGTTTACTGAGTCATTTATTGACATTAACACAAAGCGAATTCGTCTTAATTGGGGAAATTATTTCTCCTACGGATGCTGAATGCCATTCTATTACACAACACAATGCATTACGCGTTCATCGCTTGAATAAAGCGGCTTTATCCTCTCATCAACAACAAGATGAGGATAACCCGATTGAAATTGAAACCATTATTTTAGAAGGGGAATTTGCAGAAGCAATTCAATCTGGTGCAGTTCTGGGTAATGAATATTTAGGTGATCCTAATCTCGCCAAGTTACTTCCAGAAACACAGCCTATTTCCGAACTAATTAGCCTTCCGCTGGCAACCAATGAGCGGCTTTTTGGTATTATTTGTTTGGTGAATCGAACGAATGGCTATGACGAAAGTATTATTGATACCATTCAACCTTTTGTCGCCACTTGTACCAGCATTTTGCAAGCCTATCAAATTGAATGTGCCCGCCAACAAATTGAATCCCAATTACGCCAAGCAAAAGAATCCGCTGAAGCCGCTAATCACGCAAAGAGCGAGTTCTTAGCCAATATGAGTCATGAAATTCGCACTCCCATGAATGGCATTATCGGGATGAGCGAACTCGCACTAGATACAGAATTGACCAGTGAGCAACGCGAATATTTAACACTGGTTAAATCTTCTGCAGACTCTCTTCTCACAATTATCAATGATATTTTAGATTTTTCTAAAATCGAAGCAGGTAAATTAAATCTTGAAAACGTTGAGTTTTCATTACAAGATAGCCTGAATGATACCCTGAAAACGCTTTCTATTCGTGCCAAACAAAAAGATCTTGAGCTTCAATACACAATTGATTCTTTCATTCCAGATAAATTAATTGGTGATCCTGTTCGACTCAGACAAGTGATTGTGAACTTAATTGGAAATGCAATTAAATTTACCGAAAAAGGTTATATTGCCCTCAATGTTTGTTTTGAGATGGAACAGCCGGATCATGTCATGATTCATTTTAGTGTAGAAGACACAGGAATTGGCATCCCTCCCGAAAAACAAAAACTTATTTTCGAGGCCTTTTCTCAAGCAGATTCTTCGACAACACGTCAATATGGCGGAACAGGTTTGGGCCTGACGATTTCGGTTCGTCTCGTCGAAATGATGGGCGGGCAAATCTGGGTTGAAAGTGAAATGAATAAAGGCAGCACTTTTCATTTTACTTCTCGTTTTGACTTACCATTATTGGACTCTCAACTTCTTGATCCAGAACAACTTAATCATTTAGAAGATTGTTCTGCTTTAATTGTCAGTGATCAGGAAGCCATACAAGAGCAACTTGAAACATTATTGAGTACATGGCACTTCAAAACGAGCTTTTCTAGTAAAGGTTTATCTGCTTTAATGACATTACAACAGGCTCGCTTAAGAAAAACGCCGTATGATCTGGTCATTATAGATATGACGCTTAGCGACATGAACGGCCTCGATCTGGCAGTCCGCATCGAAGAAAAAGGCAATTTATGTAAGCATTTCATTTTGATGATTGAACAAGAAAAATATAGCCAAACTGCTATTTTATGTCGTCAAAAAAATGTTTCTTTCTATATTCAAAAACCGCTTGATCAAAATCAATTATTAAACACGCTATTAAATGCTTTTAAACTTGAAATTGCAGAGCATGAAAAGAAATTAGCATCAAGTTTATTACCCAATGACCAAAAAACTTCTGAACGTAGTTTAAAAGAATTTATTGATGACTTACCTTCACTGAATATTCTGCTTGCAGAAGATAATGCGGTTAATCAGCGTTTTGCTGTCCGAATTTTAGAAAAATATGGACACCATGTGACAGTCGCTAATAATGGGCAAGAAGTCTTAAACCTTTTGGAAAAAGAAAATAAATTTGATATTATCCTTATGGATATTCAAATGCCTATCATGGGTGGTTTTGAAGCAACAAACTCGATTCGACAGAACGAAAAAACGCTAAATTTACCTCCTATGCCAATTATTGCCATGACAGCCCATGCTATGCAAGGGGATCGTGAACGCTGTATTGAGGCAGGAATGGATAACTATGTCTCTAAACCAGTCGATACTCAAGAACTTTTTATGACGTTGCATACCGTTCTTCATGAATTGAAGCCGCAACTTTTGAAGTCATATGTTCTCGTCCCTACTGAAATTGAGAATGGTTTTGATTTAAGCCATTATTTATCAGATATTTCTGGAGATGCAATAATGCAATACCTAAATGAATCAAATGCGGCCTTCGGTGACGACAGCCGTCCTATTTTAGACATTGAAGATGCCATGGCACGTGTTGACGATGACATGGAATTACTTAAAGAAATTGCAATCATGTTTCTTGAAGACGAAGAAAACATGTTAGCAGAAGTTAAAATAGCCATTGACGCAAATAATGCGCCTGCATTATCACATGCCGCCCATACCTTAAAAGGGGCGGTTGGGAATTTTGGCGGCCAACGGGCTGTTGACATCGCTTTTGTTTTAGAGAAAAAAGGGAAAAATGCAGAAATGATAGACTTAGAAAGCGATTATGCGAAATTAGAAGAAGAAATCAAAGCGGTGAGTGCGGCGCTCCGTGATTTAATCAGTCAAAATTAATTAACAGAAATGATTAAAAAAAACGCCCCATTATCTTATGGGGCATTTTATAAAATAATTAAATTATTTTTTATTTGATATCTGATTCTTTTTTCACTTGCGGCAAACGCGCTAAGGCCGCATCAATTGCCTCTTCTGGATATTCATAATCTTCTAATTGATGACTAAAATATTTATCATAAGAAGCCATATCAAAATGACCATGTCCAGAAAGATTAAAGAATAAAACTTTAGGCTCGCCAGTCTGTTTACAACGTAAAGCCTCATCCAAAACCGCTCGAATCGCATGACAAGATTCTGGCGCAGGAATAATCCCTTCTGCGCGCGCAAAAGTGACGCCGGCTTCAAAAGTAGCCAGTTGCGGCACAGATACCGCTTCAATCAATTTTTCATGATAAAGCTGAGACACCAAAGTTGAGGCCCCATGGTAACGCAGGCCTCCAGCATGAATACTTGGGGGCATAAAATCATGTCCTAATGTATATTGCAACATCAAGGGTGTTAATTTCATGGTGTCGCCAAAATCATAGGCATAATGCCCCCGTGTTAAGGTTGGACATGAATTGGGTTCAACCGCAACTAAACGAACTTTTTTACCCGTTGCTTTGTCTGCCAAGAAAGGAAAAGCTACCCCACCAAAATTTGAACCGCCCCCACAAGGCGCAAAAATCATGTCTGGATATTCCCCAACTTTTTCGAATTGTTTTTTGGCTTCTAAACCGATAACTGTTTGATGCAATAAAACATGATTTAAAACTGATCCTAAGGTGTAATTTGTATCCGCACGAGAAGCAGCTTCCTCGACAGCTTCAGAAATCGCAATCCCTAATGAACCTGGATTATTCGGGTCTTCCGCAAGAAGTTGGCGGCCAGCATTGGTATAATTTGATGGACTCGCAATCACTTCTGCCCCCCATGTTTGCATCATGGAGCGTCTAAATGGTTTTTGTTCATAACTGACTTTTACCATATAGACCCGAATTTCCATCCCAAACATTTGGCCGGCAAGCGATAAAGACGAGCCCCATTGTCCCGCCCCTGTTTCCGTTGTAAGACGACGAATACCTGCTTCTTTGTTATAATATGCTTGGGCCACGGCAGAATTCAATTTATGTGAACCTGCCGGGCTAATCCCTTCATATTTATAATAAATTTTTGCAGGCGTTCCTAATATTTTTTCAAGTTGATAGGCCCGACATAAAGGAGAAGGTCTCCATAAGCGATAATGTTCTCGGACTTCTTCTGGAATATCAATCCAACGTTCTCTAGAGACTTCTTGCTCAATCAAATTCATTGGAAAAATAGCCGTTAATGCATCAGGCGTGATGGGATTACCGTCAGGGCCTAAAACAGGAGCAGGCGGATTAGGCATATCTGCAACAACGTTATACCATTGTTTCGGAATTTCTGATTCATCAAGTAAAATTTTATGCTGAGGCATTGTCTCTATCCTTTTTTATATTTCAATACGATAACAATATAAAATGAAAACAAAACGAATATTCTATCATATTTCAATTCAGGATTAACATTGTCTTATTTTGAGCAATCACCACAGCTTTTCTTTCACAATCCAAATTGAGCAGTCGGATAACCAAATAAATAACCTTGTAAATAATCCGCTTCTGTCTCCTGCGCAATATGTAACTGTTCTTCCGTTTCAATGCCTTCAATGACAACACTTGCATCTAAATCATGAATTATTTCTACAAGCTTCGGCAAAATTT
This sequence comes from uncultured Burkholderiales bacterium, assembly GCA_964504875.1. GTDB lineage: Bacteria > Pseudomonadota > Gammaproteobacteria > Burkholderiales > CAZDFJ01 > CAZDFJ01. The sequence goes on along the minus strand of CAZDFJ010000006.1, from coordinate 2,714 downwards.
TACGGACGTGAGACTGCGTTGTTGCATCATGAATAATGCGTTTATCTAATTTGACAAAATCAGGTTTTAACGCGCATAATCGATTGATATTAGAGTGTTTACTTCCGAAATCATCTAAGGCAATACCATAACCTCGATCCTTAAAATTTTCAATCGCATAGATCATTTGTGCTTCATCTTCATCACTGACAGCATCTTCCATAATTTCTAAGACAATTTGTTGGGGCAAAATATCATATTGACGCAATACTTGTGCAAAAAATTGCCCATGATCTGCTTTTACTTCTGTCAGTAATTTAGGATGAACATTTAAAAACAACAAATTATTTTTTGTTGTAGCATGATGAATATGAACATAATTGAGCGTATGTGTTAATCGCGCTAATCGATCAAAGTAAACAAGATGATTACTTTTGTCTGCGATTTGAAAAACTTCAAGTGGAGGCAAATCCTTATATTGATCACGATGCGCGCGCAAAAGCCCTTCATGCCCGATAATTTCCCGGGGGTCATGCGTCAGTACAATTTGTTGAAAAACACTGTTCAATTGAAGATCAAAAAAATGACCCACAATCTGATCTTGTTGTTTTTCCAAAATAAAATCATCAAAACCAATAAATTGATGGGGATTATCTAATCTTTGCTTGAGCGATTCAATTTCTGCATGTGTAATAATCATTATTTTTTATCCTCTTATCAAATCAGTTGAATTACGTTCGACAGAGCATAACAGAAAATATTTAGAATAAAAAATTATTTATTTTTAGAAAAATATATTTTTTAGTTATATTAGAAAGGCTCTTTTCCAGAAGAAAGCTTTTTGAGCATACTGGAAAAAGAGAGAACCCGAATCATTTAATTATTAAATGTCCATTGATACCACGGTGAGACGAAATCCCATTCCCGAGAAATGAGCGCACTCACTTGTAATGGCTTAGGCAATTGAGAGGAATCTAAACGAATCCGTAAATTGGCAACATATGAATCATGCCGTTTTTTGAAAATACCTTGATCAAAAGCAGGCCAATCTCGAAAATGAGATAACGCTTTTTTCGCTTCATTCAAGGTCAAATAAATTTGATATTGTCCATTACTATTGACAATATAATGTTGTGTCAAAATGTCATAGCTCAATTTGATAACATACTGATTGTGATACATGGTTTGATCAAACCAATAATTACGAGGACGTGTAATTTCAAGTTCAGCAATAAACGTTAAAGGCACCCCTTTTTGGAGGGCCTCTTCTAGTGTGCTGTTAATCTGAATTTCCATTTCACCGCTTAAATAATATTTTTCACTCAATACATTTAAGCGGGCATCACGAATCTGGAGATTACCAGCAAAAGACAACGTATTCACACTCAGTAACAACAGTGCTATTCCTAAGTAAGCACTCCACTTGCTAATCAGGCATTTTTTGCAATAGCGCGTAATAAAAACCATCATGCGAGTCATCAAAACCAGCATATTCCACTGGCACGAGGTGTGCATTACGATGTTTCTGTAAAAATTGCTCAATCTGTAGTTGGTTTTCTTCTGAAAAGATCGAACAAGTAACATAAAGTAAATACCCATTTGGCAATAAAAACTGCCAGAGATTTTCTAAAATTGTTTTTTGTTGAGCGGCAAAATTTTTAATATCGCGAGGCTGCCGCAACCATTTAATATCTGCATGACGACGGATGACCCCAGAAGCTGAACACGGGACATCTGCTAAAATCGCATTAAACCCTTCTGAACGATATTCTGTCAAAACATTTCGAATCACTTGCGAATCACTCGCATCACCACAGATAATATTTGCTTCTAATTCTAACCTATCTAGATTGCTCTGTACTTGTTTTAATCGCTCTTTGTCATTATCCATTGCAACCAAACGCAATTTCTGACAACGCTCTAATAAATGTGTGGCTTTCCCACCCGGTGCAGCACAGGCATCTAAAACCAAATCATTGGGTTTAATTGGTAATAAATGACCAGAAAACTGGGCGCCTGCATCTTGAACTGAAACAAAACCTTCTTCAAATTTTGGTAATTTTGCAACAGAAACTGGTTTTTTCAACAAAATAGCGTTTTTATCGAGAAGAATAATTTCCTCTTCTTGAAAACCATTTTGTCTTAAAAGTACAACATATTCCTCTCGAGAAATCCGACACGTGTTCACTCGTAATGTAAATGTTGGGCGTTCTAACCCAAGTGAAAGATATTGCTCCCAGTGATTAGGATGATCTTTTTTTACTTTTCTGACCCACCATTGTGGATAATTTTCTTGTGCCGAAAAACGCGAAAAATCTGTTTTATTACGTAAATACTGTCTTAAAATTGCATTTACAAAGCCCTTTACTTGTGGCATTTTGAGCTTTTCAACAGCAGTCTGGACAGCACAATTGACAACAGTATAGTCTGTTTCATTTGTATAACGTAATTGATATAATGCTGCAACGAGTAAGTAGCGTAAGAGCGTTGGGTTGATTTCCTTTTCGCTCAATTGACCAATGATGCTATTTAACTCACCAAAATAACGTAAACTGCCATAACAAATATCTTGAATGGCACCACGCTGTTGTGCTGTTAAATGTGTATTTTTTTTGAAATACTCTGCAAAAACGACATTGAGATTACGTCCTTTCTCAAGGACTTGCAGTAAAATTTGAGTTGCTAAATATTGAGTGGTTAACACGGTTGAAACCTCCGCTCAGCGCGGAATAAGA